>NC_016751.1:1200000-1800000 GCF_000255135.1 Marinitoga piezophila KA3
TCGTATAAAAGAAAATTCAACTATAATTACAGGGAGTATCCACATTAAAATTATTTCCAGAAAAATACTGTGTTCTATAATTTCTTGCATTCTAACACCTTCTAAAAATTTATAATTCTACTTATTCATACATTCCATGACACTTTTTATATTTCTTTCTACTTTCACAAGAGCAATGACCATTTCTATTAATTTTTTACTCACTCTTAATTCCCCTATTATTTCAAAATTTCCATCCTATAAATTCCACCACCAAATTCAATGAAAATTTTACTTAAATTCAAAATTTAATTTTTTAGTTGCAGGGAATTAATTAATCAATGATATATTAAAATAAAGAAATTATTCACAAATATTGGTTGGAAAATTACATGAGGATTTTGTGGAATGAGATAAAGTATGCAGAGGTTTAGGAGATTATAATGAGTTGGTGAATTAGGAGAGGAACTTTAAAGAAAAAACTACAACTTCTGATTATGAAAATTTTAATAACTAAAGAATATTTTCACAAATTTAATTTCAAATAACCCCACAGCTTCCGCTGTGGGAGCGATTTATATTAAAGTCTAACTTTTAAATAATTCCATAAATATTTACAATTAAATGTTTTGACTATTTTTTATTTGAAATAATGGTAGTTGGTCTACATAATTTCTTTCAAAATATGATTTGTCAAGTTTTTTTGTAATTGTTTTAATAAGAGCTTTCTGAGTTCGTGGATTATTGAGATTTTTTTCTGGATTTATCTTATATGAATTTAATAATATATCTATATCTCCAACTTTAATTGCCTTTTCTTCACATCTTTTCAGGTATTTTGATTTCACAAGAATTTCATCAACCTGCTTATCAATAAACCTCAAAAACTTCCCACTTTGATATGAAGCTTTTATTATTTCCCAAGATGGACTTCTATTTTCTTCTAAAACATCAACAATATTAAATTCTTTATTCTCATTCCACCAGCTTAATTTAAATAAATATCCTACCAGCAAAGAAAAAAAGATTGAGGCATTTTCTTTTTTATATGCATCAAACCCCATTTTAAAATTAAAATAACACATAGGGGTATAAAAAAATTTATTTTTTTTATCAAAAAACTCGTTAATAACTTCGTATTTTGATTCATTAAAAATTTCTAATTTGATCAAAGGATTATTATATTTATAATTTAATTTAAATACGCCAAAATTTTCATTTTCTTCCACTATATCGTTTATTTTATTTTTTATTTCTTCAAAGCTTAAATTACCACTTCTTATAATCAATAAAAGTTCCCATTCTTCTACATTTTTCGTAATCCTTATTCCTGCACTTTTTAGTTTTTCATAACTAATAGAAAAATAACCATTAAGCTGTTCATTTTTAAATATATTTTCAATATTACCAGAATCTTTATATTCAATTGGAAAAAGTATATATTTACCCTTTTCTTTAATTTTTAATGCTGCATCTGGATTTATCTTTGAAAATTTTGGTTCATATGCAAGAAAATATTTTATTCCTTTATTTTCTAAAAAAGAAGTTAGCTTTTTTAACATTGTATAAAAAGCATTCATACTCCTTAATTCTTTAAAAAATTTTTCTTCTTGAAAATCGTTATTCGTATTTATAATCATAATCTAAAATATTAAAAACCTCCTTTTCGCTAATATATAATTTACATAATGGATCATAATTTTTTCTAATAAAATTCAGTATTCGCTTAACAGTATTAGAACAAGTACCCGGCCTTATTAAAATTTGAAGACCAAATCTATAAACATTTATTGCTAAACTTCCACCAACATGCATATCTGAAAATACACCATATGCTTCGTCTTCATCAGAAAATATTTGAAAAGATACTACTTTTAATTCATTATTATCATTCAATCTTTTCAAAAAATTCTCCGGTTTTTCTTTTAATTTCTTTTCTTTGTCAAAAATTATATAAACTCCTTCATAGTTATACGCCAGCTTTTCTATTTCAAACAATTCATCCGAATATTTTTTCGTTTTAACTTTAAAAAATTCTTTAACTTCTTCAAAATCATTGCCATAAAAAGTTATCTTTCCATTATTATAAGCTATTATATGTGTTGATTCGGGATTTGAAAGAAAATATTTTATTTTAACCTTATTCAACGGTAATTGCTTAACAATCTTTTTGTAATTATTTATAAAAGCTTTACTAGAATTTGATTCCAATGAAAAACTTACATTCTCTTCATTTGCAATTAGTTCTCCAGGAAAAGAACTCGATATCCCAACAATAAATTCATCATATTCATCATCAGATTCATTGAAATCAAGCCATTGATAATCAAAGAAAAATGACTTCTTTATTAAACTCCCAATAATGGAATCCGAAACTTGCGAATGCGCCAAAGTAAAAATCGGAACAAATCTAAACCTTGCATTTTCCAAGTCATAAAACAAATATGGATCTGCATAAAAATACGTGTCTCCTATTTTTATTTCTATTAATTCATTATCATCAAAATAACTTAAATTAGCATCCATTCTACTTGTAAATTCTTTTTTCATATAATCAAAAAATATATTTTCATCCAAATTACTACTTGTTTCCAATACATAAACTTTTGGAATCGCCGATTCCAAATTTTCATATCTTCGCCCTTTTAAAGATTTTACCATCTTTTCATTTATTATTTCATAAAGTTGTTCTCTGGTATTTATTTCCAACTTCATATGTACACCTCTATTTGATTCATTCTTTTTTATTTATTATATCATAATAAATACTAAACCAAATATTTATAAAAATATTAAATTTACTTTACTATATACAGTCTTTTATAATGTTATATTTATCATTTGATAAATCGGTTTCTTCCTCATCAATAAATAATTTCAAAGACATATCCCCTTCAAACACACTAAACAAATCTAAAATATCATTATTATCAGATTCAACTTCAATTTTCTTTTTTTTTACTTAAAAAAAGCAATTTCTTTCCCATAAAATCACTCCTATAATATTCACAAATTAAAGTTAATTTGGTCTCCATAAAACAAATTTTTCATACATAAAAATTCTACCACCAAATTCAATAAAAAATTTACCTAAACTTAAAATTTAATTTTTTAGTTGCAGGAAATTAATTAATCACTGATATATTAAAATAAAGAAATAATTCACACATTTAATATAAATAATCCCCACAGCAATTACTGTGAGGATTATTTATACTTCAAAATTTTGATTTTTATAAATTTTATAAAATGTTAGGATCAAATGTTGGAAATTCACATAATTCCTCAAAAACTGTTGTATTTTCACCATTATCATTTTTACCACATCTAGGGCATTTAACATACCATGGATATTTTTTATCTGTATCTGGAGTATGATAATTAAACAAATGTTTAATTAATGAATGGCCTTCTTTTTCACAATGGTTTTTTACCCAAAACTCTCCACACGATTTACACGTATAATGATATTTATTAAATCCCCCCATTGTTTTTTCAACTTTTATTTCTATATTATCTATTTCTCCACAATTCCAACAATAATTATAAAGTTCTAAATGATATTCAAGAATCATTTTTATAAAATTTTTAAAATATTGAATATTATTAGGTGTAAATGCAAATATTCCAAACTTGTGTTCCGGTGGAATTCCTTCCATATCAAATTTTTTTTCTAATTTATCATCAAGATATCCACCATAAAAAGTCCATTCATTATTAGTATCTGGATGTACAATAAAAGATGCTATTGGTTCATTTTCAGTATCTCTAAATTTTTTTGTATATTTATCTATTGCAACATCTTTTATATCTTTAAACCATTGCTCTTTTCCTTGTTCTCTATAATTCCTATATTTTGCATCAAGATAAACAATACAATTCCTATTATCCTTTCTAAATTCAAAAGTAAAATCTGGTCTAAGTATTTTTCCATCATTACTTTTTATATTTTTATTAAAATATATTACAAGGTCTATTTTCTCATTGTTTTTTAAATCATGTTCTAATTTCGCTTTTAAATTTCCCTGAAAATAATCCCATTGCATATATTTATTTAAATTATTTAAAACTTCATTTTTATTTTTTAATCTCCATTTTAATTCAGAAATAAGCACATCTATCATTTTGAAAAAAGTCCAATATTCATAAATTTCATGAGTACTCTTTATTAAATAACTTTTTTCATTTAACAACATATTTGAATCAATAAAATCATGTATAAAATAAATCTTCTTGTTTAGTGCATTAAAATATTGCCAAATTTTCTTATAATTATTATCATTCGTAAATATCTGTGTTGGTTTTAAAATTAATTTCTCTTCTTTTACTTCTTTAAATAAATCTAAATTCAATATCTCATCAAGACGACTTTTTGCCTTTTTTAATTCATTTATTTTATCATCATAACAACTAAGATTATCTTCTTTTTTCTTATACAATTCTAAAAATCTTTTATTTTCCACAATAGACTCATAATTATCATTTAAATATGGAGCTAATTTTTCTACTATTTCTTCTTCACTATATTCTGGTACTTTTTTATTATTTAGAGAATATATCTTTTTTATATTAATATAATATTCTTTAACCGGTGAACCATCTCCATAAGTATAATTCTTCATAACTCTCACACATAATGGATCATTGTTATCATAATATTCTCGTTTAGCTAAAGCTTTTATTTTTATAGGATTTTTAAAGTCTTCTCTTTCAATAACTTCATCTATAAAGAAAACTAATTCATTCAAATTTGACGTTTCAAATTTTAACATAAATGATTCAGCATTAAATCTTGACTGTTGAAAATTTTCAAATGGTGAAACTGCATAAGAATAAAAACTTCTTTCTAAGGAAATAAATCTATTTTCTCTTTTTGTAATAAAATTACAATATAAAATTACTTTATTATCCTCTATCTTACCATTTACTCTACTCTTAGGAATGGAAGCTTTCTTATATATATCAAAAGATATTTTAATATCTTTATCCTTATCTATATTTTCCAAACTCCTATTATTTTTTATAATAGTTTTAATATCCTCTTTGATATCTATCAATTTTTTCTCAATTTTCCCTAATTCACTATCAAAATCTATTTCTTTTTTATTTTGTTCTCTTATTATATCAATTTCTCTCTTCTTTTGTTCCTTATAATTATTCAACGACTGAATATATAATTCGATCTTTTTCTTTAATAAATTCAATAAATATTTAATAATTTTATTTTCATAAATGTCAACACTTTCTACTTTCATTTGACCTTTGAATTTATTTTTAAATGGATACATCTTCTTTTCTACTAAAATTTTTGGACTTATTGCTTTCTTTGGATCATATTTAATCTTTGCAGGTATTGCCTTTAAAGACGCTGCAGGATTAGCATTTATTTTTTCTAATACCTTTTTCATATCATCCAAGGTTTTTCCTATTTCCACTAAATTTTGTACCCCTTTACCTGCTAAAAAAACTTTTGACTTATTATCCTCTATCAAATGCTCATTTATTTGTATTAAATCATTTATCATTTCCAAGTAATCGCCATAACTCAAAGAGGAAGGCAAAACATATATAGGAGGTGAAACATAAATCCTTTCCCCATTTTCAAAAACTCCCACATAAAAAACTCCAGATGCATTGCTTCCAACATCTGGGTCATTATTATCATTACTATCATAAAATATCTTAATTCCTTTACCAGATATTGATGTTAATTTATTAATAGGTTCTTTTTCTGAATCAAGAATATACACTTCATAATCTTTGTCGCTTAAATCTACAATACTAAATCCTAATCTATACCTCTTACTATTAACCCTATAATGGGTATAGGTTACCCAAAATTCTTTATTATCTTCCCCTAATATCGTCCCTTTTTTATAATTTCCCTTATCCAAAAATTCAATCCTTTTTAAATTTTTATCAACATTCATCATAAAACTTATTAACTTCATCTAATTACCTCCAGAAGGTAAGTATATACTCTGTTTCTGCAAATTCCTTCATCTCATCAAAAATAACTTTTGATACTTTAGTTTTTTCCAACAATTTAGATATTTCATCGATTATTTGTTCATTTCTTTCATTAATACTTATATTTATTTTAGGTAAAATCATGCTTGAAATTATATAATCTAACAAATCATCTCTGTCAATATAATCATTTCCTAAAATTTGTTTTACTTGATTATCAAATCTATTATTTAAATAAACCCTCATTTTTTTAAATATTAATTTTATTTCCTCCAACTCTTCTTTTATTTCGTCCAAAATATCTTTAGATTCCATTTTAAAATCTGATTCTTTTAAATATAACCGTTTTTGATAATTTTCCTTTTCTAATTCAGAAAATTTAGAAACTAAATTCTCATCATATTCCTTAACTTCTATAACAAAACTTCTATCTATAACCTTAGGGCTTAAACTCTTTGTAGTCTCATCCTTATTCACAGTTCCAACAAATCTTATATTATCAGGTATTTCCACTTGAGCCTTATATTTTTTTAACAAATTATATCTTCTTTTAAGAGCTAAAAATTCATTGAATTCTTCATTTGAAAGTTCTTCCTTTAAAGATTCCTTATTTTCATATTTTAAATATTTTTCCCATTTCATATTTAACTCTTTCAAATTCTCATCATAAATCTTTTTACTATATAAATCCAATATTTTATCTGATTGAATTTTACTTAAAAATTCAGAAAAATAATACTCAACATGAGATAAATTCATTTCATCTAAACATAATATATACAATCTATCCTGATTTTCCTTAGCTTCAATAATAGCATCTAAAAAAGGTGTTGGAACATAAACATTTTCTATTGGATTATAAAACCCTAATAAATCCTGATTATCAGTCCAATTAGGCTGAACAGATATTATCTTATGTTTTGCAGAAATTGCTTCTGAAAATCCTCTAACTAAACTTGTTTTACCAGTTCCGGGCTCACCACTTAAAATTATTATTTGATTAGTATGAAGAGCCAAAAAGAAACGTTTTAAAATATGATCATCATAATACAATCCTTTATTTAACGCTAAATATTTTTGTATATAATCAATTTGCTCTTTTTTATCTTTAATATCTATATATTCTTCTTTAATAATCTCCTCTTTTTTTTCATTAACATTATCCTCATTCAAAATACCCAACTCAATATATTTATTTCTTAAAATTTCAAGCTCTTTAATTTCAAATTCTTTTTCACTAACTATATTTTCAAGTTCTTTTAATCTTTCTTCTTGGGTCTGAATCTTATTTTTTATTTCTTTCAAATAATTATCTATATTTTTATTTACCAACAATATTCTCTCATTAATAATAGAATTTATTTTATTTCCAAAATCTTTCTCTCTTATTTGCTCTAGAAATTCTATTAAGTTCACTGCGCTAAAAATTTCTTTTTCTTTAACGTTATTATCTATATTATCCAAAATCTCCATAATATTTGTAACCTTATAAACTGTCTTACTTTTTGCAATTATAAGTTTATTTTTATCTTCATGTTGAGAAAAAGGAATTGTAAATTTAAAAATTACTTCATCTCCAACCTTCAAATTTCTCTTTAATAAAAAACTATCTACATTTTCACACAAACAAATCGTATTTCTTAAAATCTCATTATTGAAAGGATTAATAATAATATCATTTTCTATATTTCTCAAATTAGTTATCAAAAAATATTTTTCACTACTTGCAAGTTGGATAGTTCCTTTTAATATGCTATTATTAGTACCAAACTTTTCATTTAAAAAATTAATCTTATCCTTTTTTGCCCAATTTTTATAATCTTCATATTCCACAATCTCTTCAAACATCACTTCATTTTCCATAATCATCTACCTCCAAAAACAAAGAATTATCTTATTTATTTTCTTTATACATATTTCTATACAAACACCGCATATATTCTACCATCTTATTCAATAAAAAATTCATCTATCTTAAGAGTTAATTATCCCTTTACTCTGAATTAATCAATGATATGCTAAATTAAAGAAATAATTCACAATTATTGATTGAAAAATTACATGAGGATTTTGTGGAACGAGATAAAGTATGTAGAGGTTTAGGAGATTATAATGAGTTGGTGGATTAGGAGAGGGACTTAAAAAAATGGCTACAATTTTTGATTATGAAAATTCTAACAACTAATGAACATTTTCACAATTTAACTTTAATAATTCCCACAGACTAAGCTGTGGGAGGATTGATGGTATTTATAATTATATATTTCATATATCTATTTTTATAATAATCTCAGACCTCATGGTTCTTTGAAATATTCTACTCTTGATTTTATGTTTAATCTTTTTACTACAAATTTAAATAATAATAATTCAATTAATTTCAATGATTTTTTTATCACTGTGAAAAAATGACTTTTTCCTATCTTTTCTCCAATATCCGGGGGTCAGACCGAAAAAGAATTTATGATTTATTTTAATCTATACATTTATTTTCTAATATTATTATTTTTAAATTATCTTCAGTATCTACTATGCAAATTCGATATTTTTTTATTAATTCGCAAAATTTAGATAATTCTTTCCTAGTTAATGGTTCATTAAAATAATATGTTTCTTCACTTGTTTCTAAACACCAAAATTTTATATTTGGATCTTCTTTATTTATACATCTTTTATATATACCACATAATATATCATCAAAAATAGTTTCATGTGTAAAATCATTTTTTATAAAAGCTGGTTCTGATTCTATTTTTTTTAAGATACTTTTATATTTATGATCCATGCTCATACCTCCATTTCATTTTTTTATTTTTCGGCATTCCATTTTTATCTTAAATCAAAAAAATTTGCTCTACTATATCAAACTTATTTGTATAGGAAATTCAATATATGAAATAATCAAATTTAACAAATCATCTGAAAAATTTTTGTTTAAAAAATTAATAATTTCATCATTTTTATTCTTATCAGTTGCTTTAAAATGAGCTAATAGATGTAAAAATATGGATAAAAACCGTTGTATTTTACTTTCAGAAACGTCATTTATCTTCCAATCATCTATTTCAATTTTCAAATAATAAAACAATAATATTTCAAAAATATCTAATCTTTTTTTAATCAAAAAAATAGAATTTTTAATTTTTATACAGGTTAAATCTGATTGAACATAAAAATCAACTTTCTTATTTCCTTCTATAATAATTGACATAAACATTTCATTTGAGCAATTTATAATATCTCCATTATAATAATTGTAATAATTATTTAAAAAATTATCGAATTCATTTATAATTTCTATTTTCTTAATGGTTATATGCTCATTTTTAATACCCATTCTATCATCTCACTTTTATTCTCTAAACTATAGAATGTTTAAGATTAACTATTGAAGATTTTATTTAGTTGGTATTAATCTACCAACTCAACACTTAAACCAGAGTTTGGACCAGTTGGGACCATTTCTTGCAGACATTCAAAATTATTATCTCTTAAACAACTCAAAAGTTTTTGAGGATCAGTAATAAACTCTCCAATTTTTGCATTAGATTCATTCCTTGGCTTTTTAACCTCTTTGGCTCTATAAATTCTTAATTTTTTACCTTCTTCTAAAGCTCTTATACAAATCGCTCTTATATAAAATTTATTAAACTCTCCTTCTGCTAAAATTATATTTGCATTACGTGGGATTTTAACAGATTTGTTTTTTCTTAATTCTTTTTCATTAAACATATCTTTTAAGCTATTAGCTAATGTCTGCTCATTTCCAGATTCAATAGCTTCTCTTAATAAATTTGGATACTCTTTTTTTCCATCTCCATTTAACCTTTCACTTATATACAACGTTCTTTTATCAATATCCATCTCTAACTCTTCCAACATAATTCTTCTTGTTTTTTCATCTAAATTTCTAAAAAAAAACAATCCAACCACCCCCGATTATATTTATTTGATTGCATTAAAAATGCACCTAATATTACTATCCTCATAGATTTACTATAGTTAATAAAGTTGTAAACTTATATTCTTTCTGGAAATATAACTATATTGTTTTATCTAAAAATTTAACCTAATATTCCTTATTTATACATTTAGACTACAAAAATTATACAAAGTTCAAATATTTATGTAAAAAATTAACCTGATTTATATAATATCTAAAATATATTTATTCTCTAAAACTAAATTTTTCTATAATAAAATATTAGCACCTTAAATAAAGAAATTATTCACAAATATTGATTGGAAAATTATATGAAGATTTTGTGGAATAAGATAGAGTATGGAGAGGTTTAGGAGATTATAATGGGTTGGTGGATTAGGAGGCGGACTTTAAAGAAATGACTACAACTTCTGATCATGAAAGTTCTAATAACTAAAGAACATTTTCACAAATCAAATTCAGATAACCCCACAGCAGAAGCTGTGGGAGGATTGATGGGGCAATTGATTTTACTTCAAATTATGTTTGAGTTTTTTGTAGAGATTGATAGCGACAATGATTTCTAAAGATCCAAAGATTAAAACTCTAGAAGTTTGTATATGGCATAGAATACCTTTATATTTTAAGATTTTTTTAGTAAAATTTCCTTTGCTAAATTATATCCCCAAATTATTTCTTTATAGTGATATCCAATAATTAGCAAAAACATTATAAAATCTATGCCAAAATTATTATAAACAACTGCTAATGATGCCATAATTACCATCAATAATATCGAAATAAAATGTTTTTTTATAGCCATTTTTTCCCATATTAAGTTTGAAATTATAGTTCTCATCCAGAAAAATATTATATAAGAAAGACCTGTAGAAATTGATGCACCAAGCGCTCCGTATTTTGGAACCAATAAAAAATTACCAATTATATTAGCTCCACCGGCAACTGTTGTTATTAATATATTATAATAGGTTTTTCTTGTAAAACCTATTCCTATTTGAGTTGTTTCTGATAATGTATTCATAATTGGATAAAAAAGTAAAAATGGAATTATTATTGTTGCATCTTTATACTCGGGAGATAAAAGTAATACTATATAATTTCTAAGCAAAACTACTAAAGCAAATAAAATAGTTAAAATACTATTTAATTTATTACTAACTTCTTCATATTTTTTTATTTTTACTTTATTTTCATACCATCTATATGCTGTTGGAGGCCAAAACGAAAGAAAAGCTGTTTGAATAATAATAATCATCCCTACTATTTTAAAAGCTGCTGAATACAATCCAATTGAATAAAAATCAGCCCATATTCTAAGAGCTATTTTATCCATTGAATTTAATAACCATAATATTATTGAAGATGGAATAATTGGCAATCCAAATTTCATAAGTTGTTTAATTAATTCTTTGTCAAATTTAAATTGATAAAACCAATAATTATAATTAATAAAAGTAGTTATAGTAGCTGTAAGAATTAATGTCAAAAATTGTGCTTGGATAATCCCTTTAAAATTCCTATTAAAAAATAACAGAATTACAATCGTTAAAATTAATCCAATAATTTTATTAAGTAACTGAATAAACGAAAATAATTTGGCTTTTTCTTTCATTCTTATAATTAAATTATTGAATCTATTAAATATAGAGAAAGGTAATGAAAATGCTAATATTTTTATTATATATTCTTCTACAGAACCAAATAATAATTTTGAAATAGGTTCATAAAAGTATAAATATGTTATCATAACTATGATAGAAAAAGAAAATGGAATAATAAAACTATTCCATAACAAATTCTTCTTATCTTTTTCTACATTAAATTCTCTTACAAATGCCTGATCAAAACCTAAATATATAAATAGTGAAGATATCCCTAACGCCATAGAATACATAGAAGCTTTCCCTAATTGAGTCGGATCAATTAACCATGTTTGGAGGGGAACATTGATAAAACCTAATAATGCAGCTCCAATTGGTCCAATTGAAAATGCACCTAATCTTTTTAAAAATTCTCTACTTGTTTCCATACATTCATACCTCTATTTCAAAAATTTATATTTGCATATAATTTATCCCATTTTATAAATATGCAATAATTTGTTTAAAACTTGCTCTTTATTAAAATTATTTCTTATATATACGCTATTTAAATTTTTTAAACACCAATCGATTCCTTTTGCTAAATCAACAGAATCTTTATATTTTGCTAAATATCCATTTTGTTTATGAATTATCATATCTGACATTCCTCCAATATTAAAAGCAACAACTGGCGTTCCACAATGTAAACTTTCAAGTACAGTATTAGGTAAATTATCTTCTAATGATGGAGCTACAAAAACATCTGATGCATTGTATAATAATGAAAGTGTATATTCATCGTATACTTTCCCCATAAACTTTATTTTAAACGGTAATTCTTCTATATCTTTAGAATGACTTGTACCAAAAACTAATAATTCTAGTTTTTCTTTAATTTTAGGATTTTTTTCATTCAATAAAGTAATAGCTTCTTTTAAATATTTCCAACCTTTTCTTGGATCACTTGTAGAATTCATTGCTCCAAAACTAATATATTTTCTATTTTTATCTAAATTTAATACCTCTCTTGCAAAACTTTTATCAATAGGTTTAAAAATTTTATTATCTAAAACATTTGGAACTACATAAATATTTTTTTCTTTGAACAAAGAGCTTTTTTTAGCACACTCACCTAACCAATTACTACAAGTTATTACCGTAATGTCTAAATCTTTTAATATTTTATTTTTTTCATTCCAAATTTTTCTTGTTATATCATTTTCATTATTTGTTTTAAGAATTGGACAATTACCACACTTTTCTTCGTATTTTCTACAAGATGAACTATAATGACACCCTCCTGTAAAAGGCCACATATCATGAAATGTCCATACTATCTTTTTATTTAACATTTTTAATTTTTTTAATGTTTTTACAGAAATATAATTCGCATTAATCCAATGTAAATGAATAACATTTGCATCTAAAATATATGGATGTTTTGTTATATCTATACCAAATTTTCCACTAGAAAATAATATAGGATTCTCTCTATTTTTAAACTTATTCCAAATAACTTTTTCATTCAATTTTCTAATATTAGAAAAAAAGTATTTTTCCATATAATTATTTTTAGCTACATCTATATATAATTCATCTGTTTTTTTAGACATAACTAACATCTTTGACTCTATTCCACGTTCTAATAAAGCCTTATGCAATCTATATGCAGCTTTCGCTGCTCCTCCTTCAACATCTGAAGTACTCACATGAACAATTTTCATATTATCCCTCTCTCAATAATTTATTAAGTTCTTCTATATAAATATCTAATTTTTTAAGCAACTTTTCTAAATTTAATTTGTTTTGTTCATTTTCATTTATAATAAATTTATCTATATTAATACTTTCATTGTTGATTTGCTGTAAGTTTATATATCTATTATTATAAAAATCATTCTCATCAATTTCATTTATAAATCCTGAAATTTTTCCTTTTTGGGGTTCAGTATAATCTAAAATATAATTTTTTCCACTTAATATAGTTTGTAATACCACAGAATGAAATCTCATACCTATATTAAAAAAAGCATTCCTAAAAAGCTCCATAGTTTCTTCTAAAGTTAGGATTTCATTTTGAATTTCAACATTATCCAATCCAAAATTCTTTAATTTTATTTTATTGAGAAATTTTCTATCATCATTTCCTATAAAATAATAATGCATTGGAACCAAAAGGATACGAAAATCATTAAATTTTTCAGATAAATCCTTAATAAATGTAATCAATGTTTTATTTACTTTATTTTTAATTTCATTCTGTGAGTATTCTGAAGGAAAATCCCTCAAATTCACAATTATATAATTTTTTGGATTATTAAATACCTTATTTTTTCTTTTATATTCCAAAACAAGCTTTGTAGCAGGATCAAGTGAAGTTTTTATTTTATCTTTTTTAATAGTTATTCCCAATTCATTTGAAATATTTAAAATATTTTGTTTAGATTTTTCATCCCTTAAAATAATAATATCTGAATTTTTTATTATTTTTATAGCTAATTTTTTATATTCAGTAGAAAACAACGGACCTATTCCACAACCTAATATCCCAGTTTTTTTTTTAATTTTTTTTGCATATTTAAAAGCATAATTTATCATATATAATGGACCTATATGCATAATAGGTCCTCCACCCATGAAAACATAATCAGAATTATTTATAGCCTTTTTTAATTCTTTTTTATTTTTAGAATTAAACATTTTTATTTTTAAATTTTTACCTAAAATATATTTATACAAACTTTTATCTTCAAATAACATTCTTTCAGAATAATCTGGATACAAAGAACCTAAATTTATTTCAAAATCTCCAAAGACTTCTTTAAAAAAAGAAAACAATCCTGCAAGAATTGCTCTATCTCCAAGTGTTTCAGTTCCATACCAACCAATTATACATATTTTTTTCATAAAATCATACCCCTTTATATTGGTTTATCCAAAATTTTTCTCGAATCAAAAATAAAATAAATTTTATAACATTCTTCAATTCTGGTTTACCTGAATAATCATGTATACATTGATTACATTTATTATCAATAATAAATTTTCTATATTCTAAATTTTCTTTTGAAAAAAATATCTTTTCTCCTGTTCTTTCATTTCTTATATTACCTAATTTTTTACTTTCTACCGCACAATAATAAATATCTCCTTTTGAATCCAAAGTAATTCCGTTTTCTTTCCATGAACATCCTAGATATCTTTTCGGTTTCTTTTCAGATAAAAACTTATATATAGCCCAATATTTATATTTATCAGATATTTCTTTACTTTTATATATTTGCATTTGAAAAAATTCTTTAGCTGTTTGTTTTTTTCTCGTATCAAAAAAAACACTAAAATCTCCTAATTTTGATATGCTATCAATTCTTTTATTTGGAATAGCTAATCTATATTTTATATCATATCCTTTTATTTTAGCATATTCATCTAACTGAATTAAATAATCAACATTTTGTTTGGTTATTGTACATCCTACATCTATAGAATCACAGTACATATGTTTATTTTCATATATTTCATCTATTGTTTTAACAGTTTTTTCAAAAGCTCCTGGAACTCCCCTAATTTCATCGTGAACTTTTCCAACACCATCTAACGAAAAAGATATATGAAACGATATATTTTTTTTCTTACACATTTCATATATAATTCTAGTTTTTTCTAAAATAATGGAAGTTAAAAAACCATTAGTTATAATATTCAAGCTTTTTATATTAGGTAATAATAAAACTTTCTCAACAAATTTCTCGATATCTTTTTTTAAAAAGGGTTCTCCTCCATTTATACCTACAGAAGTTACTTTTTTAAAAATAGGGTCTTTTAAAATTTCTTCTAATTCTTGAGGAGTTATTTCATTAGTAGAATCCATATTAGGTATATTACACATTATACATTTTGAATTACACATATATGTAATAGGTAGTTGTATAACTTTAGGATATTTTTTATTTTTTCCTGTTTCAGGTAAAATATGCGAATTTTTTAATAGTAAAAGTATCTCAATTATTTTTTTTAATTTTTCGTTTTTATATAGAAAACTTTTTACAGTTTTTTTCATATTAAAATCCATTAAATTCGCCACCTTTATAATATAGCTTATATTTTATTGATTACTTTTCTAATCCCCTCATTCAACTCAACATTATACTTCCAACCTAATTCATGAAGTTTTGAAACATCAAGCAATTTCCTTGGTGTTCCATCTGGTTTTGTTGTGTCATGGATTATTTTTCCAGTGTATCCTACTGTTTCTTTTATTAACTCTGCCAATTCTTTTATTGTTATATCTTTTCCTATTCCTATGTTTACGAAATAATCTGGGGGTCAGACCGTTCATTAAATTAACTCCTTTCTTGAACATATTTTAGCAACTTTAGTATTTCTTTTTTTTCATTTTCTATTATTTTTTCTATCTTTTTTAAATTTTTATTCTTTTCTTTATTTTTTTCAATACATCTTTTTATTGCATATTTTAAACTTTCCTTATTTTCTTCATCATAAAAACTTATAAAATCCTTATATGGAGAATTTAAAGCGGCTTCCATTTTTGTCGAAACAATACATTTTCCTAATGATGCATAATATGTAATTTTTGAAGGAAATGAGACTTTAGAAAATTTTGATTTCGCAGGTTGAGGATTTAAGCAAATATCAACATTTTCTATTATAAATTTTTTATACTCAGAATCTTTTAAAATTCCTAAATATTTTATATTTTTATTTTTTTTGTAATTCTAATTAATTTATCTTTTAAAGGTCCATCACCTGTTATGTATAATTTATAATTTTTATTTTCTTTTATTAATTCATTAAATATACTAATAAAAATTAAATAAACCTCTCTCTTCATCAATTCTTCCTGAATATAATAGAATATTATTATTTTTATTTTTTCCCAAATCATTTATATTATTAAAAATAAACGGATAACCATAACTTAACACTATAGGAGAACTATTATTTATATTTCTTATAAAGCTCTTTATTTCTGTAGAACATGTAATAAACCCTTCAGCTTTTTTTATACCTAAAATTTCTAAGAAACGAAAAAACTTAAATTTTTTACTAAAAAAACTATAAATTTCTTCAAACTCAATTATTAATTTAAATTTTTTAATTTTTTTAGCTAATAATATAGGAAAGGCTATTTCAGGTCTAAAATTATATGTTATTATAATATCATCTTCTTTTATATTAAATAACAAAAAGAAAAACAAATTAATAATTGAAAAAATATAATTTAATGGAAAAAATAAGACTATATTACCCAAATAAACTTCTTTATAATTCTCGTTTTTATAAATTTTTTTAAAATAAATTCCTTTTTTTTTAGGTATTGCTACTGAAATAAAATTAGTTCTTTCATTTTTATTAAAAATATTTAATAAATATTTTGTCCTATTTTGTCCAGCTAAAGAAATTTGAGATTTCTCCAATTTTATTATTTTATTTGATATAATTGTATTAGATATATAATATAGCAAAATCATTCCTCCAATATTTTTATTTTCAGTAAAAGACCTATTTTAAAATTTACATTCTATTTTTTGTTTATTGAAAAATTTATCATATTTTAAAATAAATAAATAAATCCAAAAAGAATAAAAAGCATAACTATCAAATTGAATATATATATATGACATTATTAAAAATATGGTTATTTTTCTTGATTTTAAACTTTTAACAAAAAGATTAAAAAATAATATTAAAAAAAAGATTATTCCAAATTCACTTATTAATCTAATAGGCATAGAAAATAGTTGATTTGGGTTGCGATATTTTAATGCTAAAATTTCATTTAAATACTCATTTTTATATTCTTGGTATGCACCTAAATAACCCTTTTTTAAAAAATATGAAGAATTTCCTGTTCCTTTTCCTATTAATGCTATTAAAGGATCTTGTAGATAACCTTTTATTGACGAATTAATTCTAAAATACCTCGAAGCTAAGGAGGCATCGGCATATATACCATAATCAATGATCTTCTTAATTCTCAAATTATAAGTTAATACATTTTCTAAATCCGAATAAAAAAACATAATTAATGCTAAGAAAATAAACATTAAAATTATATTATAGGATTTTTTAATATTTATTTTGGTTATTAATAATATTATACTTATAAAAAATAAATCTACAAAAAATCTAGTAGACGATTTTGATACAAAGGTTATAATAACATAAAAGGAAATTAAATATAATATTCTTTTTTTTTCATTTTTGTAATATTTTCCGTCTAAACTAAAAAATAATATCAATAAAATTCCAAAAACATGAGGGGAAATAAAAGATGGTTCAGTAAAACCAAATGAAACACGTGGATAATATCTTTTTTCAAATATTTCTTGAAATTTTATAATATATATAATTTGGAACCTTAACGCTATATATTTTAATATTCCATACATTAAAGAAAAACTATACCCCATTATTAATATTTTCAAATCTCTTTTTAAAGAATATTTTTTTAGTATATATCTATCATATAAACTCAAGTAAAATGCAAAACCCAAAATTAAAGATATTATTGAATCAAGCAGATTTCCTACATCCACATTATAAAATATATCATTTAAAAAAGTGTATAAAATCATAAAATATATAATACTGAATATTTTTAAATTATTAAATAGCGAAATTACAAGAGATTTATAATCTAAAATTATATATATAAAAAAAATTATCGGTGAAATTGCTGCCCATCCATTTGATGGCGCAAAAAAAAGATTATCAAATGCTATAAAAAATATACCTATTTTAAATATTAAATTTCTTAATTTCATAAAACCCTCCAACAAATTTTATCCATAATATTGACATTATCATTATTAAAAATATCTATTTCTCTATATTTTGTCTGTAATTTCATATGAAAATGGTATATCTGAAGTTAATATTATTATTTTATGCAATTTTGCTTCTAACAAAAGCAAAAGTAACACAAAAATTTTTATATTAAAAAGGAAAGAACAAAACTGATTTTGTATATAAATAAAAAACTCTCTTCCTAGAATTTTTCCTATAAATTTTATAGAAAAATTATATTTATTTCATCTCTTAAATTTAAACTATATTTATTTTCATTATTTTATAATTTTTGTATTGAACACCTCTTACAAGATAAAAAAGATTTTTAATTTTTCATCAGTTGGTACAAAAATTTGCTTAACTTTAATATTTATTTTAGGTGGAATAACTACAATTTTTTTAGGATTTGCTTCTGTTTTTTCCATATAAGATTTTCTAAACCATTTAGTTTGTACAATCCTTATTAGCTTTTTATAAACTTAAAAATTTGTTTACTAATTATATTTTAATAAATCCAAAATAATCTATTTTCTTTAAAAGAAAATTTGTATTCGAAAAAAAGAAGAGGTTGATGTACATATACTATTTGAAATATATTAGTATATGGAACCATCATATTTGGCAAAGAAAAAATTTTATCTATTTTTGCTCATGTAGGTCACTTTTTTTATTTTATTACACTATTTCCTTGTTAACTTTTCGGTGCCCACTTTTTGCTGGTCAAATTCAATAGTTTGTCTCCCAAAAATAACTCAAAAAATTGTTTTGATATAAAACTAAACAAAATTATATTTTCCATATTATTATCACCAACTATTTTCATTTAAAATATGCTTATATAAATTAATCTGATCTTTAACAACTTTTTCTTCTTCATATTCTTTTGCCAACTTCAAACAATTATTAACTAAAAAATCATATTTTTCAAAATTATAAGATTTTTTTATTACATCTACAAAGTTTTGTTTATCGAATATAATAAAACCATTCCACCCATCTTTTATAAAATCTTTTCTTGTTCCAATATTATATCCTATAACTGGTGTTCCCAATTGAAAAGCTTCTATTATTGTTAAACCAAATGTTTCATACCATATTGATGATTGAACCAAAAACTTAGCCTTTTTTATAAACTTTTTAATTTTTTCATTTTCAATTCTACCTAAATAAATTATATTTTCAGAAGTATTCATTTCTACATACGTTTTTAAGGGACCATCACCAATTATAGTAAGTACATAATTTTTAGGTAATTTTTTCCAATTTTCTATAAGCTCTTTAATTCCTTTACTCTCATCTAATCTTCCAATAAATAAATAACCATTTTTCTTTACATTTTGAATTTCATTGCTTGAATCCAACGGAACATTAAAATTAGGTTTTATGATAATTTTATTTCTATCTAATCCCAAAGATATTACCTTATTTTTTTGGAATTCTGTTAATACAAAAAAATAATCAATGTATTTCATCATATCATTTTTTCTGTAAAAATAGAATGCACTTTCCGCTATAAAACTTTGTATAGTCGAATTACGATAACATTTGTGTTTTATCGCATCTAAATTAAATTTTTTCACTGCACATTTTTCACAAATTCCTTTGCCATCTCTATATAAAGTTCCTTTAATACACCACCATCTATAATTATGTAAAGTATGTATAACTTTTGCTCCTGCATCTTTTGCAGCTTTAAAAATACTTGGTGAAAGCATTGGAAAAAAATTATGTATATGTACTATATCTATCTTATTCTTTATGATAATCTCTTTTATTATTTTATAATATTTTTTTGAGAAAAATATGTTTTTTGCTAATTCCATATATTTTATATTATCATTCGAAACTTCATATGAAAAAACATTTTTTTTCCCAAGAAAACTTTCTAGAGCATTTAGTTCTCTATTAAAAACTATATCTTCTCCTCCAATATTTTTATTTTTATATCTATTATGAATAAGTAATATCTTCATCTTAATCCTCCACAATCACTTTCAAAACTTTCCCAATCCCCTCACTCAACTCAACCCTATACTTCCAACCTAATTCATGCAACTTTGAAACATCAAGCAACTTCCTTGGTGTTCCATCTGGTTTTGTTGTGTCGTGGATTATTTCTCCTGTGTATCCTACTGTTTCTTTTATTAACTCTGCCAATTCTTTTATTGTTATATCTTTTCCTGTTCCTATATTTACGAAATAATCTGATGATATTTTTTTCATTTCTTCTGCTTCTATATTTTGCATTAGATATACACATGCATCTGCCATGTCATCTACGTATAAGAATTCCCTATATACTTCTCCTGTTCCCCATAAGGTTATACTTTCTTTTGTTATTCCCAATTGTTTTAATGTTTTTATTATTGATTCTTTATTATCTAAATCTATTGTTTTATCTAATCCAAATCCTAATGGATATTTTTCTATGTTTTCTTTTATTTTTTCATAGTTTTCTTCTTCTAATTGTTTCCCTAAATAGAATTTTCTTATTAATGCTGGTAATACATGTGATGTTTCTAGATTGAAATTATCATTTGGTCCATATAAGTTTGTTGGCATTACGCTCATGAAATTTGTTCCATATTGTTCGTTGAAATATCTCACCATTTTTATTGCTGATATTTTTGCTATTGCATATGGTTCATTTGTTGGTTCTAGTTCTCCTGTTAATAGATATTCTTCTTTCATTGGTTGTTTTGCATATTTTGGATATATGCATGATGAGCCAAGGTTTAGTAGTTTTTTTACTCCATATCTATATGATGCTTCTATTACGTTTGCTGCTATCATTATGTTTTGATATATAAAGTCTGCTTTGTACGTGTCATTTGCAAGTATTCCTCCTACTTTTGCTGCTGCTAGGAATACGTATTCTGGTTTTTCTTTTTCAAAGAATTCTCTTGTTGCTTTTTGGTCTGTTAAATCTAATTCTTTATGTGTTCTTGTTATTATGTTTGTATATCCTTTTTTTTGTAATTTTTTCATTATTGCTGATCCTACTAATCCCCTATGACCAGCTACGTATATTTTTGCATTTTTTTCCAACTCATTCATCCCCTTGTTTATTTTAGTTGTTATTGATTATTATTTGTTATTTTTTCTATTTTTTATTTTGTTATTATTCTTTTATCCATTCGTTTCTATGTTTTTCTTTTATCGCTAATCCCAAATCATATTCTGTCATTATTTTTACTAGTTCTTCAAAGCTTGTTTCTGGTTCCCAGCCTAATTGTTTTTTTGCTTTTGTCGGATCTCCAAGCAATATATCTACTTCTGTTGGCCTGAAGTATTTTGGATCTACTGCTATTATTTCCTGTCCTTCTTTTAGATGTTCTGTATTTATTTTAAATTCTTTTAGGTCTGGATGTTTTTCTTTTAGTTTTTCTATTATTTCTTTTGTTTTGTTTCTATCTATTTTTTTGATTATTCCCTTTTCGTTTATTCCTTCACCTTGCCATTTTATTTCTATTCCAAGAGTTTCAAATGTTTTTTCACAGAATTCTCTTACTTCATGTGTTTCTCCTGTGGCTAATACATAGTCATCTGGTCTTTCTTGTTGTAGTATCATCCACATTCCTTTTACATAATCTTTTGCATATCCCCAGTCTCTTTTGGCGCTTAAATTACCAAGGTATAGTTTTTTCTGATTTCCTACTAATATCCTTGTTGCTGCCCTTGTTATTTTTCTTGTTACAAATGTTTCTCCTCTTCTTTCTGATTCATGATTAAATAGTATTCCATTACATGCAAACATGTTATATGCTTCTCTGTAATTTACTGTTATCCAATATGCATATAATTTTGCAACTGCATATGGACTTCTTGGATAAAATGGTGTTTTTTCGTTTTGCGGTATTTCCTGTACTTTTCCGTATAATTCAGATGTACTTGCTTGATAGAACTTTACTTTTTTTTCTAATCCAAGCAAATGTATTGCTTCTAATATTCTTAATGTTCCTAATGCATCTGAATTTGCTGTGTATTCTGGTAATTCAAAACTTACTTTTACATGACTTTGTGCTGCTAAATTATATATTTCATCTGGTTGTATTTGCTGTATTAATCTTATTATATTTGTTGAGTCTGTTAAGTCATTATAATGAAGAAATAATTTTGTATTTTTTTCATGTGGATCTTTATATATATGGTCTATTCTTTTTGTGTTGAAACTACTTGATCTTCTGATGAATCCATGCACTTCATATCCTTTTTCCAATAAATATTCTGCTAAATAACTTCCATCCTGTCCTGTTATTCCAGTTATTATTGCGGTTTTCATTAAGTTAACTCCTTTCTTGAACGTATTTTAGCAACTTTAGTATTTCTTTTTTTTCATTTTCTATTATTTTTTCTATCTTTTTTAAATTTTTATTCTTTTCTTTATTTTTTTCAATACATCTTTTTATTGCATATTTTAAACTTTCCTTATTTTCTTCATCATAAAAACTTATAAAATCCTTATATGGAGAATTTAAAGCGGCTTCCATTTTTGTCGAAACAATACATTTTCCTAATGATGCATAATATGTAATTTTTGAAGGAAATGAGACTTTAGAAAATTTTGATTTCGCAGGTTGAGGATTTAAGCAAATATCAACATTTTCTATTATAAATTTTTTATACTCAGAATCTTTTAAAATTCCTAAATATTTTATATTTTTATTTTTTTTGTAATTCTAATTAATTTATCTTTTAAAGGTCCATCACCTGTTATGTATAATTTATAATTTTTATTTTCTTTTATTAATTCATTAAATATACTAATAAAATTAAATAAACCTCTCTCTTCATCAATTCTTCCTGAATATAATAGAATATTATTATTTTTATTTTTTCCCAAATCATTTATATTATTAAAAATAAACGGATAACCATAACTTAACACTATAGGAGAACTATTATTTATATTTCTTATAAAGCTCTTTATTTCTGTAGAACATGTAATAAACCCTTCAGCTTTTTTTATACCTAAAATTTCTAAGAAACGAAAAAACTTAAATTTTTTACTAAAAAAACTATAAATTTCTTCAAACTCAATTATTAATTTAAATTTTTTAATTTTTTTAGCTAATAATATAGGAAAGGCTATTTCAGGTCTAAAATTATATGTTATTATAATATCATCTTCTTTTATATTAAATAACAAAAAGAAAAACAAATTAATAATTGAAAAAATATAATTTAATGGAAAAAATAAGACTATATTACCCAAATAAACTTCTTTATAATTCTCGTTTTTATAAATTTTTTTAAAATAAATTCCTTTTTTTTTAGGTATTGCTACTGAAATAAAATTAGTTCTTTCATTTTTATTAAAAATATTTAATAAATATTTTGTCCTATTTTGTCCAGCTAAAGAAATTTGAGATTTCTCCAATTTTATTATTTTATTTGATATAATTGTATTAGATATATAATATAGCAAAATCATTCCTCCAATATTTTTATTTTCAGTAAAAGACCTATTTTAAAATTTACATTCTATTTTTTGTTTATTGAAAAATTTATCATATTTTAAAATAAATAAATAAATCCAAAAAGAATAAAAAGCATAACTATCAAATTGAATATATATATATATGACATTACCAAAAATATATACACTTATCCTAAAATTTGGGACAGTCTAACTTTAACTAAAAAAATAGCATTTCAAGTTATGTTACTTTTTTCTAACAATTTTAGAACTTCATCTTCTTTTTCTTGGAGAGTTAGATAATTTATTGAACTGTGTATTATCTTTCTGTTGTAGAATTATTCTATACATTCATTGAATTCAACAATATTGATGATATTTATAATTACTATATTTCATGTATCTATTTTTATAATAATCTCAGACCTCACGGCTCTTTAAAATACTTTACTCCTGATTTTGTATTCATGCTTTTTAATCACAAACTTAATAACATTGACTCTGATAATAATTTTTCAATTAAATTCGATGATTTTTTCATCACTATGAAAAAATGACTTTTTCTTATTTCTTCTCTAATTTTCAGGTGTAAAACCGCAGTTTATTCTTTTCTTTCACTTCTTCTTTTATCTTAACATTTCTTATCAAATATCTTTGGAAGAACCAATTTATTTTATTCTTTACAACTTGAATTTAGCTAAAAAACAACTCTTTAATGTTACTTTTTCTAACAAATTTATTACTTCATCTTTTTTTATTTATTATTGCTAACTTAGAATATCCATATTCTAACCCTAAATATAAAAATATTATATCTGATATTCTCTCAGCATAAAATGCTAAAGTGCCTAAATTTATTAAATACCAATTTATCAAAAAAATATAAGATATTATTTTATATCTGCTTGTTTTAAATATTTCCCAAAATAAATAAATATAGAATATTGATTGGAATATTAAATTAATAACTCCTCCAAAATTTAACATATAATTAAAACCACTATCCCATAAACCGTAATTAAATAAAGTATATGGTGTTTTTAAGAAACCAACGCCATGCCAAAAATTATTATTTATTATATATCTTATATTTTGAGCTACAATATTGTATCCTCTTCCAGCAAGAGGATCGTTTAATATTATAGATTTACTTCTTAATAATAACGTGTAAAAATATTTCGAGTTAAAATTTTTCAAAGTAACAAAAACAAATATAACAAAAAATATTCCACAACAAATATATATAATATTTTTAAATTTAAATTTTTTCTTTATACTATATTTAGTATTGATTTTATACTTATAGTAATACTCCATTAAGATAAATGGTACCGATAAATAAAAGACCTTAGTATTAGCAAATACTCCAATTAATAAAATCAAAAACTTATAAAATTCATTATAATCATAATATATTGCTATATACATATAAAAAACAAACCATATTCCTGCAGTATATGTCATTCCAAAAATACCTGGAAATCTAATATTTGAAATAGCTTCTAAATTTAATTTATAATATTCTACTAAAAAAATATTATAAAAATTATGTATTCCATATATAAAACTAAACAATACATTAAAAAAAGATATTATAAAAACCAATAATATAGAGATTTTAAAAAATAAATGCATTGTTTGTTTTTTAAAATGAAAATATTTTATCCCAAAATATCCAAAAAGAAGATAAAAAAAGGTTTTAAAATATTTTGTGCTTCTTTTATAAAATTCGAAAAATTAATCATATATAGTTCGCTATTATTTAAATTTAACAATGTTGAAAACAAAGGAAAAAAAATAGATATATTTAGAGCCCCAAAAACTATACATCCGAATTTTTTATCTATTTTCCTATGCAAAATAAGTAAATATATAGAAAAAATAGGAATTAATAATTGATCAATTCTAAACCCATATTTTAAATATGGAGATAATAATATTATTATTAGAATTAAAAAATAGATTTTTTTTTTCATAATGCTTCCACCTCATATATGTGCACAAATGCTTTTTTAAATATTTAGAAAAAAATATGATCCGGATTTTAAACTATCTGTTGTTAAAGAATATCTTTCCAGTGATTCTTTAACTCAAGAAGATATTTGCAATAAATATTCTATTTCACATTCTGCTTTTTTCAAATGGGTTAAAAAGTATGAAGATTCTGGTTATGATGACAATGTTTTTAATTCCAAAAAAAGGTAGAACTAAGTCTATTATTTCTGATATTTCTAAAGTTCCTCCTTTTATTTATGAATCTGCTGGTAATTAACTTTTAAACTTATATTAAATTTTTTCATTCTTCTCTTCAAAGAGAGTTTTTTGAATTCAACCATATTGATGATGTTTATAATTGCTATATTTCATATATCTATTTTTATAATAATTTCAGACCTTATGGTTCTTTGAAATACTTTACTTCTGATTTTGTCATGCTTTTTTAATCACAAACCTAATAACATTGATTCTGATAATGATTTTTCAATTAATTTCGGTGATTTTTTCATTTCTATGAATAAATGACTCTTTCTTATTCCTTCTCCAATATATTGCGGTTAGCTTGCTAAAAAGTAATTATGTTAATATTCTTTGATTTATATTAGATTACTTTATTTTTATATTAAATTCGATAATAATGATAATATTTATAATTATTATATTTTATATATTTTTAAGATATTTATTTCTTCGTTATAAAATCTAAAATTTTCTTATTTTTAATGCTATTATAAAAATTATTTGTTTTTTTATAGCTAATTTTTTTTGTTAAAATCATTTCCATTAAGTTATATAATTTATTTTTATTAAACGGATTAAAAAAATATGCATTTGGATAACCATCTAAAATTTCATGTGAAAATGGCATGTCTGAAGCTAATATTATTGTTTTATGTAACTTTGCTTCTAACAATGGCAACCCAAAAGTTTCTATATAAGAAGGAAATAATAAAACTGACTTTGTATATAAATCAAAAACTTCTTCCCTCGCAATATTTCCAATAAATTCTATAGGAAGATTGTAATTATTTATTTCATCTACTAAATTTAAAATATATTTATTTTCATTACCCTTTAAAGTAAATAATACTTTAAAATCATTAAATCCGATATTTTTAAGTTTTTTTACAGATTCAATTATAATTTTATGATTTTTATATTGAATTCCCCTTGCAGGATAAAAAAAAGTTCTTAACGATTTATCAGTTGGTAGAAAAGTTTGGCTAACTTTAATATTTATTTTAGGTGGAATAACTACAATTTTTTCAGAATTTATTCCTGTTTTTTTTATACAAGCTTTTTTAAACCATTCTGTTTGTACAATTACTTTATCAGCTTTTTTTATAGATTTAAAAATTTGTTTACTAATTATATTTTGATAAATCCAAAATAATTTATTTTCTTTAAAAGAAAATTTATATTCAGAAAAGGGAAGAGGCTGATGTACATATACTATCTGAGATATATTAGTATATGGAACTATCATACTTTGTAAAGAAAAAATTTTATCTATATTATGTTTTTTTATTAATTTCGGTACAATAAAATTATCAAAATATAATCTATGAATCCAACTTTTTTTTACCCATGGAAATCTTAAAATCTTTATATCTTTTGTTTCTTCAAGAAAAGGTGTACTAATAACAAAATACCATTTTATGTCCTTGTTGCTATTATGACAAACTTCCTCATAAAAATCTGTTAATATTGATAAAGCTCCACCATCTGAAGCTTGAACATCAAGAACCAATATATTCATGTTTTCACTTCCCAAAATACATTGTTTATTTTATAAAGTCTCCAAAACCTTTCGAACACCTTTACTTAACTCAACATTATACTTCCAACCTAATTCATGAAGTTTTGAAACATCAAGCAACTTCCTTGGTGTTCCATCTGGTTTTGTTGTGTCGTGGATTATTTCTCCTGTATATCCCACTGTTTCTTTTATTAACTCTGCTAATTCTTTTATTGTTATATCTTTTCCTGTTCCTATGTTTACGAAATAATCTGGTGATATTTTTTTCATTTCTTCTGCTTCTATCTTTTCCATTAAATATACACATGCGTCTGCCATGTCTTCTACATATAAAAACTCTCTATATACTTCTCCTGTTCCCCATAAGGTTATACTTTCTTTTGTTATTCCCAATTGTTTTAATGTTTTTATTATTGATTCTTTATTATCTAAATCTATTGTTTTATCTAATCCAAATCCTAATGGATATTTTTTTATGTTTTCTTTTATTTTTTCATAGTTTTCTTCTTCTAATTGTTTTCCTAAATAGAATTTTCTTATTAATGCTGGTAATACATGTGATGTTTCTAGGTTGAAGTTGTCATTTGGTCCATATAGGTTTGTTGGCATTACGCTCATGAAGTTTGTTCCATATTGTTCGTTGAAATATCTCACCATTTTTATTGCTGATATTTTTGCTATTGCATATGGCTCGTTTGTTGGTTCTAGTTCTCCTGTTAATAGATATTCTTCTTTCATTGGTTGTTTTGCATATTTTGGATATATGCATGATGAGCCAAGGTTTAGTAGTTTTTTTACTCCATATCTATATGATGCTTCTATTACGTTTGCTGCTATCATTATGTTTTGATATATAAAGTCTGCTTTGTACGTGTCATTTGCAAGTATTCCTCCTACTTTTGCTGCTGCTAGGAATACGTATTCTGGTTTTTCTTTTTCAAAGAATTCTCTTGTTGCTTTTTGGTCTGTTAAATCTAATTCTTTATGTGTTCTTGTTATTATGTTTGTATATCCTTTTTTTTGTAATTTTTTCATTATTGCTGATCCTACTAATCCCCTATGACCAGCTACGTATATTTTTGCATTTTTTTCCAACTCATTCATCCCCTTGTTTATTTTAGTTGTTATTGATTATTATTTGTTATTTTTTCTATTTTTTATTTTGTTATTATTCTTTTATCCATTCGTTTCTATGTTTTTCTTTTATCGCTAATCCCAAATCATATTCTGTCATTATTTTTACTAGTTCTTCAAAGCTTGTTTCTGGTTCCCAGCCTAATTGTTTTTTTGCTTTTGTCGGATCTCCAAGCAATATATCTACTTCTGTTGGCCTG
Organism: Marinitoga piezophila KA3; assembly: GCF_000255135.1. Classification (NCBI taxonomy): domain Bacteria; kingdom Thermotogati; phylum Thermotogota; class Thermotogae; order Petrotogales; family Petrotogaceae; genus Marinitoga; species Marinitoga piezophila. Next base: position 1,228,799 of record NC_016751.1, read on the forward strand.
AAGTATTTTGGATCTACTGCTATTATTTCCTGTCCTTCTTTTAGATGTTCTGTATTTATTTTAAATTCTTTTAGGTCTGGATGTTTTTCTTTTAGTTTTTCTATTATTTCTTTTGTTTTGTTTCTATCTATTTTTTTGATTATTCCCTTTTCGTTTATTCCTTCACCTTGCCATTTTATTTCTATTCCAAGAGTTTCAAATGTTTTTTCACAGAATTCTCTTACTTCATGTGTTTCTCCTGTGGCTAATACATAGTCATCTGGTCTTTCTTGTTGTAGTATCATCCACATTCCTTTTACATAATCTTTTGCATATCCCCAGTCTCTTTTGGCGCTTAAATTACCAAGGTATAGTTTTTCTGATTTCCTACTAATATCCTTGTTGCTGCCCTTGTTATTTTTCTTGTTACAAATGTTTCTCCTCTTCTTTCTGATTCATGATTAAATAGTATTCCATTACATGCAAACATGTTATATGCTTCTCTGTAATTTACTGTTATCCAATATGCATATAATTTTGCAACTGCATATGGACTTCTTGGATAAAATGGTGTTTTTCGTTTTGCGGTATTTCCTGTACTTTTCCGTATAATTCAGATGTACTTGCTTGATAGAACTTTACTTTTTTCTAATCCAAGCAAATGTATTGCTTCTAATATTCTTAATGTTCCTAATGCATCTGAATTTGCTGTGTATTCTGGTAATTCAAAACTTACTTTTACATGACTTTGTGCTGCTAAATTATATATTTCATCTGGTTGTATTTGCTGTATTAATCTTATTATATTTGTTGAGTCTGTTAAGTCATTATAATGAAGAAATAATTTTGTATTTTTTTCATGTGGATCTTTATATATATGGTCTATTCTTTTTGTGTTGAAACTACTTGATCTTCTGATGAATCCATGCACTTCATATCCTTTTTCCAATAAATATTCTGCTAAATAACTTCCATCCTGTCCTGTTATTCCAGTTATTATTGCTACTTTCATTGTTCTAGTTCCCCCTCAGTCAAGTATCTTATAATTTTCGCTGGATTTCCTGCAATAACACAATTGTCTGGAAATTTTCCAGATACCACCGAACCTGCTCCAACAATACAATTTTTACCAATTTCGCTTCCTCTTAAAATTATAGAATTAGTTCCTATATAAACATTATCTTTTATTATTATCGATTTTCTACGTATTTTTTCTCTATTATCTTCAATTCTAGCTTTAGGTTCTAATGGATGAAAATCATGATCTATAATTTTACAATTAGCTCCTATTAATACATTATTCCCAATTTTTATTTCTTTTAATGAATAAATAACGCTTCCCGATATTCCAACATTATTTCCTATTGTTATTTTCCCACCATCTCGTGCAATGATTATTGTTTTATGATTTAATCCTACATAATTATCATCAAAGCGATTCTTAATTTCTATATTATTACCAAATTCTATTTTAGATTCTGGAAATTCAAAAATTATTGAAGTTCCATAAAATTTTACTTTTTTTCTTAATTTAAATTTATATTTAAGAAATATTAGAAACATTATAATTCTTCTCATATTATTACCTCATATTTTTAATTTTTTCTACAAATTTATCAAGAACTTTCTTTTTATCATAATTTTGTATTATAAAACTTCTTGCATTTTGACCATAAGTTTTTAAAATTTCTTTATTATTTATTATTTCTAATATTGTTTCTTTAAGCTTATAATATTCTAATTCATTTAATGTTATACCCAATTCATTATTTTTTACAACATTATATATATCACTTTTAGAATTTGCTAAAACTAATGATGGTTTCCCAACAGCAGCAATTCCTAAAAATTTAGATGGCATTACACTATCCACAACATCTCTTTTTTGAGGAATTATATGAATATCTGCTGAAGCTAAAATATCATTTAATTTTTCTTTAGCTTGTACATCCAATAGCATAATATTTTTTAATTGTTTTTCTTTTATAAAAGCTTCTATATTTTTCTTTTTAGAACCATTACCAATAATAACAAACATTATATCTTTTTCATCTTTCAATTCGTAAATTGTATTTAAAACTATATCCCAATCTTGTTTATTAGCAATACTCCCCGAATACATAATTACAAATTTATTCTCTAAATTAAATTCTTTTCTAAATTTAGGATTATCTATAGGTTTTAATAGTTTTGTGTCAACCCAATTTGGTAAAAAATAAATTTTGTTATTTGGAATTTTTTTATTTTTCAGTTTTTTTATCATTCCATCACTTATTGTACTAATGATATCGAAATTATTATATATTGATTTTTCCCAAGCATAACCCATATATTTTATTAATTTATTATTGATCATCCCAGATTCAAACATCGCATCAACTTCAAAATCTTGAATATGAAGCCACAATTTAGAAGCAAGATCTCTCCTTTTCATCTTTATTGCAGTTTTTGCAGATAATAATGTTGGTGCAATTGAAATTATTAAATCATATTTTTTTTCTAAATTTAAAGCTACTTTAGTAGATCCTTTATAAAAATCATATAAATGTTTTAGTCTCGATTTTGCAGTAATATTTTCAGGAACAAATTGTTTATATCTATAAACATTTACTCCATTTATTGTTTCTTTAAAAAACTTAGGTTTATTCTCATATGAATCATAAATTTTCCATTGAGGATAATATGGAAAGCCTGTTACAACATCAACTTCCAAGTTATTATGTAACAGATATTCTGCTAACTCCGTCGAATATAATCCAACACCTGTTATTTCAGGATAATAGTTTATTCCCATAATAAGAATATTTTTCAACTAATATGCTCCTTTCTTATCTAACACAGCTTTTATTGTTTTTAAAATTATTATTATATCAAGCCACAATGACCAATTTCTTACATAATACTCATCTAATTTAAGTCTTTCTTCAAAGTCTAAATCATTCCTTCCACTTACTTGCCACATTCCTGTTATTCCGGGTTTTACTTTTATAATACTATAGTAACTTTCTTTCATATCTGGAATTTCTCTATGAAGATATGGTCGGGGTCCAACAATACTCATATTCCCTTTTAAAACATTAATAAATTGTGGAAATTCATCAAGACTTGTTTTTCTTAAGAATTTTCCTATTTTAGTAATTCTTGGGTCATTTTTTAATTTTTTATGTGTTAAATATTCTTCTTTTATTTTTGGATCTTTTTCCATCATTTCAAATAGTACTTTTTCAGCATCTACAATCATACTTCTAAATTTTAATATATGTATATCTTTTCCATTTTGGCCTATTCTTTTTTGAGTAAAAAACACAGGACCTTTATCTTCTAATTTTATTTTAATCCATACATAAATAGTTAAAGGAATTAAAAAAATCCCTCCTATTAATCCGCCAATTATATCAAAAACTCTTTTTAAAATTCTATTTATTGGATTCAAAAGTCCTTGCGAAGCCGATATTGTCATAACACCATCAAAATCTTGAATATCTGTTGAAAATGTAATTAATCCGTACATATCTGGAATGAATTTTATTCTTCTGACTTTTCCTTCCAAATGAGAAATTATTTTCGAAATTGTTTCTCTTTTAGCTGTTGGAATTGCAATTATTATTTCATCAATATTCTTTTGAGATAATATTTTATCTATATCTTTTGTTTTTCCTAATACTTTATAATTATCATTTATTTTTTTTCCGATTTTTGCTTCATCATCATCTAAAAAACCTACAATGTTATATGTTGTAAATGTATGAGCTTTTATTTTATCTGAAATTATTTTTCCCATTTCTCCAGCACCAATTATTAAAACATTTGTTTTGAATATATTCAATTTATATAGTATTTTTCTATAAATATATCTAAAAGGCATATCTAACAGAACAAACAATGTTATACCATATATTACAACAAATCTTGAATAATAAACTTTATTCAAAAAGGAAAATAATAAAAGTATTATTAGAGAGAAAAAAGAAGCTTTTATAATATTTTTCATTTCATCCCAAAAGAGATAAGTTTTAAACGAATATAATTTGTTAAATAAAAATGAAAGAATAAAAATGAAAGATATTAAATAAAGTGAAGGAATGTCTTTTAAATAGAATAAATTTCTTATAAATTCACCATCGTATTTTAAATAAGAAACTATTGCAAAAGAAAAGTATAATATAAGCAAATCAGAAAAAGCTAATATTGTTCCTAAAATAGCTTTTTTTATTCCCCGTAAAACTATCTTTTTTTCTAAATTTTTTGTTAAAATATCTGTTTCTTGTGTTATCGATTCCATGTTCATTACCTTCCTTCTTTTTCTTTCTAACCCAATTAGATCACAAGATTAATTTTTTGGCAATAATTGAATAATGGTTATTTTAATTTAGCAGAAAAAAATTAATTGCAATCAATTTTCTTTTCCAGTTTTATTTTACCATTGTACTTATCATATTTCAAGCAAAATTCCATTCTTTTTCTATTTTGAAATATTCAATTAATATATCAATTGATTAGTTTTTTTTTAGATACATCTAATAAATTTGTTGATTTTTTATTTTGATTTGTATTATTTTTTAAAATAAAAAGCAGAAGATGATTGTTCATCTTCTGCTTTTTATTAATTAGCTTCTATTGTGAATTTGGTTCCTTCTGGTGTGTCTTTTAGTGTAATACCAATGTTTTTAAGTGAATCTCTGATATAATCGCTGAGCTGGAAGTTTTTTTCTTTTCTGAGCATGTTTCTTACGTCTATTAAGACGTTTATTAATTCTTCTGCTTTTGCTGATTTTTCTTCTTTTGTTGGAAGTTCAAAGATTCCAAGCACTGGACCAAATTCGTTTCTGATTAGATGATAGTTTTCAAGGATTTTTTGTTCGTTATTTTCAGTTAATGCTTTGTTGAGTTCATTGGTTAATTCAAAGATTAATGCTATTGCTTTTGGTGTGTTGAAATCTGTTGAAAGATAATCAATGAATTCATTTATTTTTTCTTTCATGTATTCTGATTTTGGAATATATGGAACATTGCCTTCGTATTTTTCTTCTACTGCTTTTAATGCTTCATTTACTCTCTTTGTTGATTTTTTCTGGGCGTTTAATCCTTCTTCTGTGAAGTCTAATGGTGTTCTGTAATGTTTTGAGAGTATAAATGTTTTTATGGTATCTGGATCATATGCTTTTACAAGTTCTCTTACTAACCAGATGTTTCCAATGGACTTTGACATTTTTTCGCCTGAGAATTTTATCATTCCATTGTGCATCCAGTATTTGGCGAATGTTTTTCCGTGTCTTGCTTCTGATTGTGCTTTTTCATTTTCGTGATGTGGGAAGATTAAATCGTTTCCACCCGCATGAATGTCAAATGATTCTCCAAGAAGACAGTTTGACATTACTGAACATTCAATGTGCCATCCTGGTCTTCCTTTTCCCCATGGGCTTTCCCAATATGGTTCTCCTTCTTTTGCTTTTTTCCAGAGAGTGAAGTCCAGAGGGTTTTGTTTTTTATCTGAAATTTCTATTCTTGATCCTGCGATCATGTCTTCCGGGTTTCTGTGTGAGAGTTCGCCGTATTTTTCAAATTTTGATACATTGAAATATACGTCTCCGTCTGATTCATATGCAAAGCCTTTGTCTATTAAATCTTGAATGAATTCTATTATTTCATCAACGTAATTTGATGTTTTTGGATGGAAGTTTGCTGCTCTGATTCTGAGATTGTATGAATCTTTCCAGTATTCTACTATATATCTTTCTGCTATTTCTTTAAAAGGAACTCCTTCTTCATTTGCTTTATTTATTATTTTGTCGTCTATGTCTGTGAAGTTTTGTACCATTGTTACTTTGTATCCTATATATTCAAGAAATCTTCTGAATGCATCGAACACAATCATTGGTCTTGCGTTACCAATATGGATAAGATTGTATATTGTTGGACCACAGACATACATTCTTACATGATTTTTTTCTATAGGTTCAAAATCAACTAATTCGCCTTTTAATGTGTCAAAGATTTTTATTTTTTTTACCATTGTGCCACCACTCTTTCCAATCTTTGAAGGACTCTTGTTCTTCCAATTAAGTGTATTGTTTTTACAAGGTCTGGTCCTTCAAAGGAGTTTGTGAGTATTTTTCTTAATGACATGTAGAATGGTTTTTTTGCTGGTTTTGCTTCTTTCATTGCTTCTTTTATGTTTTTGAGTATTGTTTCAACTTTCCAGTCTGGATCGTTGAGTATTTTTTCGTGTATTATTTTTATTGTTTCTTTTACGCCTTTTGCTTCTAAGAATTCTTTGAGTTCTTCATCTGCTTCGTCGAGCTCAAATTCTTTGAGGAAGATTTCGAGTTTTTCTGGAACCTGTGATAAGTCGTCAACTGATTCTCTTACTATATCTACTGCTTCTGTTACCCATTTCTTGTTGTTTTCAAATTGTTCTTCTGTAAGCAATCCTGCTTCGAGGATAAATGGTTTTGAGAGTTTTACTATTCTGTCGAGGTTTGCTTCTCTGATGTAAACGCCATTCATCCATTTTAGTTTTTCGTTGTCGAATATCGCAGGGCTTGAATTTACTCTATTTAAGTCAAATGTTTCTATCATTTCTTTTAATGGGATTATTTCTTTTCCGTCTGGATGTGACCAGCCAAGTAATGCAAGGTAGTTTACCAATGCTTCTGGTAAGTAACCTTTGTTTCTGAATTCTTCTACTGATGTTGCACCATGTCTTTTTGAGAGTTTTTTGCCGTCTGGTCCAAGTATCATTGATACGTGGGCAAATTGTGGCATTGGTGCGTTGAATGCTTCGTATAATGCTACCTGTCTTAATGTGTTTGAGAGGTGGTCGTCTCCTCTGATCACGTGTGTGATTTCCATTGTAATATCATCCACTACAACTGCGAAGTTGTATGTTGGTAAACCGTTGCTTCTCATGATGATGAAGTCGCCAATTGCGCCTTCGCCAAAGGTTACTGGCCCTTTGATTAAGTCGTTTATTGAGAATGGTTTTCTTGGCATTTTGAAGAATACTACAGGTTTTAATCCTTTTTCTTCGAATTCTTTTTTTCTTTCTTCTGTGTTGTATGGTTCTAAGAGTTCGTATGAGTAGTGAGGTGGTTTTCCTTCTTTTGCAAGTTTTTCTTTGATTTCTTCCATTTCTTCTGGGTATACGTAAGAGTAATATGCTTTGCCTTCGTTGATTAATTGTTCTGCCATTTGTTTGTAGATATGTGTTCTTTCGCTTTGTCTGTAAGGTCCGTATTCACCTTTTACGTCTGGGCCTTCATCCCAGTCTAATCCTAACCATGTTAATGCTTCGATGAGCTGATTTTCTGATTCTTTTGTGGAACGTTCCACGTCTGTATCTTCTATTCTTAATACGAATACACCATTGTGTTTTTTGGCGTATAGGTAGTTGTATAATGCTGTTCTTGCTCCACCTACGTGGAGGAAGCCTGTGGGGCTTGGGGCGAATCTTACTCTAACACTCATTGTAGTTACCTCCTTATTGTTGTTTGTTATTGTTTTATCACTCAGCAGAGGAATATTCTGAAGATATTCCTCTGCTGAGTGATAAGTGGTGGTTGTAGATTCACGTCTATGTTCGTCCTTTTGTGTTGTTGATTGAAAAAATAAAAGTTTTTGCTTCGTAAAAAACACTCCTAAAAAGGTTCATTCAGGCGGGTGAAATTTCTTATTCCTCACTCCAATATTGCTTGCCGCCGCCGCTCAGACATCGCCTCCTGCGCTGCTTCGCTAAAAATCACATCCATGTGATTTTTACGGCTCACGCAATATCTCCGTTCGGGAAATTTCAAGCCTTCATTCACCTTTTTACTCGTGTTTTTTATTCTTAATTTCAAATCTTATTTTTTCAATCGTTTGTAACTTTACCTTGGGCACTCTGCGAGCCTTCACTCGCTTTTATTTTTTCCAACTATCCTGTAATCCCTGCTGCGGGAAATTCTTAGTTTTCGCTCATATTATTTTTCTACTTTCTTTCTGTTTAATATTTCCACTGTTTCTTCGTAATTAATTCCAAATATGTTTTCTGTTATGTATTCTATTGTTTCTATGTTGAGACTATCTATGTTATCTATATATGGCGTTATTTTTTTTCCGAATTTTTTTAGTAATTGCTTTTTCAATACTTTTTTTTCTCCTTCGTATAACCCTTCTTGTAATCCTTTTTCTAATCCTTCGTGCAACCCTTTTTCGTAATTTTCTCTCATGTTTTCATCTAAGGCTTTTGCAAATCTTTCAAACATTAGGCGCACCTCTTTTCAGCTGGATTGTTTCCAGGATAGTATTAGAAATGTGATGTCGTCTGGGGGGCGGGGGGGGTTGAGGTTGGTTTTTATTGCGTTTTCTATTTCCGGTATTATTTGTTCCGGTGTTTTTAGGTTCTGGGTTATTATTTTGTATAGTTTTTCTGTTGCGAATTTTTCGCTGAATTCCACCAGCCCGTCTGTGTATAATGCTATTTTTGTGTCTGGAGTGATTTTTTGTTCTTTTAATGTTATCTGTTCTGACGATGTAACCAGTCCAATTCCCAATGGGAAGTTGGTGAATTCGTCTGTTGTTATTTCATTGTTTGTTATAAATATTATTTCTCTATGTGCAAAGTTGGCATATTGGATTTTTTCTTTTGATAATATTGCAAATATGCCCGTGAAATACATATCGTCACCAAAGTAATTTGTTACTGATTTTTCTAAGGCTAATATTACTTTTTTTAGATTTTTTTCTTTTTTTTCTACTACTATTTTTTCAAGTTCTTCTTTTACTATTATTGATAGTAATGATGAGGTTAGTCCGTGGCCTGAGATGTCGTATATATATACGAAGTTTTCATTATCTGATAATGGGATTATTCCCGCCATGTCACCTGAGGTGCTATGGGATGGGATATATAGATAATCGAATTTTATGTTTTTGTATTGTGCAGGTGTTGGTAATAATCGTTTTTGTAGATTTCTTGCCAGGTTCAGGTCTTTTTCGTGAATTTCAAAGGTTCTTTGCAATTCTAATTGCAGATGATATAGTTCTATGTGTCTTTTTATTTTCATTAGTAATTCATATGGTTGAACAGGTTTTTCCAGATAATCTGATGCCCCCATTTGAAATGCTTTTTCTTTTTGTTCTGGATCCTGTATTGCTGTGTGAAATATTATTGGGATTTTTTCAAGTCCTTTTAAAGCTTTAAATGCTTTACATATTTCAAGCCCTGACATTCCCTTTAATTTTTGTTCTAAAATAACAACATCTGGCTCATGTAACTGAGCCATTTTTATTCCTTCGATACCAGTTGAAGCTTTGTATATTTTAAACGGTTCATCGAATTTTAATTTTTTTATTATGTTTCTTTTTTCTGTGAATATTTGTTTTAAGAAATATACATGATCCTGATTGTCATCGATTATCAGAATTTTGATCATTTAAATCTTTCCCTGAAAAACCGTATGGAAGTAATTCCTCTACTGTCATTATTTTCAGGTCTTTTTTGAGGTTTGTGAGTATTATGTTTTCAACACCAAATTCCGCAATTACCTGTCTGCATGCACCACAAGGGCTAATTGGTTCATCGGTTTCTCCTATTACCACTAATGCTTCAAAGTTTTTTTCGCCTTCTGATACAGCTTTGAATATTGCTGTTCTTTCTGCACACATTGAAAGACCATATGACGCATTTTCAATGTTTGTACCGGTATATATTTTTCCGTCTTTTGTGAGCAATGCAGCACCAACTTTGAAGTTTGAGTATGGTGAATATGAGTTTTGCATTGCATCTTTTGCTTTTTGGTATAACAGGTCAATCTTCTTTTGGTCTAATTTCATTAAAATCCTCCTTAACTGTTATTTTTACTTTGTCTATTTTGTTTTTCGAGACTGAGACTATTTCAAATGTAACTCCATCGAGGGTTAATTTTTCACCTGCTCTTGGGAATCTTTCGAATTCTTCGAGTAAAAGCCCGCCTATTGTTTCAAAATCCGTTTCTGGAAGTTCTAAATCGAGCTCCCTTTCTATGTCGTTTATTGGTGTTGTTCCGTTTACGAGATAATTATTTTTGCCGAGTTTTACTATGTTTATTTCTTCGGAAACAACATCGTATTCATCGAGTATTTCACCTGTTAATTCTTCAAGTACGTCTTCGAGGGTTACTATTCCTGCTGTTCCACCGTATTCGTCCACAACCACGGCAAGATGTGTTCTTTTTTCAAGGAATAGTTTCATTACGTCTCTGAGTTTCATTGTCAATGGAATAAATTCCACTTTATGCATTATGTGTTTTATGTTTAGTTCTAATGTTTCTTCGTTGAGTCCTTCTTTTTCTATGATTTTAAATACGTCTTTGGCATAACATACGCCTATTATGTTGTCTATTGAGTCTTTGTAAACGGGAATTCTTGAGTATCCTTCTTCGTTGATTATTGTGATTAAGTCTCTTATTGATTCTTCTTCTGATATTGCAATTATATCAACTCTTGGTGTCATTATTTCTTTTACAGATATTTCTTTTAGTTCGAGTCCTCTTTTCATTATGAATTTTTCGTCTTTTTCTATTACCCCTTCTTCATGCCCTATATCAAGGTAATTTATGAGTTCATCTTCGGTGATGAACGGGGCCTCGCTTATTTTTTCTCCACCAAAAAGCCTTATGAAAAAGTTTGAAATGCTTACAAGTAACCATATTATTGGTTTTAATATATATGTGAGAAATGAAATCACAGGAAATACAAAATTAAAGAATTTTTCGGTGTTTTCTCTGGCGTATACTTTTGGTGTGATTTCACCAAATATGAGTATTGCCAATGTGAGTATTCCTGTTACTATTCCAACAACTTTTCCGGTGTTTCCTGGAATCATTTCAATTACAAATGCAGTGGTAATGGATGATACGAGTATGTTTACCAGATTGTTCATTACAAGGATTGTGGTGAGCAATTGGTTTGGATGTTGTAAGAAATGATGTAATTTGTCCCTTGCATGTTCGTCTTCTTCGTTTTCTATCATGTCTTTTACTTTAAGCCTGCTCATAGATGTTAATGCTGTTTCTGATGCTGAAAAGAATGCTGACAGAGATAATAATCCCACAATCTCGAGTAACATTATTATGATGCTCTTATAACTGGTAGGGTCGTCCACTTTGCTTTTTCCTCCTCTGTTATCTTATTTTTTTGAATCCATACCCTAATGCTTCGGAGTTCTGGAGTATGGAAATGAATGCATTGCTGTCTTCTTCTCTGATTATTCTTCTGAAATCTCCAATTTCACGACGTGAAAGAACTATCATTAATACGTTTTTGTCCTGATATGTGTATCCGCCTTTTCCCTGAAGTATTGTTACTCCACGGTCGAGTTCTTTTAATACTCTTTCTTTTATTTTATCATATTTTTCGCTGATTACAAATACTGTTCTGGTTGATTCGAAACCTTCTACCACTGTGTCTATCATTTTTGAGGTTACAAAGATGGTGATTATACCATACATTGGAACCAATGGGTTTATTAAAAATGCTGAAGCGGTAACCATTGTATCCACTATTAATAGCCCTTTTCCTGTTGATATATGGAAGTATTTGTTTATTATTAATGCAAGTATATCTGTTCCTCCTGTTGATGCGTTTCGCCAGATTACAAGCCCCAATCCTATTCCTGATAGGACCCCACCGTATATTGCACTCAATAGGTATGGATCTATTGCCATTTGTGAATTGAGCATTATTTCTTTCATCATTGAGTCTAAATGCAATGCCTGTTCAAAGAAGTCTATTTGAAACGATAATAGTGTTGCTGCATATATGCTTTTGAAACCAAAGCCAATTCCAAGTAGCCAGAATCCAAGCGCAAAGAGGAATATGTTGTAAATGAACATTTGAAGACCGAGCCACCAGCCAAATAGGTTTTTGAGAACAATGGCAAGACCGCTAACTCCACCAGCAACTATTGCAAATGGGTCAAGGAATAATACTATTCCCAATGCTGTTAATGTTGTTCCTGCTGTGATGATGATGTAATTCACTGTTTCTTTTTTGATGTCGATTTTTGTTTTCAACCCTATACCTCCAATCCCTTAAGTTTTGCTATTTGTTTTAGCAATCTTTTTTCTCTGAGTCCAGGTTTTTTTAATTCTACGTCTATTTTAACATATAGGTCGCCATATTTTCCAGTTCTGAAATCTGGAAGTCCGTGACCTTTTAAGACGATTATTGTGCCTGGGTTTGTTCCTTCTGGGATTTTCAGGGTTGTACTACCGTTTAAGAGTTCGAGGTTTATTGTTGTACCGAGTAATGCCTGGATATAATCGATTTTTACTGTTGTTTCAAGATGATTACCTTTTCGTTTAAAATTAGGGTGTGGTCTTACATTTACTTTTATGATTAAGTCTCCTGCTGGACCGCCATTTTTACCGTCGTTACCTTTTCCAGGAATTTTAAATGTGTAGCCATCTTCAACGCCAGCTGGAATTGTGATTTCAATGCTTTCTCTTTTTAGTTGTTTTCCTGAGCCATGACAAACATCACATCTTTCGTTTATTATCCTTCCTTCGCCATTACATGTTGGACATGGATATGTTCTTACGAATACACCAAAGAATGTTCTTTCTTCTTCCTGAACTTTTCCTGTTCCGTTACAACGAGGACATGTTGTGAAGCTGGTTCCATTTTTTGCTCCTGTTCCGTTACAAGCATAACAGGTTACATATCTATCGTATTCTATTCGCTTTTTTACGTCTTTTAATATGTCTTTGAGGTCAACTGTTATTGCAAAATATTTGTCTTCTCCTTTTACAGGAGGTCTTGATGTTCTGGTTTTTTTTCTTGATGTTGTTCCGCCGCCCATGAACATGTCAAAGATGTCGGAGAATGTTCCACCAAAGTCTCCTATGTTGCCAAAGAGGTCTTCAAATAAATCTTCGAAACCTCCACCTGCTCTCTGGCCACCGTTTGGTGGCATTCCTCCTTCGGGGACGAAACCAAATTTATCATAAAGTGCTTTTTTCTGTGGATCGCTAAGCACTTCATATGCTTCCTGGATTTCTTTAAATTTTTCTTCTGCGTATTGTTTGTTTTCCTGATGTCTATCTGGATGCCATTGTTTTACTAATTTTCTATATGCTTTTTTTATTTCTTCTGGTGTTGCGTTTTTGCTGACACCTAGTATGCCGTAATAGTCTTTTTTCTGGTTCATGTTTATTCACCTCCATTTGTTTCTTCGTTTTCTGTTTTGTCTTCCTGTTTTGTTTCTGGTTTTTCCTGTTTTACCGGTTTTATTGCAACTTTTACTTTTGCGGGTTCTATTATTTTTCCTTCGAGTTTTATTCCTGGTGATACGAGTTCGTATACGTGATATTCTTCTACTTCGTCTGTTTCTACTCTTTCTATTGCGTCGTGTTCAAACGGGTCGAATTTTTGATTTTTTTCTGGTTTTATGAATTCTACTCCTACGTTTTCTATTGTTGAGACGAATGATTTGTATATCATTTCAACTCCTTTGGCAAAGCTTTCAAGGTTTTGTTGATTTGCCATGACTATTGAGAAGTTTTTGTATAATGGAATTAGTTGTTTGATGACGCTTTCTTTTGCTTCTTTTTTGATTCTGTTTTTTTCTTTTTGGACTAAGTCTTTGTAGTTTTCGAAATCGACTTTGAGGTTTATTGCGTAGGATTTGATTTTGTCGTATTCTTCCATGAGTTTTTTGTTTTCGGATTCTTTGGTTTCGAGGTCTTTTTTGAGTTGTTCTATTTCATTTTTTAATTGTTCCATTTCTTTAGTGATTTTTTGTTCTTTTTTCTTGGATGTTGTTGTTTTTTTTGTGTTTTTTTCTGCCATGCTGATCCCTCCTTGAGGCTATTGTTGTTGTTATTGTTGTTGATTGAGAAAACATTCATAAAAAGGTTCGTTCATGTGGTTTGAGTATCGTTTTTTGAAAGTAGAAAAATAATATTCTCTCAGACGGCAAGAATTTCTAATCCTTGCTCCATTTGAAAATTCGGGCACGCTCAGATTCCCCTTCCCTGGGGAAGCTTCGCTTTCCAAAACTTCCTGTTTTTCCAACCCGAATTTTCTGCATTCCGCTTCGGGAAATTCTTAGTCTTCGTTCATATTATTTTTCTACTTTCTTTCATATAATCCGACACTCTGCGAGTATTCATTCACTTTTATTTTTTAAATCGTTTGTAATTTTACCTTGGACACTCTGCGAGCCTTCACTCGCTTTTATTTTTTCCAATCATCATTATTTCTCCTTGGGAATTTTCAAGTTTTCGCTCACATTATTTTCCGCATTACATCCAAGAAAAAAGTTTTTATAAGTTCTTGGATATAATTTCTGATAATCGGGAGGTGTATTCACCGAGGATTGAGTAGATTTGCTTGTAATCCGAATATTTGAATGTTAGCAATGCCACTTTGCCAAGTGGGTTTGAGTTGTAGCTATATGCTGTTTCGAACATTATGAAGTTTTTGAGTTCTGGAATTTCAAAGTCACTTCCTATTGTTGCTTTTATTTCTGATGTGAATGGTTTTTTTGAAAGTAGTTCTACTTTTAATTTGTCTTCTTCTACGATTTTTGATAGATATAGTATTTCTTCTGGTGTGTGATATCCTGTTGATATTATTTTTGCCAGACCACTGATTATGAATTTGTTTCTAAAGAATTCTTCAACCAGGAGATATACGAGTTTATATAGGTTTATGAGCCTTATGTCTCTTTCCTGTTCGATTTTATTTGTTTTTATGATGTTTATTATTTCATGCATGGATTTTCCAACGAGTCCTGTTTCCAGGATTTTTTCCAGTTCTTTTGGTGACGGGAATCCATAATTTTCAACGGTTCTTGTTATTGATAATCCCAGATTTGTCATTAATGTGATTTGATAGAAATCATTTGTCAGGTCGGATACAACTGCCCTGGTTATGTATATGTATTTTGAGTCTGGGAGCTCCAGAATTACAAGGCTGTTTGTTGTTTCTGAGAGCATTTTTGAGAATTTGTCGAACATTATGTTTATGTCATAGAATTTATATTCATGAGGTAATTCTATGTTTTTGCTTTTTACCGAAAAGCTTTCTTTTATGGCTTCAAAATATAATCTTAAAGCCATATCAGTTGGAATTCTTCCGGCGCTGGAATGTGGCTGGAAGATGAGTTTTAGATGCTGTAATTTTTGCATGTCGTTTCTAATGGTTGCTGAGCTAACATTCAGGTTTGATTTTTTTAAAATTTCCGATGAACTTACCGGTTTTTTTTCTTTTATAAAATTTTCTATGATTGAGAAAAGTACTTTTTTTTGCCTATTGCTCAGTTCTCTGGGCATTTTATCACTCCTTTTTTTTGAGTGCTAATTATATGATAACATAAAAAAAGGGTTGTAAAAAATTAAATATTAGTGTAAAATTAGTTAAGAAATGAAATAATATAAGGGGTGTGGTTAAATGCTGGGACATGAGATTGTTGAGATTTTAGACGACCTGATTATTGAGTATAATTTTCCGCTTGATAAGAACTATACGTTTTTTACCAACAATACAAACAAGATTAAGCCTGGATCGGTTTTCGTTTGTATTAAAGGTACTTTTTTTGATGGGCATGATTTTATCAAGACCGCTATTGAATTTAATGCATCTTTAATTATTTCTGAGGATGCTAAGAAAACACAATTTGATTTTCCTTATATTCTTGTAAGCGATACTAAACAGGCTTATGCCCTGCTTAATTATGCATATTATAACATAGACTTTAATGATTTTAACTTTATTGGCGTTACCGGAACTAATGGAAAAACTACTGTTATTTCTTTAATCCATTATGTTCTGACGCAAGCTGAAAAAAATAGTTCTCTTATTAGCACTGTGGGTATTAAATTGAATAATGAATTATTGTATGAACCGTATAATACTACACCAGGAGTTGATGAGATTGCCAGAATCTTAAATCTATCAAAGGAACGGAATATTGAAAATATCTGTCTTGAGGTTTCTTCTCATGCTCTTGCACAGAATAGGGTTTATAAGATTCCGTTTTCTATTGCTATTTTAACCAATATTACCAGGGACCATCTGGATTATCATAAGGATTTTGAAGAGTACAAAGAAATTAAGATGTCTTTATTCAGACATCTTAAGGATGATGGTATTGGAATCATTAATTTAGACTGCAATAATGTAGATGAAGTTCCATTGGAAAGAGACAGAATTGTTACATATGGGTTTACTAATGTTGCAGATTATGTTATTTCTGATGTGGAATATAATAATTCGCAAATGGTGTTTACCATTAAGGAGCCTGATGGAACTGAGAATAAGATACACACGCATTTAATAGGAGAATATAATGCTCAGAATCTTACAGCAGCTTTTGTTGCTTTGAGAAATATGGGAATAGATAGAGAAATAATTCGTCATGGTTTTCTTGAATTTCCCGGTGTTCCAGGAAGGTTTCAGCTTGTTGAGAATACCCGCGATGTGGAGTATAAGGTTTATATTGATTTTGCTCACACTCCAGATGCTCTTGAAAAGGTTTTGACAAGTGCCAGGAAGATTACAAAGGGAAGAATTATTCTGGTTTTCGGCGCAGGTGGCGCTGCGGATATTGGAAAACGAAAGATTATGGGTGAAATTGCCTCTAAATATAGTGATTTAATTGTTATTACAGATGATGATCCCAAGAATGATGATCCTGATGAGATTATTGAGCATATTCTTGAAGGAATTGATAAGAGTAAGCCGTATATTGTGATAAGGAATAGACGCACTGCTATTAAGGCTGCTGTTAGTTTTGCTTCAAGGGATGATATTGTGATTATTGCCGGAAGAGGGCATGAGAAGTTCCAGTTGTATGAAAATGGAAAAAAGATACCTTTTAACGATTATGAGGTGGCTTATGAGATTGTGCAAAAGTTTAGAAAGGTGATGAAGCGATGAGCAAATTTGTTTTTGATTCTCGCCAGGTTGAAGATGGGGATATTTTTGTGGCTATTAAAGGCGAAAGGAATAATGGCCATGATTTTGTCAATGAAGCTTTTAAAAAAGGTGCCGTTAAGGCTATTGTTGAGGAAGAAAGGGATTATAATGGCGAGGTTTTGCTTGTTGATAATGTAATTGATTTTTTAAATAGAGAGGCTTCTAAGATTCTCGTTGATAATTCAAAGATTCGTATAGGTATTACCGGTTCAAATGGAAAGACTACCACAAAGAATTTTCTTGCTCATTTGCTGGCCTATGGATTTAAGGTTTTTAAAACAGAGAAGAATTATAATACAGAGATTGGAATTCCTTTAAGTATTTTGAATAATTATTCAGGCGAACCTGTTTCCATTGTTGAGATGGGGTTGAGAAAAGAGGATGATATAGGCTTTTTGACGAGATTGTATAAGCCCAATGTTTCTATTTTGTTGAATATAGGCACTGCACATCTTCAATTTTTTGAAAAGCGAGAAAAAATTGCTTCTGAAAAGTTGAAAATTGTTTTTGAGATGGAGAAACCCGGCATTGTTTTTGTTAATGGCGATGAGGAGTTGCTCAATATTGATTATCCTGAAGATGTAAAGGTTTTTAGATTTGGAGAAAATGAAAATAATGATGGCGTTTTAATTGATTTTGATTATTTAAACGGCAATACGCGTGTTTTTTATAATATTTATAATGAAGATGTGATGCGCACATTACAGGGAATCTGGAGTAAAGGACAGTTAATTGATGCACTTGCAGCTTTACTGGTTTCCCTTTATTTTGAGATTCCTTTAGATCCATTTTATATTTTTTCTTTTAAATTGCCTGAAAAACGATTTGAGTTGAAGGAATATAATGGTAAAATTGTTATTAATGATGCTTATAATGCTTCAAAGGAATCTTTTTTCAGTGCTTTTGAGAGTATTGAAAAGATGGATGTTGATAGGAAGGTTTTGATTATGGGGAGGGTTTTAGAAATTACTGATGAAGTTGAGTATCACATGGAAATTATTAATGAGGCTAAAAAGGTTTTTGATAAGATTTATTTTTATGATCCTGAAGAGTTTTTTGATTTTGAGGGTATTGAATATTTGAGAAATAGCGATGATGTGTTAAATGTTTTAAATGCAGAAAGCGGTTTGATTTATGTAAAAGCATCTAATGGCACAGGTTTAGGAGCTATTGTGGAAAAGATTTTAAATGAAAAGAATAATAAGCAGTAATGGAGGTTGTTATGGAGATTTTTTATGGAATTTTAATACTTGGAATTGAGTTTTTCTTATTTCCAATTTTTATAGGCTGGGCAAGAAGGAAACAATTTGGTCAGTATATCAGACCAGAAGGTCCTGATTTGCATGGTTATAAGCAAGGAACCCCTACTGCAGGGGGTATTATTTTTGTTCCCACTGTTGCTGTTTTGAATTTAGTGGGATTTCTGTTTTTAAGGGATTTTGTTTTTGTTTATGTTGCCATAGCTGCTTTGCTTTTTGGTTTAATAGGTTTTTTTGATGATTTTAGCTCTATTTTGAAGAAGGAGGCTATGGGATTAACTGCAAAGAGGAAGTTTATGCTACAGTTGTTGCTTTCTGTGGTTTTGCTTTTGTTTTTTGAGAATGCTGTTAATGGCAATTTTTTCTGGTATGTTCCGGGAAGCGATTTTATTTTAAGATTTAATAGATATTTTTATTTTTTTGTATATGTTTTTCTTTTTACTGGATTTTCAAATGCAACTAATTTAACCGATGGGCTTGATGGGCTTGCTGGTGGGAATTTTATTGTTTCTGCAGCTTTTACTATTTTAATTGCTGTTTTGAAGTTTAATGCGCCTGTTTATTTGATTTTTGCTGTTGTTTTGCCTGTTGTTGTTTTTTTGTTTTTTAATGCAAAACCGGCGCAGGTGTTTATGGGAGATACTGGTTCTTTAGCGCTTGGAGGGATTTTAAGTGCTATTGCAACTTATTATCATATTGAGTTGTTTTTGATTTTTACTGGAATTGTGTTTATTGTTGAGACGTTGAGTGTTATTATTCAGGTTTCCTCATTTAAATTGAGAGGAAAAAGGGTGTTTTTGATGTCGCCGATTCATCATCATTTTGAGTTGAAGAAGTGGCCGGAGGAGAATATTACTTTCAGGTTTATACTGGTGGGCTTTTTTTTCTCTGTTGTTGCATTAATGTTGTGAGCCCGGTTTAATTGACATTAAATTATTATCATGATATACTAATAATGGTACAACAAAAAGTACTATTATTAGTACTAAAAAGAGGTGATTTTAATGTATAATAACCTGGTTAGTGCAACAGAAATAAAAAAGAGTGGAGTTTCTATTTTAGCTAAGATAATAAAAAAAACAGGTGAAGCTGTAATAAGTGTCAGAGGAAAAGGAAAGTATGTTGTTCTGCCAATAGAAACATATAATTATTTAAGAGAATGTGAGTTAGAAGCTGCTTTGTTAGAAGTAAATAATGATATAAAAAACAAGAAATATCATACATCAATAGATAAGCACATTGAAGAAATTAAAAATGCTCTTCATGAGGACGATGAAAATGTATGAAATAGTATTTACAGATTCATACGTGAAACGAGCAAAAAAATTTTTCAAAAAACATTCGGATTTAATATCTCGATATGAAAAAGTGCTAAGATTAATGGAGTATAATCCTTTTCATCCTTCATTAAGACTCCACAAATTAGAAGGTAAATTATCCCATTTTTACTCAGTTTCTATAAATATGAATTATAGAATAATCATTGAATTAATTATTGATAATGAAAAAATAATTTTAATAAATATAGGTTCTCATGATGAGATATATTAATAAAAATTTATTTTTTTAGAAAAAAAAGCTTTATGATGGTGCCGCGACCTTTGAGGGAGTTGACTGAGAGCTGGGCGTTTTGGAAGATGATGAATCTTTCGAGGAAGATGCTTCCAAGTCCTGTGCCGTTTTCTTTTGTGGTAAAGAATGGTTTTAAGAATCTGGCTTTTTCTTCTTCTGTCATGCCAATTCCATTATCACAGAACAACAATTTATAACCGTCTTTTTTTTCGTAAATGCCGACGGTTATATTTTTTTTGCTTTTTTTCATGAGAACGGCATCAACAGAGTTTTGAATTATATTCGCTACTGCTGATTTAAATAAGGCTATATCGCTCTGTATATATATATCAGCTTTTTCTTTAATGGTAAAAGTTATTTCTGGATAGGTATTCTGAAAGATTTTTAAGGTATCTTTTATTATTTTGTTTATGTTTATTTCTTCTATAACTTCTTCCATTTTAAATAATTCCAGCGTTTCTTTTATGATGTTTTGTATGTTGTTTATTTCGTTTTCGAGTTTTTTTAGATATTTTTCGTCTTTTGTAATTTCATACATTTGAAAGACCATTTTTAGTCTGGCTATAGGTGTTTTTAAGCCGTGCGAAGCATCTGCTAATATTTCACCAAGTCTCGCAAAGTGTCTGGAGTCTTCAAGGGTTTTTTTCATTTTTTTGTAATCTGTTATGTCATTAATTACAAGGATTATAAAATTGTTTTTTTTGCTGACGATAATTTGAAGGTTTTTCTTTAGCTTTTTTGAATATACGTCATATATTCCTGTTATTGCTGGAATTTTTATTCCTGATTTTATTAATATTTTTGATAATGGCATTCCGTATTTTAGGGTTACACTATGAAATATTTCCCTGGCTTTTAGATTTGTTTTTTGAAGAATTGCTTCGTTATCAAATACGAGAATTCCTGCCCCCATTGTGTCGAATATGGCATTGAATTTGTCATAATACTCTTTTAACCCTTCTCTTTCTTTGGTTAATAGTATTGAATATGTTCTAACCATTTCATCAAGCTCTCTGAATATTCCTGAATACTGGAGATTATAATTTTTGTAATTATATGCATTTCCTTTGTGAAGTATTCTTAACAGGCGTTTTTCAACGAATATTGCGATAAGCACATATAACGCAAAAAAGCTTATTGGTATTAAATACCAATAAGCCATTAATTTAAATATATACATGAATATTATTAATATTACTGTATGAATAACAGAGATTTTTTCGGCTATATCCCAGCCAAGCAGTTTACGGTATTTTATTCTTCTTTTCTTTTTAATGTTATTTCTACCCCTTCTGTATCAAGTTTCATGTATTCTTTAGCATTTCCCTGATTTATTGCTATTTCGAGATGACCTGAGCTTTCCGGGTGTATTAATAATTCCCCTGGCAATACATCTGAGAATACTCTTTCATAATATGCTTCGAATTTCTGATCTTCTATCTGTATTATTATTTTATCGTCTTTTTTGAATAATGTATCGCCCATTTCTGCTGGAATATTTGTTTGAACGTTTCCAAATGTGTCCCAGAATACTATTTCGCCTTCAAGATAATCATTTTTTATTTCTGGCTTTTTGTATCTAAATAGATTGATGTCTTCAAGTTCTGGACCGAATTCTTCTATTGGCACACCTTTTGATAGATATGCAGCTGCCGGTGAGAATATGTCTCTTCCGTGGAATGTTGTAGAATAGTTTTTTCTAAAGAAATATTTTTCGTTGCTAATTTCCACAAGTTTGTCTATTCCATATTCCTGAGCTACTAATGTGAGTAATCCGTTGTCCGGTGCTACAAAGTAATAGTTTCTTTCTTTTGTTTTCATGATTACCGGTTTTCTGCTGCCGCCAACGCCAGCATCTATTACACAGAGAAATATTGTTCCTTCAGGAAAATCTCCGGCAAATCTATGTAAGATATGAGCATTTACTTTTGGATCGAATTTTTTTGTGTCATGCAAAACATCTATTATTTCCGCTTTTCTGTTTATTGTTTTTATTACGCCTTTGCACACTCCCACGTAATAACTGTCATTTCCCCAATCTGTAAAAAAGGCTATCATTATTAGATTCCTCCCCCTAAGCCAAACTCCCTTCTATTTCCAATGCTTAATAATTTTGAATCTCCCTCTGTTGATTTAAGTCTTATTGTTTTGTGTTGTAAATCGTGGAATGTTGTTATTCTTCTTATTGTTCTTGTTTTGGTTCTCATTACTATACTTTCTGTTATGGCTTTTCCTTTGTGGAATTTTACTCCTTTTAGGAATTCGCCATTTGTAACGCCTGTTGCTGAGAATATTACATTTTCTCCACCTGCAAGGTCTTCGGTAAAGTAGACTTTTTCAAGATCCCAGCCTTCTTCTATTAATTTTTCTTTTTCTTCTTCTGTTTGTGGCCAGAGTTGTACCTGCAATTCACCGCCTAATGTTCTTAATGCACCTGCTGCAAGTACTGCTTCTGGGGAACCACCTATACCGATATAGATATCAACGCCGCTTTCTGGCATTGCTGTTGCTATTGCTGCTGCAATATCGCCATCGCCTATTAATTTTATTCTTGCCCCAACTTCCCTTATTTCTTCAATTATTTTTTTGTGCCTGTCTCTGTTTAAGACTACTACTGTTATTTCGCTTACAGGCACTTTTAATGCTGCTGCTGCTACTCTTAAATTTTCTCTAATTGAACTTCTAATGTCAAGAATTCCTTTTAATTCTGGTCCTACTGCTAATTTGTATGAATAGAATGTTGGGAGATACGCTAATTTTCCCTTTTCAGCAAGAAGCATTACACTTATTGCGTTTGGAAGACCGTATGCTACAAGTCGTGTTCCGTCTATTGGGTCTACTGCTATATCAAATTCTTCATCGTCTTCATTCCATGTTCCAACTTTTTCACCAATGTAAAGCATAGGAGCTTCGTCTTTTTCACCTTCTCCGATTATAACGGTTCCTTTTATTTCTATGTAATCGAGCATTCCTCTCATTGCGTCAACTGCAGCCTGATCTACTGCGTTTTTGTCTCCTCTACCGAGGTATAAACTGCTGGTTAATGCTGCTGCTTCTGTTACTCTTACGAGGTCTAGTGTTATTTCTCTGTCGAAATTGTTTTCTGGCAACGCAATTCCCCCTTTTCTCTTTGTTATTTTAATTATACTAAATTTTGCAAAATTTTAAAACTTTGAATATTTGTTGTATTTGTTGAATAATTGTTTTTAGCGATTGTGAAACTGATTAAAAGAGAGTATATTCAGTGAGGTAATACAATACGAAGATATTTAAATTTTATCTTAGAAAATAGAAATAATAATATTCGCTCAACAGGTAGAAAATTCTAATCCTCAAAAATTTTCTTTGAAAGTAGAAAAATAATATTCTCTCAGACAGCAAGAATTTCTGATCCTTGCTCCATTTGAAAATTCGGGCACACTCAGATTCCCCTTCCCTGGGGAAGCTTCGCTTTTCGAAACATCCTGTTTCTCCAACCCGAATTTTCTGCATTCCGCTGCGGGAAATTCTTAGTCTTCGTTCATATTATTTTTCTACTTTCTTCTATACAACAGATAATTTATGAGTTTTTATTTTTTCAATCATCATTGTTTCTCCTTGGAAATTTTCAAGCCTTCGCTCACATTATTATTTCTATTTTCTTTTATTTTTTCCATTCTAAACAATTATTCATAATTTTTGGGGTTATTCCCCCGGGAAAATTGATGAGCATTGCTAACTATTTGGTTTGGGTTTTGCTTTTTTGCAATAGGTATGATAAAATTTAAATAGAAAATATAATATCGGAGGTGTGGACGGCGATGGAATTAAAGGATTTAAAGGAAAAATTAACCAGAAAAAAGGTTTCTGTGTGGGAAAAAAGGGATAGAAAGGTTATAGATGAGTATTCAAAGGGTTATAAGAAGTTTATAGACTATGCAAAGACAGAAAGAAGAGCTGTTGAATATGCTGTTAAGGAACTTGAAAAAGAAGGATTTAAACCTCTTTCTTATTATCTTGAAAAAGGTAAAATAGAAGATGGCGATAAGGTTTATTATGTTAATAATTTTAAATCATTGTTTGCCATAAAGATTAAAGGAGATTTGACTAATGGTATAAATATTGTAGGAGCGCATGTTGATGCTCCAAGATTGGATTTAAAACCTGAGCCAATTGTTGAAGACAGCGGCGTTGCTATGGCTAAAACTCATTACTATGGCGGAGTTAAAAAATACCAATGGTTGAATATTCCTCTTGAATTACATGGTGTTGTTATTAAAAATGATGGAACTAAAGTTAATGTTTCTATTGGAGATTCAGAAGATGACCCTGTTTTTGTTATTTCAGACCTTTTACCTCATTTAGATAGGAGAAAAGGTGATGTTGCAGAAGTATTTAAAGGAGAAGCTTTAAACTTATTATTAGGAACAATTTCTATTTCATATGATGAAGAAATAAAGGATTCTGTAAAATTAAATGTACTTAATATATTATATGAAAAATATGGTATTGTGGAAGAAGATTTTATTTCTGCTGAACTTGAGGTTGTTCCTTCATTACCAGCAAGAGATGTTGGTCTTGATAGATCATTGATAGCAGCATATGGCCATGATGATAGAATTTGTTCATATACAGGTTTAACTGCATTAATTGAAGCTGAACCAGAAAATAAGAGTGCTGCTTTGTTATTAACAGATAAGGAAGAGATCGGTAGTGACGGAAATACCGGCGCAAAACATCATTTCTGGATTACTGTAATGAAGAAGTTATTAAAATTACAGGGAAGCACTAATATTGAACTTGATATAGACGATTTATTATTAAATTCCACATTATTGTCAGCAGATGTTTCAGCTGCATATGATCCAAACTTTAAGGATGTTCATGATCCAGCAAATGCTCCAAGATTAGGTTATGGCGTGGCTATTTCTAAATATACTGGTGCAAGAGGTAAGGCTGCAACAAATGATGCAAATGCTGAATTCTTTGGAAAATTAAGAAAGGTATTTAATGAAAATGGTGTTATCTGGCAATCTGGTGAATTGGGTAAGGTTGACCAGGGTGGTGGAGGAACTATTGCTAAGTTCTTCGCCGAAAAAGGTTTAAATGTTATTGATGCCGGAGTTGCATTATATGGAATGCATTCACCATATGAAATTGCTTCAAAAGGCGATTTATATGAAACATATTATGCTTACAAGGTGTATTTGAATAAAATGTAGGGAGTGAAAATTTGAAGGTTTTTGCCGGTAGCCCTATACATTTAATGGAATTTGAAAATGATAATATAAATATTAATATTACAACCCACTCATGGTCCTTTTTGGGCCAGAGTGGTTTTTCTGTTATTTTGAATAAGGATAGTTTAACGATGTATAATGGGCTGGTGGAAGATACTGTTGTTTCTTTTGAAAGAAGAATGATAAATATTGAAGATAAGAGCAGAATTATGTTTATGCTTCAACAGGAAGGTTTTAAATTTGAAAATTATTTTTATGCCAAAATTCAAAAGAGTGATTTAATTGTTTTGCGAGTTGATTTGTTGAATAAATCTTCCTATGATTATTTATTAAATATCATTTTATCTAATATGTTTCTGGTGAAAATTCCCGTGTTATTTTTTAAGGTTTATAATGATTCACATGAGATTTCGTATTTTTATCCTGATAAAAAGGATTACGTTATTTTCAAGGATTCACCTTATGCGTATTTTAATGTGGTTGAGAAAAACGAGCATGTTATTATGCTTCATGGAAAATACAGAGATAAAGTAAAGAATAAGCTGGTTTCTTTTTTGAAAAAAGTTGGTGATTTTAAATGAAAAAGATTCTTGACTTTATTTCAAAGAAGATTTTGTTTGAAAATTTAAAACGTATTTTTTATTCTATTCCTTCAAAAAAAGGATATGCAGATAATAAGAAGTTTTATGTTATAAACTTTGGGTTTGTTCATTTTGGTTTTTTTAAACTGGGTGGATATATTCATTTAATGGAACAGTTTAAAGATGTTCAAAAGTTTAATAATAAGATTGGGATTGTTTCTGTTAATAATATTTCAAAAACCGGAATTCGATATATTTCTGAAATTGCAGAGATTTTTGGAATACCATTGATTATGCGTTATGAAGGAAATTGTTATTATTTTAAAGAAAATACTATTACTCCGCTTGATAATGGAAGCACTTTTAGAATTAAGAACTTTAAGTTTTATTTTTTTAATCAATCAAGTGAATTTTTATTCCAGATTTTAGATTCTCGAATTGAAAATCCAGAATTTATTATTGTTGATAATTTTAATGCTAAAATACCAGATATTGAGCTAAATTCTTTATCTACTGTTATATCTTCATATCTTTTGTCTGTTGATCAATCTGTTTTGAAATTGTATAAACCTGAAAATAATAGAAGTTATGATTATAAATTAAGAGATCATTTTGTTTTAAAGTTTGATATGCAGATTCTTGAAAAATTGAAAAATGGAATTACTAAAATTGATCCCAGAAAGCTGGAAAATCTTGTGAAATATATATAACTCTGTTACTAAAAATTAAACTAAGTGTTGTTATATTTCATTTTTAATGTATTGACATTTTATGAAATTATAGTAAAATATAAAATGCGTATGCCATTTTGGTATGGCATTTTTTGTTATATAATAACAAAAAATAAACATATGAATGGAGGAAGAAAATGGAACCAGAAATATATGAGGATGAGTTAACGCTAGAAGATATTATCCATATTTTCAAAAAACGGTTTTGGTGGTTTTTTGCTACTGTCGTTGTAGTTGTTGCACTGACAATTGCTTATTTATTTGTGACCACTCCTATATACGAAGCCAATGTAACCTTAAAAATAGAATCCGGAAAAAGCAATTCCATTTCCGATCTTTTTTCTACACAACTTTCTTCTTCCAGACCGGAAATATCCACGGAAATCGAATTAATAAAAAGTAGAACCAATATTGAAAAGGTTATAGATGATCTCAATCTTATTGAATATTTCAGTAATAAATCAGAAGATAAAAAAGTAGAAATTACAAAGACTTCTGTTGTAAGAACTTTAAATAATATGATTTCTGTTTCACCTATAAAAGATACAAATATTGTAAAAATTTCTGTTCAAAGTGATGATCCGGAATTAGCAAAGGATATTGCCAATAAGCTCGCCGAAGTATATAATGAATTTTTAAAAACATTATCAAAAAATGAGTATACTGTAAAAAGAGAGTTTATTGAAGAACAAATTCCAAAAGTTGAAAAGGATTTAAAGGCTGCTGAGGAAAGAATTAGAAAATTCAAAGAGGAAAATCAGGTCTTTTTATTAGATGAAGAAGCAAAAAATATTTTATCCTTTACACTTGAATACGATAGACAAATTAATCAATATAGCCTTCAACTCGAAGAAACAAAATCAAAAATTAAAGCTTTTAATGACTTGTTAAAAAAACTAGATGAAAAGATTATTTCTTCAGAAACAATATCTACTAATCCGCTAGTTAGTCAGTTAAAATCCAAGCTTATAAATTACAGAGTTGAATTGGCTGGATTGGTTAATGTTTATTCCGAAACAGATCCAAAGGTTAAGGAATTAAAGGATAAAATAGCTGAAACAGAAAAACTTTTAAAAGATGAAGTTTCAAAGGTTGTTTCTTCTCAGGTTCAAACTGTTAATCCAGCGTATCAGGATATTTATTTGCAATTAATCGAAGCACAATATCAAGCAGAAGTTTTAAAAGCAACTATAACTGCTCTTCAAAAATTAAAAGATTCATATAATAGAAAGTTTTCAAGATTACCTCTCTTAGAACAACAATTATTGGAATTGGAAAGGGATATTAAAGTAAAAGAAAATCTATATACCCTTCTTCTTGAGAAATTGGAAGAAACAAGAATAGCAGAAGCAGGTGTAATTGGAACTGCAAAATTAATAGATTCCGCTATTGTTCCAGATAAACCTATAAAACCAAATAAAAAATTAACCGCTGCTATTGGGTTAGTTTTGGGATTTTTCCTTGGAATTTTGGTTATATTTATTATTGAATATGCCGATAAGAGTATTAAGGACGAAGAAGAAATTAAGAGAATGGCTAAAAATAAGATTATTCTTGGTAGAATTCCTACTTTTGAACAAAATAAAGAATTTGATAATCCGGAACTTATTGTTTTAAATTCGCCAACTTCACCTATTTCTGAATCTATTAAATTAACGGCAGCTAATATTAATTATTCAACTTCACCAGAACCAAAAGTAATTGCTATTACAAGTTCTGGACCAGGTGAAGGTAAAACTGTAAGTTCTGCTAATCTGGCTATTTCATATGCTCAAAATGGTTTAAAAACATTGTTAATCGATATTGACATGAGAAAGCCAAGAATTGAAAAGGCTTTAGGTTTAGAAAGATTTAATATTGGGCTTGTAAACCATATTTTAAAAGATGTTCCTATTGAAAGAATTACACAGAATTATATGGAAAATCTTGATATTATACCGGTTGGTCCTATTCCACCTAATCCAACAGCATTATTAACCTCGAAAAAGTTTAGAGAATTTTTTAATGTATTAAGGCAAAAATATGACAAAATTATTATCGATTTGCCACCTATACTCGCGGCAGCTGATGCGCTTATTGTTTCAAAACATACTGATGGTCTAATTCTGGTTGTTAGAGCTGGAAAAACTCAGAAACATTCTTTAAAAGTTACACTTGAAAATATCACAACATCAGGAAATAATATTTTAGGTTTAATTATTAATGATATTAACGAAAAATCTTCAAATTATTACTATTATTATTACTATTATTATCAAGACGGTGAAAAAAAGAAAAGACGAAAGCATAAAAAGTAAGATTATACAAAGAAAAGGATGGGGAGCTATGAGTGAATATTTAGATGTTCATAATCATATATTATTTGGTGTAGACGATGGTATTAAAACAATAGAAGAATCTATTGAAACTCTAAAAAAATATAAAGAAAACGGAATAGATACTATATTCCTAACGCCGCATGTTGAGCATCCAACTGTAAAAACCGATATTAATAAGATTAAAGAAAATTTCGAGATTTTAAAGGATGCAACAAAAGATTTAAATATAAACCTTTTCCTTGGAAGCGAATTATATTTGCAGACTAATAAAAAACAACAATTTATTCCTTTAAAAGATTGGTTTATTTTAATTGAATTACCAACAACTCTTTATCCAATGTATTTACTCGATAGAATCTTCGATTTACAACTGGAAGGTTATGAAGTAATTTTAGCTCACGTGGAAAGATACCCGTGGTTACTGGATAATGAAAAGTTAATTGATAAATTAAAGACAATGAATGTATACTTTCAAATGAATTTAGAATCACTCCACGAAAAAAATTATTACATAAAAAATGATTTAATCGATTTTATCGCAACCGATTATCATGGAAAAAAAAGAAAACCTTTAGATTTATCACTATTTAAAAAGTTTGATTATATAGTAGAAAAAAGCAAAAAAATTTTGAAACTTTGATAACCTAAATTGAATGGAGGATTAAAATGGAGCCAAACAACAATCCAAATGTGCTTACTTTAGGCGATGTATTTAGAATCTTAAAAAGACGAAAAATTACATTTATAGTTGTTTTTTTAATAACCGTATTGCTTTCAATTGCATATATAAAAATTACACCAAAAGTTTATGAAGCATCTTTAACTTTTGAGATGAAAAATGTTTCAACTGCATCTTCCTTATTATCCCAATATGGTAGCCTAGCTTCCATGGTTGGAATTAATCTTGGAGGAAGCGGCGGAAGTTCCATTAATAACACAATAGAAAAAATGAAATCAGATAAAATTTTAACTCGGGTTATAGAAAAAAATAATTTAGTTGAATATTATAATTCAAACAAAAATCCTTCTTTAATTGATAAAATATTAGGTAGAGATAAAGAAATAAAATTAAGAGATATTATTGAAAGTTTAAAAAATGATATTTCAATAAATCAACAAAACGGCACATCATTTTTAAAAATTTCATATCAATCCACAAATCCAACCCTTGCAGCATCTATTGTCAAATCTCTATATACAGAATACTTAGATTATGATAAAGAAGAGTATTTTAAAGATTCAAATTCATATCTTTCAAATTTAAAAAAGCTTTATAATCCTATTGAGAAACAATATATGCAAATTCAAAAAAAAATCTTGGATTTTCAGGTAAATAACAAAATTTTAAATGAAGAATCTATAACTCCGTATATAGACCAATATTCCAAACTTTATTTTTCATTAATAGATATAGATTCACAGAAAAAGCAGCTTGAAGCAGGAATTAAATCCATTGAAGAGTCAATAACATCATTAAATCCTGAAATGAAGAAATTCTTTATCGAAAATACAGGAACTATTTCAACTTTAAAACAACAATTAATTAACTTAAAGATAGAATATGAAACATTAAAACTTACCTCTTCACAAAATCCAAAATTGTTGGAATTAGAATCAAAAATTAATGTTATTGAAAATAATTTAAAAAAACAAATAAATGATATTTTAAGCAATAATTTAAAATTCTTAGCAACCACAGATCCAGAAACATATAAAGAATACATATCCAAAAAGATCCAACTCGAGTTATTTGACGTAATGAAACAATCAACATTAGCTATACTCAACAAAATAGATTCAGATATAAAATCCAAATCTCCATTATTATATGAATATTTTCAATTAAAAAAGAATTCTAAAATATTGGAAGAAAAATTTACCAGATTAAAAACATTAATAGAAACAGAAGAATTAAAACAACAATTTTATAAACCATCATTAAGTATTATTAATGATGTTTATATTCCTTACAAATCAATTAAACCGAATAAGAAAATAATCTTCTTAGGAGGAATATTCTTAGGATTTTTCTTAGCAATATTTTCAAGTTTTATAAAAGACGCTAAAGACCATACAATTAAAGATATATATGAATTTATAAGATATATAAAAAATCCAGAATTTATAATCACTAAATCAAATTATAAAAACGAAATCAAGAAAATAGCAAACTACATATATATAAATGAATATTACAAAGCAAAAATAGGATTTACATCTGTAGATTATGATGATTTCACTGAAATTGTAGAACAAATTAAAAATAGGTTGAAAAAATTATCTGGGGAAAAAGAGATTGATATATCAATTCTTCCAGAAATAGACAATCCTGACTTTATTTTACATGAAAATGAAATTGAACATCTTTTTATTTTCATAGTAAAAGGATATTCTTCTTTGGAAAATATTGAAAAATATAAAGAGGTATTAAAAGAAAATCATATTATCTACGTAGAAAATGTTTAATATTTCTTTTGTAATTAAAAAGTTGTTGATATATTAATCAGTTGTTAAAAAACAAAAAAAAGATTGTGTATTTATTGAAATTCAGAAATAAACATGGTAAAATAAATTTGCGGAGTTAAAAACTCCGCAAATTTCTATGAAATAACGTCAATATAAAATTCATAAAGTATTGTTATTATGGTATAATATATATATACAAAATATATACTAAAAAGGTGGTACCCGATGAAAAAATTACCTAAGATCATTGATATTTTAATTCTCTTTTTAATTAATGTTTTTCTATTGAAATACTCATATTTCTTCTCCGCATTTATATCCCTTTTCCTATTTTTAGGCTTCTATGCATTTAGAACCTATGAATTGGATACAATGAATTCTTTAAATGAATCTATAATAAGAATATTTTCCGGATTCATGATGGGTTCTATGATGCTTCTTGTATTCTACCCTTTTTTTGAAAATCAAATGTGCAGATATACATTTATTTATAACCTTCTTTTTTCAATCGTTATTTTTCCTTTAATACATAAAATTGAATATATACTATATGAAAAACATGTTTCGCCGAAAAAATACCTCGTTATCGGAAAAAAGAATGAAATAGGGCATATATTAGACGAAATCCAGCAAAAAACATTAAACAAATTACAATTTATAGATTACATAAATCCATCTCCGATAAAGTTAGAAGAGTTAGTAAATGACGGGTTCTCAAAAAAGGAAAAAAGTCGAATAGAAAAGATAATAAATTTCACGTATAGAAATAACCAAACAAAATATGATGCAATAATTGTTACTGACCCTAAATTAGAAAAAATAGTAAAAGACAAATTGGAAGAATATAAAAAAGCCGGAATTCCTATAGAATATTTGCCAAACATAGCAGAAAAATATTTAAAAAGAATTCCTTTAGAAGTGATAGAGCGCTTTGAATATTATTACTCTGTTATTTTCGATGAAGAAAAAGAGTCCCCAGCAAAGAGAATTGTTGATGTAACCTTTGGAATAATGTTATCTATATTATTTTTCCCAATAAATTTAATTTTTTCAATTTTAATATTTTTAGAGGATGGAAGACCTATAATCTTCAAACAAGAACGCGTTGGAAAAAATGAAAAAATATTTATTCTAAAAAAACTTAGATCATTAAAAAACACAAAGATAGATCCAGATAATCCAAATAAAAAAATTGATCAAAGCGTATTAAAAGTTGGGAAAATAATAAGAAAATTTAGAATAGATGAATCGATGCAGTTTATAAATGTAATCCAGGGAACAATGAGTCTAGTTGGTCCTAGACCAGAAATGATAGAATTTCACGAAAAAATGAAGAAACAAATACCGTATTATTTATATAGACTAAAAACAAATCCTGGAATAACAGGTTGGGCACAAATAAATTATAAACATACAACCACTTTGGAAGATTATATTAAAAAAACAGAATATGACCTTTATTATATAAAAAACAGAAGCTCATTATTAGACTTTAGGATTATGTTATTAACACTTGAAACTATGTTAGGAATGAGAGGGGCAAGATGAAAGAAAAACATAAAAAAAAGGTTTTAATATTTACTGATATAAGAAGTAAAAATAAAGAATTAGATGTTATTATTCCAACATATAATTCCCAAAAGACTATAATAAGGACACTAAAAAGCTTAGATTATACCGTTATAAAAAATATTATTATTATAGATGATAATTCCTCTGATAATACATATGAAATAATAAAATCCTTTTTTAAAAATATTAAATGGAAGATGGTTAAAAAAGAAAAAATAAATGCCAAGAAAGGAGTTGCTTCTTCAAGAAATATAGGAATGAATCTTGCATCTGCTAAATATGTACATTTTCTTGATTCTGATGATTGGTTAGAAAATAATATGCAAAAAATAATGTTAAAAAAGATAAAAGAAACCAAAAGTGATATAGTATTTTGTGGTTTCAAACGAATATCAGAGAAAGGAAAAATATTATGGAATTATGAAGAAAGTTATTCATATTTTGAAGGTATTAAAAATGGAAAAGATGTTGTGAAAGATTTTTTGTTGTCTAAAATTTGGCTACATACTATTACAACAATATATAAAAAAGATCTATTAATAAAAAACCAAATTTCTTATCCTGAAGAGTACAAACATGGAGAAGATCAATTTTTTGAAATTTTAGCTTTATTAAATAGCGAAAAAGTAGTAAGTGTAAGTATGACCTTAGCTAATTATTATATAAATCAAAATTCTATCACAAGAAATGTTGGAATAGAGATCATAGATTCTGTAAAAATATTTTGGGAACTAAAAAAATATTTGGATAATATTAAACAAGAAGATAATAAAATAATAGAAATATTAAATATAATTGAAAATTATAAAATTCCATATTTAACAGTAAGAGCAATGATAAAGCTTTCTCCTAAAAATGAAGAATATTATAAAGCTTTAAGCTTTTTGTATAGAGAAGAATTGATATTAAAAAATATTTCTATTCTGGATAAAACACATAAAAAACGAATTGTATACTTTTTATATCAACTATTAAAAAAGCATCCTAAATTGTTTAAATTGTTTTTTTCATTATTAATATCTTTATTCGGTGAAAAAATTTTTTATAAGTATATTTAGATATAAGAATTAGATTTAATTGGATTTGACCGCTAAAAGTGGGCACCAAAAAGTTAACAAAGGAATAGTATAATAAAACCAGAAAGAAGGTGACCACATGAGTAAAAATGGGAAAAGGTATAATGCTGAATTTAAAGAGCAAATAGTAAAAATTACATGAAATCATTTTTCCTTTCATTCAATAATAAAGAAAGAAGAAATATATGTAAAAAACTATAAAACCTTTGAAGAAGCAAAAATAAGAATCTTTGAATATATAGAATCATTCTACAACAGAAAAAGAATACACAGTTCAATAAATTATCTGACTTCACAGGAAAAAGAAGATGAAGCTCTAAAATCGTTAAAAAAAGTAACATTAAAATGCTATTTTTTAGTTAAACTTAGACTGTCCACTATTTTGGGGTAAGTGTAAGTAATATTAAAAATTAGCTACATATATTTTATTAATTTTAATTGTAAAAATCTGAATAGGATGATTTTAAAACTGACAATAAAAATTCTTATTTATACATAACTTATTACGTGAGGGAGTTAAAATGAAAAAAAGAGCAACTATAAAAATTTTTGGTGGTTTAGGCAATCAATTATTTCAATATTTTTTTAGTAAATATTTAAAAAATAAATACCAGTTTGATATAGATTATGACTTTAAATGGTTTCTAAGAAAAGAATTTGGGAATATCAAACAAAATTTATTATTAAAAAAATTAGTAAATGAAAATTTTGAAGATACACAAATATATCCATTATTTAATTTAAGATATTTAAATAGAATGTCATATCCAATAAAAAAATTTTTTAATTTTTTCGATTTTAATTATAAATATATTTTTGAAAATGATTTTGAAATTAAAAATATAAAGTCCATAAATATTAATAAAAAAGTATATTTCTATGGATATTGGCAAAAAAAAGAATATGTTGATTCACAAAAAAATATAATTAAAGAAATAGGTAAAAACTTGCTTAGATATGCGTATAATAAAAATATATACGAAGAAATCATAGAATCCAATTCAATTTTTATTCATATTAGACGAGGAGATTACTTAAATAAAAAAAATTATAGAAGATTTGGTAATATTTGTACAGAAGATTATTATTTACAAGCAATAAAATTTTTCTTAAAAAATTATTATTTCAGCAATCTTCAATTTTTTATTTTTAGTAATGATAAAGAATGGAGTAAAAATTTTATAATGCAAAATTTTAGCAAAGTTCAAGGAAAATTTAAAATTATATATGGGAAAGATC
Source organism: Marinitoga piezophila KA3 (assembly GCF_000255135.1). Taxonomy (NCBI): domain Bacteria; kingdom Thermotogati; phylum Thermotogota; class Thermotogae; order Petrotogales; family Petrotogaceae; genus Marinitoga; species Marinitoga piezophila. Next base: position 1,263,752 of record NC_016751.1, read on the forward strand.
CTCTTGAAGATTTAGCTTTAATGTCTATATGTAAAAATTCTATAATTGCAAATAGTTCTTTTAGTTGGTGGGGAGTAAAATTAAATGAAAAAAAAGAAATAGTAATTTCACCTTCGAAATGGATTAACAAAAATATAAAAAATATAGATTTAATTTATGATTCATGGCTTAAGATAAACAATAAAGGAGAGATCATATGAAAACCGCAATAATAACCGGAATAACAGGACAGGATGGAAGCTATCTAGCAGAGTATTTATTAGAAAAAGGATATGAAGTGCATGGCTTTATCAGAAGATCAAGTAGTTTCAATACAAAAAGAATAGACCATTTATATAAAGACCCACATGAAAAAAATACAAAATTATTTCTTCATTATAATGACTTAACGGACTCAACAAATATAATAAGATTAATACAACAAATTCAACCAGATGAAATATATAATTTAGCAGCACAAAGTCATGTAAAAGTAAGTTTTGAATTACCAGAATATACAGCAAATTCAGATGCTCTTGGAACATTAAGAATATTAGAAGCAATACATTTACTTGGATTAGAAAAAAAAGTAAAGTTCTATCAAGCAAGTACATCTGAATTATATGGAAAAGTACAGGAAATCCCTCAAAACGAAAAAACACCTTTTTATCCAAGAAGTCCATATGCAGCAGCGAAATTATATGCATATTGGATAACAGTAAATTACAGAGAAGCATATAACATGTTTGCATGTAATGGAATACTATTTAATCATGAGTCAGAAAGAAGAGGAGAAACATTTGTAACAAGAAAAATAACAAGAGCAGCAACAAGGATATTAGTAGGAAATCAGAAAAAACTATACCTTGGTAATTTAAGTGCCAAAAGAGACTGGGGATATGCAAAAGATTATGTAAAAGGAATGTGGATGATACTACAACAAGAAAGACCAGATGATTATGTATTAGCCACAGGAGAAACACATGAAGTAAGGGAATTCTGTGAAAAAACATTTGAAAACCTTGGAATAGAAATAAAATGGCAAGGCGAAGGAATAAACGAAAAGGGAATAATCAAAAAAATAGATAGAAACAAAACAAAAGAAATAATAGAGAAACTAAAAGAAAAACATCCAGATTTAAAAGAATTTGAAATAAATACAGAACATCTAAAAGAAGGACAGGAAATAATAGCAGTAGATCCAAAATACTTCAGGCCAACAGAAGTAGATATATTACTTGGAGATCCAACAAAAGCAAAAAAACAATTAGACTGGAAACCAGAAACAAGCTTTGAAGAATTGGTAAAAATAATGACAGAATATGATTTAGGATTGGCAATAAAAGAAAAGCACAGAAACGAATGGATAAAAGAATAATAACAAAATAAAAAATAGAAAAAATAACAAATAATAATCAATAACAACTAAAATAAACTAAGGGGATGAATGAGTTGGAAAAACATGCAAAAATATACGTAGCTGGTCATAGGGGATTAGTAGGATCGGCAATAATGAAAAAACTAAAAGAAAAAGGATATACAAACATAATAACAAGAACACATAAAGAATTAGATTTAACAGACCAAAAAGCTACAAAAGAATTCTTTGAAAAAGAAAAACCAGAATACGTATTCCTAGCAGCAGCAAAAGTAGGAGGGATACTTGCAAATGACACATACAAAGCAGATTTTATATATCAAAACATAATGATAGCAGCAAACGTAATAGAAGCATCATATAAATATGGAGTAAAAAAACTACTAAATCTTGGCTCATCATGTATATATCCAAAATATGCAAAACAACCAATGAAAGAAGAATATCTATTAACAGGAGAACTAGAACCAACAAACGAACCATATGCAATAGCAAAAATATCAGCAATAAAAATGGTAAGATATTTCAACGAACAATATGGAACAAACTTCATGAGCGTAATGCCAACAAATCTATATGGACCAAATGACAACTTCAACCTAGAAACATCACATGTATTACCAGCATTAATAAGAAAATTCTATTTAGGGAAACAATTAGAAGAAGAAAACTATGAAAAAATAAAAGAAAACATAAAAAAATATCCATTAGGATTTGGATTAGATAAAACAATAGATTTAGATAATAAAGAATCAATAATAAAAACATTAAAACAATTGGGAATAACAAAAGAAAGTATAACCTTATGGGGAACAGGAGAAGTATATAGAGAGTTTTTATATGTAGAAGACATGGCAGACGCATGTGTATATTTAATGGAAAAGATAGAAGCAGAAGAAATGAAAAAAATATCACCAGATTATTTCGTAAACATAGGAACAGGAAAAGATATAACAATAAAAGAATTGGCAGAGTTAATAAAAGAAACAGTAGGATACACTGGAAAAATAATCCACGACACAACAAAACCAGATGGAACACCAAGAAAGTTGCTTGATGTTTCAAAACTTCATGAATTAGGTTGGAAGCATAGTGTGGAATTAAGTGAAGGGATTGGGAGAGTTTTGGAAAAGATTGAGAGGAGTAATAAATGAAAAAAAAACTTTTGTATATAACTCGTGAATTTAATCCAACTAAAAAAGACGGATTATCTATAAGATTTTCAAATACTTTAGATGCATTAACTAAAGAGTATGAAGTTCATTTATTGTATATTGGAAACAAAGAAAACGAATATATAATGAAAGAAAGTTTTGACATAAAAAAAATCTCTGTGTTTAATTTAAAAAAACAAAAGAAAATTTTTTCTTTTCTCAAAACTTTAACATTTGGAGCAAATTATTATAAGAATTTATATGGTGGAAAATTTAATGATTATGTAATTAATTATATACTAGAAAATGATATAGATATTGTATACGTTAACTATTTTTATTTGACATCTTTTTTTACAGACAAAAGATTGATTCATATTAAAAAGATAGTTGATCTTATTGATGCTATATCTTTGCATATGAAGGAAGCAAAAGATGTCTCTTTTTTTAGAAAACTATTTTATAAATTGCAGAGAGATTCAGTATTGAAAAGCGAATTAGAAGCTGTAAAAATTTCAGATTTGGCTTTTATAACCACTGAAACAGAAAAAAAATACTTATTAGAAAAAAATAACAATATCAAAAGTGGTAAAATAAAAATTCTTTGGAATGGAGTAGATAAAGAAATTTTTGATATAGGAGAAGCAAAGATTAAAAATATTAAAACAAAAGAAAATCATTACAAGAAAAAAATAGCTTTTTTAGGGTCAATGGACTATTATCCTAATCAAATAGCAGTAAGAAGATTAATTAAAAATATTTTTCCTAAAATAACTGATAAAATTAAAAATATCGAATTAATAATTTTAGGTAAAAATCCTCCACAAGATATTATAAATATGTGCAAAGAAAATCATAATATATCATTGTTGGGTTATGTCGAAGATTTATCAGAAGTATTATTAAATATCGATGTATTAATTCTACCTATGACAATAGCAAGTGGAATTCAAAATAAATTTTTAACTGGACTGGCTTCAGCAACACCAACTATAATTACCAAACGCGCATTGTTTACTAACAAGCTAAAACCTAAGATACACGTAATAACTGCTGAAAGCGATGAAGACTATATCGAGGAAATACTTAATATATATATAAATAAACAAAATATTAAAAATATATCTTTAAATGCGTATACATTTGCAAAGGAGTATTTAGATTGGAATAGTGTTAAAAAAAGATTTATTCAACAAATAAATGAAGTAAGTGAGGGTTAGAATGATTTATTTAATCCCTAGTATTATCGTAATTTTATTAAATTCTTTTATTTATAAAAAATATTATGCTAAAAATTATTACAAAAAAGCAGTTTTATTTTTTGGAAGTAGTATATTTGTGTTTATTTCTAGTTTGAGATATAAAACAGGAACTGATTGGACTGCATATTATGATTTTTTTAATAAAATTACCAATGATAATTATTATAGCTTTTATTTTGAGCCACTTTTTAAAGTGTTTTCCATTTTAATAAAAAATATAAATTCAAACTTTAATTTTTATTTGTTTTGTATTTCTATAAATTTCGTTTTTTTGATCTTAATCATAGATAAAATCTTAAGTATGACAAACATGTATTATAATAAATCTATTTTGTTTTTATCGGTTTATTTATATACATTTTCATATTATATGGGCGGAATTCGACAACAAATATCTTTTTTCTTTTCAACTGTATCCTTGTTTTATTTATTAAAAAATAAAAAAATACTATCTTTAATTTTCTTTATTATAGGATTTTTATTTCATTATTCAGCAATTTTATTTTTGGTTAATTATATCATTTATCATTATACATCAGATAAAAAGAATACTTTTCTAACAATTTCTTTTAAAAAAGGAGTTTTAATTTTAATCATTTTTTTTATATTAATTTATGGCATATTCGAAACACCAATATTTACTCTTTCATTTGGAAATTCTAATCTGATAAAAAAATATATAATTTCTTATCGAGGTAATTCTTCTATAAACTCAATATTAAATTATTCATTAAGAAATTTTATTTTAATCTTTGAAAGAGTCATTATTTTAATAATAATTTTTCTTGTTAGAAAAAATTATACCTGTAATAAAATATCTAAATTTTTCTTTATTATGTATATTTTTGGTTCTATATTTTATATATTTTTTATGTTTATAGCTCGAAATATTGCCGGAAGAGGCATTTTATATTTTAGATATGCAGATATTTTTTTCTTTTCTACATTATCTGAACCTATAGCAAAAACTTTTTTTAACAAAAATTCTATTAAACATCAGAATTTATCAAAATTTATATCTACTTTAATATTGTTATATTTACTTATTAGATTTTATGTTACTATTTTAGTTGCAAATAAAATTTTTTATTATCCATATAAAAATATAGTATTTTAGTTAATTGAAAGGGGTTAATAATGAAAATTTTAATTATTAGTTCTAACTATTTATGTGAGTTTTCTGGTGGAGGGTTAGGGTTACGAAAAATAATAGAAGGGCTAAATAATATAGATTTTATTGATGAGATTGGATTGATTAATAGGGAAGAAATTAATACAAGTAAATGTCCTATATTTTTCCATAAGCTTAAAAAAATTTATTTTTTTAAAAATAATAAGTTTATAAATTTAAAAAGTAAAATTTATGGTGAAGCAACATTTTTAAATTTATATTGGGAAAAAATTAAAAAAATTATAGATGAGTACGATATTCTTTTTTTTCAAGGAACTAGATTTGGGTCAATTGTAAAAAATGTAAAAAGCATATTTAGAAATAAAAAAATAATTGTTCAAGTTGAAAATTTTGAATATAAATATTCTAAAATATATTATAATAATAAATTTTTCTTAAAAATTATACAACCAATTGAAATGTTAAATGTGAAAAAAAATGAATATTTATCCCTTTATTATAGTGATATTATTTTATTTTTGACAAAGTTAGATAGGGATGAAATTATACAGTTTTATTCTTTAGATAAAGAATTATTGTTTAAAGAAAAATCTTTTATAGTGCCTCATGCCCAAAAACAAAAGGTTTCGTTAAAAAAAATAGAAGTTAATTTACATAAAAAAATTAAAAATATCATATATAATAAAGAATTACGAATTTTATTTACTGGAAGTTTTGATTATAAACCGAATATTGAAGCTGCAAATTTTCTTCTAAAGGTTTTTAATAAAATACCCAATATAAATAAAAAGTATAAATTTATTTTAATTTTTGCAGGTAGAAATGCAAATAAATTAAATATTAAAAAATCAAAAAATATAGAAATTTATAATAATTTAAATGATGAGGAAATGTCAAAAATCTTTTTGTCTAGCGATATTTATATATCACCTGTTTTTAAAGGAAGTGGAATGAAAACTAAAATAGCAGAAGCCATGTCTTATGGACTTCCAATATTATCTAGTTATCATTCTATAATAGGATATGATTATATTATAGAAAATTTAAAAAACATAAACTTTATTAAACTTTTTAATGATAATGATATAGAAGATTTTTTGGATAATTTTTCTTTCTTGTTAAATTTAATAGAAAATAATTATGCCGAGTTATCATATGAAGCATATAATACATTTTCTGAAAAATATTCTATAGAATATTTTTCAGAAAATTTAAAGCGTATTTTAGATACCCTTATCTATAATAAGGAGATGAATGAGTAAAATGCAAATCCGATCCCGAGTTCCATTAAGAATAAGCTTTGGAGGTGGTGGAACAGATGTTTCACCATATTGTGATAAATATGGAGGATATGTAATTAATACAACAATAAATAGATATGCCACAGTAACCTTAAAACCAACAGAAAATAAAGATATTATTATAAAAAGTATTGATTATGATAAAACAATAAAATTTGATATAGACCAATTTTTAGCATATGATGGTCAATTAGATTTAATAAAAGGTGTAATCAATTATATGAAAGAAAATTATAACATAAATCAAGGATTTGAATTATATATTCAAAACGATGCACCTCCTGGTTCTGGATTAGGTTCATCATCAGCAATATGTGTTGCATTAATAGGCGCATTTCAAGAATGGCTGAATTTACCATTAACTCCATATGATATTGCAGAACTTGCATTTAAAATAGAAAGAATAGACTTAAGAATAAGAGGTGGAAGACAAGATCAATATGCAGCAGCATTTGGTGGATTTAACTTCATGGAATTTTATGATTCCAAAACAATAGTAAATCCATTAAAATTAAGGGAAGAAATAATAAATGAATTAAATCATAGTTTAGTAATTGCATATGTAGGTGGAAGTCATAATTCATCAGAAATACTTGAAAAGCAAATAAAAAATGTAAAAAGCAAAAATAAAAAATCAGTTGAAGCAATGCATGAAATAAAAGAAATAGCTGTTGAAATGAAAAATGCTTTGGTAATAGGAAAATTAGGTAAATTTGGATTATTAATGGATAAAGCATGGAATTATAAAAAACAAATGGCAGATGGAATAACAAATGAAAAAATTGACAGAATATATGAAGAAGCAAAAAAAGCTGGTGCATTAGGTGGAAAAATATCCGGAGCAGGTGGAGGAGGATTCATGTTCTTCTTTGCAGATATAGATAAAAGATATGAAGTAATAAAAACATTAAAAAATGAAGGAGCGGAAATAATAAACTATACCTTTGAAGATAAAGGATTACATACCTGGAAAGTAGAAAGGTAGGAAATAAAAATGGAAAATCTAATAAAAGAAAGAATCAAACAATCAGTAGAAATAAAAAATAAAATATTGGAAAATGAAAAATTATTAAAAAAAATAGAATCAGCAAGTAAAATAATAACAGATACAATAAAAAAAGGAAACAAAGTAATCTTTTGTGGAAATGGCGGAAGTGCAGCAGATGCTCAGCATTTAGCAGCAGAATTAATGGGGAAATTTTATCTAAATAGAAAACCAATGCCAGCGATATCTTTAACAGTTAATACTTCAGTATTAACCGCAATAGGAAACGATTTTGGATATGATGAAGTATTTGTTAGACAGTTAGAGGGGATTGCAAAAAATGGTGATATAATAGTTGGAATAAGCACAAGTGGAAATTCAAAAAATATAATAGAAGCATTTAAATATGCAAAAGAAAATAATATAAAAATAATAGCCTTTACAGGAGAAACTGGTGGAAAAATGAAAGAATATGCAGATATACTGATAAATATTCCATCAAATGATACACCAAGAATACAAGAATCACATATAACAATAGGTCATATAATCTGTGAAATAGTAGAAAAAGAAATATTCGGAGAGGAAAAATAATGATAAAACAAGCTGTAATATTAGCTGGAGGATTAGGAACAAGATTAAAAAGTGTTGTAAAAGATATTCCTAAACCAATGGCATTAATTGGAGATAAACCTTTTTTAGAATATCAAATAAACATATTAAAAGAAAATGGATTTGAAAAAGTATTATTACTAACAGGATATAAAGGTGAAATAATAGAAGATTATTTCAAAGATGGAAAAGAATTTGGAATAAAAATAGAATATTCAAAGGAACAAGAACCCTTAGGAACAGGTGGAGCAGTATTTAATGCATGGAATAAATTAGACGAAGAATTTATATTATTAAATGGTGATACATTTTTTGATATTCAATATGAGATATTGTTCGATTTCATAAATAAAAAAAAAGCAGATGCATTAATAGTTTTGAGATTTAGTGAAGATATCTCAAGATATGGATTTGTTGAAATAGATGAAAATTATAAAATAACAAATTTTATTGAAAAAGGTAAATTACCAGAAAATAGAATAGATGGATATATAAACGGTGGAATATATTATTTCAAAAAAGATACTTTAAAAAAATATTATGAACAATACAAAAATCAGAAAATCTCAATAGAAACCAATATATTTCCTGAATTAATAAAAGAAGGTAATTTATATGGATTACCAACAGGTGGAAAATTTATAGATATAGGAATACCAGAAGATTATCAAAAAGCACAAAAAATAATTCCAGAATGGATAAAAAAAGAAAGAAAACCAGCATTATTTATAGATAGAGATGGAACAATAATAGAGGATCCAGGATATATTCACGGAACGAATTTAAAATTTATAGACAAAACATTTGATATAATAAAAAAAGCAAAAGAAGAAGGAAAATACGTAATAATAATAACAAATCAAGCTGGTATAGCTAAAGGAAAATTTACAGAAGAAGAATCAATAAAAACAACAGAATATATAATAGAATATTATAGAAAAAAAGGAATAACAATAGACGATTATTACTATTGTCCATATCATCCAGAAGGAACTATAGAAAAATACAAAAAATATTCATTAGCAAGAAAACCAAATCCAGGAATGATATTAAAAGCTTGTGAAGATTATAGGATTGATTTAAGAAATTCTATGATGATTGGGGATAATGAGAAAGTTGATAGTATTTTTTTATGGCAAATCACGATTAAAATCCAAAAATAGAATCATTCCATTCAATAATAAAAAAGAAGAAATATATGTAAAAAACTATAAAAGCTCTGAAGAGCAAAAATGAAAATTTTTAAATATATAGAATCATTCTACAACAAAAAAAGAAGAGGAAATTCTAAAATTGTTAAAAAAGCAACATATCTTAAAATACTATTTTTTTAGTTAAACTTAGGCTGTCTGCTGATTTTGGGTAAGTGCAATTATTTAGGAGGTTTTATAGGTTGAAAATAGTTTTAGTTGGAAATAAAAAATTTAATGTTTATGGTGGATATGAAAAAGTAATTTTAACTATTTTTAATTATCTAAAAAATAATTTAGATGATTTTACTTTTTATTTTTTAATTTCGTTATCTCACAATCAAAAGTTTGAAATAATTAAAGATTTTTCTAAATTTAATATTGAAAAATTTTCTGATTATAACAGTAAATATATTTACAAGTTTTTCTATTATTCTAAATTAATGAAAAATTTTATTCTGAATACAGAATTTTTGTTAAATTTTAACAGTACAAAACTTTATTTTAAAAAATATCATAAAGAAGAACCAGATATTATATTAGTAACCAATCCTTTTTACATTAATACTATTTATAAAATAAGAAATGAATTTTTCATCAATACTAAAATTATTTATTGGGACCATGGAGATTTAAATTTTTATGTAAAAAGATTTGAAAAAGATATATTCAGAAGAATATTATTGGAAAGAATTCTTATTAATAATATTAAAAAAGCTGATGCACATTTTGCTATTTCTACAGGAATTAAAAATTATATACAATCATATGATCCTTATTCAAAAGTTTATACAATCTTTAATCCCAGTTCTGTTAATAATAACAGAATCATAAAAAAATCTAAAACACCTATATTTACTTATATTGGAAGACTTGATGATAAAGTTAAAAATTTAAGTTTTATGTTTAAAGGATTATCTTTAATAAAAAAGAAATGGAAATTAAAAATTATTGGAACAGGACCTGATGAAAGAAAATTAAAAAAAATTGCTAAAAAACTTAAAATAGATTCTAAAATTGAGTGGTATGGATTTCAAAAAGATCCTTACTCTATTTTAGAGAATGAAGGTGTTTCTGCATTGTTATTAACTTCAAAATCTGAAGGATTACCTATGGTTCTTATTGAAGCTATATCAAATGGAATACCTGTTATTTCATCAAATTGTAAAACAGGGCCAGAGGATATAATTATTAATGGTGTAAACGGTTATTTATTTGAAGAAGGAAATTTAGATGATTTTGTAAACTTACTTTCTAAAGTAATAACTGATAAAATAAAAATAGCATCAAGAGATAAAATAAAAGAAACTGCAAAGAAATTTTCTGAAGAATTAGTCTGTAAAAATTTTTTAAATATATTGAAAGATATTTCAAATAAAAATTGTTAATAAAAAATTTCCTTAGGGAGGAGTCTAATGGATTTATCAATAATAATTCCTGCTTATAACTTAGAAAATTATATCGAAAATACGTTAAATTCTATAATTAATCAAAATGATAATTATTTAGATTTATTTGAAATTATTGTTGTAGATGATGGTTCTAAAGATAAAACTTATGATCGTGCTTTAAATTTATTATCTAAAAAAAACAATATTAATTATAAAATTTTTAAAAAACAAAATGGTGGAGTTAGTTCTGCCAGAAATTTTGGTTTGAAAAAAGCTTCTGGTAAATATGTTATGTTTTTAGATGGTGATGATTATATTGCTACTGATTTTTTGGAAAAAATTTTTAAAACTTTCAATTATGACGATTACGATATTATATTCTGGAAATATGATATTGTCGATGAGAAAAATAATATTGTGTTAAAATATGATGATGTTTATACTTTTCCAAAAAATTCTTCTATGCTCGATGGATTAAATATTCTTAATGAAATTTTGATAAATAAAAATTTATGGATTTGGACAGGAAGTATAATATATAAAAAGGACTTTTTATTACAAAATAATTTAAAGTTTTTTGAAAATTGCATTTATGGTGAAGATTTAGAATTTATTTTTAAATCTTTAACTCATGCAAAAAGGGGTTTTTTTATTAATTCAGTTCTTTCTTATTATCTTCAAAGAAAAAATTCAATAACAAAATCCTATAATATTAGGAGATTTGATAATATATATGCATTTCTAAGAACAGCAGAATATATGGAAAAAGTAAACAACAACAAATTCAAAAAAATTATTAAATATTTAAAATATGATCTTCTTATTGAACATTTTTTTCAAAATTATGATTTATTATATTATAGCTTTTTAAAAAATAAAGAAAGCAAATCTTTTTTTTCGATAATAAAAAAAGAATATAATAACTTATTTGATATTACATTAAAAATAATCCCATATTATATTGGTGATAAAAAAAGAATAAAATTTAGATCTTTTTTATATAGTAAATCAATAAAATTATATACTTTATTACTTAGAATTAATTTTTATATAAAAAAATATTAAATTTTATTTTTGTTTATTGAAGATTTTATAAAGGAGAATTTTAATGGGAAAGTCTATTAAAAAAAATTATTTTTATAATTTATCATATCAAATTTTTTCTATAATAGCTCCTTTAATTACGGCACCTTATATTGCAAGAATATTTGGACCAGAAAAAGTAGGAATATATGCTTTTATAAATACGGTTGTTAATTATTTTATATTATTTGGAAGTTTTAGTATAAATCTTTTTGCCTCTAGAGAATTAGCTTATTATAAAAATGATATCAAAAAACGAAGTCAAATTTTTTGGAATCTTGTATTACTAAATTTTATAAATATTTCTGCTTCATTATCTTTATTTTATTTATATTTATTTATAAAAAAACCTGAATATATAAGTTATTATTTCATACAATCTTTATTGTTTTTTTCATATATGTTTGATATAACATGGTTGTTTTCTTCTCAAGAAGAATTTGGAAAGATTGCTTTGAGAAATTTTGTTGTCAGAATTATATCCATAATTTTACTTTTTACTTTGATAAAGGAGCAAAGTGATTTATGGAAGTATTTTTTGATAAATTCTTTGACGCCTGTGATTGCTAATATTTCTTTATGGGGATTTATAAAAAAATATATTATTTTTGTAAAACCACATATTAAAAAAGCTTATAGTTATTTTCCACGAGTGATAAAAGTATTTCTTCCAACAATTGCAATATCTATTTATTCTATGCTTGATAAATTGATGTTAGGTATTTTTAGTACTAAAACACAAGTTGGATATTATGATTATTCACAAAAATTAGTGAGAATTCCATTAGCTATTATTACAAGTATTACACCTATAATAATGGTGAGAATGGCTGCAGAATTTAAAAATAATGATATTAATTCTGTTAAAATATATTTTTACAAATCTTTTAAATTTGCTACTTTTCTTTCTTTTTATCTTTTCTCTATGATGTATTCAGTTGTTCCAGAATTTATACCTTGGTTTTTTGGAAATAATTTTTTTGCAACTATAAAATTAATTCAAATTATATCTCCTATTATAATAGCAATTGCGCTTGGAACAACTGCAGGACATCAATTTTTGTTATCAATAGGAGAAGAAAACAAATTAACTTTAGCCTTATTTATAGGGGCAGGAATTAATTTTACTCTAAATTTATTTTTGATTCCAAAATATCAAGCAATTGGTGTTTCCTTAGCTTCAGTAATAGCAGAATGTTCTATAACCATAATTTTATATTTATTTGTTTCTAAATACTTAAACGTCTTGAATTTAATAAAAAATAACTGGTATTATTTAGTATTTTCTATTTTCACAATAATAGTTGTAAGATTTATAGGAAACAAAATGGGAGTTTCTATAATCACTAATATAATTCAAGTTTTTGTGGGAAGTTTAATATACATAGTTTTTGTTATTTTAGTTGATAAAGAAATTAGGAATTATTTTATTCAATTTTATAATACTAGGTTTAAAAATAAGTTATGAATTTGCCCAACAAAAATAAATACAGAAAAGTTTCAATAACTTATTATAATACAAATTATAATACAAAAATAAAATTACACACAATATTTCATCGCCAAAAAATTTAGAATGTTTTCAGTGGTTGAAAGAACTTCTAGAATTGTAATTTTTGGTTCTTCAAGAATCATCGTCTCAATTAATCTGTACAAAAACCTCAAACATCAATTGTAAAAGTAGAAACTATATAAAAATCACCGTGGATTGTTCTAATAAGAATTAGAAACTAATCCACGGTTTTTTAATCCCCATCCTGTATTTGTTTGATTATTGTTGTAAGTTTTTGGGGAATGTGTTTATAAATGTGTTGTAAATATGGAATAGGTCTTTTTCATTGTAAAAGCGCATGCCGCGCGTTTGAAGGTCTCCTGTTATAGGTTGAACATTAAGGTATTTTACAAGCTTTCTAAGTAGATCAGGATCAAAATTATATTTTTGACAAAAATAGGGTATGGTTATCACTATCCCCATCCTCCTTTTTCTACTTTTTTGTTTTTTTACAGATATATTTTACTACAAAATAGAGCTGATGTAAAGAGGTGTTTTTTAATTTTTTGAGTCAATTTTTTGAATGTTATTTTTAATTTTTATGATTTTAATTTTCAATTTCTTCTATTTCATCTTTTATTTCTTCTAATTTTTCGTCAAGTTCTGCAGATAGTAATTTTAGCTGTTTATCGAGCTCTTTGTTGAAATTTTTCTGTAATTCTTTTAATTCCTGAATTTTTTCTTTATCCTTTTCTTTTGATATTTCTGTTAGCATTTTAAAAAATTGATCCATTATGTTCAGGAGTAATATTTTTAAAAAATCCCACATAACATATCCCCTTTCATGGTATTTTTTAAAACAACCGGGCTTTTAATGCCCGGTTGTATGTTATTGAATTAAATCAAAGAGTTCATTGGTTGTTGTATCAACTATTGTTGCGCTGTCTTTTTCGTATCCTGAAGGAATAAATACTCCAACAAATGAGTCCATTGCATTTTGTACTTCTGTATCTGTTAAGTCTGCTTTTGGATCATTGAGATAAATTGTTTTTCTTTTTCCGTCTGTACTATTTACAAATGACATTCTTAATTTTTTTGCCATGCCACATCACCTCCATTAAGCCTGTAATTCGTAATTTTCTATTTTTTCAATTTTAAGTAATGGTTTTTCACATAATGATGCAAAGTTGTTTGATGCTGTGTAAACCTGATCATCTGTTGCTCCTGGCATTATGGTAAATGATTTTCTTTTAATAATCTTTTTTCCGTTTGCGTCTAATCCATAGTCAAACCCTATTCTAACTTTTTCCCCTGCACTTAATTTTGTTGCCATACTTTCATCTCCTTTCATTTTTTTGTTTTTATTTTTTCTCTGTCAGCGCTGACGATTGTAGTATATCCCATTGTTTTTGCAGGGGAATATTCAGCAATTTATTGGCAAATTTCGTTACTAACGCGTAACATTATCCGGCGTAAAAAAAGAAATTTTTCATTTAATTTCAAAATATTGATTGCTAATTTTAATTTTGGGAGAATGGTTTTATGCTATAATTATAATGCAATGTTTATACTTGATAATAATTGGTTAATAGCGCTTAATATAAAGGAGGCTTTATGGATAATATAAATATAATTCAAAAAAGAACTGTAAGAAGAGGCTTCAAAAAATCAATATATGGTTTAATATTGATGGTTATTGATTTTTTAATCCTAACTTCTTTACATTTTATTCCTAAAATTTCAATATTTGACAGAACAGATCCTTATCTTATTTTTATTTCTTCAGGAATATTGATTGTAATATATATATTTAAAAAGATGTATTATTTTGAGAGTTATTTATTCTGGGATGAACTTGTTAATATTATCCATTCTGTAACTATATATTTTTTTATTATGTTGCTATTAGCAATAGCAAAAAATAGTTATATGGACTTGTTTAGTTTATTTACTATTTCAATATTTTTTGTACTTGTAGATTCAGTTATTAGATATATATATAGAAAAATTCTCAAAAAATTTAATCTTTTAAAAACTAATGTGATTATTTTAGGTACTGGAGAATTAGCTCAAATTGTATACGACAAAATAAAAGAACATCCTTTTACCATGTATAATTTTTTAGGATTCTTAAAAACAGATTTTGATAAAAATAACATTGTAAATGAAAATAAAGTTTTAGGTTATATCGATGAAATAAATACTTTAATTTTTAATAATGAAGTTGAAGAAATACTTATAGCTATTCCAAATTTATCAAAGAAAGAACTTTCTAATATTGTTGCCAAATTAGAGAGAAATGTTAGAAAAATAAAATATATTCCTGACTTATATGGTTTAATGAGTTTTTCAACACATATTCAAGATTTGGATGGAATTCTTGCAATTACTGCAGTTCAGGAATTATTAAATCCTTTAAATTTAATGATTAAAAGAATTTTTGATATTGTTTTATCAATAATTGGCATTATATTAACTTCTCCGATTTTTTTAATTATCGCTTTTTTGATTAAAAAAGAAGATGGTGGGCCAATATTTTTTAAACATAAAAGAATTGGTAAGGATTTAAAGGAATTTGAAATGTATAAATTCCGTTCTATGTATCCTGATGCTGAAAAAAGACTTCAAGAATTATTAGCCAGTGATGAAAAAATTAGAGAAGAATGGTTTAAACATTTTAAATTAAAGAATGATCCAAGAATTACAAAAATAGGAAAATTTTTAAGAAAAACTTCTCTTGATGAGTTACCTCAATTGTTTAATGTTTTGAAAGGTGATATGAGTTTAGTTGGACCAAGACCTGTAGTAAGAAAAGAAGTTGAACTGTATTATGGAGAAGAGGTTGCCAAAGAAGTTTTTTCTATAAAACCTGGAATTACTGGAATGTGGCAGGCAAACGGAAGAAGTGATGTCGAAGATTACAGTGAAAGAATTGCTCTTGATTTATATTATTTAAGAAATTGGTCTCTGGAATTAGATTTTATAATTCTCTTGAAGACTATAAAAATAGTGATTGATAAGAAAGGAGCATATTAATTGAAATTATTATCTATATCCAGAAATTATTTTCCAGAAATTGGCGGAATTCAAATTGTCGCAAAAGAAATAAACAAATGTTTTGATTCTATCGCTTTAACATATAACTATACTAATGAAAAAATATATAAAGTAGACAACATTGAGGGAACGATCGTGCATAGAGTTCCCATTTTTTTTGAGAAAGGTTCTGTAAGAATTTCTCTAAATTATAGAAAGGCTCTTGATAAATTATCAAAAGATGTTGATATGATTCTATATCATTTTGCCTCAGGACAGCCTGAATTAGATATTTTTATAAATGGTAAAATCCAAAATAAACCAAATATATGTTTTTATCATATGGATATTGCAGGAAGAGGAACTTTTGGAAATCTATATAATCATATAATAGTCAAAACTTTTCTTAAAAATATGGATAAAATAATAGTAACTTCTCCAAATATAATTAAGACTTCTCCAGTTTTAAGGGATTTTAAAGACAAGATAGAAGTTGTTCCTTTATTTGTTGATACAAATCATTTTTATCCTAGAAAAGATAATGTTAGAAATAAATTTATTAATAATGATGAAAAATTGATTTTGTATGTTGGAAGGTTTGGTAGATATAAAGGGCTTGAATATTTAATTGAATCTTTAAGATTTTTACCTGAAAATTATAAATTACTTTTAGTTGGTAAAGGTAAGAAAGAAAAAGAATTAAAGGATTTAGTAAAAAAGTATAATTTTAATAATAGAGTTATTTTTCTAAATCATGTTAAGTATCAGGATTTACCGTTTTATTATTCTGCGGCTGATGTTTTTGTTTTACCTTCTATTGATAGAGGTGAAGCTTTTGGATTAGTCGCACTTGAAGCAATGGCATGTGGAATACCTGTAATAACTACAGAATTAGGTACAGGAACTACATATCATAATATAAACGGAGAAACAGGTATTCATGTTCCTCCAAAAAACTCAAAAGAAATTGCAAACGCTGTAAATACAATTGTTTCACAGGACTGGAAAAATAAAAAAAATGATATAATAATTAATAGAGCTAAAGATTTTGATATTAAAGTGTTTCAAAGAAAAATTAAAAAAATATTAGAGGTGTAATAATGAAAAAAATTCTGATCTTAGATCATGCTTATTGGTATGGTGGAGCAGAAAAAGTTCTTGTTGAATTTCTAAAAGGATACAATAGAAATAAATATGATATAACTGTTGGTGTGACATGTGAAAGTGAATTTACAGAAAAATTAAACGAAACAAACGTTAAATATGAAGTTTTTCCACTAAGTAGAGATGTACTTGAAATGAGCAGATCAAAATTATCTGCTAAATTACTTCCAAAATATATTGAATACAAAAAAATGATAAAATCTATAGAAAAATTCATAAAAAAAGAAAAAATAGATTTAATTTTTACGAATTCTATGAAAGCTCATATTTATGGAGGGCAACTTTCAAGAAAACTAGGTATTAAAGCTGTTGCAAGAGTACATGATCATATAAATGATGAGTTCATAAAACCTTTAAAACTACTTTTAAAAAATACTTTTAATAATGATTTTTATCATATTTCATGTGTTTCAAATGCTGTGAAAAATTCCCTTATTGAAATTGGAATAAATAAAAATAAATTATCTGTTTTATATAACGGAATTACACTTAATCCATCTCTTAAAAGCATGGATTTTTACAAAAATTTATATAAAATATCTGAAGATGATTTTATTATTGGAACTGTTGGATGGATCCATCCAAATAAGAATCAATTACTGATTTTACAAGGGTTACATGAAATTTTAAAAGATAATATAAAATTAATGATTGTAGGGGGATATACCCCACCAAATAAAAATTATTATATGAGTATTAAAAATTATATTAATTCAAATAACCTGGAAAACAATGTTATTTTAACGGGACATACTAAAGATATTTCCGGTCATTATTCTATTATGGATACTTTAATTCATTTTCCTGAAACCGATTCTCTTCCAACAGTATTAATTGAAGGTATTATATCCGGAAAAACTGTGGTTGCAAGAAACATTAGCGGAATTCCTGAAATTTTAAATAATAAAAATGGATATCTTGTTGATTCAATTGAAGAAGCAAAAGATATTATTTTTAATATATATAAATATCCTGAAAAATATAAATTAAACGTAGATATGGAAGATTTTGAAAAAAAATTCTCTTATGATAATTATATAAAAGGAATAGAGGAGCTTTTGGAAAAATGATATTTAATCTAAAAGATATTGTACTTTTAAGTTTTCATTTTGGATTTCTTTTTTCATTTTTTAATATTGTTCCTGCATATCCTATTTTTATTGTACTAGGAATAGTTTTTTTAATATTATATGTATACATCCCAGAAAAGTTAGTTTTTTCAAGAACAAATAAACTATTTTATATTATAGGATTTTTTTACTTTTCTAGCGCTTTGATTTCAGGTGTTAAACTTTCAGAATTTTTTTCTTATAATAATTTTAGACATGATGGAAATTTTTATATTACTTATATGCCGCTTTTTTTACCTTTTTTACATGGTTATTTTAGATCAAAAATAAATTATAAACAATTACTAATAAAAATATACGTTTTTATTAGTTTTATTACTTTATTATTGACTCTATCTTTTTTATTAAATCATCCTATAGGGATTTCCGCAGATGGAATATATCATTATCTATTTAAAGCACATAATGCAGCTGGTGGATATTATTTAATGATTTCTTTATTTGGTTTGTTTTTGTTTTTTGAAAAAAAATCGTTTTTTTATGGTTTTCTTTTTGTTTCTAATGCTGTAGCTTTATATTTTACCAAATCTCGTGGTTCATTATTGGCCTTTTTGTGGGTAATGGGACTATTAATAATTGACTTTTTATTTAAAAATAAAAAGCTTAAAAAAGCTTATTATATTTTAACAATAATTGGTTCTATTTTGATTATAGGTGGAGCTTATTATTTGTCAAAAGAACATGGAGTTTATAATTTACAACCTACTAATGCTGAAGTTTTTGATTTAAATAATCCTAACCGAACTGCTAATATTTCAGACAGACTTTTTGTACTCTGGCCAAGAGCTATAGATGATTTTTTAAGAAGTCCTTTATTTGGTATTGGATTTACACGTTATAATGATTTGCCTTATCGTTTTATCGGTATTGAACATATTTTTATGATTAATACATCAAAAGTCTTTTTCTCTGATGCACATGCACATAATTCTTTTTTACATATACTAGCTGAAACAGGAATAATAGGTTTTATTTTTTTAATCTTATTATTAAAAGAGCTGTTTTTTATTGCAAAAAAAATACCTGATAAATTCTTTTCTCAATATGTTTATTATTCAATATTTGCTATAATGATAGCCGGACTTACTGAACATAGAATATATACTCCTGCTCAGGTTATGCCTTTTACCATTATTTTAGAGATAATCATTTATATATATTATAATCAAATTTATGCGGAGGATGAAATAGATGAGAACTGAAATTACTTTACGAGATATTATTAATACATTAAAAAGACGATTTTATATTTTAATTATAGTTTTTATTTTAGTTTTTTGGGGAGTTATGTATATTTATAATATTCTCCCAAAATCATATGAATCATATATGGAAATTGAATTAAATTTAAATCAAAATAATTCTTCAAGTCAGATTGAATCTCTTTTTAATTTAGGAGGTTCTAATACTGAATTAAAAGCTGAAATTGAAAAAATGAAAACAGATGAAATTTTAAGAAATATTGTTAGAGATTTTAATTTAGTTGAATCAAAAAACAAATCGCGTCATATTATAGATAGGTTAAGAGGCAAGATATACTATGAAAGAGATTTAATAGAAATTCTTAAAGATCAATTGAAAATAGAGCCTGTTGAAGGAACAAATATTTTGAAAATCTCTATCCAAAAATCTTCTCCTGACTATGCAAAAAGGTTTATTGATTCATGGTTTAAATATTATAAATTATATAGAGAAAATTATCAAAAAAAGGTTAATGCTGAAAAACTTGAATATTTAAATCCTATTCTGAAAAAAGTTGAAAATGATTTAGATGAAATTTCCAAAAAGGTTTTAGATTTTGAATTAAAAAATAAAATTACAGAAAATAATCCTTTAATGGATAAGTATTATGAAATAGTGAAAGAATTATATCAGTATGAAGAAGAAAAAAATACTTTAGATATTAAAGTTAAAAACTTTGAAAATGTGTATTTGAATATCGATCCTCAAATGAAAGAAATTTATCTTACAGAAAAAAATCAGCAAATTAAAAACATAAAATTAGAATTAGAAAATACACAATACGAATATGAAACTGTTAAAATTTTATCTCCAAATTCGCCAAAAGCTATTGAATTAAAAACAAAGATAGATGTGTTAAAAGCACAATTAGAAAAGAAATTAAATGTGATTATTAATAATAAAGATATTTATCTTAGTTCTATATCGCCCGATTTATTAAGTCAGTATAAGGAATTAAAGTATTCATATGAGGTATTGGATACAAGATATCAGATGCTTAAAAACCTTGAAAAAGACTTGAGCAAAAAAATTATAGATCAATCTCCTGTTATGTATGAATATTTAAAATTAAAAAAAGAACAAAAGATTTTAGAGGAAAAATATGAAATTATAAAAAATACTATTGAACAAATTACTATTAACAACCTTTTAAATACAGAAAAAATTAAAATCATAAATGCATCATTTACTCCAACAAGAGCCATTTTTCCATCTTTTAAAATGTTTTTTGTTGGTGGATTTTTATTTGCATTTTTTATTGGGTCCATTGTTGCTTTAAGATTTGAATTGAAGGATAATAAAATTCATTCACTAAAGGATTTTGAATATAATTTTAAAAGTCCTGAAGTTGTAATAAATAGCCAAAAAGATATACATGATATTTCTAAGTATATTTATGGATTAAATAAAAATAATATTTTAATTTTAAATACGATAACTAAAAAAGATATACTTGAAAAAATTGAAAATATGTTGAATGAAGAACTTAAAATTTTAGACTATAATTTTATTTCTATTTCTAATCTTGATATTTCAAAAATTAAAGAATTAGAAAAAAAGATAAATTCCGAAAATAATATTGTTTTCTTAAAAGAATTTGATAAGAATGATCTTGCTATTTTAAGTAACAAAATTGATTTTGTTATTACTATTGTTTCAGAGAAATATTCTGTTATTAAAAATACTGATATTGCAGAAAACTCTATTATCTTTTTTAAGAAAGGTATATTAAAATGAAAGGACTTTATATTACTAAAGAGGATATTTTAAATCCTGAAATGAATGGTGTATTTAGAAAAATCTATGGTCAAATTTCTGCATTTAAAAAATCAGAAATTAATATTGATTTTGTTTATTTTAAAGGTAGTAAAATGGTTATAAACAATGATTCAAAAAAATCTTATTCTTCTAAATTCAAAAGGAATTTATCTATGTTCTCTGATATATTAAAGTTTACAGATATAACAAATTATGATTTTTTATATATACGATATCCTTTTTCTACTAAAGATTTCATCTCTTTTTTAAAAAAAATAAAAAGCTATAATTTAAAGGTTTTTGTTGAAATCCCAACTTTTCCATATGATGATGAAATCCATAATTTTAAACAAAAATTAAAATTATATAATGATAAAATTTATAGAAATTTCCTCAAGAAATTTGTTGATTATATTGTTACTTATTCAGAACACGATGAAATTTTGGGAATAAAAACTATAAAAATTGTTAATGGAATAGATGTTGATAAAATTCCCGTTAGAAGCCCGCTACCTAAAAATAAAAATAGAATTGATTTAATCGGTGTGGCAAATGTTAGCAAATGGCATGGCTACGATAGATTAATTAAAGGATTAGAAGAATATTATAAAAACAAATATGAAAAAGAGGTTTATTTTCATATCGTTGGTGAAGGGCCTGAATTGGAAAATCTAAAATTATTAACTCAAAATTTAAAATTAGATAAATTTGTTATTTTCCACGGTTTTAAAACCGGAAAAGATTTAGATGAATTATTTAATTTAGCTGATGTTGGAATTGGGAGTCTAGGAATGTATAGAATAGGATTAAAAAAAGGGGCTATTTTAAAATTAAGAGAATATTGTTCAAGAGGTTTGCCTTTTATTTATGGATATGATGATTCAGATTTTGATAGTTTTAAATATGCATTTAAAGTTCCAAATAATAGTTCTATTATACATATCAATGAGATTATTGATTTTTACGAAAAATTTAAAGATAGAGATTACATAAATGAGATACGAAAATATGCAGAAAAGAATTTGAGCTGGGCAGTGAAGTTAAAACCTATCATAGAAAAATTATCTATAGGTGATTTTTTATGAATTTAAATATTCAGGATATTAAAATTTATGTAGAAAGATTTTTAAACAGCATTTTCAAAGGAGAAATAAAAATAAATGTTGTAAACGATTATTATGTATTAAATAATATATTAGATTTTAGAATTTATAAATTCTGGGAAAAATCCGATGAAGAACTATTAAATGACTTTGAAGATTGTTCCTTTAAGAATGATTATATTGGAACAATATTTTTCTTTTTATCTGGATATTGGGAATATATTCATAATGATAAAAAGGATCAATATGGAAGATTTATTTATAATGAAAGCTTTCAATATAAAAAGAATATTATCGAAGTACCTATTGTTGATATTCTTGTTGATAATATAAAAGAAGAATTAAACCTGGAATATAAAGCAAATAAATCTTTACTTTTTTTGACACATGATGTAGATCATTTATCTTTTTTAAAACAAAAGATTTTTTATAGAAAGTTATTTGGAGATATTATAAAACGAAGAAATTTCAAAGATGCTCTGGATAAAATTTTAAGAAAAATTAAAAATAATGATCCTTACGATTTAAAATATCTATTATTTACACATAAAAAATTAAATATTAAAGGTACCTTTTTTTTTCTTCCTAAAAAGCAAGAAAAAAATATTGATGGTGGCTATAATTTATTGAAAAATCAGGAATACTTAAAAAGAATATTTAATGAAATAATTAAGAGTAATGGAAATATCGGTATACACTATGATGCTAAATATCTAATGAATAAAGACATGAAAAAAGATATATCTGATATAAAAAGTATTTTTAATGTAAATATTTTTTCTGGAAGAGCACATTATTTGATTTTTGATATAACAAAAACTTTTGATATTTTAGAAAAATCTGGAATTATATTAGATACAACAGGTGGTTATGCAGAAAATATTGGTTTTAGATTTGGGACATCGAAACCTTTTAAACCTTATAATTTTAATGAAAAACGAGAATATAATTTAATCGAAGTTCCTTTAATTGTTATGGAAGGAACTTTGCAAAATAAAAATTATATGAATTTAACTCCCGATGATGGATTTAATAAAATAAAAAAGATGATTGATAAAATTGAAAAATACAACGGAATTTTTACTTTTTTATGGCATAATTCGTCTTTTTATACCATTGATTGGAAAGACTGGGAATGGATATATGTAGAAAGCGTTAAATACGCACTAAATAAAGGCTTTTTAAGCGTTAACGCTCAGGATATTTTAAATATATGGAGTGAAAATGATGAGTAATAAAGATTTATATAAAAACTTTTGTGAAAAAGAACCTATTCCTGTATTTAGCCAATATTGGTGGTTAGATGCTGTTTGTGGAGAAAATAATTGGGATGTTATTCTGGTAGAAAAAGGTGGAGAAATATGGGCAAGTATGCCTTTTTTTAAAAAGAAAAAATTGTTTTTTTCGCTTCTTTCTATGCCACCTTTAACACAAAAATTAGGTCCTTATATAAGATACCCAAAAAACCAGGGATATTATAAAAAACTTTCATGGGAAAAAGAGATTATGAATGAATTAATTTCAAAATTACCAAAATTTGATAAGTTTTATCAAAAGTGGGATTATAAATATCAAAATTGGTTACCTTTTTATTGGAAAGGATTTAAACAAACAACACTATATACTTATGTAATAAAAAAAGGAAAGTCTATAGATGATATTTATAATAATTTTCATTCTTCAGTAAAACGTAGATTGAAAAAAGCTGAAAAGTTAAATTTGAAAGTTATAGAAAGTGATGATTATAAGTCATTTTATGATATAAATAAAAGAACTTTTGAGCGAAAAAATCAAAGAATTCAGCATTCATTAGATTTAGTTGAAAAAATCTTTTTTGCGGCTAAAAAACATAATTCTTTAAAACTTTACTTTGCTGTTGATCAATATGATGAAATATATGCTGCTGGCTTTTTTGTATATGATAAAGATAGTGTTTATTATTTATTAGGAGGTATAAATCCCGAAAAAAAGGATTCTGGAGCAATGAATTTGGTAATATATGAAGGAATAAAATTTGCTATTGAAAATAATTTGAATTTTGATTTTGAGGGAAGTATGGTAGAACCTATAGAAAAATATTTTAGAAGTTTTGGGGCTGTTCAAAAGAGGTATTTTTTAATATTTGCTACCAATAATAAATTGCTTAAAATTTTTACAAAATTATAAAACAGGAGGATTTTAATGAATCGCAGAAAACTTTTTTTATTTACCAATAAATTTCCATATGATAAAGATGAGGAATTTTTAGAAACAGAAATCCCTATTCTGGCCAATTATTTTGATATAATTATTGTTCCAAGATATCCACTTGGAAATATTCGTCCTATTCCTGAAAATGTTGAAATTGATAATTTTTTTATAGACTATTTGAGTAATCGAAAAATTTCCATATTAGGATTGACCAGATTTCATAAGTTTATAAAGGAATTCATCAATTCTAAAAAAATTATTTCATATAAAAGCTTAGAATATTTTGGAATGGAATTTTTATTAAAAAAATGGTATAAAAAATACTCTATCGATTCAACTGTTATTTTTTACTCATATTGGCTGGCTTCTCAAGCATATGGTTTAACTCAATTAAATAAAAATTCAAATTATAAACATATTGTAATTTCCAGAACTCATCGATGGGACTTATATGAAGACGCAAATATATACCATTATTTGCCATTAAGAAAGGAAATTTTAAAAGATATTGATAAAGTTTTTTGTATTTCTGATGATGGAAAAAATTATTTAACAAAAAAATATCCAGAATATTCAGATAAATTTGAAGTTTCACGTTTAGGAGTATTACCTCAAACTAATTTAAATAAAGGCAGTAAAGACGATATGTTCAGAATAGTTACCTGTTCTGATCTGGTCCCTTTTAAAAGAGTTCATCTTGTTGTTGAAGCATTAAGCATTCTTGGTAAAAAAGTTAATAAGAGGATTTTATGGTCTCATATTGGTAAAGGTCCCTTAAAAGAAGAAATAGAAGAACTTGCAAATAAATTATTATCTAAAACCAATATCGAATATAAATTTTTAGGTTATCTAAAAAATAAAGATGTATTAAACTTTTATGCTAATAATCCTATAGATTTATTTATCAATGTTAGCGAATCTGAAGGATTACCTGTATCAATTATGGAAGCTTTGAGTTTTGGTATTCCGGTTATGGCAACAAATGTTGGAGGAACAAGAGAATTGGTCGATGAAAATATTGGAAAATTACTTCCTTCTGATTTAACTGCTAATATATTAGCTGACCATATCGAACAATTTATAAACCTTTCAGAAAAAGATAAACTTTTCAAACGAAAAAATGCATTAAAAAGATGGAACGAAAAAGTCAATGCTCTTAAAAATTATGAGGATTTTTCAAAAAGAATTTTAAAATTACTTAATAATAAAAAATATCATTAAATTGAAAAGAGGTTTTTTAAAATGCCTGGTTTTTTTGGTTTAATATCAAATAATAGAATTATAGATAAAATTAATATAACGCAAAGAAGAAATGATTTTCTCAAAGAAATATATAAAAATGAAAATTTATATATTGAGAGACAAACTATAAATAAGTTTTTAAGAGATAAACCTTTTTATAAAGGTGAAGATTATGTTTTTTTGATTGAAGGAGTAATTTTAAATAAGGTTGAGTTAATTAATAAATATAACTTAGAGAATTTTGAAAAAACTATTATAGAAATGTATAAAAGGTTAGGAGAAACTTTTTTTAATGATTTTCGCGGTAGTTTCTCCGGATTTTTTTATGATAAAAAGAATAATAGATATCTAATTTTTACAAATCATTTTGGAGATAAACAGATATTTTATTATACACATGAAAATGAATTTATTATAGGTTCTGAGATTAATTATATTGTTGATTATTTAAGACAAAAAAACTATTCCTATAATCCCGACATTGAGTCTGCATATATGCTTTTAACTTATGGCTTTATGATAGAGGATCATACTCTTATTAATGAAATAAAAAAATTAATTGCCGGACATTATATTAAAATTGAGAATGGAAATTTTGAAATAAAACAGTATTATAAATTGGATAATACTCCTGATAAAACTTTATCAGAAAATGAGATAATAGAAAATATAGACTCTTTATTCAAAACTGCAATAAGATATGAATTTGAAAAGGATAAAGAATATAATTATAATCACATTGCAAGTTTAAGCGGTGGTCTGGATTCACGAATGACAGTCTGGATTGGAACAAAAATGGGATATAATATGCTTAATTATACTTTCTCGGAATCTGATTATCTAGATGAAACTATTTCAAAGGAAATAGCAAGAGATTTAAAAAATGAGTTTTTGTTTAAATCTCTCGATAACGGATTATATCTTATAAAAGATAATATAATAAGAAAACAAATCGAAATTAATTCTGGAAATGTGTTGTATGCTGGAAATGCTCATGCTAAATCATTTGCTGATATTTTTAATTTTTCTAATTTTGGTGTTGTTCATACCGGGCAATTAGGTGATGTAATAATTGGAAGTTATATGAAAAAAGCTGTTTATAATAAAGAATTTAATATAGTAACCGGTGCCTATTCTGAAAAATTAAGCGAAAAGATTAAAAATATAAAATTGAAATTTGATTATCCAAATGAAGAAATTTTTAAATTATATAATAGAGGTTTTAATGGTATCCTTCTGGGAAATCTTCCTTTTCAAGAATATACTGAAGTAATTTCTCCATTTTTATATAAAGAATTCATTGATTATTGTTTAAAAATCCCTCTTGATTTAAGAGTTAATCATAAAATTTATTTTAAATGGATACTAAAAAAGCATCCACAAGCTGCAAAATATAAGTGGGAAGCTATTGGAGCAAAAATAAATATACCTCAAATAAAGGTTTTAGGTAGACAAATCGCTATTACACAAATTCCTCATAAAATTATAAGGAAAATCTTAAATAAAAAAACTATAATGACAAGACATCATATGAATCCTTTGGAATACTGGTATAAAAATAATCATATGTTAAAAAGTTTTTTTGAAAAAACATTTAATGAAAAAATTAAAAACTTCGATATTTCAAAAGAATTAAAAACAGATGTTCAAAATATGTTTGAAAGTGGAAAAGTTATTGAGAAAACTCAGGTATTAACTTTATTAGAAGCTTATGATTATTTTTGGGGAGAATATCAAAATGAATAAAGCATTTATAAATAAACTTTCTAAAAAAGGTTTTTTTCATATTTTTTTCTCAAATGTTTTTAATAAGATTATTCAGTTTCTCACTTCAATTGTAATAGTAAAGTTTTTAACCAAAGAAGAATATGGTATTTTTTCATATGCGATGAATATTTTAAGCTTGTTTTTAATTTTAAATGGTTTAGGGGTAACTTCAGGTTTTTTGCAATTTGGAAGTGAATCGTATAAAGATAAAAATTTGCAGAAATCATATTTTAAATATGCTTTAACTGTAGGAATACTTTTTAATTTTCTTATCTCTTTTGCTATTTTTATATATTCACAATTTTTTTCATTACCAATTAAAGGCAGTATTGTTGTTTTAAAATACATGTCTCTCATACCAATAATAACTATAATATATGAATTGATACAAACATATTATAGGGTGAACTTAAGAAATAAAATATATTCTTATACATATTCTTTAAATACGTTTTTATATTTTATTCTTTCTATAATTGGAGCATATT
Source organism: Marinitoga piezophila KA3 (assembly GCF_000255135.1). NCBI lineage: Bacteria > Thermotogati > Thermotogota > Thermotogae > Petrotogales > Petrotogaceae > Marinitoga > Marinitoga piezophila. The sequence continues at coordinate 1,291,831 of NC_016751.1, forward strand.
ATCTAAAGATTAATGGTATTATTCTTGGGAGATATTTTGCTTATATTATTGCAATATTATTTTCTATATGGTATTTAAAAGATGATATAAGAGATATTTTTTATATTAAATATCCACAAAAAAATTTAAGAGTTGATTTTTTTAAATACTCTTTTGTTTCTTCTTTAACGAATTCTATATCCTCTATATTATATTTAATAGATACTTTTCTTGTTGGATTAATTATTAAAAATGCTGAAATTACTGCCTCATATAAGGCGGCAACATTGATTCCTTTTGCTTTAAATTTTATTCCACTTTCTGTAATGACATTTGCATATCCTTATATTGTTCAAAATAATAAAGATAAAGCATATTTAAAGAAATATTATTTTAAATTAAAAAAATATCTGCTTTTACTTAATTCACTAATAAGTTTATTTTTGATATTATTTGCACCATTTATTATAAAAATAATGTTTAGAAGTGATTATACAGATTCTGTTTTACCGTTTCAGATATTATCTTTTGGATATTTCATAGCTGGAAGTTTTAGAATTCCAAATGGTAATTTTATTGCTGCAATAAAAAAGCTTAAAGTTAATCTAATTGTTTCCATAATTTCCGGAAGTGCTAATATTATATTGGATATTATATTAATTTATTATTATGGTTCCACAGGTGCCGCTGTTGCTACAGTTGGAGTATTTGTTATTTCTTCACTTCTTTCTGAATTATATCTATGGAGGTATTTTAAAAAATGAAAATAATAAGCTTAATAGGAGCAAGACCACAGTTTATAAAAGAAGCTGTTTTGCATAAGGAATTGAAAAAAAGGGGAATTGATGAAATACTTGTTCATTCTGGACAGCATTATGATAAGAATATGTCTGATATATTTTTTCAAACATTGAATATTAAAGATCCTGATTATTATTTAAATGTTGGTTCTGGTAATCATGGTGAGATGACTGGAAAAATAATGATAGAATTTGAAAAGATTGTTTTGAAAGAAAAGCCTGATATAATTTTAGTATATGGAGATACAAACACAACTCTTGCTGGTGCATTAGTTGCAAGTAAATTAAAGATACCTGTAGCTCATGTAGAGGCTGGAATAAGGCAGGAACCAAAGGATATGCCAGAAGAGATAAACAGGGTATTAACAGATAGAATTTCAAATTATCTATTCTGTCCAAGTGAATTGGCTGTTGAGAATTTAAAGAAGGAAAATATAACTTCAGGTGTTTATTTTGTAGGAGATATAATGTATGATTTATATAAGATAATGGAAAAGGATTTTAAATATGAAATATTTGAAGAGTTAAAATTGAAAGAGAATGATTATATTCTTATGACAATGCACAGAGATTTTAATGTTGATAAGAAAGAAAAATTGGAAAAGATATTAATGCAGATAGAGAAAATATCAAATGAAAAAACTATTGTTTTTCCAATACATCCAAGAACAAGAAAAAGAGTAAAAGAATTTAATTTTGAAAAGTATCTAAAGAATGTTATATTGCTTGAACCAATAGATTATTTAAATTTAATGGGATTGGTAAAAAAATCATGGAAAGTGATAACAGATAGCGGCGGACTACAAAAAGAAGCATATTTTGCAAAGAAACAGGCTATTGTGGTAATGCCTGATACAGGATGGAGAGAGCTAATAAAATTAAAATGGAATATTTTAGCCGATGAAAATAATCTTTACGAAAAGACTTTTGAAGTAATAAACACAGCATATCCTGAAAATGTTTATGGCGATGGATATTGCGGAGAGAAGATTGTGGAAATTATAAATAATCTTTAAATTTACAAGGGGATATATTTTATGAAAGATTTATTAATTATCGGAAGTACAACTTCTGTTTTTACAAATCAATTAGCTGAAAAATTAAAATCTAAACAGGCTTTTGAAAAAGTTGATGTATTATCTTTTAATAAAATTAATAAAATCCAGGATACTCCTTTTGATAATATATATTTTTTTAATGACGTGAATGGTTATTTTTATAGATTTCAAAAATTTATATATTTTAAAAGGTTATTCAGGAATATTCATAAGTATGATATTGTAAATGTTCATTATCTGGATAAGATTATAAAATTTTACTGGAATGATATCAAAAATACAGGAAAAAAAATTGTTATTTCAATCTGGGGAAGCGATTTTTATAAAATAAATAATAAGGAAAGAAATTCTTTAAAAAAGATAATATATGAATGTGATGCTTTAACTTTTGCAAACCCAATTGTAGCGAATGATTTTATTAATTATTATGGAAAAAATTTTCTGGATAAAATTTATATAAATAAATTTGGATTATATGTATTGGATATTATAAAAGGTTATAAACATAATTCTTTAAAAAAGGATTTTTTTAAAGAATTTTTTAATATTCCAAAAGAAAAAATTGTTTTAACTATTGGATATTCTTCTTCTAATAATCATCAACATTTGAAGATTTTAAATAATTTGAAAAAGCTAGATCCCAATTTTTTAGATAAGTTTTTCTTTATCTTTCCAATGACATATGGAGATACACAATATAGATCCGAAATCGAAAAGATACTTTTAAATTCAAATTTAAATTTTAGAATTTTTAAAGATTTTATGGACTACGATGAAATTGCTAAATTACGGTTGGTTTCAGATATAATGATAAATCTTCCTATTACAGATCAATTAAGCGGAAGTATGCAGGAATATATATATGCTGGAAATATTGTAATTACAGGAGAATGGTTACCATATAATATTTTATGGGAAAATGGTATTAAAACTATAAACATTAAAAATATAGATGAAATAAATGATGCACTTATTTATGCCGTTGAAAATTTTGATAGCTTAAAAAGTTTGTATGAAAAAGATAATGAAAAAATTTATAAAATTTCTTCATGGGAATATACTATAAAAGACTGGATATATATGTATAATAAATTATTTAATAAATAATTTTATTGTTCAATAATATGGGGTGGTGAAAATATGGATGCGGTTATTTTAGCAGGAGGACTTGGAACAAGACTTAAACCTTTTACAGATATTATACCAAAACCTTTATTACCTCTTGGGGAAAAATCATTAATGGAAATTCAAATTGAACATTTAAAAAAATGCGGATTTAATAATATATATATTGCTGTAAATTATAAATCTGACTATATAAAAGCTTTTTTTGGAGATGGATCAAAATATGGAGTTAATATATATTATAGTGAAGAAGAAAAACCACTAGGAACAGCAGGGCCTTTAAAATTATTAGAAAAAAAATTATTAGATCCATTTTTGGTTATAAATGGTGATATATTAACAAATTTTGATTTAAGAAAAATTTATGAATTTTCCTTAAATTATCCAGAATCACCACTTACTCTTGGAACAAAAATCATAACAACACCTTTTAGATTTGGAAAAATTTATTCTGAAGGAGATATTGTAAAGGATATTGAAGAAAAACCGGAATTAAAATTTGAAATTTTAGCAGGTATTTATATAATGAAACCAAAAATTTTTGAATATATTCCATACAATGAATATTTTGGAATTGATCTTTTAATAAAAAAATTGTTGTCTAAAAATATTCAGGTTACCAAATATATAATCAATGATTATTGGATTGATATTGGTGTTGTAGAAGATTATTCTAAAGCAAAAGAATTGTATGAAAATATGAAAAATAATTAATGTTATTTATGAGGTGAAAAAATGAAAGTATTGGTAACAGGAGCAGAAGGGTTTATAGGATCGCATTTAACAGAAATGTTAGTTGAAAAAGGATATAATGTAAAGGCTTTTGTAAGATATAACTTTCAAAATGATTGGGGCTGGCTTGAAAAATCTAAATATTTAAAAGATATTGAAATATATACAGGAGACATAAGGGATTATGATAGTGTATATGATTCAATGAAGGATGTTGATGTTGTATTTCATCTTGCGGCATTAATTGGAATTCCATATTCATATATTTCACCTCTTGCATATATTAAAACCAATACAGAAGGTACATATAATGTATTGGAAGCTGCAAGAAAACTGGATATTCAAAGAGTTATTCATACATCAACAAGTGAAATATATGGAACTGCGCAATATGTACCAATTGATGAAAAACATCCATATAATCCACAATCGCCTTATGCAGCTTCTAAAGCTGGAGCTGATCATTTAGCTTTAAGTTATTATAGATCATTTGAATTACCGATAACTATAATAAGACCATTTAATACGTATGGTCCAAGGCAATCAGCAAGAGCTATAATACCCACAATAATATCTCAAATATTAGCAGGTAAAAAACAAATAAAATTAGGAAATCTTACACCTACCAGAGATTTAAATTATGTAAAAGACACAGCCAATGGTTTTATAACCGTAGGATTGCACGAAAAGACAATTGGTGATGTATATAATCTCGGAACAGGAAAGGAAATATCTATAGGTGATTTAGCAAAAAAAATAATAGAATTAACTGGAAAAGATGTTGAAATAGTAACAGATAAACAAAGATTAAGACCAAAAAAATCAGAAGTTGAAAGATTATTATCCAATCCGGAAAAAGCTATGAAATTAACTGGTTGGAAACCACAATATTCATTAGATGAAGGATTAAAAGAAACCATAGAATGGATAAAAGAAAATCTTCAATATTTTAAAGTTGATATATATAATGTGTGAGGCGAAAAAATGAAAAATGAAATATTATTAGATGCACCTAATTTGGGAGAATTGGAAAAGGAATATTTGATAAAATGTATAGATAGCACCTTTGTTTCAACTGCAGGACCTTTTATTCCAGAATTTGAAGAAAAGTTTGCTAAATATGTTGGTACAAAAAGAGCTGTTTCTGTTCAATCAGGAACAGCCGCATTATATATGGCATTATATGAACTTGGTATTGGTCCAGGAGATGAAGTAATAGTACCTGTAATTACATTCATAGCCTCTGTAAATCCAATAATGTATTTAGGGGCAACACCTGTTTTTGTCGACGTTGATCCAGAAACCTGGAATATAGATCCAAAAGAAGTTGAAAAAGCTATAACAAAAAATACAAAAGCTATAATACCTGTTCATTTATATGGAAATCCTTGTGATATGGATGGGTTAATGTATATATCAAAAAAATATGGAATTCCTATAATTGAAGATGCAACAGAAAGTTTAGGTGCAACATATAATGGAAAAATGACAGGAACCTTTGGAATATTAAATGCATTTAGTTTTAATGGAAATAAAATAATGACCACCGGTGGTGGAGGAATGATAACTACAAACGATGAAGAAAAAGCAGAACATATAAAATTTTTAATAAATCAGGCAAGAGATGCGAGCAGAGGATATTACCATCCAGAGATAGGATTTAACTATAGAATGACTAATTTAGAAGCTTCGTTAGGTTTAGCTCAATTAGAGAGATTGGAAGAATTCTTAAATAAAAAAAGAAGGTTCGCTAAAATTTATATGGAAAATCTTCAAGATGTAAAAGAAATAAAATTTCAAAAAGAATATGAAAATGCAGAAAGTTCATGGTGGTTAACTTCAATTAAAATAAATTCAGATAAATCTATATCTGAAATTCAAAGCGAATTAAAAGAAAAAGGTATTCCAACAAGAAGAATATTTGTTCCTATTGTTGAATTTCCGCCATATCAAAAATTTAAGACTTCTAATTATAAAAATGCATATGAAATATATGAAAGAGGTTTAAATTTACCAAGTTCTACTGTTAATGGTTATGATTCGATAAAATTTGTAGCGGAGGAATTGAAAAATGTCATCTAAAGAAAAAATTATTCTTGTTGGCGGTGGAGGTCATTGTAAAGTAGTTGCTTCTATAATATTTGAAAAAAATGAATATGAAATAATAGGAATTTCAGATTTAAAAACTGAAATTGGAAAAGAAATAATGGGAATAAAAATTAATTATATTGATGAACAATTAGAAGAACTGTATAAAACTGGAATTAAAAATGCATTTGTTACTGTTGGTAGTGTTGGAAATCCTGATTTGCGAATAAAATTATTCAAAAAATTGAAAGATATAGGTTTTAATCTTCCTGTTATTATTTCAAAACATACAATAATTAGTAAAGATGTAAGTATAGGAGAGGGAACTGTAATTATGCCTGGAGTTATTGTAAATCCTGGAGTTAAAATTGAAAGAAATTGTATTATTAATACAGGAGCAATAATTGAACACGACTGTATAATAGAAGATAATGTTCATATTGCACCTGGTGTTACGTTAAGTGGTGGAGTTAAAATAGGAGAAAATAGCCATATAGGAACTGGAACTTCTATTATTCAAAATATTGAAATCGGTAAAAATGTTCTTATTGGTGCTGGTTCTGTGGTTGTTAATAATATCCCTGATAATACTAAGGCTTTTGGTGTTCCGGCTAAAATTAAAAGTGTTATTGATAATTAAATATAAATAGCAATAAAATTTAATTAACAAAACTGGATGGTGGAAAATGAAAGATATTAGTTTTAGGTTTTCTAAATCTTTTTCCAGACTTCAAAATAAAATATTTTATAATTACGGTTTTTTTGATGAACCAATTGTTGAGATATATGATGATTATATTATTTTTAAAGGGAATGCTGTGAGAAGCGTTCCGTTATTTTTTATTGTTTTGCCAGATAAGATTATACTTACTGATAGGATAAATAAAAATTATAAAGTTTCTTTAAATAATGATTTTTTAGATGAATTAAGGCATTTTAAATATACTCTCGGAAATGATACTATCTGGAATAATGTTTTTCAATTATTGCCAGGTCAGGTATTAAAAGTCTGGAAATCAGGTGAATACGAATTATTTACTGATTATGTTTTTAGAAATGAAAATAAGGTCAAAAAAACTCCGAAAGAATTAATAGAGATATTATATAAAATCTTTGAAAGTTTTTTTAACAGAATTGAATCTGATAAGAAAATACTGATTCCTCTCAGTGGCGGTTTTGATTCAAGAATAATTGCTTTTATGATAAAAGAATTTGGATTTGAAAATAGAGCTTTTGCTTTTTGTTATGGTCAAAAAAATGCTGAAGAGGTTAATGTAAGTAAAAATGTAGCAAAAAGATTGGGATTAGACTGGTATTTTATTGAATATAATGAACAGTTTATAAATGATATTATATTTAGTGATCTTTTCAATAAATATATAGACTTTTATAAAGCTTTTGGAGTAACTCCGCATATTCAGGATCTTTTCTCTCTTGTCTGGTTAAAAGATAATGGATTATTAAATAGCGGTGATGTAGTTATTCCAGGACATTCTGGAGATTTTTTAGCTGGTAGTAGATTGGTATATACAAAGAATATTAATAGTTTATCTTCTTTGAAAAAGGCGATTTTAGGTTATCATGTACAGATTTTTAGAATAAAGAAAGATGTAAAGATTCATCTGGAAAATCGAATTGATGAAATTCATAAAAATTTCGATATGGGTTATTCAGATATTTTTGAGATTTTTGACTGGCAAGAACGTCAATCAAAGTATATTGCTAATTCTGTTAGAAATTATGAATTTTTTGATTTAAACTGGTTTTTGCCTTTATGGGAAAAATCTTTATTTGATTTTTTTTCTTCTCTTGATAATTCACAACGCTTTCATGAAAAGTTATATCGCGAATCTTTAAATTTGCTTTTCACAAAATATGATATTGATATTAAAACAAGTGATACAGGAACGTCAAAAAGTAGAGAGACACTGAAAAAATTTGTTTCCCCGGAAATGATTATTTTTGCAAAAAGAATTGAAGCCATTTTAAAGAATAAAGGGAATAAACATAATTTATACGGAATTTTTGATTTTGGAAAAATTGAAAATAGTGAAAATAGATATATTGAAATAGTTGGGCATATAACAGAATTATTGATTAATTCTTTAAGAAGGGAAGAATAAATATGAATTTAGTTTTTGGCGGAGATTTTTGCCCACAAAATATAATTAATATTGATAGAAATATAATAGAAATGACTAATAATTCCGATGGAATGGTTATTAATCTTGAAGGTTATATTTCAAAGAATTGTGATACAAAAAATACTCTTTGTATCCCGGAAGAAGTAATAAAAGAGTTAATAGAAAAATTGAATATAAAATATGTTTCTTTAGCTAATAATCACTCTATGGATAATGGAGAAGAAGGATTTAAATATACAATTAAGGTTTTAAATGATTGTGAAGTAAAGGTTTTTGGTACAAAGGAAACTCCTTTTATTGAATTAAATGATACTTTAATTTATTCTGCTGTTTGGGAGAAAACAGGTGTAAATAATAAACATTTAAATGTCTTGAAAAAAAATGAATTTTTAAATTTAACCTTTCCTGAGGACAAATTTGTTATTTTCTTTCCACATTGGGGCATTGATCTTGAAAATCTTCCTTTACCATGGCAATATGAATTTGCTTTGAGTTTCCACAAAAAATATAATGGAATTATTATTGGTCATCATTCACATGTACTACATCCTGTTTTGAAATATAGAAACAAATATTCTTTTTTTTCTATTGGTAATTTTTATATGCCTTTTAATAATATTACGTATTATTATCCTGATTTTACAAGAGATAGTATTCTTGTATTATTCGAAGATAATAAAATTGATTATGTAAATACTCAATATAATGAAAATCTAATAAAATTATCTGAAAAAAAGGATCTGACATATCTGGATAATATTGATAAAAAAGATTATATTACTTTTTTTAATAATAATCGAAGAAAAAAACATTATCCTAATTATGAGAATCCTATAACGGATTTTTTTAAGGAAAATATGCTAAAATTAATAGGAAGATTTATTAATTCAAAAATTGGTACAATGTTATGGAAATGGGTGAAAAAGAAATGAATCAGATAATTGTTGTTGGATATATGCATAAGTTTAAAGATAAAAGAGTATGGAAAACTGTAGAAATATTGTCTAAAGAATTTTTTGTTCATTATGTTTTTTGGGAGGATAAACCTTTTAAATATGAAGAGATAAAAAATGTTAAATTATATCCACTAAAATATAATTATGATAAAAATAATCAAATAAAGGATATTTTTAATAGAATTGAATATGAAAAAAATATTTGTAAAACGGTTAAGAGAATTTTCACTAAGAATAATATAAAATATTTGTATATACATCATTTTGGATATTTTAAACCTTTTTGTCTATATAAAATCGCAAAAGCAAAGAATATAAAAGTAATTACAGATTTTCATGAATATGTCGCTGAAGAATATATGTTTAGCTTGAGGAATAAATTGCCGATTATACCCCTTATCGGTAAATTTATTGATAAAAAGATAATTGAATATTCAGATAAAGGTATTTTCGTAAGCAACGGAATTGCTGAACATGCAAAGAATATAAAATCAAATTTAAAAATACAGATTATTCCAAATTATGCAACAAATAGTGTAAATACATTTTCTCAAAAACAAAAAAAGATTGTTTTTGTTGGTGGTAACGCTAAGAGAATGAAAAAAGAATTAGAAATTTTGAAAGAATTAAATAATCAAGGTTTTGAAATTGAGAGTATTGGAGTTAATTTAAATGAGAAGTTTATAAATTATATTCCATTTTTACAATATGAAGATATGTTAAAAAAACTTTCTGAAAGTGCATTTTCAATTGTATCTTATAGTCCTTATGATCAAAAAGGAAATCTATTAAAAAATTATGTATATTCCATGCCAAATAAATTTTTCGATTCTATAGCAGCCAATACTCCAGTTATAATACGGGAAGAATTTTTAGAAATGAAAAATTTTGTGGATAAATTCGGTGTTGGTATTGTAATTAATCCAGATAATTTAAGAGAATCTACTGAAAAAATAATATCTGCATATGAAAAATACGATCAATTAATAGAAAATATCAAAAAACATAAAAGTGGATTTGTATGGAATATGGAAAAGGAAAAAACATTTATTGATTTTGTGGTTTCTTAATTGGGGGGGAAATTATGGAAGAAAAAAAAGTTTCAATTATAATTCCTGTTTTAAATGAAGAAAAACATATAGAAAAATGTATTGATTCATTGATTAATAATGATTATGAAAATAAGGAAATTATTGTTGTGGATGGAATGAGTGAGGATAGAACTCGTGATATTTTAAGAAAATATGAGAATATCAGGATTATTGATAATCCTGATAAGACAACTCCTATTGCTTTAAATATTGGTTTGAAAAATGCAACTGGTGATTATATAATGATTGCCGGAGCACATACTACTTATTCTAAAAATTATATTTCAGCTTGTGTTAGACGACTTGATGAAGATAAATGTGATGTTGCTGGAGGAAAGATGGTAACTATTCAGGGAAAAGATACACCTGTAGCGAAAGCTATTTCTATAGTTTTATCTCATCCGTTTGGAATTGGAGGGGCAAAGTATAGATTGGAAAGCGATAAAGAAGAGTATGTTGATACTGTTGCATACGGTGTTTATAAGCGAGAAGTTTTTGAAAAATTGGGAGGTTTTGTTGAAAAGCTCAGAAGAAATCAGGATATTGAGATGAATTTAAGAATTAAAAATGCAGGATTCAGGATAATGCTGGTTCCTGAAGCAGAAGCTTATTATTATGCTAGAGATAATTTTAAGGATTTGTGGAAGAATAATTTTAATAATGGGTTATGGGTAATTTTAAGTACTCATTATGCAAGAAAGGCTTTTTCTTTAAGACATCTTGTGCCTTTGTTTTTTGTGTTATTTTTGGTTTTAGGTGGTGTTTTTTCTATTTTTTATCCTATTGTGAGAATTCCTTATTTTTCAATTTTAGGGCTTTATTTGATTTTGAGTTTGTATTTTTCTTTTGATATTTCGAGAAAAAATAAGGATTTTAAGTTGTTTTTCCCAACGTTATTTTCTTTCTGGACTTTACATGTTTCATATGGTTTAGGTTCATTATATGGATTATTTATTATATTATGAAAAAAGCTCCCTTTTTGGGAGCTTTTGTTTTAATCTTCATATCCATTTGGATTTTTCTTTTGCCAATTCCATGAGTCTTTACACATGTCGTATAAATCTTTTTCTGCTTTCCAGCCTAATTCTTTTAATGCCTTTGTAGGGTCTGCATATATTTTATCTACATCTCCAGGTCTTCTATCAACTATCTCATATGGAATTTTAACCCCACTTGCTTTTTCAAATGCTTTTACTACATCTAAAACGCTATATCCTGTTCCTGTTCCGAGGTTATATATTTTTACTCCTGTGGTTTCCATTATTTTTTCAAGTGCTTTTATATGTCCTTTTACTAAATCTACAACATGGATATAATCTCTTACGCCTGTACCATCATGTGTATCGTAATCATTTCCAAATACATATAATTTTTCTCTTTTTCCAACGGCAACTTGAGTGATATATGGCATTAGATTATTTGGTATTCCGTTTGGATCTTCACCGATCATTCCGCTTTCATGTGCTCCTATTGGGTTGAAGTATCTTAATAATGATATGCTCCAATTTTTGTCTGAGATATATAAATCTTTTAATATTTCTTCTATGAATAATTTTGTTCTTCCATATGGATTTGTTGCTCCAGTTGGAAAGTCTTCTGTTATTGGAACCTTATGTGGGTTTCCATATACTGTTGCTGATGAGCTGAATACTATTTTTTTTACATTTTTTTCTTTCATTACTTCTAAAAGATTAAGAGTGCCTGTGATGTTATTGTGATAATATAATAATGGTTTTTCCACTGATTCACCAACTGCTTTTAAACCTGCAAAATGTATAACCGCTTCTATTTCATTTTCGTCGAAAATTTCTTTTATTTTATTTTTGTCCAACAAATCTGCTTCATAGAATTTGAAATCTTTTCCTGTTATTTCTTTTATTCTTTTTAAAACTGCAGGTTTGCTATTTGAAAAATTATCCAGTACAATTATTTCATATCCGGCATTTAAGAATTCAATACATGCATGACTTCCTATATATCCAGTTCCGCCTGTTATGAGTATTGACATTTTTTCACTCTCCTTTTTAATTTTTCAATATATTATATCATAATTTTATTTTTCCCGGGTAAATTATGGTATAATTATAATTGAATTTGTAACAAAGGGGGAGATGGATTTGGCGTTTAAGAAGCATGATGGTTTTAGTCTTTATGAGGTTTTAATTGTACTTGCTGTTATTGCTATTATTGGCGCTTTTTCTGTTCCAATGGTTAATAATATTATTAACAAAGCAAAATTTACTAAAATTATTAATGATATGAAGGTGATTCAGAACTCAATTATTCAATATTATTATGATAATGATTCTTTTCCTGATAATATAGATACGCTGGTTGATAATGACTATATTGAATCTTCGCCTGAAAATGTTTCTTTTAAAACTTTAAATAATGTTGTTTTTGTTTATTATACTGAACAAATTTCAAATCCAGATAATCTCGAAAAACTGGATACAACTTTAAATTGGAATTCGAATACAGAGGATTTTTCTTCTTTAAATGAAGAACCGGATAATAATTCCAGAATTCCTGTATTAAGAATGGCTTTTTAATAATGAAATGGAGTTGAATAATTTTGAGAAGACGACGAAAAACCAGTACAAAGGAAAAGATTATAAAATCTGCAAGGAAGCTTTTTTCTGAAAAATGGTATGATACTGTCTCTGTTGCTGAAATTTGTAGAAATGCCCGGGTTTCAAATGGGGTATATTATAATTATTTTAGAGATAAGAAAACACTTTTTGAGTTTTTTTTAAATGAGCTTATTGAAAAAATGGAGGTTGAACTTTCTCAGATTAGTGGTAATTCCAAAAAAGATAAGATTTCTTCTTTTATAGACATCGTTTTCAAACTTTCTGCAAAGGATACAGAATTGGTTACTATTTTCCGTGAGGGACAGTATAAATTTCCTGAGTATGAAAAAAAATTAAAGAATATTTATATTAATACTCTTTCTAATATTTTGGAAAGGGATATTTCTGATGTTGAATATATTTTTATTGTTGGTGGATTAAGATTTTTAAGCGTTATGGCTGCTTATAACTGGTTTAATATTAATAAGGAATCATTTAAAGATATTGTTTTTAATGGGATTTTTGATGAACGAATTAATAGAAAGGAAAGAATTTTTAATGTTAAGTTTATAAATGAACGTTCGAAAAAACTGGACTCAAAGGAAAGAATTGTTGAAGCTGGAATAGAATTATTTGGAACTTATGGTTTTCACAATGTAAATGTTTATGATATTACTAAACTCGCTGGTTTTGCAGTTGGTACTTTTTATATTTACTTTGATAGCAAGGAAACTTTTTTACGAGAGATTGTTAGAAACATCAGTCATGAGACAAGAAAGTTTATTAGTAGAAATCTTTCTGTTTCTTTGAATAGATTGGAACAGGAATTACAGGGAACTTATTTATTTTTGAAATTTTTTGAAAGAAATAAAAATTATTATGAAATTGTTAGAGAATCGGAATTTGTGGCAAAGGAAGAGGTTATTAAATATTATGATGCTTTTAGAAAGGGTTATTTAAAAAATCTATCAAGTGTTAAACTTGAGGATAAGGAAACAATAGCTTTAACGCTTATGGGTATTTCTCATTTTATTGGTATTGAATATTTATTCCATCAATCTATTTTAGATATTAATAATTTTCTTATTAAATTGTCCCATTATCTTGAAAATGGATTGAAATTAGAAGGTGATTTAAATGTTCTGGTTCAGGAAAAGGAATAAAGAGAAGGATATTTCCAAAAATCCTTTTTATGATGAAGGAGAATCCCTTGTTATTTATTTTAAATGCAATAATTGTGGAGAGACCTTTAGAAGCTATTTGAGAAAAGGATATGATTTTTCAAATGCTTTTGAAGGTAGAGCAAGATATGAAATTAATAAGGAGTATATTGGCTCTAAATGCAGTGAAAGAATTTATTTGCATGCAGAATTTGATGGTGTATATCGCCTTATTAATTTTGAATTAGTTGGTGGAACGCCTATTACCAGGGATGAGTTCGATAAAAATTAACATTTTATTCTCGAAATTTTTTCTTGCAAAGTAGCATATTTTGTGTTATAATAATTCTCGGAAGTTGTTCCGGCGTAGCTCAACGGTAGAGCGGGTGGCTGTTAACCACTAGGCTGGGGGTTCGAATCCCTCCGCCGGAGCCATAACCAAAAGTCCAGCGAAAGCTGGACTTTTTTGTTATATAATATTTAAAATAAAATCACCACAGCATTTGCTGTGGTGATGATTAAAAGTTATTCTTCCAACATTTCTTTTACAAGTTTATTTGCTTTTTGTGGGTTTGCTTTTCCTTTTGTTTCTTTCATTAATTGTCCAACGAAGAAACCTAATAATTTTGTTTTTCCATTTTTGTATTGTTGAACCTGTTTTGGGTTGTTTTCGATGATTTTTTTGATTATTTCTTTTAATGTTTCGTCATCATCTATTTGTTCAAGTCCCTTTTCTTTTACTATATCTGCTGGTGATTTTCCTGTTTCAAATACGTCTATGAATATTTCTTTTGCTATTTTGGTTGATATTTTTCCGCTATCTATTAATTCTTCTAATTCTTTGAAGTGTTCTGGCGATACTTTTATGTCTTTTAATTCTATGTTGTTTTTGTTCATTTCTCTTAGAAGGTCTGTGATTATGAAATTACTTACAAATTGTGGATTTTTAACGAGTTTAGCACATTTTTCAAAGTAATCTGCAAGTTCTTTGTCTGATGCGAGAATTTCTGCATCGTATTCTTTTATTGTATATTCTTTTATAAATCTTTCTTTCTTTTCGTCTATCATTTCTGGCATTGTTTTTTTAACTTCTTCGATATCTTTTTCTGTAACTATTACAGGTGGAATATCCGGTTCAGGAAAGTATCTGTAATCTGCTTCTTCTTCTTTTGATCTCATTGAGAATGTGGAACGTGTTGCAAAGTTCCAACCTCTGGTTTCCATTGGTACGTTTTTTCCTTCTTCTAAATGCTGAATTATTCTTTCTCTTTCATATTCAAGCGCTTTTTCAACAAATTTAAATGAGTTGATATTTTTTACTTCAACACGATTACTCTGGAATCCTGTTTCTGTATTTGTTATTGATATGTTTGCGTCACATCTTAAAGCACCTTTTTCCATGTCTCCTGTTGAGATTTCTGCATATCTCAATATATTTCTGAGTTTTTCCATGAATAGTCTTGCTTCTTTTGGAGATTCTATATCTGGTTTTGTTACTATTTCTATAAGAGGAATTCCGCTTCTGTTGTAATCAACGAGACTGTATGATGCTGATTCAAGTTTTTCACCTTCATGGAACATTTTTCCTGAATCTTCTTCAAGATGCATTCTTTCTATTCTGATTTTTTTGCCTTCTATTTCTATGTATCCATCGTTTGCCAATGGATAGAAATATTGTGTAATCTGATAACCTTTAGGAAGGTCTGGATAGAAATAATTTTTTCTGTCAAATCTTGAGTATTCATTTATTTTTGCATTTAATGCTATTGCTGCTTTTATTCCTAATTTTAATGCTTCTTCGTTAAATACAGGAAGAGCACCTGGTTGTCCTGTACATACTGGACATATGTTTGTGTTTGGTTCGCTTTCAAATGCATTGGCGGAACATGAACAGAATGCTTTTGTTTTTGTTAGTAATTGTACGTGTATTTCAAGTCCTATTGTGGTTTTGTATTTGCTCATAATTGCACCTCCGGTAATTCAAGCCTGCCGAATATTTTTTCAAATTTATTTGCTATTCTTAGCATTTTGGCATCTTCTAATGGTTTTGATATTAGATGTATTCCAAATGGTAAATTGTCTATTAATCCTGAAGGAATGCTAATTGCAGGTGCTCCTATCATGTTTGCTGATATTGTAAATAAATCCATTAAATAGTATTCAAGTGGGGATTTTAATTCTCCAATTTTTGGTGGTAGCATCGTTGTTGTTGGGGTTAATACTGCATCGTATTTTTCAAATACTTTTTCAAAGTCATCGTTTAATAGTTTTCTTATTTTTGCTGCTTTTGAGAAGTATGCATCATAATATGCTGAGCTTAATGTAAATGCACCCATGAATATACGTCTTTTTACTTCTATTCCAAAACCTTTATCTCTTGTTTCCATGTATGTGTCTTTTAATGATTCTTTTTCTTCTCTTAATGCAAATCTCATTCCATCATATCTTGAAAGGTTTGAACTTGCTTCTGATGGTGCTATTATGTAATATATTGAAACGGTGTATTTTAAATGTGGAATTTCCACTTCTTCTATTTCGATACCATTTTCTTTTAATCTTTCTATGTTTTCTTTGAATTTTTCAAGTACTTTTGGGTCTATTCCTTCAACTTCAAATACTTCTTTTGGTATTGCTATTTTTATTTTTTCAGGTTCTTTTTCTATTTCTGAGGTTAAATCCCAATTTATATCCAGTGTTGTTGAATCTTTTTCATCTTTTCCTGACATTACTTCTACTACTGTTGCTGCATCTTTTACGTTTGTTGCAAGTACTCCAATTTGATCAAGAGATGAAGCAAATGCTGAAAGGCCATATCTTGATATTGCACCATAGGTTGGTTTATATCCAACAATTCCACAGAATGATGCTGGTTGTCTTACTGAACCTCCTGTGTCTGATCCTATTGCAAATGGTACTATTCCCGCAGCAACAACTGCTGCAGAACCTCCACTTGAACCTCCAGGAATTCTTTCAAGATCCCATGGATTTTTTACAGGTCCAAACGCTGAATTTTCATTTGAACCCCCCATTGCAAATTCATCGAGATTTGTTTTTCCAACGATTTTGAAACCTTCATTTAAGAGTTTTTGTATTGCTGTTGCGGTATATGTTGAATTATAGTTTTCAAGTATTTTTGATGCTGAGGTCATTTTTGTTTCTAATACTTGAATGTTGTCTTTTACCATAAACGGTGTGTTGTGATATTTTCCTTCTTTGTTGCCTTCTATTTCTGTAAACTCTAACACTGCATTTATTTTTTCATTTATTTTTTTTGCTTTTTCTGCATCATATTTAAATTCTTTCATCGAAATCCTCCTTTTACATCTCTTTTAATTAAGCTTTTTCTGGATAATTTTTTCTATATCCTTTAGATCAAGCTCGAATATATTTTCTATTATATTTTCTATTGTTTTAGAATCTGATTTTTCGATTTTTGGTAATATTGGTTCCGTTTTATTACCGAATTTTTTCAATAATAATTTTTTAGCTATTTCTCTTCTTTCTTCTTCTTTTCCACGCTGCAATCCTTGTTGTAATCCTTGTTGTAATCCTTGCTGTAATCCCTCTTTTCTACCTTCTTCTAAACCTTCTCTTCTACCTTCTTCTAAACCTTCTATTTTAGCTTTTTCTTTACTTTCTTTTATTGCTTCCTCAACAGTTCTTACAAAATTTTCAAACATATAATTCACCTCCTTAATTTCCTCAAATTCTATATCCGTGTCTATTATCTTTTCTCGTTTTACCAATACTTTTATTATTCCGTTTATGTATTCACCGAATTTCTCTTTTTCATTTTCTGGTAGTTTTTCAAGTACTTCTTTTATTTCTTTTAAGGATTTTGATATTTCCTCTTTATCCAATTTTTCTACAGCTAATAATAAGCTTAATGCATTTTTGGCTTTTAATAAGTCTTTTTCTTCTATTTGACTTAAATCTATTATTTCATATTTAAATTGTGGTACATATACGCTAAATTCTTCCCAGTTAATTATTTTTCTCATAAACCAATTTTCTGCTGTCCATCGCCTTTTTCCGTTATAGAATACTACTGGTATTATTGGCGGTAACTTGAAACTTTTCCTTTTAGATTGTTCTTTATTTTCGTTTATATATTTTTTCCATATTCTTACCATATATTCAAGTATTCTAAATTGCATTAAATAATCTACACTTGATTGATGTTCTATTATTAAATATAGAAATAATTCATTTTCTTCATATTTTATTTTAAATAATAAATCGCTTTCTCTATCTCCATACTTTAAATCTGTGAATTTTGTTTTTTCTATTGTTATGTTTTCAGGTTGTATGTCGTAATTTTTTAGCTTTTTTACAAATAGGTTTATAAATTCAACTAACATCTCTTTATCGGAAAATATCTCCTTAAATAGTTGATCATAATATCCCATTTGCATCCCCCTTACTTTATAACTTAATCTCACCACCTTGTGGTTAGGTTTATACCTCCAATTTTTGGTACTAAATCATATTTTCTTAATATTTCCCTTTTATCTTCTGTTAAATATATTCTCGATATCTGTATTAAATTGCTTTCCATAAACTTGTATGCAGGATATCTTTCGAATACTTCATCAAATCTAAGTATATCACCGTTATAATCAAGAATTGATACATCGCTTGAAAGGAATTCTTTTGGATGCATTAATGATAATTTATATGGCGTATCGATTATAAATAGATTTTCAAAGTTATCGAGTATATACGATAATTCCTGTTTGTCTTCTTTTGGAATATCTGTTTTTATTGTTTTTTCTATATTGGTTTTTAATTGTTTTAGCACATTTTCTGCAACGCTTACGCTTATTACTGAAGGATCTAATCCTGTTGTTGAAAATGGAATTTCTATTAATAACTTCCATAAATCCCTTGATTTTAATCTTTTTACCAGTTCATATGCTTTGGCAACTTTATCTGATTTTTGCATTAATTCAGGGCTTATGCTGAACAATTCATTGTTTTTCTTTTCGTATAATTCTTCATATACCATTTCTATTTCATTTATTATCCTCTGGTCTGTGAGCGATACAAATTTATCAAGGTCTTCTACTCTTGATTTTATATCAAGTATATCATCAGCTAATCGTAATATTTCCTGTATCATTTGATCTGCTGCTCTTGAGGTTTTATGGAAATATACATTTTTGTACATCATAAACCTTGCAAAAAGAACTGTGTAGATGTTGTCTATTATTTTTATGTTATAACACAATTTTTCTTTTCCATTTGAAGTTTTTATTGATGCATTTCTTATTATTCTGTCAAGGTCTCCAGTTCCAAAATCTCTTGTTCCTGCATAATATGAATCTCTTAAAACAAAATCCAGTCTATCTGCTCCTAAAGGTCCCTGAACAATGTTAAATTCTGGACTTCCACCTCTATTTTCTGCTTCAAATAATTCGTTTATCATATTCATTACTTCTTTTAATGCTTCTTTTATTTCTTTTTCATTATCTGAAATTTCTCTTTTTACAGTTAAAGATAAGTCTTTTAGAAAATCTTTTTTGGTTCTTGAATCGTTGAGCTTTTTATATACATTATATGCCTGCTCTATTAATTTTGTGTTTAATATCTTTTTTCTGTATTCATCATGACCATCATCTAATCCCATTCTTTTGTAAATTACGTCATCAAATTGATGACTGTATGGTCCGTGACCAAGGTCATGTACAAGACCTGCAAGTCTTATTATTCTTATTTTCTGGTGATTATCTTCAAATAATTTATTTGCATATAATCCTGCTATATGCATTACTCCTAACGAGTGAGAAAATCTTGTATGTGTTGCGCTTGGATATACATATTCAGCTCCTGCTAATTGACTTAAATATCTTAATCTCTGTACTAAAGGTGTATCAGCTATTACAATTTCAAGTGGATATAAGAATATTTCTGAATATATTGGATCTCTTGAAACTTTAAAATATAATTTTTCCATTTTTTATCACCCCAATATTAATTGTATATCAAAGAATATAAGCCATGCAAATGATATTAATATTAATGCAAGACTTATATACCCTGCTATTTTCCATATTTTATATGATGTATATGTATCTCTTACCGATGTTAACCAACCAAATGTAAATCCTACAAGCAATCCTCCAATATGCGCAAAATTGTTTATTCCAGATGATGTAAATCCAAGAAAAAGGTTTATTAAAATTACCGGTAATAATGCTGTTCCTGTCATTGGTTTAAGCATTGGTGGTGTATCATCTCTAAATCCTGCGCCAAATAATAACCCAATTAAACCAAAAATCGCTCCACTTGCACCTACAGAAAATGCATTTGGAATAAATATTTGTGTAAGTATTCCTCCACCTATTCCTGATGCAAGATATATTGTTAGAAACTTATATGGACCATATACTCTTTCTACTATATTTCCAAGATAATATAATGCGTATAGGTTGAAGGATATATGTAATATTCCACCATGAACAAATAAAGCTGTTATAAATCTAAAGTATTGATGATATATGGTTATTAATTTTCCATATTGTGCTCCAGCAACTATTAAAGTGTATGAATTTGAAAACGCGCCAAATCCTCCTCCAAATACAAACATTAAGACAAATACTACAATATTGAACGTAAAAATCTTTTGTGTTACATCTTCAAATCTGAAAATCCTTTTTATATAATCCATTTTTTACTCCTTTCTATCTTGTATGATACATTGCAGCTGCAGATGCACCAAGAATCCCCGCATCTTCAACTAATGCTGAAGGTAATATTTTAAATGTTCCTCTAAATGATGGCATTATATATAGACTTATTTTTTCTTCTATTGGTTTTATTAATGCATTTCCTGCTTTGCTCATTCCACCACCTATTACTATTAATTCTGGATTGAATATGTGAACATAATTTGCAATTGCTCTTGCCAAAGCATCTGTTACTTTTTCAACTACCAATTTTGCTACGTAATCTCCACTTTTTAATGCTTCAAAAACATGTTTTGATTCTATTTTATCTATTCCACCGGCAAGTTCAACTACTTTGTTTTCAGGTATTTTTACAGAGAATTCTTTTGCCCATCTTGCAGTATTTCTCGCTGAAGCTATTGCTTCTATACATCCTCTTGAACCACAACCACATAATGGTCCATCTGGATCAACTATTACATGTCCCAATTCTGCTCCTATACCATCTCTTCCTGTTATTAATATTCCATGAGAAACTACACCGCCACCAATACCTGTACCAAGAGTTAATGCTACAAAATGTTTCATCCCCTGAGCAGAACCAAAATACCATTCACCAAGAGTAAATGCATTTGCATCATTTTCCACGAATGTTGGAACTTTCACTTTCTCAGAAATATGATGTGCAAGTTCAAAATTGTTGAACGGAAGATTTGGTGAATATCTAACTATTCCGTGATCCCTATCAATTGAACCTGGTGAACCAATTCCTATTGCCTCTATTTTATTTTCTACACCTTCACTTACCATTTTTATTGTTTCAACTATATTTTCAACAACCTTTTCCTGTCCAAGATGTGCTTCTGTTGGTAATGCAACTTTTTTTATTATTCCTTTATCTTTTGAAACAAGTCCTGTTTTTATTTCTGTTCCCCCTAAATCCACTCCAACTATATACATATTTTCTCTCCCCTTTCAAAATTTTTTGATTCAAAATTCTACTGATATTGTATATTAATAATATTATAGTATAATTATATAATAAAGTGGATAAAATTGATTCGATAAGAGGTGATTTTATGAATATCGGCATTATTGTCGCTGCAGGAAAAGGTTCTCGAACAAATTTAACCTTTCCTAAACAATTTTACCAGATTTTAGGTAAAAGTTTGTTAAGAATTGCATTAGAAAAATATGAATATTCGGAATTAATAGACAAAATTATTGTTGTCGCAAATAAAGATTTTCTTGAAGAAACAAAAAAAGAATGTTATGAAATTAACAAAATTTATAGTATAATTAATGGTGGCGAGTCAAGGCAGGAATCTGTTTTTAATGCTTTAAAGTTTATATACAATGAATTTGAATATGATGCTAAAATCGTCTCTATACATGATGCAGCAAGACCATTTGTAAGTACAGAAAAAATAAATGAAAGTATTAGAATCGCTGAAAAATGTGGTTCTGCTGTTTTGGGATTACCTGAAAAAAACTCTGTTTCATATGTGTTAGACAATAATGTGGAAAAAATTCTCGATAGAAATGAAATATATATTCATCAAACACCTCAAACTTTTGATTTTAAGAAATTATATAAGGCATATACAAATTTTGAGAATGAATTAAAGGCTTTTACTGATGATGCAAGTATATTCCACAAAGCTGGAAATACTGTAAGAATAATTCCTGGTGAGGAATATAACATAAAAATAACAACTGAATTTGATATTAAATTTGCAAAATGGTTATTGAAAGAAGGTATAATTAATGGTTAAAATTGGAGCTCATATGAGTACTTCAAAAGGGTTTAGAAAAGTACCAGAAGATACAATAAATATTGGCGGAAATACATTTCAAATTTTTTCACACAGTCCAAGAACATGGAAGGTTAAACAACCTGATGAAAAAGATGTTGAAAAATTTAAATATGAAATGATTAAAAATAACATAGCATTTGAAGATGTTTTGGTTCATTCTGGATATTTAATCAATCTTGCTTCTCATAAGGATGAAAATTGGCAAAAATCTATTAATCTTATGATTGAAGAAATAAAGGTTACAGCAAAATTAGGAATTAAATATTTTAATGTTCATCCTGGTTCTCATCTTGGTAAAGGTGATGAATATGGTTATGATAGAATTGCAAAGGCTTTAGATATAATTTTCAATGAAGTAAAGGATCTTGATATTTATATACTTTTAGAAAATGTTGCAAAAAAAGGCGGAAATATTGGTTGGAAGATAGAACAATTGGGAGAAATTATTAATAGAACATCTTTTAAAGACAGAATTGGTATGACTTATGATACATGCCACGGTTTTGATTCTAATTATGATATTCGAAATAAAGACGGAGTAAGAGCTTTGTTAGATGAAATTGAAAAATATTTAGGTTTAGATAAACTAAAAATGATTCATTTAAATGATTCAAAATTTCCTTTAGGAGCTGGAAAGGATAGGCATGAATTTATTGGAAAAGGCGAAATTGGTATAGAAGGATTTAAAACGTTTTTCTCTTTTGAGGAAATTTTAAAAATTCCTATGCATTTAGAAACACCTGGCGATGATCAGGAACATGCTGAGGATATAATCACTGTTAGAAAAATTCTGGAAAACCTATAACGAGGGGAGTGGAAGGATGTCAGAAAACTTTGAAATTTTTGATGTTGAAGAAGAAAAGCCCAGAAAAAATAAGCATATTTTTAGAAAGATTATCTGGGCTGTTGTAATTTTATTGGTTTTAGCCTACGCAGGAACAAGCGTATATCAGGTTGGACCATCTGAAATGGGATTGGTACTTACTTTTGGTAAGTATACTTCAAGTACAGGGCCAGGGATTCACTGGCATTTGCCATATCCATTTCAAACACATAGAATTGTGGATGTAAGAACTTTGAAAAAGATTGAAATTGGTTTTAGGACTGTAAATTATCGTGGAAAGATTGAGTATCAACCTGTAGATGAAGAATCATTAATGATTACAGGTGATGAAAATATTGTAAATCTCGAAGCTGTTGTACAATACAGAATTGCTGATCCTGTAAAATTTGAATTCAGGATACTCAATGGATTTGAAATGGTAAAATTTGCTACAGAAAGTGTTTTAAGAGAAATGGTTGCTATTAATCCAATTGATAATGTTTTGACCACTGAAAGGGATAGAATTGCTATGGAAACTGCAGCAAAGGTACAGAAAATTCTTGATAGCTATGGTGCAGGTATAAAAATTGAAAATGTTTATCTTCAGGAAGTCAGTCCACCAGCTGAAGTTGTAAAGGCTTTTGATGATGTTAATAGCGCCAAACAGGATAAGGAAAAATTCATAAATGAAGCAAATAGATATGCAAATGACGTTATTCCAAAAGCTCAGGGTGAAGCTCAAAAGATTATGAGAGAAGCTGAAGCTTATGCATATGAAAAGGTTGCGCTTGCTACAGGTGAAGCTAAAAGGTTTAAGGCTATGCTAAAAGAATATGAGATGACAAAGGATATTACAAAGAAACGTATTATTTTTGAAGCTATTGAAGGTTTGCTTAAAAATTCAAAGGAAAAGATTATTGTTGATAGTTCTGAAACTTTAAAATTGCTTAATTTGCCAGAAATAGGTGGTGGTACAAAATGAAGCTCACCAAAAATAAAATAATTATAATTGTATTATTAATTTTAGTTGGCTGGTTGATTTTATCTTCTATGTTCATTGTTAACCAGGAACAACAGGCAGTAGTTTTAAGATTTGGTCAAATACGAAAAGTTGTAACGAAACCGGGAATTAATTTTAAAACACCATTTGTTGATAATGTGGTAAAATTTGAAAAAAGGTTAATGTTATATGATATTGAACCAGAAAGAATAATAACTGCAGATAAAAAGACTATAGTTGTTGATACATACGCAATCTGGAGAATTAATGATCCAAAAACATTTATGGAAAGTATGCGTTCTGTACAGCTTGCTTTGACAAGAATTGATGATGTTGTATATTCAAATGTCAGGGATTTAGTTGCCAAATATACTTTTGAAGAGGTTTTATCTAAAAAAAGAGAAGAAATGTTAAAAGAAATTACTGAAAGAAGCAGTCATAACCTTAAGGATTTTGGTATTGAAATTGTAGATGTTAGGGTTAAAAGAACTGATTTGCCACCAGATATTTCAAAAGCTGTATATAATAGAATGATGGCAGAAAGATATAGTATTGCTGCCCAAATAAGGGCTGAAGGTCAAAGAGAATCAGAAATTATAAAAGCTGAAGCTGATAAGAAAGTTAAGATTATTATTTCCGAAGCTAAGAAAAATGCCGAGGTTATAAAAGGTACTGCAGATGCAAGTGTAATTACAATATATGCTGATGCATATAATCAAAGTCCAGAATTCTTTGAATTAAGAAGATTAGCTGATATATATAATTCTTCTATGGACAATAATATATTATTATTATCACCAGATTCACCTATTTTAAAGTTCTTATACGAGGAGAAGTAATATTGATGAAAAAATTGTTAATACCTTTTTTGTTTTTAATATTGTTTATATTCATTTCATGTGATCAACAAAGCAAAATAAATATTACAATCGAAGGTGACATTGCGTCACCTTCTTTCCCTATTAAAATTCAAATTCCTCAAAGTTTAGATTATGAAGTAAAATTCTTCGAAGGAGAAAATGAAATTAAATATGAAAAAAATGGAAGCGAATATTATTTTAAAGATTTAAAAGAAGGAAAACATACATTAAGAATGGAAATTTACAAAAATAAAAATAAGGTTTCAGAAAGAACTTTTACATTTTATTATGATACAACAGCGCCAGAAATTGGATTTTTAAATGTTTATTTGAAATCTGGAGAATTAAATGTTACCGCTGCTTCTCCAGCTACTGATCTTTCAAGATTTATTTTAAAAGATGCAAGCAATACTTACAATTTTAATATAAATATAAAAATTCCTCTAAAAAAGGATATTGGAACTAAAAATTTTGAACTTTACGCAGTTGATAAATATGGAAATATTTCTAAAGAAAAGATAATAACCATTAATACCGATGAAGATAAACCACCTAAAATTCTAAACGATACACTTAAAATTTCTGTATTTGGAGATACAAATATTAAACTTTTTGATGATTGGACAAAAGATGAGGATTTAAAGGTATTTTTAAAAACAAAAGATGGTATTTATTCAACATATACAATGAGCGAAATACTGGATGATACTACCGACGATGGAACATTGCTTGTTATTGATAATGGAAATAATATCACCACAAAGAAAATAAAAATAGAAGTGGAATATTCTATTCCATCTATGCCTTCAGGAAACCCAAAGTTAATTGATTATTCTGTTGATACATTTGGCTGGGATTATGAAACTGATATTGAATCATATATTGTGGAAACACCTTATGAATATGGTTGGAAAAAAGAAGTGGAAACAAAGGCGGCATATGCCAGACTTGAAAAAGCAAATGTTGCAATGATCAGGAAAAAAAGTAAATTTGGAACTTTAAGTTTTCCTTCACAACCTACAATTCGTTTTTCTGGAACTTTTGTTCATCTGGTGAGAAATATTCTTGAATCTTCAAATGAAAACCTTTATTTGCCACAGATTAATTCAGAATTTTTAATTGGTGGAGAAACTGTTTTAGGTAAAGATAGTGTTGTTATGGTTGAGTCTGGAAGTATTTTAAAATTTGTCTCTAATTCTAAATTAGTTATAAAAGGTGTTTTCTTTATTATGCCGGGACCTGGAAAATCCTTAATAAACGGTAATGGAGAAATAATAGTTGATGGTGGAATTTTTATTGCTTCTAAAACTATTTTTGATAAGGTTAAAATTATAGGTAAAAATGCAAAGCTCATATATCTTGAAGATTCTGAATTTCTGGAAAACTCAGATTTAATATCTTCAAATGATTTTAGAATTTGTTTATATAATACTATAGGATATAAAACCCAAATTAATTTATTCAATTCAGAGGAGATTTTTATAAAAGAAAGTACGTTTAAAAATATAGTTATGAATAATGTAAATATGCTCGAAAGTATTAAATCTGTTTTTGCTAATGTGGAAATAGAAAATCTTAGTAAAGCATATATTGATAATTCGAGCATTAATACAATGATTCAAAAGAATTTTTCCTGGTCAAAAATTGTAAATTCAAATATTAATGATTTGAATGTTGAAAATTATTCAAGAAGTGTAATTGATAATTCAAAGATTTTAAATATTATAAATAAAGGTAGTACGGTGATAAAATGATAAATTTTGATATAATAGAAGACATTTTTAGAAATTTGAAATTATGCTCACCAGGAAAATATCATTTACCAACACATGGTTCCACTTTTCTTGCTCAAATTTCAGATTTGTTAAAAAATGAAAAAAATATAGTTGAGCTTGGTTCTGGAATTGGTAATGTTTCAATTGCTCTTGCAAAGATATATGAAGATATAAAAATTACCGGAATTGAAATTCAAAAAGAACCTTTTGAATGTTCATTAGAAAACATTAAATCAAATAATCTTTTAAATAGAGTTGATTTTATTAACGATGATATAAAAAATATAGAGAAATACTTTAAAAGGGAATCAATAGATTGCGTTATAACAAATCCACCACATTATTCTGATAAATCTTTGATAAGCCCATATGAGGATAGAAAAACTGCAAGAACATTTGATATAAACGACCTTGAAAAGTTTTTTTATGCAGCCAATTATTTATTAAAGAATAAGAAAAGAATGATTTTTGTTTATCATCCTGTTCATTTTGAAAGTTTTTTGAAACTTGCCTGGAAATATAAATTTTCACTGCAGGAAATGTTTTTAGGATATGGGAAAAAGAACGGTGAATGTCAATTAATAGGTGGAATTTTACGAAAAAATGGTGGCGAAAATCTAAAGATTCATCCACCTGTATTTTTTAAGAATTCTGGATTATAATGTGCTAAAGGAGGAAATATATTATATGCTTATAACTTTTGAAGGAATTGAAAGTTCTGGTAAATCTACTCTTTCAAAAAAATTAGTTGAATATTTTAAAATTAAGAATAAAGATGTTATCTGGAATAGAGAACCAGGTGGAACAGAGCTTGGTGAGAAGATAAGGGAATTATTGCTGGGTAATTATAAAATATGTCACGTAAGTGAAGCTTTATTATTTGCTGCCAGTCGTGCTCAATTGATAGAGGAAATTATAAAACCTAATAAAGATAAGATTATTATTCTTGATAGATTTGTTGACTCTTCAATTGTTTATCAGGGATATGCAAGAGAGCTTGGTTGGAAAGAGGTTTTTGAGATTAATAAACATGCGTTAGATGGAATAATGCCAGATTTGACGATTGTTGTTGATGTGAATGTTGAAACGTCTTTTGAAAGGATGAAGAATAAAAATAAGGATAGAATTGAAAGTGAAGGAAGAGAATTTTTTGAAAAGGCAAGGGAAGGGTTTTTGAAGTTAAAAGAGTGGTTCCCTGAGAGGAATATTGAGTATATTAGCGGTGAAAATACGCTTGATGTTGAATATAATGAGCTTATTGCGATAATCAATAAATATGTAAATATCTAAAAAAAAAGACTTTCAGGATTTTTCCTGAAAGTCTTTTTTTTAGTGGAGATTCACGTTCATGTTAGTACTTTTGGTGTTGATTGAAAAAATAAAAACTCCTTTAGGCGAATTGAGTGCTAATCTTCGAAAAATCTCTTTGAAAGTAGAAAAATAATATTCACTCAGACGGCAAGAATTTCTAATCCTCGCTCCATTTGAAAATTCGGGCGCGCTCAGACACTTCGTCCATGAAGTGCTTCGCTTTCCAAAACCTCCTGTTTTTCCAACCCGAATTTTCTGCATTCCGCTTCGGGAAATTCTTAGTCTTCGTTCATATTATTTTTCTACTTTTTTTTATATAATCAGGCACTCTGCAAGTCTTCATTCGTTTTTATTTTTCTAAATCACTTAACAAGAATTGTCACAATCGTCTACAAGGATTCTACAGTTGTCACACAGTCACAATTGTATGTTATAATAATTAATAGGGGGTGATGATTATGGATAATGATAAATTGAAATATATAATTTCTTCACTATTTGATGTCCCCATTAGCAATAAAGATTTGCTTGTAGATAGGGAAAAAGAATTAAAACATTTAAATAATCTTGCATATTTTCAACCCATGGGAATTTTTGGAGTATGTGGTGAAACTGGTGTAGGAAAAACTACTGTTTTGAATTTTATAGAAACAGCAGATTCCACAAAATTCAATATATTAATTACTGAAAAAGATTCTAAAGAGGTTATTATAGCTGATTTTCTTTATAAATTATCAAAATTATCATTATCTTTAAAAAATAAAAATATAGAAAAAATAGCCCTGGAAGCAAAAGATTTTATTTTAACAGAAAAAAGTTTTAACTCAAATTATAGCGGGGGAATAAATGCTTTTGCAAGTGCAATGTATGAAAAAGGATTGTCAAATAAAAAAAGATTTAATATATATACTATTAAGGAGTATATTGAAAAATTGCTTGAATTATTGATAAGAGAATATGGAAAAATTTTAATTGTAATAGATGAATTAGATAAAGAAAAAAAAGATGAAGTTCTGAATATTCTTGATTCTTTGAAAAATATACTTTTAAAAGAAAATGTTATTACAATTGTTTCTTTACCTTTTTCAATTTATAGGGAATACTCTAATGATAGAATGCGATGGAATGAGAGTGGAAATTTAGAAAATATTTTTAAAGATATGATTTTTCTGGATCCACTTACAAAAGAAGATATAAAAAAATTAATATTAAAACGTATTAAAGATTATCCTGATTATTTTCATATTAATGCTCTTGAAGAAATTGCTTCTTTTAGTGATGGGAATCCAAGAGATGCTTTATGGCTTGCTCAACAAATTGCTTTATATAATACAGATAAAAAGAAAATTGATGAAACAACTGCCAAAGAAACTATAAAAAGTATTTTTTTACGAACTTTTTCTAAAATAAAATCCTTTACCGAAATACAAAAAATTATCCTAAAGGAAATTATTAAAGAAAACATAGATAGAACATCATTAGTTAAAAAATTACAGAAAAAAAATATAAAACGGCAAACAATATATACTTATATTACCCGCTGGAAAAATGAAGGATTAATTTTAGAAAATGATGATGGAATATTATCTTTACCAGCAAAAGTAAAATATTATGTAGAAAATTTATAATTTGTCACAGTTGTCTACAGAGATTCTACAGTTGTCACACAGTCACAATTGAAAGAGATGGAATTTTCCATCTCTTTTTTTATTTCTAAGTTTTTTCTAAGGTTAATATGTTAATATATATTTGCAAAAAAATGAAAAAGATCATTGTGGGGGTGAGTGATATGAAGAAAAGTAGTTCTTTACAAAAGTTTCGACTGGCGGTACAGATTGTTTTTGTTGCGTTTGTGTTGTATGTGAGTATTGGACATTATATTGTAGAAAATAATCCTGGTGTTGAGTTATTTGGTGTTGCAAGTTTGCATACATTATGTCCATATGGTGGAGTTGTAAATCTTTATACATTTTTTACCACTGGAAATTATGTAAGTAAACTACATCAATCGGTGTTTATTATGCTATTTGCATTGTTTGCACTTTTGCTATTTACCGGTGCAAGTTTTTGTGGTTGGATATGTCCTTTAGGTTCTGTTCAGGAATGGGTTGGAAAACTTGGAAAAAAGATTTTTAAAGATAAATATAATAGAGTTCCTGTAAAGGTTGATAGAGTTCTAAGATATTTAAAGTATATTGTTCTTGCAATTATTATTATTCAAACAGCACGAACAAGTAAGTTAGTTTTTGAACCATATGATCCGTATTATAATCTGTTTAATATATGGACAGATGAAATTGCAATTACTGGATATATTTCTGTATTGCTCGTTTTAGGATTGTCGTTATTTGTAGAAAGACCATTTTGTAGATATGCATGTCCTTTAGGTGCTATAAATGGTTTGTTTAATTCTTTTAGTTTTTTAACTATTAAAAGGAAAAAGGATACATGTATAAATTGTAAATTGTGTGATAGAGCATGTCCTGTAGGAATTGTTGTTTCAGAAAAGAATGCTATAAACAGTCCTCAATGTATTAGATGTATGAAATGTGTTGAAGCATGTCCAGTAAATGATTCAAGTAAATTAACTCTTCAGGTTAGACCTATTTTAACTAAACCAGAAGAAAGCAAAAAAACTGTAAGTCTATGGAATTATGCATTTATAGCCCTTGCTTTATTTCTTGGTGTAATTTTAATAGCTAATGTTTCAGGTAATTTTAATACAGAAAAAATACGAACATACAATTCAATAAATGATATAAGAGGTTCTTCTACTTTACAGGAAATAATAGATAATTATCCTGTTTCAAAAGAAGAGTTGTATAGAGCATTTAATATTCCTCGAAATATTGTAACAACTGCTAAGTTAAAGGATTTATCTGAATTAATGGGATTTGATGAAGAACTTGAAATAGTTTCACCGGAAGGTATTAGAAGTTTTGTAGAGTATATTGATATGAATGTTTCTGATTTTCTTGCTGAATATGGAAAAACTATAAATGATTTTGATGAATTAAAAAGTATTGAAGGTATTGAAAATATGAGTGTAAGGGATATTATAAAAAAGACTAAACCTGGATTTATTGCATATGTAATTAGTGGATATTTGCCTGGTGAAGTTTCAGAAAATCAAGAAGCAAATATTAGTAATTCTACTGTTGAAAAAGAAGAACATGATACTTCAGAATTTATTATAAGAGGAAAAACTACTTTGAAGGAAATTAAAGAAAATATCGATGATTATAATGCATTTTTGAAAGAATTTGGAATTTCTGAAAAAGAAAGTTCTTTAATGGAATTAAAGGATATTGTTCAAAAATACAATTTATCAATGTCTGATATTAAGGATTATATTGAATTGCATACAAAATAATAAGAGGGCTTAAGCCCTCTTTATTATTTTAATTTTACTGCTGTTCCATAAGCTACCATTTCTGCTGCTCCAGCCATAACTGCAGAACTTGAAAACCTCAAACCAATTACTGCATCTGCTCCTAATTTTTCTGCCTCGTCTATCATACGATTATAGGCTATATTTCTTGCTTCTGTAAGCATTTCTGTATAACCTTTTATTTCTCCTCCTGCAAGTGTTTTAAATGCTGCTGCTATGTCCCTTCCTAAATGTTTTGAATGAACAACATTACCTATAACTATTCCTAAAACTTCTTCTATTTCTCTTCCAGGAACAAATTCAGATGTAGTTACTATCATGGAAATCCCCTCCTTATTAAATTTCTTTTTTTCTAAATTGATAATAGGCTATACTAACTATCGTTTCTCCTATTAAGAATAATGAAAGCGTGTATAATAAATCTATTTTTCCTTCTGAAATAATTTTTGAGCCTAATATATATGGATATGTATTTAAGAAAGATAAAGGTTTAATGAATCCTGCAGCTGTGGTGATAATCAATGTCCCAACTGAAACTAATATTGGTTTTACCTGATCATTGAATATTACAGAAAATAATACTGTTATTTCATACCAGAACAATCCACCAAAAAACATATGAATAAAATATTTGAATAATAGACTATATGCCAAATCTTTCCCTGAAATTAATGAATATGCAGCTGGTAGAACTATTCCTATTGTTATCCATATAATAAACATTGTCAAACCGATATATACTTTTGTGATAAATACATAATCTCTTGATTTTCTTACCAATAAATATTCCATTGTTCCATTTTCATATTCTCTGGAAAATAACGGAAAGGCAAAAATAATTGCAAAAATTGGAATTAATTGACCAAAGTTTTTACCGAACCATTGCGTATACATATAATAATTCCAATCATTTAAGTTATCCAATATATTTGAAAATCCAAATTTTTCTGCATATGGCTTTATTGCCGCCATATTTTCTTTTATCATATCAACATAAAATTTTTGAAAAGGGGCTATGCTGAAAAATAATAAAATTAATATTACTATTGAAATTATTGTTCGTGTTTTCATTTCATAAAGTTCTTTTTTCATTACCATTCCCCCTTTACCACTGCTTCAAAGATTTCATCTATAGTAACAGGTTCTCCATCTTGATTTTTTACTATCCAGATATTTTCATTTTCCAATTTTTTCCATAAATACCCTTTTGTTTTTTCGTTTTTTGGTAATGATATTGCTGTATATTTTGTTTTTATGTTATCAAGATAATCTAATTCTAAAATCTTTCCTTTTGACATTATCGCAACTCTATCTGCAATTTTTTCAACTTCAGAAAGTATGTGACTGGTATATAATATGCTTTTTTCCTGATATGAGCTTTCACGTATTATTTCAAGTACTGTGTTTCTCATTAATGGATCCAATCCCCAGGTTGGTTCATCAAGAATATATAAATCAGCATCCTGTGAAAAGGTTAATATTACATACACCTGAGTAAGCATACCATGGGATAGATTTGAAATTTTTGTGTTTTTATTTATTTGAAATTTATCCAGCAATTCATATGCTTTTTCAATAGAAAAATTTTCTGTAAGCTCGTTGTTGATTTCTATCATTTTTTTAACTGTTAATGATTTGTAGAGATTCTTTTTTTCAGGTAAATATGCAACTTTTCCATTTAAATATATTTTTCCGCTATTTGGCCATCTTAAATCAAGAATACATTTTATTATTGATGTTTTTCCTGCACCATTTGGTCCAATAAGTCCAAAGATTTCACCTTTTTCAATTTCAAATGAAACGTTATTGACTGCTGTAAGAGTTCCATATTTTTTTACAAGGTTATCAACTTTTAATATCATGGATTCACCTCCAGATTTTATCAATCATCATATAACTTATTGATTATTGATATCAATTTTTCTTTTTGAATTTTTGCGTTTTTACATTCTAAAACACTTTTTTGAAAATTTTCTAATTTTTTTTCTATAAACTGATTTTCATCAATTCCTAATACTATATATCCTGAACCTCTTACTGATTTTATTACTCCTTCAAATTCGAGTTCTTTATATGCTCTTGATACAGTATTTAAATTTACACCTAGTTCTTTTGCAAGAACTCTTATTGAAGGAATAAATTCATCTTTTTTGAGTTCATTGGTAAGGATTTTTTCTTTTATCTTGTTTTTTATTTGTTCGTAAACAGGAGTGTGCGAATGAAAGTCTATGGAAAACCACATTTATATCACCTCTGTACTATTATACTATGATAGTAGGTTAAAAATCAATGATGATTTGATGAAGTTTTGTTAATCGAGAAAAATAAAAAATTCGACAGGATTTCCTGTCGAATTTTTTAGGTGTATTCCCCTTCGAATATTGTTTTTTTAAGGTTTAAATTTTTATCTAATAATACAAGATTTGCAATATAGCCCTCTTTTATTCTTCCTAAGTTTTGAAGTTTCAGGTTTTGTGCTGCGTTGTATGAGGATACTTTCGCAAGTTCCGTTAATGTACAATTGGTAAACTTTTTGAAGTTTTTAATTGCTTTGTCGAATACTAATGTACTCCCTGCTATTGTTCCGTCTTTTAATGTTGCTTTTCCATCTCTTACCGTAACTTCAAGACCACCAAGATCATATTTTCCATCATTTAATCCCGCAGCGCTCATTGAGTCTGTTATTAGTATAATATCATCGATATTTTTTATTTTATATATTAGTTTAACAAAATCCGGTGATGTGTGGATTCCATCAACTATCATTTCTATTTTAAAGTTTTCAAGCATTACTGCACCAACTCCACCTAATTCACGGTGATGCAGTCCTTTTATTGCATTTGGAAAGTGAGTTATTCTGTTTATTCCTTTTTCATATGCTTTTTTGAATTCCTGATAATCTGCTTCTGTATGGCCAAGGGATATTACTGTGTTATTTTTATGAATTATATTTATTACGTCATAAAATCCTTTTATTTCAGGTGCCATTGTTATTAATTTTATTTTTTCATTTAGTATTTCTTTTATTTCTTTTTCTTCTGGATTTCTAATGTATTCAGGATTTTGTGCTCCTTTTTTGTTTATGTTTATATATGGTCCTTCAAGGTGTATTCCTTTTATTGATTTTTCTATTGGTGTGTTTTTAATAACGTTTTTTATTTGCTCTTTAGATGCTGAAACTGTTGTTGGAAAGAATGTGGTAACTCCGTGTTTGAAGTTCATTTCTGCCCATTGTTTGAAATCTTTTTCTGTTGCGGTCATTGTGTCTATTCCGCCATAACCGTGAGTATGCGTGTCTATAAATCCGGGCATTAATATGTAGTCGTAATATGAATCTTCTGTTTTTATTATTTTTTCTATTTTTCCATTGTTGATTATTATTTTTCCGGTGTATTCTCCATCAATAGGATCAACGATGAGTAATTTGGATATTTCCATCTTTGTCTCTCCTTTTCGAAAATAGAAATAATAATATTCATTCAAACAGCAAGAAATTCTAATCCTCGCTCCATTTGAATTTTTTTTATGTTGAAAAAAGTTCATTCATACGACTTGAGTGCTAATCTTCAAAAAATCTCTTTGAAAGTAGAAAAATAATATTCACTCAGACGGCAAGAATTTCTGATCCTTGCTCCATTTGAAAATTCGGGCACGCTCAGACACTTCGTCCATGAAGTGCTTCGCTTTCCAAAACGTCCTGTTTTTCCAACCCGAATTTTCTGCATTCCGCTTCGGGAAATTCTTAGTCTTCGCTCATATTATTATTTCTATTTTATTTTATATCATCTTCCTGTATATTTTTCATTAGTTCATATAATTTGGAGCTTTGTTTGTCTACTTCTTCCCATAATTTTCTCAGGTCTTCGGAATACTCTTTGAATATTTTCAATACTTCTGGATGGAAATGTGTTGGTTGTGTTCTATTGTCTCCCTCAAGAATTATTTTTAACGCCTTTTCGTGTGAAAATGCTGGTTTATATGGCCTTTCTGACCTTAATGCATCATATACATCTACAACAGAAACTATAGCAGCTTCAATTGGGATTTTATCCCCTTCTAATCCAAATGGATAACCGCTTCCGTCATATTTTTCATGATGATATAATGCAATGTTTTTAGCAAGTTTGAACATAGGTGCGTCACCTATTAATAATCCACCGTAAATTGTGTGTTTTTCCATTATTTTCCATTCTTCATTTGTTAATTTTCCTTTTTTCATTAATATGTCTTTTGGAATCATTAATTTTCCAATATCGTGTAATGGCGCATAATACTTCATTTGATACACTGTATGATGATCTAAACCCATTTTTTCAGCTATAAATGCCGAAAGCTCTCCAACTCTATTAACATGATTTCCGGTATTTTCATCATAACCTTCAGCGATTATTGAAAGTTGAGTACTAAAGTTTAAGTATGATTCTTCTAATTCATTATTGACTTTTTCTATTTCTTTGTATGAATGTTCTAGTTCTTCGTTCATTGCGTTGATTTCTTCAAATGATGACATTATGTCTTCTGCCATTTTTTGATATTCATCCATTAATTCATTTATTTCTTTTATTTCACATTTTTCAAACATTCTATCAAATTCTAAGTATTTTGTTTCTCTGAATTTTTTCATATTATCTACCATTAACTCAAATGGTCTTGAAATTTGTTTTGAAACTTTTCTTGCTTTTATTGCAACTAAATACATTATTATAATTAAAGCTAATATAAATATTGTTATGTTGTATATTAAAGCATTTCTGAGCATCCCAACATCTAATTTTAATACTATTCCAATTGGTTTGAATGTTGATTTTTCATCTTCATAGCTCCAGGTATAATAAAAAATCAGTTTGTTTCCTTTTTTTATTATTATTTCTTTTCCAGTGTCAAATGCTTTTTTCAGATATTCAACATCTTTGTCTGTTAAATCGTTTTCTTTGCTTGAAAGATTTTCAAAATTATGCGTGCATATATCAATTTCATCTATGAAATTGTATTTTTCCTCAAGAGCATGAAAATTATCTAATGTATTTTTTATTTTATCTACGGAATATGATGCTCTTATTAGATAATATTCATTATCTATTTTTAAATAAATATCTTTTAATAGTTTTTCTGAGGTTAATTCAAGTTCAAAATAGTATTTGTAATTTTCAAGTTTATCTAATTTTTCTTTGATTTTTGAATTTAATTTGTTGTAATCAATTTTCTCTATACTTGTATCACTATTAAAAAACGCGTATTTTGATATGTTTTTTATTGTTTCTTCTTTGTTTTCAGAAGTTTTTAAGGCTTCTATAAATCTCTCCAACCCTTTATAATATCGAACATCAAAATCATATAATGCATTTGATAATGAGGTGAATGCCATATTAACAATTTGTACTGCATTTGCTTCAAATTCTTTTTCTACACGTCCAAGATTATATAGGCTAATCATGCTGAATATCATTATTACTGAACCTATTCCAATTATTACTATAGTCATTATATTTTTGATTATAAGATGATAAAGCGTTATTTGCTTATCTCTTTTTCTCAATTTAATCACCTCACTTGATATGAAATGCATTTTTATTATATGTTTTCAAGCTTAAAAGTTTCTTAGAATTTTATTTTATAAAGTTAGATTTTCCGTTGATATCTGTATATATTATAAGTCCTTTTATTATTTCACCGTTTTTTTGGTATCCAGAGAATATCAGTCCATCATTATAATTATACACCTTTGTTAGTCTTTCATCTAATAATGTTCCATAATAGTTTTCAAATAATACTATTCCAGTTTGTTTTTCTATAAAAAGTGAGTATCCGTCAAAATCATTATTTTTTTCAAGTGCATATCCGGTAACTGCAATTTTATCCAGTGTTTGAGTTATGGATAATCCCCTGGATGATTTTTTCATTAAATAATCTGTTCTCCATATTTTTTGTAGATTGTTATCTGTCTTTATTATTAATGTTTTCCATGGGTAGTTTTCTAATGGAGAACTATATCCTGCAATATAAAAGTATTTATTGTCCTTTGTAAATGAATAAGCATAATCTTCCAAATTTTCAGAACCAAATTTTTTTATTGAGTAATCACTATAATTTAATTTGTTTAGTTTTATGATGAATATATCCCAATTGTTGTTTGCAGTTGAATTTGTATTTCCAAGAAGATATATATAATTTTTATCCGTTTCTATATCTTCTAGTATTTCATCATTATACCATGTAATGTTAAATTCATTTAGTAATTCTAGTGATGGGTTTATTTCATACATGAATCCTATTTTTTTATTGTTATCTATTTTATATCCTACAATATAAATACTGTCAAAGTTATCTATTTTTATTTTTTTTATTTTTCCAGAGAAATTGAGTGTTTTTGATCTTAATATGTTTCCATTGATATCTACTTCTAAAATATATGGTTTAAAGTTTTTGTATCCTGATAATATAAATATGCTATCTGCAAGTATAAATGAGTTTATTTCTGTGTATATACTTTCTGTAATTTCTATGTGTTTTTTTATATTTCCATATTTGTCTATTTTATATATATGTATTTTTTTCTTTATTTCTTTTGATTCTGCAGTTATATATACATATTCTTTATATTTGAAGATGTCTTTTATTATTAAGTTGTTGTTGTTTTCCAGAAATTTATGCCATGTGTTTTGTTTTGTGTAGATTTGTGAGTAGTTTTTTGAATTCATAATATCTTTTATTATGGAACTTTCTTGAGTTTTTTT
The DNA here is from genome assembly GCF_000255135.1 of Marinitoga piezophila KA3. Classification (NCBI taxonomy): domain Bacteria; kingdom Thermotogati; phylum Thermotogota; class Thermotogae; order Petrotogales; family Petrotogaceae; genus Marinitoga; species Marinitoga piezophila. The sequence continues at coordinate 1,329,916 of NC_016751.1, forward strand.
TGTTTTTACTTCAATGGTTGTTTTTGAAGAGTTTTTTATTATTGATATGTCTATTATTATTAATAAAACTAATAGTATTGGAATTAACAACATTATTTTTTTCATATTTTTATCCCTCTCTTATATTATTTATATAGATGCTGGTGGTATAGTGATGTTTATTGTTGATATGTTATTGTAATTATTATTATAAATGAATTTTATACTGTTCATAATTTTTTTGATTTTTGTTGATATGAAAAAATTTTTATGTTGATAAGTGTACATGCGAATATTTGTTCTATAAAAAATGTTGAATTTTATTAGATGGTTTATAATTTTTGAACTTTGAACGTTGATTGTTGATATTAATGTTGTTGAATTTTTTCTATGAACGAAGATTGGTTGAGAAGTTATGAACTAAATTTAGAGTTAACAACTTTTTATGTTGATAACTTTTATAATTTATATTTTAAGCGAGTTATATGTTTTGAACTTTGTTGGAAATTATAAACGAAAATAGTTTTTAATGGAGATTTATGTTGGAAATTTAATTTAATTATATCATATCTGATGATTGTTGCAGATTTATGTTCATATTCGTCTTTTTGGTGTTGATTGGAAAAAATAAAAACTCCTTCAGGCAACTTGAGTGTTAATCTTCGAAAATTTTTTTTGAAAGTAGAAAAATAATATTCACTCAGACGGCAAGAATTTCTAATCCTCGCTCCATTTGAAGTTTCTTTGTGTTGGAAAAAATAAAAGTTCATTCATACAACTTGAGTGCTGATCTTAGAAAGTTTTATGGAAAATAGAAATAATAATAATCGCTCAAACAGGTAGAAAATTCTAATCCTCAAAAATTCTCGTTCCCGCCGGTCGTTGCAGACTCACATCCATGTTTGTCCTTTTGTGTTGTTGATTGAGAAAAATAAAAACTCCCTCAAACGACTTGGTTGCTGATCCTCGAAAATCACTCATTCTCGGCTGTCGCTTAGATTCTGCATCCCTGCAGAAGCTGCGCTCAAAAAAACATCCTGTTTTTTTGACAGCCTCCATTCATGATTTTCTCGGGCAACCTGCGAGTTTTCGTTCGTTTTTATTTTTCTCAATCATATTTATTTCTTTTCGGGAAATTTCAAGCCTTCGCTCACATTATTCTAACTATTTTTTTATTTTGCAATTAGTGATTTTTGTTTACATATGAATTAATAATCGGTATTTTTTGGTTTACGGTTGGAAGTATTTTCATTATTTTAATCCACATTTAATGTATCACATGTTATTTTAAATTTTTTATTATAAACTTGAAGGCAAAGGTAAAAAAGGAGGTTGATTGGATTGAAAGGATATTTAAAATATATTCTTGCATTACCATTTTTACAGGTTTTTGTTCAGGTTGGAATTGCATCATCATTTCCACAATTAACAGAGATGTTTGGTTCTGCATGGTTGGCAAGTACTTTTATAGGTATTACACCACTTGTATCTATAGTTTTTGGTTCATTTTGGGGTAAGATTTTAGAAAAACATGGTGAAAGTAAAACCTTTTTGTTTTCAATGGTAATTTGGAGTGTTTCATTATATTTATCAGGATTATCTCTTAGTTATCCAATTCTTGCAATCGTTTTCCGTGGTTTTCAGGGAATTGCTGATTCTGCGTTGTTTGCAAATGCATTAACAGTTATAACTAAAGGTGATTTTTCAAAGCAGGAGAAAGCAAAGTATTTTGGTATGGTAGAATTTTTGGCAAGTTTTGGTGCTGTTATGGGGCCATTGGTTATTGGTTCTGGATTTATTTATATCCCAAAACACACATTAACTGCTTTAGGTGTTTTATTGTTTATATTCACTTTGATTATTTATAAGCAATTACCTGTTATTGAGATACATTCAGAATATTCAAAGAAACAGGTTGCTAAGTTTTCACCAAGGATTTTCCTCGCAGCGTTTTTTGGAATTATTACTATAGCTATTGTTGTTGGATTCCAGGTAACTATGCCTTTATTTGTTGAGGGCATTGTAGATAATCCATTATACGGTAAAATTTATACTTCTATATTTGCTTTGTTATTGATGCTTGGTAATTTGTTTAAACATAAGGTTCATGGTGTAAAGCTATGGATTCCCCTTGGAACTTTTGCAACATTGAGTATAGCAATGTTTGTAAATTCATTTTCACTTGTAGGATTTTTAATATTTGTTTTAGTTTCCGGTATATTCCTTGGATTATCAATTACAATGAGCAGCGAATATGCTTCAATTCTTTCTGTTGGATTCGAAGAAAAGGGTATGGCAGTTTTTTCCGCATTTAGATTAAGTGGAAACTTTTTTGGACCATATCTTTCTATTTTCTTTTCAATGGGTGGAATAAATATGTTTACTATGGTTCTTGCAGTTTTGGCATTAGCTTCAAGTGTGTTTTTAATTAATTTTAAAAATTTTCAGGAAGTTGAAAATATATAATATATAATTTCTCATAAAAAAGGGCTGTTCATTTTCGCCCTTTTTTTTGTAATTATTTTTTAATATGTTTTTTATATGTAGTTTTAATATTAATCAATATTTCAAGATAATATTCTAAAATGGATTTATACGGGATGTGATAATATTTGACTTTTTTTAACAAAAGGAGTATCATTAATATTTGCGAGAAAACGTTTGCAATATATTATCGCAATATATTATCTTTAAAAAAGGGGGAGTTAGAGTATGTTTAAGAAATCACTGGTATTGTTATTGGCATTTTCATTGTTGATTTCTGTATTTGCATTTGCAAATGCAAAAGCATTTAAAGTAACTGACAAATCACAATTATTACCAGGTCCAGCAGCGGATGGTAAGGTTGGGGACTATATTTTAAAGAATGAAAAGGTTGCTTTCTTAATAGGTCAATTGGATAATTATCATGGTTATATGAAGTCTGGTGGAAACATATTAGATGCTATTTATTGTGGCGGAGAAGATCAGTTTGATGAAATGCACACATATTTTGGTTGGCCAAAACAGGCTATTTATGAAAATATATATATTGAAAAGAATGGATCTAATGGTGGAGCTGCAGTATTAAAATTAACAGGACATCATTCAGATATTCCAGGTATAGCAATTACAACAACTTATACATTATTCCCGGGAACAAATTATCTTATTATTAAAACTACTCTTGTAAATAATAGCGGAAAAGATATTGATAAGATGATTCTTGGTGATGCTACATTCTTTGGTTATGCAAGACCATTTACTTTTGGTTTAGGTTATAAGGTAAGCAGAATTGATACAGATTTTATCGGTGCTCAGGGTGATAAAATTGCTTATGGTGTGACTACAACAGAAAGAGATGAAAATGGAAAATTAAGAGATATTCATATTTCTTATATCTTTGCTGATCCAGAAATTAAAACAGTTGCTATTAAAAATGGAGAAAAGGTTACATTCCAGAGAATATTTGTTGTAGGTAAGGATTTATCTTCAGTATTGGAGACATCTCTTGATATTAGAGGTAAAGGTTATACAATGGTGAGCGGTAAAGCAGAATTTGCAAATGGAAAACCAATAGCAAATTCAAAGGTAAATATTTTTGACGATAAAGGAATATTGTATATTGTAGCTTATACAGATGAAAACGGTAATTATAAATTCCCGGCAAATCCTGGAAAATATACAGCTAAAGTTGATGTTATGGGTGTAAACACAGTAAAGGCACCAGAAATTGTTGTTAAAGGTGAAGAAGAAATAAAAGCCGATGTTGTTGTTGGTAAATACGCAGAAGAAAATAAGGTGTTATGGGGACCATATCTTTCAGATTTAGGAAAGGATAGCGTATATATTAACTGGAAAACTTTAGTTCCAGCAAAAGGAAAGATATTAATTAATGGAAAGATTTTAGAAGATAATACAGTATCTAATTTACATCATTTCAAGATTACAGGATTAAAACCTGGTGAAGAATATACATATTCACTTGTTGTAGAAGATGGAGCAGCAAAAGGAGTTACGACAGATTCTTATACATTTAGAACAGTTGCTGATCATCCAGAAAAGTTCAAATTTGTTGTATATGCAGATACAAGAACATATAATAAGAGACATAGAATGGTTGCAGATAAAATTGCTGAAGAAAATCCAGATTTTGTAATTCATGTTGGTGACCTTGTAATGGATGGAAGAATTATGAGTGATTGGGATGGATTTTTCTGGGCAATTAAGAATATGGCTGCAAAAGCTCCATTCTATCCAGTTCTTGGAAACCATGAATATAATTCAAAATATTATTTCAGTTCATTTGTAACCCCACAGGGTGGCGGAGATTATAATGAACAGTATTATTCGTTTGATTATGGAAATGCACATTTTGTTGTTCTTGATGCAGATATTCTTTTAATGCAGAAGGATAAAGAGGGAATGGAAAGAGAAACACAATGGTTAATTAACGATCTTGAAAAACATAAAGATGCAAAATGGAAATTTGTATTCTTCCACGAACCATTCTGGACAAATTGTACAGAGTATGGTAAAGACCCTGTAAGTCCAACTATTGACTACTGGAAACCTGTATTTGAAAAATATGGTGTAGATATTGTATTCAACAGTCATTATCATATGTATGAAAGATTTACAAATAATAAGATTGAATATATTGTAACTGGTGGAGGAGGAGCTCCATTATACAGTAAAGTAAGATCATACAATGAAAAGTATCCATTTACAACAAAGGATATAACAGGAATTCATCATTTTGTAGAAGTTATTGTTGATGGAAATCAGGTTAAGGTTCTTGTAAAAGGTGTTGCACAGCAAACAGATAAGAAAAAAGAAGACGGTTTCTTCCCTGTTAATGTAATATTGGATCACTTTGTATTAAATAAATATTGATTTTAGTAATGCCTCCGGATTTATTCCGGAGGTTTTTTATTATAAGAATAATTTAATATATTTTGAAGAATTTATATATGTTAAGTCAGTTATGGTATAATGTTTTATACGTTAAGGATTAATTATTGGGAGGAATTGATATGCATGATAAAATAGCAGTTTTAAAATATTTTTTAAAACCGCAGACTTTTGATGAGTATCCTGTAAATTGGAAGGATATTTTTGGAAATAGGAAGAAATTATATGTTGAAATAGGTTTTGGAAGTGGAGAGTATATGGCAGCACTTGCTAAAGAGAATCCAGATATTAATTTTGTTGGCTTTGAAACTTCTTTAACAGCTTTATATAAGGCTCAAATTAATTTTTATAAGAATAATATTAAGAATGCCAGGGTTATTCAAGGTGATGCAAGGTTGTTAATCAGAGAATTGTTTCCGTCTGGTTCTATTTCAAAGCTTATTGTGAATTTTCCATGTCCATGGCCAAAGAAAAGACATAAGGAAAGAAGAATTTTTATTGAATCATTTATTTTAACCCTTGCTGATGTATTAAGAAAAGGTGGAACTATTGAACTTGCTACAGATGTTGACTGGTATGCACAGGAGGTTTATGATAATTTTAGTAAATCAGAATTTTTTGAGGCACAGGAAATAATAGAGAATTTTAATAGACCAATAAAAACGAAGTATGAGTTAAAATGGGATAAAGAAGGAAGAAATAAGTATTTATTTATTGCTAAGAAAGTGAAAGATTATAAGGTTTTGAGAATTCTGGAAGGAGTGAGTGAAATGCCTCATAAGAATATAAATTCTATAGATATTGATAAATTAAAGGATTTAAAGGATAAAAAGTTTCAAGAAGGTAATAAAACGTTTGTTGTAAATAATGTTTATGAAGATATGATAAATGATAGATATTTGTTAAAGGTTGTTTCTTCAGATGATGATTTTATTCAACAGTATTATGTTGCTATTTATAAAAAGACCAATTCATGGCTTGTTAAACTGGATTCTGTAACTATCCCGTATAGAACACCAGCTGTTAAGTTTTCTGTTTATAAAATTGCTGAGTTAATTGAGGAAATATAAAAATAACCCCAACCAAAAAGGGTTGGGGTTATTTTTTTTAACTTAGTTTATTTATAGCCTGATCTATTAATGATTCGAGTTTTGTAGATGTTTCTTTTACATTTGATAATAATTTTTCATTTTTATCTCTATTTTTATATTCAAAGTTTTTAGCGTAATTGTGTAATTGTTCATGATATTTTAAGATTTCAGACCATATATCATTTATTTCTTCAGGTACATTTTTAGATAATACTTTTACAAATACACCAAATCCACATCTGTGAGGATTATCTTCTGCTGCCAGCCATGTGTTGTTATGAACAGATTCTTCAAATCTTTTTACCCATCTTCTGTGAGCTTCTTTGGCACCATTTAGTTCATTAATAAGATCCTTATGTGTAAACATTTTAAATGTTGAGAATGTTTCCACAGTATTTATAAGTTGATTTGCTTCTTCTTCAACGATTTTTAATAAATCCATATTTCTATCGTTCATGTATTTTTCTTCTTCAACAATTTCATCCATTTCTTCTTTTAGATTATTAACAAGTTCGGTGATATTTTGAGATGAGGCTGATAATTCCTGAACGGCTGCTCCTTGCTGTTGAGCACTTGCGGCTAAATTGTCAGCATAATTTGAGATTTTTTCCACTGAATCAATTAATTCATATAGTTCATTTGATGTTTTGTCATTCATTTCAGATACAGATTTTATATTTTCAGACATTTCAATTACCATATCCGATGCTTCGTTGACACCTGTCATAACTTCACCAAGATTTTCTCTTATACTTTCTGCAGCATTTCTACTTTCTTCTGCAAGTTTTCTTATTTCATCAGCAACTACAGCAAATCCTTTTCCTGCTTCGCCAGCCCTTGCAGCTTCAATTGCAGCATTTAGTGCAAGAAGATTTGTTTGTTCAGAAATACTTGTAATTGTTTCCACAACTTCATTTATAATCTGGGCTTTATCGGATACTGCTTTTACTTTATCAACTATTGGAACCATACTTTCAGAAATGTTGTTTATAGTTTCGTTTACATTGTTAAGACTTTTTCTTCCACTTTCTGCCACATCACTTATCTCATGAGCTATATTACTTAATTCTACAGCTGTGTTTGCAAGATTTTGAATGTTGTCAGATATTTCTAATGTACTTGCATTTTGTTCTTCTACATATGAGGTAATATTATCCAGAGAACTTTTTGTTCTTGTTAATGCATCATCTATATCATCAAAGTTGGTTTTGAATATTTTTAATTCATGATTAATTGTATTAAATTGTGTGATGTTGTTTCTAAATCTATTGAAAAATCCCTGAAGAGATGTTCTAAATGAATCTATAAAATGATTAAAGAATTTAGATATTTCTCCAATTTCATCTGATGTTTTTACTTCAAGTTTGCTTACCAGATCACCACCGCTTTTAGAAAGTTCCTCAAGTTTGTTTCTTACAGAATATAATGGTACCATCATGTATAATATATACATAAAGGTTACAAGTACAGTAATGATTAAGGCTATTGATACAGCTGTTATTAGATATTGAAGACGTCTTATATTTCCTTCAAATTCGTCTGTTTTTTCTCTGGTTAATTTGTCCATTATTTTTTCAAGTTCTCCAAAAGCTTTTAATGCTGGACCATCATCTATTTTTATTATTTTATCTATTTCACTTATTGATTTTCCTTCTTTTTTGAGTTTTATTGCTAATTGTAGATTTTGACTATATTGCATAAATGTATTTTTTATAATTTCAAGGTTTTTTAATTCTTCCTGACTTACATCATGTAATTTTTCGTATTCAGCAAAATCTTTTAATATTGCCTTTTCTTTTTCTTCAAAGGCGGAAATGTATTTGTCATATCCTCTAAGAACATAGTTTTTGAATATATGGATACCTCCACCATATCCAAATTGTGCTTTAATATCTGATAATATTTTCTGTCTTGTTGTGACCGAGTCAATATAATCTATCCATTTATCTTCCAGACTACTTGTTTCAAGAAAAACAAATGATCCAATAATAGTGAATACAACTACTGCCAGAACTAATAATAACATCATCTTTGTTTTAATCTTCATAGGATCACCCCTTTGAATATGTTTTGTATTGATTCTATTATTGAAATTCTTTCTATTAATAATTATATCATAAAATAAATAAAATATTTCAAAAAAAATACTCCAGGAGTTTATAAAATAAAATCTCCTGGAGTATATAAATTAATTTTTTAATTTTCTTATAGCGGTATTTATAGATTCATTCATTTTTGATAATGTTATCCTGGCATCTTTTAATAATTTTTCGTTTTTATTCTGATTTTTATATTCGTATTTTTTAGCATAATTGTGTAGTTCGTTATGTAGGATTATAATTTCTTTCCATATATCGTTTATTTCATCAGGTATGTTATTTCCAATTACATTTATAAATAAACCAAATTCACATTTTTGAGATTCATCTTCTACAATTAAATATGTATTGTTATTTATTGCATCTTCGAATTTTGATATCCACTCTTCGTGATTTTTTATTGCATTTTTCAGTTCTGCAATAATATTTTCTTTTTTAAACATTTTAAAGGTGGAAAAGATTTCTACAGTTTTAGTTAGTTGTTTAATTTCATTTTCTATTATATCAAAGAGATATTTGTTTTTTGTATTCATGTATTTTTCTTCTTTAACTATATTTTCCATGTAATTTTTTAAGGTATTTATTAGTTCTGTAATTCTTTGAGATGAAGCTGATAATTCTTCAACAGCTGCACCCTGTTCCTGGACACTTGCTGCAAGATTATCAGCTGATATAGAAATTTTTTCTACAGAATCTATAAGCTCATATAATTGATCAGATGTTTTATCGTTTATTTTGGTTACGGATTTTATATCTTCTGACATGTTAATAACCATATCAGAGGTTTCTTTAACTCCAAGCATAACTTCACCAAGGTTTTCTCTTATACTTTCTGCAGCACTTCTGCTTTCTTCAGCAAGTTTTCTTATTTCTTCAGCTACTATTGAGAAACCTTTACCAGCTTCTCCAGCTCTTGCAGCTTCAATTGCAGCATTTAATGCAAGAAGGTTTGTCTGTTCTGAAATGCTTGTAATTGTTTCTACAACATCATTTATAATTTGTGCTTTATTTGAGACGTTTTTTACTTTTTCTACTATTGGTATCATGTTATCAGAGATATTATTTATTGTTTTATTTACAATTCCAATACTTTTTCTCCCTGTACCTGCAACCTCACTAATTTCGTGAGCTATATTGCTGAGTTCAACAGATGTGTTTGCAAGTTTTTGGATATTATTTGAGATTTCTAAAGTGCTCATATTTTGTTCCTCTATATATGAAGTAATATTATCCATTAGTTCTTTTGTATTAAATAGCGATTTATCCATATCGTCAAAATTTACTTTAAATATTTTTAATTCATGGTTTATTATATTGAATTTAGAGATACTGTTTCTAAACCTGTTAAAGAATCTACATAATGAATTTCTAAATGTTTCTGTAAAATCATTAAAAAATCGCGATATTTCTCCAACTTCATCATATGTTTTTACTTCTAATTTTGTTACCAGATCACCACCACTTTTTGAGAGTTCTTTTAATTTATCTTTTACGAAATGTAGCGGTTTAATGCTTTTAACCAGATAAAGTTGAATTATAACCATCATTGCAATTACCAGTATTGAAACAGCAGTTACAAGGTATTTTAGTTTTTTAATATTTTCTTCAAACTTTTTAGTTTTTTCCTCTGTTAAATTATCCATAATTTTATCAAGTATGTCAAAAGCTTTTAAAGCAGGTTCATCGTCTATTTTTATAATTGTATCAATTTCATTTATTGATTTTCCTCTGCTTTTGAGAGAATTAACAAGATTTATGTTTTCATAGTATTTTAGTAATGTGTTTTTTATCACATTTAAAGATTTTAATTCATCTGAAGATATATCAGGTAGTTTTTCATATTTTTCAATATTTTCCATAATTTCATTCTTCTTTTTTTCAAATAATGAAAGATATTTTTCTTCACCTCTTAAGATATAATTTTTAAATGAATGTATAGCTCCACCATATCCAAATTCCTCTTTTATATCAGAGACCAATTTTTGCCGTATGGTTACTGATTCAATATAATCATTCCATTTACATTGTAAAACGCATATTTCATAAAATACAAGTGCTCCAACAATGCCAACTATCACCCCACCAACAACCATTAATAATAACATTTTTGTTTTTATTTTCACAAATTACCCCCCTTTTAAAGATTTATTTTAATCATTTGTAAAATCAAGAATTATTTATATAATATTTTCTTTTCATCTATTTTTTCATTTGGTTAATAAAAGTTGATAAAAAGTTCTTAATAAAGTATAATAAATATTATAGGAGTTGATGAAAATAGTATTGGAGTTGATATTATGAATGTTTCCGCTATATGGCAAAATCCGAATAATAAACAATTTTACTATAAAGAAAGGCCATTTTCAAAATGGATTAAATTAAATAAATCGCTAACCTTTTTGTTTGAAAGACATTTGAAGAAAGAAATTGTGCAGTTGTTAAGGGAGAATAATTTTAAAAATTCAGATATAAAAAATGTTGAGGAAGATTGGAAGGATATTTTCAATAAACCTTTAGTAAAGGTAAATTTTGAGAATAATATTTCGTATTATAGATATAATAATTTTTTGAAAAAATTAAAAGAAAAAGGAATAGGTATATATGGAAGGGATATTATAAATATTTTTCCTTATGATATTTCTGAAAGAATAGAGGATAAACGTATCTGGTTTCTGGATATAGAGGTTGAAGGCGATGAGGATATTGCTGAAGATTCAGTTCCATCATCTATTTTAGCTAAAGGAATGATAATTTCTATTACATATTATGATTCATATGAAAAAGAATATTATTCCATTATTGTTAGTAGAGAAAAAGTTGATACGTTTAATAAGAAAATAAGATTTGTTGATAGTGAAGAGGAGTTATTAAAAACGTTTAATAATCTTTTGAAGAGAAAGGTTCCTGATATTATTACAGGATGGTATTCAAATGGATATGATATTCCATATATTATAAATAGAGGAAAGAAATATCACATAATCATTTCAGCTATTGATGGATTAAAGCCGTATTCTTCATATAAGAAACAACCTTCTGGATATAGGTTTAATAATTCTATTCCTGGTGTAAATTTGCTTGATTATATGGAGTTATACAAGAAGTATATTTTTGAGAAACCACCATCATATAAGCTTGATGAGATTGCCAGAATTCATAATATTGAAGGAAAAAGTGAATACATGGGATTTTTGAATTATAAGAAAAATTTTGAAAAGTTTGTAGAATATATTTTTAGAGATGTTGAGATATTGGTTGAATTGGAAGATAAATTAAATCTTTTAAATTTGATTTGCGGGTTACAATCTGTAATTAGAATACCTATAAATATGTTATTGGCACCTTCTATATCAATAGAACATTACTTACAACAATTTTTATTGCCAGAGAAAAAATCATTTAAGGAAAATTATAATATATATAGTTCAAAGAATGTTGATTTTGAAGGAGCTATTGTTTTACAGCCACCGGATAAAAAATATGAAAATGTAATTGTACTTGATTATGCATCTCTTTATCCAAATGCAATTCAAACTTTTAATCTTTCTCCAGAAACTCTTAGATATGATTTTAACTATAACGGAAAACATGTTGATATTGGATTGATGATTCAGGATGAAGGAAAGGATTATATTCCGTTAAAATATACTCTTGAAATTGAAGGCGTATTGCCTTCTTTAATTAGGTATCTTTTAAAAGAACGTTTGAAATTTAAGCAATTAAAAAAATCTACTCCTCCAGATAATCCTGAATATATAAAATATGATATTAAACAGAGTAATTATAAGATTCTGCTAAATTCCATGTATGGTGTAATAGGTACTGAAAGGTTTCCTTTGCATGATAAACGTGTGGCCGCTTCTATAACTGGTGGTGCTCGCGGTGCATTAAGATATATGAATAATAAACTCAATAATCATGAATTTAAAGATGTTGATATAAATGGCAGGAAGATATCTTTTAGAACAGAGGTTATATATTCTGATACCGATAGTTCATTTAATGTGATACATTGTGAAGAAAAGTTGTCGAAGGAAGATGTTGTTCAAATTGGGAGATATATAGCAACATATATAAATGATAATATTGCTAAAGAGTTTGTTGTTAAATATTCCAATACTGAAGAGATAATAAATAGAAATTCTTTAAAGGTGGAAGTTGATAAGATATTTAAGGTTGTTAGATTTTTTGGAGTTAAGAAACGTTATTTTGGATATGATTTTGATAAAAATATTATTACACATGGAGTTGAAATTGTAAGGGTTGATACCCCAAGAAAAATAAAGGATATATTAAAGGATTTGTTTATTAAAGCTTTAGATGGTGTGTTGAAAAAAGAGGATTTAATTCGATATTATAATGTTATAAAACAAACACCTCTTGAAGAAATTGCCATTTCAAAGACTGTTACAAAGATAGATTTTGATAAGTATAAGACAATTCCAAATCATGTTCGTGCAATTCAATTAATGAGAGAGATATATAAGTTCAAATATACATTAAACGATAAGTTGTTATATTTTCACATAAAATATAATAATAGGAGAAATTATAGAATTGTTGAAAGGATTTTTAATAAGAAGTTTAAGGATGTTGCACTTGTTTCTGCGTGTATAGAAAGGGAACATTTGCCACAATTTGTTAAACTCGTAAAGGCAAATGAGCTTGAGATAGATTATTATACGCTTTTTGATAAGCAGGTTTTATCTACGTTGAAACAGTTTTCTGAATATCGTGAAATTATAAAAGAGGTAAAGAATGAAATTGAAAAAATGGAAGGGATTAATAATAAAAGCGAGCAATTAAAATTATTTTAAAACACTTTTATAATTACTTTTATATAAAATCGACAAAATTTCTAAACATAAAAGTCTTAAAATATATTGTGATTTTATTTTCAAAATGGAGGGATTGTAATGAAAATTTTCTTGATTGGTGCCGGGAATTCGGCAAAGATTATTTTGGAAGAATTAAAAGAAGAATTGGATAAGGTTTATGTGTATGATGTTGATAAATCCCAAATTGAAAAATTAAAGGAATTTTATAATATTTCTTATGCAGATATAAAGGATATTGCGAATTTAGATATAGATTATGTTATAGAAGTTGCATCAACAAAGGCTGTTGTGGAATATGGAAAGTTTGTTATTGAAAATAATAAGAATTTTATTATTTTAAGCACAGGTGCTTTTGCTGATAGAGATTTTTTAAATGATTTTCAGGAAGCGTTGAAAAAATCAAATAGTAGAGTTTACGTTGTTTCTGGAGCTATTGGGGGAATTGACCTTATTAATGCAATAAACGATAAGATAAAATCAATTACATTAACAACAAGAAAACCTCCAAAAAGCCTTGGACTTGAAATTGATGAGGAAAAGGTTATATTTGAAGGAAGTTCAACGGAAGCAATAAAGAGATTCCCTAAAAATGTAAATGTAGCTGTGACATTATCGCTTGCAGCAAGGGATTTTGATAAGGTAAAGGTTAGAATTATTGCTGATCCTAAAGTAGAAAGAAATATTCATAATATAAAAATTAATTCAATAGCGGGAAATTACGAGTTTACATTTGAAAATTTCCCTTCTGAAAATCCTAAAACAAGTTATTTAGCACCGTTATCTGTAGCAGGATTATTAAAAAATATAAATTCAAAAATCAAAATAGGAGGATGAAGATGATAAATCAAACAGCTATTGAAAGAGATTTTATTGAAAAGATTATAGAATTAAAGAAAGAGAAAGGTTATACAATTCTTGCTCATAATTATCAAATTGGAGAATTACAGGATATAGCAGATATTACAGGTGATTCATTACAGCTTGCCAGATTGGCAACGGAAATTGAAAACGATAAGATACTCTTTCTTGGTGTAGATTTTATGGCAGAAACATTAAAGATTTTAAATCCTTCAAAGAAAATAATAGTACCAACAAAGGGTTCTACATGTCCAATGGCAAACTCATTAACTCCGGAAATAATAAAGGAATTTAAAGAAAAATATCCAGAAGCTCCTGTTGTATTGTATGTGAACAGTACTGCAGCATGTAAGGTATATGCAGATTATACATGTACTTCAGCAAATGCTGTTGATGTAGTTAGCAAAATAGATTCAGATATAGTATTATTTGGACCAGATAAGAATTTGGGATCATATGTTGCAGAAAAAACAGGTAAAAAGGTTATTCCAATTCCAGGAGATACCGGATACTGTTATGTTCACAATAGATTTTCAGCAGAGGATGTTAAAAAAGTAAGAGAAGAACATCCAGATGCAAAGATTATAATACATCCAGAATCACCAAAGGAAGCAAGAGATTTATGTGATTATATTGGAAGCACAGGACAGATGATGAAATTTCCTGAAACAGATGATGCTAAAGAATTTATCATTGGTACTGAAGTTGGAATGATTCATAAATTAGAAAATACATTTAAAGATAAAAAGTTTTATCCATTAAAAGAACTTGCTATATGTAATAATATGAAAAAGAATAATTTGAAGAATGTATATCTCTCTTTATTAAATGAAGAACACGAAATAGAACTTCCTGAAGAAATAATGGAAAAAGCAAAGATTCCTATTTTAAATATGTTTAAAATTATGGAGTGATAATATGTTTAAATATGAGATTGAGTTGTTAAAGGATTGGATTGAAAGGGATAATTCTTTTTTTGATATAGCTTCATATGAATTGAGAGATAAAGAAGCTTCAGGGATAATAATTTTAAAAAATTCAGAAGTTGTGTTGTCTGGAATTGAGATTATAAAAAGATTATTTGAAGAATATAATATCGATTATGATTTTAAGTTTAATGACGGTGAAAAGGTTGATAAAGGAATTATTGGTGAAATTAAAGGAAATGCATATAATGTTCTTATTGTTGAAAGAACAATGTTGAATATTCTTTCTATGATGAGCGCAATTGCAACTAAGACTCATAATCTTGTAAGTAAAATAGATGGTAAAACCAGATTAGCAGCAACGAGAAAGGTTTTTCCAGGTCTTGGAAATCTTGAAAAATTAGCTGTATTACATGGTGGAGGCGATACACATCGCTGGAATCTTTCAGAAAGTATAATGCTTAAGGATAATCATATAAAGATGTATGGCGGTATAGAAAATGCAATAAATACAGCCAGGAAATATAAATCATTTACAAAAAAATTGGAAATTGAAGTTGAAAATGAAAAAGATGCTATTATTGCTGCAAAAAATGGTGTTGATATTATTATGCTTGATAATTTTTCTGCTGAAAAAGCCAAAGAAACTGCAAGAAAATTAAAAGAAAATTATCCCCATATAATAATAGAAGTTTCCGGTGGAATAAGTGAAGATAATTATCTGGAATACGTTGATGATAATATAGATATAATATCAATGGGAAAATTGACCACAGAAATAAAATATATAGATTTTTCTCTTGAAATGAAATAAAACGCCTGATTTTCAGGCGTTTTATTTTTTTATATATTGTAAAAGAAAAAAATTTTTAAATAGTTATTTACATGATTTATATTTTTAAATTTGACTTTTTTTGTCTAATTTTGTATAATGATATTAGAAGAAAATATGACAAAAAAAGGAGGAATTAAAATGTTATTATCTATTAAAAATTTAAAAGCTAAAGTCATTGAAGACGACAAAGAAATATTAAAAGGCGTGAATTTAACTATAAATCCTGGCGAAATACATGTATTAATGGGACCAAACGGTTCTGGTAAATCAACACTTTCAAATGTTATTATGGGATCACCAAAGTTTGAAGTAACTGATGGTGAAGTTTTATTTGAAGGAAAGGATATTTTAAACCTCGATACAAATGAAAGGGCTAAGTTAGGAATATTTCTGACTTTTCAACACCCTCAGGAAATTGAGGGGGTTAAAATGAGACAGTTTTTAATTAATGCATACAGACATATGCATCCTGATGAAAAGGTTTCGCCTATTGAATTAAACAAGAGATTGAATAAGTTATGCGAAGAGATAAATCTTTCACCATCATTTTTAGAAAGATACGTTAATTCTGGATTTTCCGGTGGAGAAAAGAAAAAGAGTGAAATTTTGCAATTGTTTTTCTTAAAGCCTAAGCTCGTAATTATTGACGAAATAGATTCCGGGTTAGATGTTGATGCTTTAAGAGATGTTGCTGAAGCTATTAATAAATTAAAGACTGAGGATATGAGTATTTTAATGATTACACATTATCAGAGAATTTTGAAATATTTGCATCCTGATTTTGTTCATGTATATGTTAATGGAAGAATTGTTCATACAGGCGATGCATCACTTGCTGAAGAAATTGAGGAAAAGGGTTATAGTATCTTAAATGAGTTTGTTGATGCTGACACTGTAAAGGGGTGGTAATATGAAGGATATTAATGATATAAACTATGATGAAATAATGGTTAATCAATCGATGTTCGATTTTAGAAATGAAGCTAAATACGCTTTTAAAACACCTCCTGGGTTAAATGAAAAGGTTATTAGAGAGATTTCAGAAGCAAAGAATGAACCTAAATGGATGTTAGAACATAGATTGGAAGCTTTTAAGATTTTCGAATCTTACCATGAACCGAATTTTGGTGTAGATATTAAAAATCTTGATTTAAGTAAAATAGTTGCATATATGAAACCTGATGCCAAAAAGGCTGCAACATGGGAAGAGGTTCCTGAGGAAATTAAGGATACTTTTGAAAAATTAGGAATTCCTGAAGCAGAAAGAAAGGCTTTAGCTGGAGTTGGAGCACAATACGATTCGGAAGTTGTTTATCAGCATATTCAAAAGGAATTAGACGAACTTGGGGTTATCTTTCTTGATATGGAAACTGCTGTAAAGGAATATCCTGATTTAATAAAAGAATATTTTATGAAGCTTGTGCCTTCATATAATCATAGATATGCAGCTTTACATGGAGCATTATGGAGCGGCGGCTCGTTTTTATATGTTCCAAAAGGTGTAAAGGTTCCTTTGCCATTACAGGCATATTTTAGAATGAATAATCCCGGAATGAGTCAGCTTGAACATACTTTGATTATTGCAGATGAAGGCTCAGAAGTTGAATTTATTGAAGGTTGTTCTGCACCATTTTATAGTGTAACCAATTTACATGCTGGTATGGTTGAAATATACGTAAAAAAAGGCGCAAAGATGAAATATTCCACCATTCAAAATTGGAGTAAGAATACATATAATCTCAACACCAAGAGGGCTATTGTTGACGAAGATGGTTCTATGGAATGGGTTTCCGGTTCTCTTGGAAGTTTTAAAACTATGCTTTATCCTATGACTATCTTAAAAGGTAAAGGCGCAAAGAATAGCAGTATTACATTAACATATGCCGGACCAAATCAACATCTTGATACTGGTTCAAAGGTATTTCACCTTGCACCATATACAAGTTCTGTTGTTAATGCAAGAAGTATTAGTATTGGTGGCGGTTGGGCATTTTATAGAGGCTGGGTGAAGATTGCCGAAAGTGCAAAAGGAGCTAAATCTTCTGTTGAATGTAATGCTTTAATGCTTGACAATAAATCAAAGAGTGATACTGTACCTTTAATTGAGGTGTTTACAGATGATGCTGATGTTGGACATGAAGCTAAAATTGGAAGAATCAGTGAAGAACAGATATATTATTTAATGTCAAGAGGTCTTAGCGAAGCGGACGCAAAGAGCATGATTGTAAGAGGGTTTATTGAACCGTTAGTAAAGGAATTGCCACTTGAATACGCATTGGAATTAAATAAATTAATTAATCTTGAAGTTGAATCCTCTATAGGATAAGCTTCAGTGGAGGTGAATTTTTAAATGTACGAAAAAGCGCTTGTTTTAAATCATAATGATTTTTTGGCTACAGAATGGAAGGTTCCTGAGATAAAATCAGATAATGATTATGGTATAATTGAAATAGAAGAAGCTGAGAAATTTTACACAAGTAATGAATTAAAAAGTTTTAGAAGAAAAAGATTTGAAGAATATAAAACTTTAGGATTTCCAAAGTGGAAAAGGAGTAAATTGGAAGGTTTTAATCCTTTGCCATATGTTGCAAAGTTTAATTCTTTAATGTCAGATAATCTTAAATCAATTAATGATATAGATAATAAAGGTATTGAAATCTTAAATAATATGGATTTTGATGGTTCACACAGAAAATTTTTGTTAATGAGCGACGTGTTTTTTAACACAGGCTTCTATTTAAAAACTAACAAAAACCAGAATAATGAGGTTTATTGGATAAAAGAGGTTATTGATAAATCTCCATTATATGGTCTTGAAGTAATATATATTGATGAAAATAGTGAAGCTACTTTAATTAGATTTATAGAATCAAAGGGAAAGGGTACAAAGATTAAAACGTTAAGAGGAAAGCTGGAAGAAAATTCAAAATTAACTGTAATAAATATAAATCTTTTTGATAACGACATTTCAACAGACAATATGTTTTTTGATGTAGGAAAAAATGCACAATTAACTGTTTATGATATTAACATTGGCGGAAAGGTTACTGCCCCACATATTGTAACTCGGTTAGCAAATGAAAATGGAAAGGTTGATATTTATCCATATTATCTTACACAGGATAATGAAATAATAGATATGTTCTATCTTTTAAGATATTATGCACCAGAAACCATTGGTCATATTGTAGGACGTGGCGTTTTGATGGATTCTTCAAGGGTTATATTTAGAGGGAATCTTGACATTAAAAAAGGTGCAAAGAATGCTGAAGCTGAAGAGCAGGATTTTAATCTTGTTTTATCTGAAAAGGCTAAAGTAATGGCTTTCCCTTCATTATATGTTGATGAAAACGAAGTTAATGCTGGACATGCTGCAAGTGTAGGAACAATAGAAGAGGATAAGCTTTATTATATGATGACAAGAGGATATTCCAAAAATGCTGCTAAAAAGGAAATTGCTTTTGGGAATTTTGAACCGGCAATAGAGGTTATTGAAGAAATAAATTCTAAATATGCGGGGGCGTTAAGAGATGTTATCGAGAGAAGATTTGATAAGGAGTTTTCCAATTCTTGAGAGAGAGATTAATGGAAAAAAATTGGTATATTTTGATAATGGCGCAACAACTTTGACACCTGTTGAAGTTACTGATGCCATAAAGGGTTTTTATGATTATCATAACGCAAATGTGCACCGTGGTGCGCATTTGCTTTCAAATGAAGCCACAGATATGTATGAAAGTTCAAGAAAAGCTGTAGCAAAGTTTATTAATGCTAAAACAAGCGAAGTGATTTTTACACGGGGAACAACAGAGTCTATAAACCTTTTTGCATATTCCATAGGTAAAAGCGGTTGGTTAAAAGATAAAGAGGTGCTTATTACTACCATAGAACATCATTCTAATTTTGTTCCATGGCAACAGTTAGCATATACATTTGATTTTACTGTTCAATATTATAATCCAGAAAATGGAATCTTTAACCTTGATGAATTTTTAAGAAATGTGAATGAAAACACAAAACTAATTTCAATAACGGGATTATCAAATGTCACAGGTCAGGTAATTCCTATTGAGGAAATTATAAAATTTGCTCATGAGAAAGAAATCTTAGTTCATGTTGACGGTGCTCAATTGGTTCCACATTTTGGAATTGATGTAAAGAAACTCGATGTTGATTTTCTTTCATTTTCAGGGCATAAGATACTTGGACCTATGGGAATTGGAATATTCTATGGCAAGAAAAAACTTTTAAAGAAATTGCCTCCTTTTCATTATGGCGGAGAAATGATTAATTGGGTTAGCATTGAAAATACAGATTTTGCTGAATTGCCAGAAAAGTTTCAGGCTGGCACACCAAATGTTGGTGGTGCTGTTGGATTAAAGGCTGCTATTGATTATATAAACAAAATTGGAATAGATAATATTATTGAACATGATAAAAGATTAACTGAGTATGCTAATAAACGATTTAAAGAATTGGATTTTGTCACTGTTTATGGTCCAGAAGATAAAACATCAATTATTACATTTAACGTGGATAACATTCATCCACACGATGTTGCACAGATTTTAAGCGATAAGTTTGGTATAGCTGTAAGAAGTGGTCATTTGTGTGCTCAGCCTTTATTAAAACAGCTTGGAACAAAATCTGTGTGTAGAGCCAGCTTTTATTTTTACAATACAGAAGAAGAGGTTGATAGGTTAATAGAAGGATTAAAATATATCAGGGAGTGGTTGAGATGAGTTTAGAGGATTTATATTCTGATATTATTCTTGATTATGCAAGAAATCCACAATTTCAGGGTGAAATTGATGACGCAACAATTTCTGAAGATGGAAAAAATTTATCCTGTGGTGATGAAATAACGCTATTTTTAAAAGTAAAAAATGGCAAAATAGAAGAGGCAAGATTTAAGGGACATGGTTGCATTGTCAGTCAATCTTCAGCTGCTTTAATGTGTGAAGCAATTACCGGAAAAAGCTTAGATGAAGCTGAAAAAATTCTTGAAGAGGTTAAAAAAATGGCACAGGGTGAGGATTTTGATGAAGAATTGGTTGGTAATCTTGTGGTTTATTCTGAGATATCAAAATTTCCGGTAAGGGTTAAGTGTTTTACTCTTGCCTGGCATACACTTGAAAATGCGCTGGAAGAAATAGAGGAAGGTTAAAATAACCTTCCTCCATTTTTTTCTAAAAATGTTTATAAAAATAAAATGCTATGTTATAATTATCATGGAGGGAAAATAATGGATATTATAAGAGAAAATAAATATATGTGGAAAGTTGAAAAATTTAAAAATATGAAAGTTCCTGTTTATGTTTTAACCGATTCCCAAACTATTCGTAGCCAGGAATATCATGAAGCTATTATGCAATTGGTTAATGTTGCTACATTACCAGGGATTGTGAAAGGTTCTTTTGGTATGCCAGATATACATTGGGGTTATGGTTTTCCAATAGGTGGTGTCGCAGCATTTGATGCTGATAGTGGTATTATTTCTCCTGGCGGAGTTGGATTTGATATTAATTGTGGTGTTAGAATAATGACTACCTCTCTCGAATTTTCAGAGATAAAAGATTATATAGATGAGATACTAACCAGAGTTTATAATGAAATTCCTGTTGGCGTCGGCTCCAGAACGAATTTTAAATTGTCTGTAAAGGAAATGAAGAAAATCCTGAACAATGGTGTATATTGGGCAATAAATAATAATTACGGTTTGGCAGAAGATTTGTATAATATTGAAGATAGCGGTAAAATTAAGTACGCAGATGCGGATTTTGTTAGTGATGAAGCGATAAAAAGAGGAGCAGATGAATTAGGGACTCTTGGATCTGGAAATCATTTTATTGAAATCCAGATTGTTGAAAAGGTTTTCGAGAAAGAAAATGCTGAAAGATACGGTCTTTTTGAAGGTCAAATTGTATATATGATTCATTCAGGTTCAAGAGGTCTTGGACATCAGGTTGCAACAGATTATATAAAAATTTTCAGAGATAATTTAAAAGATTGGAATAAAAAAATTCCAGATAAACAGTTAATAAATGCTCCTTTTAAAAGCAAATATGGTCAGGAATATTTTTCTGCAATGAATGCTGCTGCCAATTTTGCTTTTGTTAATAGACAGATAATGGGACATAAAATAAGAAATATTTTTAAGGATTTATTTGATGTTGAATCTAAATTGTTATATGATATTACGCATAATATAGCAAAATTGGAAAAGCATAATGTTGATGGTGAAGAGAAAGATTTAATTGTTCACAGAAAGGGTGCTACAAGAGCGTTTCCGGACCAAATAGTGTTGATTCCTGGAAGCATGGGAAGTTCTTCATATATTTTGCTGGGTACAGAGAAATCTATGAGTATTGCATTTGGCTCATCTGCTCATGGAGCAGGGAGAGTTTTAGGTAGAAGACAGGCTAAAAGAAGATTAAATTATAAAAATGTTTTAAATTCAATGAAAGAAAAAAAGATAAAGATAATTTCAAAATCAAAAAATACCATTGTTGAGGAAGCACCAGAAGTGTATAAAGATGTAGATTCTGTTGTTGATATTATAGAAAAAATTGGAATATCCAGAAAGATTGCAAAGTTAACCCCCGTTGGAGTTGTAAAGGGTTAATCAAATTTAAAAGGTATATTCAATTTAAATCTTTAAAACTGTAAACTTTTATTTCTATAATTTAAATAAAGAAATAAAAGAAACGGGGGTAATAATATGTATGCGAAGTTTGAGTGTATAGATTGTATAGTTTCTCAGATAAAAACAATTATAGGAAAGAACTTTGATTATCTCGATGAAAAGGAAAAATTTGATTTGATGAAGTCTGTTTCTACGGATCTTTTAAAATATTCAGAATATGGAAAAAGACCTATAGAATTGGCAAGGGTTATTTATGAGAAGCTTGGAGAAAAGTCTGAAACTAAGACACATGACTTTTATAGAGAAGAAAAACAGGCGTCAAATGCATTATTTTTAGAGGCTTATGATGAATTGTATAAGTTTTTAAAGGATTCTGATGAGCCGTTGAAAAATGCAGCAAAGTTATCTGTTCTTGGAAATGTTATAGATTATGGAATAAAAAATTCCTTTGGAGAGTTAGAATGGGAACTTGAAAATAGTTTAAAACTAAAGAATTTTTCTCTGGATGATTTTGATTCTTTTTATGAAACGCTTCAGGAGGCAAAAATATTATTATATATTCATGATAATGCAGGAGAAATTGTTCTTGATAAGTTGTTTATAAAAATGATAAAGGAAGAATTTCCTGAAGTACATATTATTTCTGCTGTAAGAAGTGCTCCTGTAATAAATGACGTTACTTTAGAAGATGCAAAGGAAGTTGGATTAGAAGAAGTGGCATCAGAGGTAATTGAAAGTGGAAGCAAGATTCCAGGTACATTATTAAGCGATGTTAATCAGGAATTTTTAATTGCGTATAAACAGGCTGATATTATTATCTCAAAGGGTCAGGGGAATTTTGAAGGTCTTAATGGAGAATCTGAAAAGATATACTTTGCATTAATGGCAAAATGTCCTGTTGTTGCTCGAGAATTAAAGGTAGATGTTGGGGATATAATCTTTTCAAGAAAGAATCTTTTTGTAAAATAAATCCTAAAATCTTATATTAAGGGGGTATTATGATGAAGAAGCTTTTAGTATTGTTGGTTGCATTGTTGTCTATTGCTATCTTTGCAGCACCAACACATCTTGTTATTTTCCACATTAACGACACACATGGACATGTATGGCCATATGGTGAGTATCACAATCCTGACATTGGTGGTTTTGCAAGAATTGCAACATTGGTAAATCAGGAAAGAGCAGTTAATGATAATGTATTATTCTTACATGCTGGTGACGTAAACACAGGTGTTCCAGAATCAGATCAATTAGATGCAATTCCGGACTTTGTTGCATTACATTATATGGGTGTAGATGCAATGGCTTTAGGTAATCACGAATTTGATAATCCTTTAAGCACAACATTTATGCAACAGAGATATGCTGGATTCCCATTCCTTTCAGCTAATTTTGTTACAAAAGACGGAAGACAGTTATTCAAACCATATATCATTAAAAATGTTGGTGGAGTTAAGGTTGCTATATTAGGTGTTACAACAGAACAGACACAGGTATTGGAACCACTTCACTTAAATGGCGGAAAATTCTTAAATGTAGAAGAAACAGTTAAGAAATACTTACCAGAATTAAAGAAAAAAGCTGATATTGTTGTTGTATTAGGACATCTTGGTTATGGTAAAGATGATCAACCACTTGGTGTAAAATACACAACATCAGATCAATTAGCAAAAGATGTTAAGGGTATTGATATAATTATTGACGGACATTCACACACATTAATGAATAAAGCAGCATATATCAACAAAACAATTGTTGTTCAGGCTGGTGAATGGGGTAAATATCTTGGAAGATTGGATTTATGGGTAGAAAATGGAAAAATCGTTGATTACGAATGGGCAGCAATTCCTATTAACTTAAAGAAATATTTAGGAAAAGACGAAAATGGACATTCAAAATATGAATACGTAACAGAACCAATTCCAGAAGATCCATTTATCAAAATGATTGCTGATTACTATTATTCATTAGGTGCAGAAGAATTAAATAAAGTTGTTGGAGAAACAAAGATATTATTAGATGGTGAAAGGGCACATGTAAGAAGTGGAGATACAAATCTTGGCCACTTAATTACAGATGCATTAATCTGGAAAACAGGTGCAGATGTTGCATTGCAGAATGGTGGAGGAATTAGAGCTTCAATTCAACCAGGACCAATTACATATAGAGATATTTTAACTGTATTACCATTTGGAAATACAACATATGTATTTGAAATGACAGGTGCAGATTTAATGAAAGTATTAGAATACGCAGCAACAATACCAGCTGGTAAAGGTGCATGGTTGCACGTTGGTGGTATGACATACAAGATTAAGGATAAGAAACCTGTTGATGTTATGGTAAATGGAAAACCAATAGACTTAAAAGCTACATATAAAGTAGCAGCTAATAACTACATTGCTGGTGGTGGAGACGGTTATAAGATGTTAAAAGGATTAAAAGGATTCGATACAGGATTTGTTCTTGCTGATGTTGTAAAAGAATACATTCAGCACTTAGGAACAATAGAAAATTATGATAATGCACCAAGAGTAGTTGTTGAAAAATAATAAGTTTTAATTGTATCCCTCTGGTATAAAACCAGAGGGGTTTTTTTTAGTAGTATATACGGTCGTTGCAGACTCACGTCCGTGTTTGTCCTTTTGTGTTGTTGATTGAGAAAAATAAAAACTTCCTCAAACGACTTGGTTGCTAATCCTCGAAATTTATCTTTGAAAATAGAAAAATAATATTCACTCAGACGGCAAGAATTTCTGATCCTTGCTCCATTTGAAAATTTTTTGTGTTGGAAAAAATAAAAGCTCTTTCAGGCAACTTGAGTGCTGATCTTCGAAAATTGTTCGTTCTCAGGGGTCGTTGCAGACTCACGTCCGTGTTCGTCTTCACTCAAAATCACATCCGTGTGATTTTGCCCCCTTCCACTCACAATTTTCTCAGGCACTCTGCGAGCCTTCACTCGCTTTTATTTTTTTCAACTATCCTGTCATCACCGCTTCGGGAAAATCTTAGTCTTCGCCCCTATTTTACTATTTACAAAATAAGGCGAAAGCATCATTTTGTTTTGATATGGTATAATTGAAGAGTAGGAGGTGGAAGTGATGAGGATGTTTTGTACATCAGGACCAGTTGATAAGAAAACATGTTATTATGTGGAAAGACCGGATATAACGGAAGAAGCGCTTAATCATATAGAAAGATGGGAATATTTTAATATAATAGCTCCTGCACACTCTGGAAAAACAACTTTTTTAAGAATGTTAGAAGAAAAAATAAAAGACAAATATTTACCTATGTATGTATCATTTAAAGATTATAAAAATATAGAGAATTCCGAAGATTTTGTAAATAAATTTTTTGAAAGTATAGAAATAAACAATAAACTTAAACGATTAAGAGATATTGAAAATTATTTTTATGAACTTCACGAAGAACAGAAAAAAGATATAATATTAATGATAGATGATTATAATGAATTGGATAATAAAGAAGTATTAAATGATCTTTTGCATATAATAAGAGCAATGTTTCATAAAAAAGAATTATATGGATTAAGAAGTGTGATAATATCAGGAACAGAATACATACCAATATTTCCGGATGATCCAGCAAGTCCATATAACATAGCATATGAAATGGAATTTCCATACTTTACAAAAGAACAGGTATATGACTTACTTTCACAACATGAAAAGGAAACAGGGCAAATATTTGAAGAAAAGGTAAAAGAATTAATATGGCATAACGCAGCAGGACAACCTGGATTAACCAATGGCCTTGCAAATGATTTGGTAGTAAAAAAGGCTTTCGGTGAAAAGATTATAACAGTAAAACATTTTGAAAAAACACTTGAAGATTATATGAGAGTATATATAGATAAAAACATATCAAACATAATAAACAAAGCGAAAAAAGAAAAAGAGTTAATAATGAAAATACTATTTGAACCGGAAAAAATAGAATTTAACATATACGATGAAAACATACAGTATTTATATTTAAATGGAGTAATAGACAATTGTGATGGAAAATGTTGTGTAAAAGTACCATTATATTATAAAGCATTATATACAAGATTCAGACCAAAAGTAAATGGAGAAAAAAGTGAAATGAAAACATTAAATGAAAGTGTAAAAACATATTTGAGGAAAGATGGAAGTTTAGACTTAAATAAATTACTCGAAAGATATACAAGATACATAAAAAATAGAGGAGCGATAATGTTCAAAGGAAGGAATTATTATGAAGGAGTATATCAATATAACTTAGACCAATTCTTAAGCTTATATGTAGAGGCAGCAGAAGGAAAGGTATATCCAGAAACACAAATAGGAGGAGGAAGAATTGATTTATTAATAAATTTAAATAACAAAGAATATCTAATAGAAATAAAATCAAATATAGATGAAGATCAATATGAAAAATCGAAAAAGCAATTAGTGGAATATTTAAAAAGAAGTGGCTTAAAAGAAGGCTGGCTTGTGATATATTCAGAAGCAATAGAGGATTTCAAACATGAAATAGAAGAAATAGATGGAGTAAAAATCAATGTGTGGTTTATAAAAACGAACTTTGAAAGTCCGTCAAAAGTGAATTAAAACAGTAAAAAATTTTATCTGTTGTATATATCCAGATATTGTAATATATAAAGTAGTGGAATGTAATAATAAAAGTATATACTATAAGAGAAATCACACGTAGTTACAAGGGTAACACGGA
The DNA here is from genome assembly GCF_000255135.1 of Marinitoga piezophila KA3. Lineage (NCBI taxonomy): Bacteria > Thermotogati > Thermotogota > Thermotogae > Petrotogales > Petrotogaceae > Marinitoga > Marinitoga piezophila. The sequence continues at coordinate 1,356,800 of NC_016751.1, forward strand.
GAAACATGGAGGAAAACATGAGAGGAAAAGTTAAATGGTTTGATGCAAAAAAAGGATTCGGATTTATTTCTGGAGAAGATGGAAATGACGTTTTCGTACATTTCACAGCTATTACAATGGACGGATTCAAAACTTTAGAAGAAGAACAAGAAGTTGAATACGAAATTCAAGAAAACGCTAAAGGTTTACAGGCTGTAAACGTAAGAGCTATCTAACAATCAATAGCCCCTTTTAAGGGGCTTTTTTATTTTTTAGTTGACTTTTAATAAAAAAAGGTATATAATTAGTGTGACCCTTAAGGGTTGAGAATCACATCCGTAGTTGCAATGGGTAACACGGTAGGAACATGGAGGAAAGTATGAAAGGTAAAGTTAAATGGTTTGACGCAAAAAAAGGTTATGGTTTCATTTCTGGTGAAGATGGAAAAGACGTATTTGTACACTTCACAGCTATCACAATGGATGGCTTCAAGACTTTAGAAGAAGGTCAAGAAGTAGAATACGAAGTTCAAGAAAATGAAAAAGGCTTACAAGCTGTAAACGTAAGAGCTCTCTAATAAAACAATAGCCCCTTTTAAGGGGCTTTTTTATTTATGTTATAAAGGTAAAACTTTTTTGCCGTATACTTCATTTAATACTTCAGCCATTGCTGTATAAATTGCAGAAGCTCCACAGAATATACCTTCCCAACCAGCTAAATGTTTTATAGCTGTACTTCCCAGGAAATCTCCCATTGATAATAAGAAAAATAATATTGTTAATGTTCCAAAAACAACCTGAAGTGATTTGTTTCCTTTTAATGTTCCTACAAACATATATAATGTGAATATTCCCCACATTAATAAATAGAATGCTACTGCAGTTGCTGAAGCAGCTTCACCTAATCCCATTTTTGGCATTGTCCATATTGCCACAAGTGAAAGCCAGAAAAGACCGTAAGATGTGAATGCTGTAGCACCAAATGTATTGTTTTTCTTGAATTCAAATATACCAGCAATAACCTGTGCTAATCCACCGTAGAATATTCCCATAGCCATTATCATAACATTTAATTCAAATATACCAGCGTTGTGAAGATTTAATAATACAGTTGTCATACCAAAACCCATTAATCCGAGCGGTGCAGGATTTGCCAATTTTTCAGATACAGTTGTAACTTTATTTTCCATTTTAATACCTCCTCTAATATTTTAAAATATCCCTGTTATTTTAAAGTATTTTCATTACTATAAAATTAACATTAACTTGCTTTTGGGTATAATAAAAAATAACCTTCTCATAAAGAGAAGGTTATTTTTGTTAATTATTAATATCCAGTACCTTCAGCTTTTTCGCCAGATACTATTTTTACTCCTGAACTTGCTCCAATTCTTTCTGCACCAGCTTTTATCATTTTTAATGCATCTTCAAAGCTTCTTACTCCGCCAGATGCTTTTACTTTTAATGCATCACCAACTACAAATTTCATTAAAGCTACATCTTCTGCTGTTGCTCCACCTGTTCCAAAACCTGTAGATGTTTTTACAAAATGAGCTCCAGCTTCTTTGGAAATTACACATGCAGCAATTTTTTCTTCTGTTGTTAAGTAGCATGTTTCTATAATAACTTTTACAGTTTTTCCCTGTGCAGCTTCAACAACAGCTTTTATTTCATTATATATGTAATCATATTCTCCGGCTTTAAGCATTCCAACATTTAATACCATGTCGAATTCATCTGCACCATCATTTAATGCAATATCTGTTTCATATGCTTTTACATCAATTGGATTTGCACCTAAAGGGAATCCTATTACAGTTGCAACTTTAACCTCAGAACCTTTTAGTTCTTCTTTTGCTAAAGGAACATATACAGGATTTACACAAACTGAGAAGAAATTATAATCTTTTGCTTCTTTACAAATTCTTTTTATATCTTCTGGTGTAGTTGTTGCTTTTAGTATTGTATGGTCTATATATTTAGCAACATCCTCAGGAGTTAATGAGATATCGTTTTCAGGCATTTTGAATTCTTTGTTATACCTTTCAATTTCTTTTTGTATGATATTTTTTAAGTCCATTTTTCCACCTCTTTCTGTATATTTTTAAAAACAAAAGTTGCGTTTAACGCAACTTTTGTTATAATTCAAGTTCTTCTGCTATTTCTTTCATAGATTCTATGGATATTTCAAAAAATCTGTTTAATTCTATACCTATTTCTTCGATTTTTCTGATATTTTCTCTATTGGCACCAGCTGCAAATGATTTGTCTTTAAATTTTTTCTTTAAAGATTTTACTTTTAATCCTTCAATTTTTTTGTCAGGTCTTACTAAAACTGCAGCTGTTACCAGTCCAGAAATTGGATCTGCTGCATATAATGCAAAATCCATTTTTGAGTTTAATGGAGCATGATCATTGTGTGCGAGTATAGCGTTTTTTTCTTCTTCTGATAATTTGTCTCCCAGCATTTCAACTGTTTTTTTTGCATGTATTTCTGGATTATCTTTAGTGAATTCATAATCAAGATCATGTAATATACCAATTATTTCCCATCGATCTGGATCTTCCTCTAATTCTTTTGCGAGACCTTTCATTATTGCGCCAACTGCTAAACAGTGCTTTATTAAATTATCGCTTTTTACCTGTTCTTTTAATAACTGTATGGCTTCATCTCTTGTCATTTATTCTTCCCCCTCGTAATACATCTGACATGTTCTCCAGCCAAACAGCATTCTTATTGCTTCATAGAAAGGAATATCAATTGCAAAATCGTATCTTACTCCTTCTTTTGTTTCTAATCTTTGAAGTATATTTTTTATTTTTTGATAATATCCAGGTCCGTATAATTTTGCAACTTTTCCATTTTTTATAGGTTCTAATGTAAATGTTTTTAACCCTTTTACATGTGAGTCATTTGGGAAGAATATTACTCTAACTTCTCCAAACATTTCAAATATTTTATCAAATGTTTTATTTGCCATTTCTTCATTGTTGTAATTGTAGAATCCGAGGAATGAAATTATAGCCTGTTCTGGTAAATTTGTTTCTGTTTCAAACCTTCCAGAGGTTTCGTATTCAAATGCTTCTAATATTTTCCAGTATTTACAATAATCTGGAGGTACATTTACAGCTTTTAATTTTGATCTTCTTAAAAGACAATTTGCGCATGGAATGTTGTTTTCAAAGTTTTTTCTCATATGATATAATTTGTCGCCTTCTTGAGAAAGATAGTAAAGATATCCCTGGTATATTGAGGCAACGTATTTTACTTTTCCCTGTAAGAATACTCTACTTAAATGCTCTTTGGCTTTTACATAATCTTTTTCATACATTGCTACAACGAAATATAATAAAGGATCATTTGAATTTCGTGCAGCTTCTTCAACAGCTTTATATGCTTTGTAATATTCTCCTTTATATACAGCGTTCATTGCCATTAAAAGGTTTGCGTGTTTGTTGTTTGGGAATCTTTTTAATGCATCTTCTGCAAATTCATATGCATCAGGTTCCCTGAGCAAAAATTTAGCCATTCCCAGATTGAAATAATCTTCCGGGAATGAAGGATTGTCTAAAAGTTCTTTTACTTCCTCGTATTCACCTTTGAGTATATGTGCAACTGCCTGTTGGTTGACATATGAACTTTTTGGTTTGTTTATTAATAGTTTTTCTATATGTTTTGCAAGTTCAAGGTTGTTATTTTTAAAGTCGTAGTAGTTTAAATCAACAATTGTTTGAACATCGTCAATAGGTATAGAGATGTATTTTATCTCTATATTTGCTCTTTCAACAGTTTTTTTCTTTTTTTGTTCAATGTTTATTCCTTTTCTTTTTAAATCCTTTTCAAATTTTTTCTTTAATTGCATTAATGCTTTTAAGTTATCAGGCATATTATCCATTTCTTATCACCTTTCTTCCCAGTTTGAAGCTGTAGTATTCTGATTTTCCTATAATTATATGATCCGACAATTTTATTCCCAATAATTCACCGCTTTTTTCTATTTTTTCAGTAATATCATAATCCTGCATGCTTGGAGTGCTATCTCCTGAAGGATGATTATGAATTAATATAATTGAAATTGCATTATTTTTTATTGCGGTTTTAAATATATCCCTTGGATGTAATATTGAATGATTTGCTGTTCCTATACTTATTGTATCAATGGATATAGGATTTAGTTTGCTATTTAATGATATGCATAGTACATTTTCCCTGTCTTCAAATATAAATCTATCATATATTAAGTCGTAGACTTTATCAGGAGAATCCAATTTTATATTTTCTTTTTTTAGGGCTTCTTTGTGAAATCTTATTCCAAGCTCAAAAACAGCTTTTAAGGTAATTGCAGTAACTTTTCCAATTCCTTTTATTTGACTCAATTGATTTACATTCATATAAAATAAATCTTTTAAAGAATATTTTTCTGTAATTTCTTTTGATAGTTGAAATACGTTTTTATCTTTTGTTCCCTTTCTTATTATTATAGCTAATAATTCGTCAATAGTCAAATTTTTTGGACCATATTTTAAGAGTTTTTCTCTTGGTAGTTCAGACATTTAGAACTCCTTTCTCATATAAGTACCAAAAAATTTTGTTTATTGGTAATCCCATAACGTTGTAATAGTCACCATTTATTTTTTCTATAAAAACACCAGCAAAATCCTGAATACCATAACTTCCTGCTTTGTCTAACGGGGAGTAGTTTTCAATATAATATTGTATAATGCTATCATTTAAATGGTGAAAATATACTTCGGTTATATCATATATTGAGTATATAGAATTATTTTCTTTGAATGTAATACCTGTTATTACTTCATGTTTTTTTCCTGAAAGCATTCTTAGCATATTAAATGCATCTTTTTTATCTTTTGGTTTTCCCAGGATTTTGTTTTCAAATGCTACAATTGTGTCTGCAGTGATCAATAATTCATTTTCATTTATTTCAATACTTTGTGCTTTTTGTTTGCTTAAATCTATTGCGTATTCTACAGGGGTGTTTTTTTGACTTATTTCTTTTATATTTGAAACTCTAATTTCAAATTCTATTCCAAGTTTTGAAAGCAGTTCCTTTCTTCTCGGAGAGGCAGAGCCTAATATTATTTTTTTCACGGTTTTACACTCCTAAGTGCAGATTTTACCACTATTGCATTTGCAATTGCTGAGAATGTTCCTATTAGTATCATTTGTGGTAAATACCAGTATATTCCTGCAGATTTTATTATAAATAACCATCCAAATGTAACCTGAGTTATGTTATTGAATATTGCACCACTTTCACTTATTCCTATTATACCAAATTTTTTTGTTTTTAATGCTAAATACATTATTAATGTTGCAATAACACTTCCTGAAAATCCCATAAAGAATGTTGGAGATAGGAATTTTCCAGAAAGCAATGAGCCAAGTATGGATTTAAAAATGGCGATATACAAAGCATTTTTTAAGTTTTTATCTTCTACTATTGAATATAATACTGCAAAATTAGAAAAACCCCAGCGAGCGCCAGGAAGAGGAATAGGAAAAGGAACCAATGATTCAACATAATATACTGCGGATGCTAATGCAATTAGTATAGCCTGTTTGGGTATGTTGTTTTTCACCATGAAATTACGTCAACTCCTGTGTTTTTTTCTTTTCCAATTGGTTTTATCACGATTTTATTTGGAATGCATATTATTTCCTGTGAAGCGTTGTCAACCCACCCTGTATGTTCGCAAATTTTTAGGGCACAGGTTGAATCAATTGCTTTGATTTTTGAACCGTCAAAGATTACTTTCATTTTATAGACGCCTTTATCATCTTTAATTGTATATGTTCCCGGTCTGGTTATTTCCATTACTTCTTTGCCGGAAATATATACTTTGGCACCTTTTAATGTATTTTTTAATGTGTTTTGAAGAAATATTGTGATTATTGATATTAGTATTATAATTCCTACAAAGATTATATCTTTTTTCATTTTTTCACCATTTCATTTACTTTTTTAAATAATAATCAAAACCTGTAGTTTTAATTATTTTGTTATCAGATGTAATTCCGTATATCTGTATATCATATTGCATCATTGAGTCTATATCGGGTAATTTATCTCCAAGGATAAATATTGCAGTTGACATTGCATCAGCTTTCATTGCACTGTCGGATATTATTGAAACGCTTTTATAGAAGTTTGCGGGATATCCAGTTTTTGGATCTATTAAATGATGATATCTTACACCATCTTTTTCAAAATATCGTTCGTAATTCCCTGAGGTTACTATTGCGCCTTCTTTTAAGTATATCTGCAATTTTATATCGTAAGGGTTTCCATCAGGGTCTCTTATTCCAATTACCCATGGGAATCTGTTAAATTTTGGACCTATTATTCCAATGTCTCCACCGGCGTCTATAAAACCTGTTGCTTTTGGATCGAGACTTTTGATTTTGTTTATTGCCATATCAACAGCATATCCTTTTGCTATTCCGCCAAGATCAATCATTGTTTCATCGTTTAATAATGAAATTTTATTTCCTTCTATTTTTATAAATTTATAGCTGATACCTTTTAAAGCATTATTTATTTCATCTTTTGAAGGAACTCTTTTCGGACTGTTCATATCATCAAATCCCCATAATTTTACAAGAGCACCTATTGCTGGATCAAATGCCCCTCCTGTTAAATCAGCATAATTTATAGCAGCTTTCATTAAAAATAATGTTTCTTTATCTGCTATAATGCTTCTTTTTTCATTTAATTCCCAGATAACACTACCTTTTATATTTTTGCTGAATTTTCTTTCTATTCTTTTCATTTCATCAAATGCGATATCGGCTAATTTTTCGGAATTAATCTTATTTCCTGCAACCTTTACATTAACCCATGTTCCCAGGGCAAAATCCTTTTTGGAATAATATTGTGGTAAAGGTTTATGAAATATCAAAAACAGTGTGAGGATAATTGCAATTCCTGCTATGACGGAATATAATATACCTTTGTTTTTTAAAAAATTATAGGGATTTTTTTTAAGCAATTTTTGCACCTTCCTTTTTCGTCAACATTTAGTATTTCGATATTATATCCTTCGCGTTTTATAAGCATGGTTTTACAATATGGACAGTATGTTGATTCGTATTGTTTATCCCGGACATTTCCAAGATATACAAAATTTAAATGTTTTCTGGCTATTTCATAGAATTTTTTAAGTGTTTCAATTGGTGTAGGTGGTTTGTTGTATTTATACACAGGATAATATCTGCTGATATGTAAAGGTATATTTTTTGAAATGCTGGAAATCCATTTTACCAGTTCTGTGAATTCTCTTTCATCATCATTTCCTTCTGTGACTATAAGTGTTGTTATTTCAACATCTGAGATAAAATTATATGCCAATTTTATTGTGTTCATTACAGGTTCTTTTTTTCCGCCTATTATTTTGGCATAGAATTCATTATTGAATCCTTTTAAGTCTATATTCATTGCATCTATATAGGGTAATAATTCCATTAAAGGTTTTTCTGAGATATAACCGTTGGTTACCATTACGGTTTTTATTCCGTGTTTTTTTACTAATTTCGCAGTATCGAGAACAAATTCATACCATATATTTGGTTCTGAATATGTAAATGCAAGCATTTTTGCATGGTTTTCCAGTAAAAGATTCAGAATGTCCTGTGGAGTTAATTTATAGATTTTCCATGGGGATTCCTGGGAGATTTCAAAGTTTTGACAGAATTTACATCTAAAATTACATCCCCATGTACCTATTGATATTATGTTTTCGCCTGGATGGAAATGAAAAAGGGGTTTTTTTTCTATAGGATCGTTTGCAATTGCTGTTATTTCACCATAGTTTAATGTGTATAATTTTCCGTCAACATTCTTACGCACTCTACATATTCCTGTAGAGCTGTTTTTTATTATGCAATTGTGAGGACATAATGTACATTGAACTTTATTATTTTCAAGTGTTTTATAATATAATGCTTCTTTCATTTTAGAAATATCTTTCCACTGTGAATCTATATATTTCGTATGGCTCTGAGAAGATACCAGCTTTTAATTTAGCAATTCTTAATTGTTCTTCAACAGTGTTTACGCCATCAAGTGCTGGTAGTAAAACTCCTTTTTTCCAGCCGCTAACAACTATTACACCATATATTTCCGGGTCTAAATCTTCTTCTGATTCAACGTATTCAGGTTCGCTTAATACGTCAACACTTACCATTATGTCATCGAGTTCATCAGCTGTAACAGGATTAAACCTGTAATCTCTTGTAGCTGCAGCAATTGCATTTTCTCGTATTTCTATTGCAAGATTGTCATATACTGGTTCTATTGTTCCTATACAACCCCTTAAATCTCCGTTTAATTTATGAAGAGTTACAAAACATGCAGCTCTTTTGTTTAATAGGTCATCTGGAAGGTTATCTCTTATTTCGATTTTTTTCCCATATTTAATGTAATTTTCAATAACTTCTATAGCCCATTTTACATAAGGATGTTTTCCTTCCATGTTTTCACCCCATTTAGGTATTTATTAAATAAATACCTTTTTTAATTTGAAAACCCTTTCATTTCTATTTTGATTAATAAGGGTGTTTATAAATGAAGAGTTTCTTTCTGCTTTTGCTATGGCCAGTAGATTATTTTTATTATCAATTAGCGAAACAAGGGTATCCTTTTTAAAATCTTCAAATTTTATAATATTATCTACAACAATTTGACGACCATGTTTTACGTTTTCAATACCCTCATTGTTTAGAATAACTTTTGGGAAATCTAAAACATCTAATAAAGGAATTAAATTTTCTGAAGATATTTTTTCCAATTCAACAGCTTTGTCTATTGAGAATTTGCCCACATTTAATCTTCTGAGCTCTGTGGTTACTGCTCCACATCCTATTTTATATCCTATATCCATTATTAATGAACGGATATATGTTCCTGATGAAACTTTGCAGGTAAATTCAAATTCTCCATGGTCTTTTATGGATATGTTCCAGATATCATAAATCTCCACCTCTTTGGGTGGCATTTTTATTATTTTACCTTCTCTGGCTAATTCGTATAATTTTTTTCCTTTGTATTTTCGTGCAGAATACATTGGTGGAACCTGTTTGTATTTTCCAATAAATGATATTATTGTATCCTCAAGTTTTTCTATTTCAGAATCTGTAAATTCATTTTTTTCTGTGATTTTACCGGTGATATCAAACGTATCTGTTATTATTCCTAATTTTGCTTTTACATGATAAACCTTGTCCTGATGTTGTAAATATTCTAAAAGTCTGGTTCCTTTATTTACTCCAATTATCAATAATCCAGTTGCAAAAGGGTCTAATGTTCCAGAATGCCCAACTTTTTTAGTTGAAAAGATTTTTCGTATTTCGTTTACAACATCGTGTGATGTTATTCCTTCTGGTTTATCAACCAAAAGAAATCCATTATTCATTTTCTTCACCTTTATTTTGAGATATTTCATCTAGTAATTTATGAATTTTTATGCTTTCTTCAATCCCGGTGTCTTTATGAAATCTTAATTCTGGAATTTTATACATTCTAATGTTTCTACCAATTATGCTTTTAAAGAATCCTTTTGCTTTTTCAAGAACAGCAATGATTTCATCGGCATCACCACCAAATACAGAAACATATATATCTGCATATGATTTGTCTCTTGATAATTCTACCCTTGTGGCTGAAATTAATTTTCCCTGTATTTTAGGGTCTCGTAAATTTGAAACATTTGTATTTATTATTTTCATTATTTCTGATTCTATCATTTCTCTTCTAAATTCTTTAGCCATTGTTATCCTCCTCCGTTTCTGTATCGCTTTCAAGGAATGAATCAAGATTCATGAAGTCATTTGATTCTTCAAGTTTTTGTTCGAGATTTTTTAGAAATTCAAGGTATTTTGTTGCTGTCATGTTGAATTTGTTCCAGACGACATCTGATGGAACAGGTATGTCGTAACTTCCAGAGTATCCGTAATAAATAGTATTTATGGTTGAATTGGCAAGATGTACAATATATACGTTCATAATAAATGAATCTATTTGAAGTTTTTCTGGATCGTTATGGAATTCTGCAGTATATACAACATTTTCCGGTAAATTCCAATTTTCAAATAAGGTTTTTCCAAGGGTAGTATGAGACATTACGTTTAACATTTGTTCTGCCCTTGAAAAAGAAACTTTTTTGTATTCAGATACGTTTAATATCATTTCTACTGTTTCAGGGGTTACTATACCCATAGCTATTTTACCAAGATCATGTAACATCCCACTTAAAAATATTTCTTCTTTGTCAGGATAATTTACAATTTGAGCAAGTTGTTCAGAAGCTATGGCAACTGCTATACTGTGCTGCCAGAATTTTTTTGAATCAAGAAAGTCAAAGTCGCGTCTGAAAAAAGAATCAGCGACAAATATTCCCATAGCAAGGTTTCTAACGGTTTTGAATCCTAAAATATTTATAGCCTGAGAAATTTTGGTAATTTTTCGTGGTAATGCATAATACGCAGAATTACATAATTTTAAAATTTTTGCCACCAGTGGTGGCGATTGTAAAACAGCTTTTTCCAGTTCTTTGGTATTTGAGGTTGGATTGGAAGCTATGTCCATTATTCGTTGAATTATAAAATCAGGTGTTGGGAGTTCGGATAATTTTTTTAAAATTTCTTTCATTGTAGGATTAGCCATTTTATCACTTTCCTTTATCAAATTCTATATAAAAACGGGTTCCCTTATTTTCAACGCTTTTTAGCCAGATTTTTCCTCCCTGCATTTCAACAAGTTCTTTTACAACAGATAACCCTATTCCTGTTCCAGAAACTTCATATGTCAATGATGAATCAACTCTATAGAATTTTTCGAAGATTTTTTCGTGATGTTCTTTTGGAATTCCAATTCCATTATCTTCTACGAGTATCCATACCTTATCTCCCCTGTCCTGTAGGGTTATTTTTACAAATTTTAAATCTTTTCTTTTATCACTGTATTTTATGGCGTTATCTATTAAATTAGACAGTATTTGTTTTACTCTTGTTCTATCGAGATTAACAATTATATTTTCTTTTGGTAAAACTTTATACAATTTAACATCATTGCTTTCAGCTTTTGATTTATTTGAGGAATATACTTCATCAATTAATTCATTTAATGAAAATTCTTCTTTTTTAATATTTATACTCTTCATTTCAAGTCTTGAGAAATCGAGGATTTCATCTAATAGGTTTTGTAGATGATTTGCCTCATTTAGTATTGTTTCCATAAAATCTTTCAAGGTTTCTGTATCCATGAAATCTAAACTTTCTACAATTGATTCAGAATAAGCTTTAATAGCTGCTAAAGGTGTTCGCAATTCATGAGATACAGTAGATAAGAATTCTGTTTTCATCTGATCTAATTTTCTTAAACGTTCCAATTCCTTTGTTCCAGTTATATCCGATATAATAACAAGATAATTATCTTCTTCGGTTCTTAGCAAATCTATTGAAAGAAAGTGTTCATCAAACTCTTTTTCTTTGGTAATTTTTTCTCCAAATATTTCTAATTTTACCAATTCTTCTTTTATGAATTCTATTAACTTTTTTCCATATTCCTGTTCAAACTTTTCAAAATTTTTGTTTCTAAATAATTCTTTGTATTCATTATCATATACTGCTAAACCGCTAATCATTGAATCAAGGATTTGGTTTAAGAATTTTCTATTGCTTTCAATTATTTCATTTGTTTTTAGTATTTCTTCATATAATTCAAGGTTTTCAATTATTGTTGCTGTTAAGAAACTCATTATATTTAAAAATACAGTTGCTTCATTTGAAATTTCTTCTGTATCAGTTTCACATGCATATATCAGCAGTAATTTTTGGGATCGTGAAAATGGGATAATTAAAGCACTCCCGCCTTCTTCAAGCGGGAATACTGATATTTTTAATGATTTTGCAGCCCAGGATACAAGATCCATAATTTCTTCCGGAACGTTTTTGTTGTTTACTTCTTCAAAACCTTTCTCTGTCGGTTTTAAGAAATATGCATTATTTACTGTTAATATTCTATTTACCAGTGTATTAATGGAATTTTCAATTTGGGAAAGGTCTTTTAGAGAACTTATTTCCATTACAAGATCAGAAATTTTGGAATATGTTTCCAGAATTAAGTCTTTTTGTTCCATATCCTACTCCTTTTCTACAGTTCTTGTTATTATAAGATTTGCAGATGTGTTCATGAAGCCTTCTATTACTATATCGCCTCTTTTTACAGGAGCTTCAACTTCAATTTTGTTTATTTCTTTCATAGCCTCCTCAAATAATCTTAAAGGAATTGCTTCAGTTGTTTTTACAGAAGCGAGAGGATATTTTCCATTTTTAACTTTTATACTTGTTACGAGTATTCTATGAGGATCTTTTATTTCCTGAATAGCATATTCTTTACCTCGAGGACACCTGTTTCCTGAGATATTTATTATTTCCATATTTTGAGTATATTCAACATGTACTTTACAACCAATTGGACATCTAACACATACGAGATCCTTAGCCAAGTTTTGAGATGAGTTCATCAGCTGTCACCTCGATTTCATCAATATTTTCACCATCAAATGGTCTGATTTTAACAACTATCATTTCTGGAGGTCGAGCATCTTCTTCGACTTTTTCAATTCCTAAAGGATTTATTTTTATACTTGCCTTTTCAAATACAGTAGATACCCTTATGTATAAAGTAGATTCTTCTGTAGGATCTATATAAACAGGATGCACTATACCAATGTTTTCACCTTTTCTAACTTTAATTAATTTCTTTTTTTCATATTTTCCCTGAGCATATAATGCTGCATATTTACCTGCTTTTTCTCCTTCTTTTGCAACGAAATCTACGAGATCAAAGATTACAGTACAGTTTCCTGCTGCAAATATCCAGTCTTCACTTGTCTGGTTAGTATTTGATACTAAAAATCCAGGATCAGCATCAACAAAATCAACAGGTTTGGTTGATGGAATTAATCCAACAGATGTAATTAACATATCTACATCAAAAACTTTTTCTGTTCCAGGTATAGGATTCCATTTATAATCCACCTGTGAAGCTATTACTTTTTCCAGTCTTTTTTCACCTTCTATAGCAGTAACTGTGTGCGAAAGATATAATGGAATATTAAAATCCCTTAAACATTGTTGGATATTTCTTTCAAGACCACCAGGATAAGGCATTATTTCAAGTACAGCTTCAACCTTTATTCCTTCAAGTGTAAGCCTTCTTGCCATAATTAAACCAATATCACCAGAACCAAGAATAACAGCTTTATTTCCAGGTTTTAAATTTTCTAAGTTAATAAATCTTTGTGCAAGTCCTGCAGTAAATACTCCTGTTATTCTCTTTCCTGGAACTGGTAACGAATTGAAATGTCGTTCTCTTGCTCCTGTTGCCATAACAAGAGCTTTTGTTTCAATTTCATGTATACCTCTTCTGTCTACAAAAATTATTCTTTTATCTTTTGTAACTTCCAGAACATATGTTCCATATAGTATATTTAAGTCTTTTATTCTTTCTTTAGCTAACTCTTTAAATTCCGGACCTGTTAAGTCTTTTTTGAAATAATGCAAACCAAAACCATTATGAATACATTGATTTAATACTCCACCTGTATCTTCATCTCGTTCTAATAATATTACATCTGCACCTTCTCTTGTTGCACTATATGCAGCTGCCATTCCAGCAGCACCGCCACCTATAATTACCACATCTGTTTTATATTTCATATTCTCACCTTCGAATTCACTATCCATGTTCCTTTTTCATTTTGAGTAATTTCTTCAGGTTTTCGGCCTGTATATTCAGCAAGTATTTTAAGGATTTTCGCTGTACAGAATCCGCCCTGACATTCTCCAAATGATGCACGTGTCATAAATTTTATATCATCCAGGGTTCTTGCACCATTGTTTATGGCATCGATGATTTCTTTTTTTGTAACTTTATTACAATGACAGATCATTTCTCCAGCATTTGGATCTTCCTGGATAATTTTATTCCATTCGTTTCTATCAATGTGAACTAAATGAGGTGTTCTTTGAGTGATAGGATTATAGTCGTTTCTTTTTGAAAGGTTTATTCCCAATTTTTCCTGAATTAGATAATCAACAACATATTTTGCTATAGCAGGAGCTGCTGTTAAACCAGGTGATCTAATTCCAGATACGTGGATAGCACCACTTTTTCCAACGTCTATATAAAAGTCTTTTTTCTCAGTTTCCGGACGTAATCCTGCAAAGGTTTTCACAAGATGTCTTCTAAAATTAAGATTTGGAACGAGTTTCATACCTTTTTCTTTTACTTCATTTAATCCTTCTCTGGTTGTTGCTGTATCCTTTTTGGAAATTACTCTATTTGCATTTGGTCCAACTAAAAATCCACCATCTACAGTAGGTAAAACGAGACAACCTTTTGATATTCCAGTAGGTACAGGGAATATTATTGAATTGACATAGTTATAATCTTTTGATAATAAAAAATATTCACCTTTTACAGGAAATATTTCAGGAACTTCATCGCCAAACATCTTTGCAATTTCATCTGCATATAATCCTGTGGCATTTATTACAATATCTGCTTCAAAAGTGGTATTATCGGAAAATTTTAAAAGGAATTTGTTATTTTTCTTTTCAACATCGATTAATGTTTTTCCTATAAAAGTTTTACCGCCATTTTCCCTTACTGATTTGGCAGCCTGAATTGCAACCATCCATGGATCAAATATTCCAGCAAATTCTGCATATAATGAACGTTTGGCTCGTGGATTGATATTTGGCTCCATTTCCAGCAATTCAAGTTTTTCAACAATTCTAACGCCTTTTACGCCATTTCTTTCAGCTTTTTTTAGCAGTTCATATATATAATGTGTTTCTTCATCCTCAATAGCAACAACATGTGAACCAACTCTTTTCATATCGAAGTTTAATTCTTTTTGCAATTCTGTATAAAGCTGATTTCCCATATAACATAGTTTAGCCCTCATTGTTCCCGGCGGATCATCGTAACCGCCGTGTAAAACTGCAGAATTTGATTTTGTTACCCCCATACCAAAATTCGTTTTTGCTTCAAATAGATAGACATCTTTTTCATATTTGTTTAACTCTCTGGCAATTAATGTGCCAACAATTCCTCCCCCTATAACAGCAATCAACGTTACTCACTTCCTTTCAAATAAGCAATCTTTAATTCATTTTTGTTGTTAAAATAATATACGCCATTTCCATATATGGAATAACTTTTTATTCCGTCATTTAAATATAGATAATTTATCAAATTTAAATTGTGGTCAAAAATATATAATTCCTTATTTTTGGTTGAGAAAGATATTATATTTTTTGAAATAAAATAATTGTTTATAAGTTTAAGGGAAAATTCTTTTTCTGTTTTGAATTTATTGTTTTTATATGAAATCTTTTTTATTGAATCATTTGTTAATATAATCAAACCAGCATTATCATTGTAAATGATTTTTACATTATTAAAGTTTCTGGATATATTTAGTTTTTTAAAATTATGATTCATAACAGTAATAGTGTTTTTTGAGAGTAAAAATATATATTTTGAGTTTGTTGACACAGAGATATAGTCGCCTTTTAATTTTTTCAAAATATAGGGATAATAGGGATTGGTTATATCATAAACACATAATTGATTATCAGTTGTAATATATAATAGCACCTGATTATTATATTCTTCAATATAAAAATCGCTTATTTCATTATTTAATAAAATTTCAGAGGTTTTATTTCCAAGATTATGTATAATTTCAATTTTGCTTTTTATATTTATTATAATAAATTGATGAAAAGGGATATAATTTTTTATACGATCTTTTGAATTAAAAATTTCTTTTTTTTCTAAAAATTCTCCATAGGTTTTAACTTTAAATATTGAATATTCATTTGAAATATAGAATTCGTAAGGTTTTGTATAGAAAATATATGGTCCATAATAATATTTTTTTCCAAACTCATCGGTTATTATTATTTTCCATTTGTATTGTAAACCAGGTTTTAAATATGTAATTTTTAATGAATTATTTTCCACCCTTTTTTCAAGTATTTTTTTGTTTTTTTCATATAATATGAAGTTTTGTATGTAATTCGCATTAAAATCTACATTCCATTTAAATTCAATATTTTCTGGAAAAACATTGTATAAATTAGCAGGAGAACAATTGGTTATAACCGGTGATTTTAGTTCTAAAAAGAATTTTAATGTTTCTGTGGAATAAATTTTGTCTTTAGTATATGCAATAACCTTCCAGAAATAATTTTTATTTGGCGTAAGTTGAATATGAACATAATTTTCTTTTCCTTTATATATATCTTTTAAGTTATTTTTGTTTTCACCCAGATACACAATATAAAAAAGGACATCTCTTTCTATAAGATTAAAATTTAAAGTTATTGTTTTGTTATATGGTACTATTTCATAATTGGAAGGTGATGTATTCCATTGGATTTGTGAAAATAAAAAAGTAAAAGTTAACAGGAACATCATTGTTAAAAGATATTTTTTCATGGGAACCTCCTAAATAATTTTTACCTTTTCTTAATAATATTATACATGAAAAAAAGCAAAAAACAAAGTTATAATGAAATTCCTGATTTTCATTTTTTTAAAATCTTGAATACTGTAGTATTTATTAAATAGGGAGTTTATGTTATAATTATTATAGTTGAATTTAATAAATTTTTAAAAAGGAGGAATTATACATATGAATCCATTAGTTGCAGCAATGGTTAAATTTGCTATTCTTGGTACAGCAGGTGAAGTAGTTGCAAAGCTTATTACAAAGAGTAAGATATCCATAACTAAAATTATTCATTCGGCTATATCCTGGGCTATATTAGGAGTAATAATAAAGTATGCATTTATAGGATTTAACGGTTTTGTGCACGAATTGGTTAATCATCATTATCTTCCATCTGGAAAAATATACGAAGCATTTTTTAAATCATTTTTTACCAATGCAATGTTTGGTCCATGGTTGGTTATAATTCATAGATTTCTTGATAATTTGCCAAAGTTAAAGATTCCAACAGAAGGCTTAAAAGGTGCAATGCTGACATTATTATGGTTCTGGGTACCAGCACATACAATAACCTTTTCATTGCCGGGAGAATGGCAGATTACTTTAGCAGCAGTATGGAGTTTTGTTCTCGGATTGATTTTAGGAATTTTTGCTAATTTAAAAAAGAAAAAAGAGGTAAATAATGCCTGAAGTTTTGATAATAGAAGACGATAAAGTATTAAATGAAACAATGTGCGATTTTTTGAAAAATTTTAAATACAATATTTTTTGTGCATATACCGGAAGTGAAGGTTTAAATATTGCAAAAGAAAAACTTCCGGATGTAGTTATTCTCGATTTAAGATTACCTGATACAAATGGTATGGAAATAATTGAAGAATTAAAAAAATATGTTGAAGAAATAATTATTATAACAGCACATGGAGATATATCTGATGCAGTAAAGGCCACAAAATTGGGAGTATATAATTTTCTTGAAAAACCTGTTGATTTAAAATTATTATTAAGTGAATTAAATAGAGCATTTGAAACTGTAAATTTAAAAAAAGAAATAAAAAAATTAAAAGAACAATTACAAAAATCCGGGCTTTTAATTGGAAAATCCAAATTTATAGAAAGATTAAAAGAAAAGATTGGGATGATTGCCGAAAAGAATATACCTGTATTAATTACCGGTGAAAGCGGAACAGGTAAAGAGGTAATAGCAAGAGCTATTCATGAAGCAAGTAATAGAAAAAATTTTGTGGCAGTTAATTGTGGAGCTATTCCTCAGGAATTGTTTGAAAGTGAGCTTTTTGGATATGAAAAGGGTGCCTTTACTGGAGCGGAAAAAGGAAAACCCGGGAAATTCGAAATTGCAGATGGTGGAACACTTTTTTTGGATGAAATAGGTGAATTACCTAAAAATATGCAGGTAAAGTTGTTAAGGGTTTTAGAGACAAAAGAGGTTGAAAGAATAGGCAGTACAACACCTAAAAAGGTTGATGTGAGAATAATTGCTGCCACAAATCGAGATTTAAAAACATTGGTAAATGAAGGACAATTTAGAGAAGACTTATATTTTAGATTATCGGTATTTAATATTGAAGCAAAACCTCTAAGAGAAAGGATTGAGGATATACCTCTATTGGTTAATTATTTTGTGGATATGGCAAATGAAGAATTTGGAACTAATATTAAAGGTGTAAATCCAGATGTAATAGAAATTTTTCAAAAATATTATTGGCCGGGGAATATTAGAGAGTTAAAAAACGTAATATATTCAATGATTGCTATAGCTACAGAGGATATTCTTAATAAAAGTTTATTACCAGAGAAATTGCTGGAGAGTTTTGTGGATGAAAAGATAGAATTGCCTCTTGGTTTAACCATTGAAGAAGTTGAAAAAAGATATACATTAAAAACATTAAACTGGGTGAATAATAATAAATCCAGAGCAGCAAAGATTCTTGGAATTACCAAGATGACATTATTTTCAAAATTAAAAAAATGGGATATCCAATAAAACAGTATTGGGGGGATACATTATGTTAGAAAATAATGAAGAAAAAAAGGAAGTTCAGGAAAATCAGGAAATCCAACAGGGAAACATGGAGGAAATGACAGAATTACTTGATAACACAGATGAAATTAACAAACTGATGGATATTGGAACAGAGCAAAGTTCATCAGAAGAATTATTGGAAAAACAGATTACAGAGGAAGAAATTAATTTAGATGATTTAAATTTAGATGATCTTGACACTCAAAAACCTGAAGAGGAAGAAGTTAAATTAGAAGAGGTTATTCCTAACCTTGAACTCGATGAATTGGAAAACGAAACAGAAGAATTAATAGAAGAGAATCCGAATTCTGAAGAAGTAGTTGAAGAAGTACAGGAAACTATTTCTGAAGAAAAAACAGATGGAGAAAATCCTGAAGAGATGCCAGAATTAAATCTCGAAGAAGAAAAAGAAGAAATTCCATCACTTGAACCTGAAGAAAATATTCCAGAATTAGACCTTGAAGAAAATATAGAAGAAAAAAATGAAGAAAGTTTAACAGAAGAGGTAATGATGGAAGAGGCTACAGAAGAAAAGAAGGTTGAAGATGTCGAAGAGAAAGAAGAAATTCCAGAATTGGATTTAGATGAAGATACAGTAGTTGAAGAAAATAAATCTGAAGAAATTGTAGAAACAGAAAATGAAGAAAGTATAATGGAAAACACCGAAGAAAATGAAACAATTGAAGAAGAAATTCCAGAATTAAATCTTGAAGAGGAAACAGAAGAAAAAGCGGAAATAACTGAAAATGTAGAATCAGAAGAATCTGTGCCAGAACTTGATCTTGATGAAGAAGATGTAAACACAATAGGTTCAGAAGAAAATGCCGATGTGATAGTTGAAGAGAGTGAAAAAGAAGAAATAGATAATGCGCTTGATGAAATAACAGAACTTGAGCATATTGAAGAAGAATTAAATGAAAAAGAGGAAATAAAGGAAAGTGAAGAAAGTGAAGTTGAAATAAAAACGGATGAAAAACTTGAAATGCCAGAATTTTCACCCAAACAAATGAATGTGCAAAAAGATTTTGAGCAGCTTCAGATGAAAATAAACGAAAAGGCTCAAAAATATGATGAAAAAATAGAGTTTTTAGAAGAACAGAATAAGATATTAAAGAAAGAAATAAATATATTAAAAATTAAACTGGAAAATGCAGAAAAAGGAATTATTTTGCTATTGAGTAATCTAATATCTTTATCTTTTGGAGATACTAACGATTTATTAAATTCCATATTAGAAATTAAAAAGTATATATCTCCAACAGAAGGGAATATAACCACTCTCGCAAATCTTGTAATAAAATTAATGGATAAGGTTGGAGAAGAAAATCATTATGCATTATATTATATTATTGGTAATTTATATGCGGAAATACATAGATATAGCGAGGCTGAAAAGAATTATTTAAGAGCACTTGACTATTGTGAAAAAAATAAATCTGTAGATATGCAGTTTAATGCATCTGTAATGCATAATAGTCTGGGAAATATGTATGTTGATTCTGGAAAATTTGATATAGCCAGAGAGCATTTTGAAAAAGCTCTGGAAATTAGAAGAGCTTTAACAGAAAAAGCAAGAGAAAAATATATTCCTTCATTATTTGCAATTTTAAATAATCTTGGAGCCTTTGAGCTTGAAACGGGAAATCTGGAAAATGCCAAAAAATATTTTGAAGAAGCATATCAGCTAACAGAAGAATTTAAAACCTCAAGAGAAGATAAAGGTATGATATTATATAATCTTGGTATGCTCTATAAAAAACTTGGAGAAAAGGAAAAGGCTGTTAATTTCTTTGAAGATGCATTGGTTATAAGAAAGAAATTATTTGAAATGGATAGATTTAAAAACATGGATAAATTAAAGAATATATATAATGAATTATTGGAATTATATGAAGAAGGTAATCAGGTAAAATATGAAAAAATAAAGAAAGAGATGGAGGAATTATTTTAATTAAGGAAGATAGGGGGAGTATAGTGTGACAAAAAAAGAGAAGAGCTGGGTAATGTATGACTGGGCTAATTCTGCATATTCATTAATAGTAACAACGGCAGTTTTACCGATATTTTTTAAAGAAGTTGCGGCAAAAAATCTTGATGGCTATTTGTCTACTGCATATTGGGGGTATGGAAATACAATAGCAACTATTATTATTGCTTTATTAGCTCCAATTC
This sequence comes from Marinitoga piezophila KA3, assembly GCF_000255135.1. Classification (NCBI taxonomy): domain Bacteria; kingdom Thermotogati; phylum Thermotogota; class Thermotogae; order Petrotogales; family Petrotogaceae; genus Marinitoga; species Marinitoga piezophila. The sequence continues at coordinate 1,377,542 of NC_016751.1, forward strand.
TTGGAACCGTTGCAGATTATAAAAATTTCAAGAAACGTTTTCTTGTATTTTTCTGGAGCATAGGTGTAATAGCAACATTTTTACTTTCTACTGTTGGTGAAGGTGATTGGTTACAGTGTTTGATAATATATATATTTTCAGCTATAGGTTTTGCAGGAGCTAATATCTTCTATGATTCAATGCTTATTGATGTAACAACTGATGATAGAATGGATTGGGTATCTTCCAGTGGTTTTGCATGGGGATATATAGGAAGTACAATACCGTTTATAATAAGTATGGCAATAATAATGAAACCTGGATTAATAGGTCTTACAAGTACATTGACAGCAACGAGATTGGCTTTTGTTATTACTGCATTATGGTGGGCTATTTTCACAATTCCATTATTAAAAAATGTGCATCAGGAATATTATATCGAAAAATCCTCAACACCGATAAAAGACAGTTTTGAAAGACTTGGAAAAACATTTAAAGAAATTAAAAACTATAGAAATATATTCTTATTCTTATTAGCATATTTCTTCTATATAGACGGTGTTGGAACAATTATAAAGATGGCGACGGTATATGGTAAGGATGTTGGAATTGATACTACACAATTATTAATGGCATTATTTGCAACACAGGTTGTAGCCTTTCCTTTTGCATTGATATATGGTAAATTAGCTCAAAAATGGAATGTAAAAACAATGTTATTTACTGGAATAGCAGTATATACATTTATCACAGTTTATGGATATTTTCTTGATTCAGCTTTTGACTTCTGGGTACTTGCAATGCTTGTTGCAACATCTCAGGGAGGAATACAGGCTCTTAGTAGGTCATTATATGGCAAATTAATTCCAAAGGAAAAATCTGCAGAATTCTTTGGATTTTATAATATTTTTGGGAAATTTGCAGCAATTATAGGACCATTCCTTGTAGGATTTTTTTCGCAAATTACCAAAAGTTCAAGGTTTGGCGTATTAAGTGTGGCTATATTATTTATAATTGGAGCTATATTATTATTAAAGGTTAATGAAAACACCATTGAGGAGGCTTGATTAAATGGGAGAAGATCTTAGATATCACATTAGAATTTATGACCCGGAAAAGGTAGGGAAATATGTATTACTTCCTGGAGATAGAGGAAGGGTAAAAAGAATTGCGAAATATCTTGAAAATGCAGAAGTTGTGGCAGATAACAGAGAATATTTTACAATGACAGGATATTTAAACGGCGAAAAGGTATCTGTAATGTCTACAGGAATGGGTGCTCCATGTATTTCAATAGGAGTTGAAGAATTAAAAACTCTGGGAGTACATACATTTATTAGAATAGGCACAACAGGTGCTTTACAAAAAAATTTAAAATTAGGCGACTCTATAATTCCAACTGCAGCAATTCGTGGCGATGGAACTATGGATTATTATTTGCCAAAATCATTTCCAGCAGTGGGGCATTTTGATGTAATTTCAGCGCTTAAAGAGGCGGCTGGAATTATTGGTAATCCACATCATCTTGGTGTTGTATTATCAACAGACTCGTATTATGGAAGATTTTTTAATACCAAAAAAGCAGCAGAAGATATGGATTTATTTGTAAGAGCAAATACTCTTGCTATAGAAATGGAAGTTTCAGCATTATATGTTCTTGGAAATATCTATAATTTAAGAACAGGTGCTATTATAACAATTAGAGAAGAACTGGGTGAAGATGGAGAGTATAAAAAACAGGCAGGAGAAGAATACGAAAATGGTCTTGAAAAATCAATTCAAATAGCAATAAAAGCAGTAGAGTTATTAATAGAAAAAGATAAAAATATAAAATAAAAAAACTCCCTTTCTGGTTTCAGAAAGGGAGTATTTTTATATGTGTTATAATTACAGTATGAAGAGAAATAAGATTTTAATATTTATAATACTAATACTACAAATTAATATTTTCTCGTATGTCAAAGAAATAGAAATTAAAGATTTATCATATTCTTTTTTTGAAGAATATATTTACCCAATAAATATACAGGGATTTAAAATTGAATATATAAAATTACCAGAGTTTAATATAAATGCTAATTTAAAACAGTTAAAATATCTCAATTTAAAAATAAAAAATATATCTGATAAATATACAAAACTGAACAACTATATTAATCCATTTCAGAAAATTTCATTTGATACCAGAATATCTATAAATGAATACAACGATATAGACATCCAGTTTTTAAATGAAAGTATTTATATAATCTTCCTAAAAATTCCAACAAAATATTATATACCTCAAATAGAAGAAAGTTTATTTTCAGTAAAAATACCTCAAATAAATTTCAATATATCTAAAAAAGGGTTATTTGATGATACATGGGTTCTATATTTTAGAGGTGATTTAAAGATTAAAAATGCAAAATTATATAGCTATTTTGGATATGGGAATGAAAATATTATAATTGACAATGGTGAAAAAAACAAAACAGAATTTATATACATTGAATACATAGAAAAAAGCAGTAAAATAATCTTTAATTATAATAATTTTGGGAAATATTACAAAGCGCTATTAAAAGCCATAAAAACGTATAATAAAATTAATTTTTCATTTAATATATCTGAAAAATTAAAACCTTCAATAAGTGTTGCATACACAAAAAATTTTTAAAACGGGGTGAAATAATGAATAGAAAAAGAAGTGTGTATTACTGGCAGGAAAGGAGTATATTAAAATACTTAAACAAAGAATGGATAGAACATGCAGTATTTAAAATAGAATCTGAAGGTGTAGAAGGAATTGGAGCAGGAACACCTAATCCTGATTTTGGTGAAACATATAAAACAACAATGGCAATAATTGAAAAAATGAGAAAATTAACCGAGGAATGGGAGGATTTAAATAATTATGCGGATTTTGAAAAGGTAATGAATCAGATAGTTAAATTTGATATGTCCTCGAAAACAGCAGTGGAACTTTCAATTGCTGATTATATATTAAATTCAAAATCATTAGATTTATCAAGTGTGCTGTTCTCAAAAAATAAAAATAATACAGAGATATTTAAAATATACTTTCATAAAAATATGAGTTATGCTGTTTTTGGAGAAATAAAATTTCCAGAAATTTTAAAAATAGAGTTTTTGGAAAAGATGAATTTTGAAGAAATTGAAAAATATAAGAAGTTTGTTGATAAATATCCAATCTGGTTAGACTTTAAAGGATTATACAATCATTATGAAATTAAACAGATACTTAAAATATTTAAAAATGATAATATAGTAGCTTTAGAACAACCGTTGCCAGTTGGAAACGAAAGTGCTGTTGTTGATTTATTAGGAAATTACGATATATTCTGGGATGAATCATTTAAGACGCTTCAGGATATATTTAAATTAAAGGATTATGCAACAGGGTTTGTTTTTGAAATTACAAAATTTGGGGGATTATTAAAAACAGCAGAATACTTAAACGTTATTAGAGATATAGGACTTGAAACAGTTATTTCTTCAAGAATAGAGCATCCGTTAAACCTCAAATGGGCAAAAAAAATACAAAAATCCTTTGATTATATAGACCTAAATTATGAGCATTATATAGAAAAGACTTCAAAATAAGAAATAGGCTGGATTTCTCCAGCCTATTTCTTATTTTGCGATGCCGTTAAATATACCCCATGGCATATCTTTAACTATTTCAGGATTCGAAGGATCAGAAATATCTGCTATAATTATGCCGTTTTTGTAATCAGCAATATATGCATAATTTCCAGAAATGTTTATATATAGCGTAACATCTTTTGAGTTTATATGTCCTTTTTCCTGAATATTATTTATATCAGAAATATCAAATATTTTCATTCCATCCCATAAAGCAGCGACATATAAATAATTTCCGGAAATATTAAGTGAATATATATAATTGTCAAAAGATAAAGTGGTTATTTTTTCAATATTTGAAATATCAGAAATACTATAAATATCGATACTTTTATTTGCTAAAGCAGCATAAAGGTAATTATTATTTACATATATGTCTCTTATTGAATCAGCTAAATCGATAATTTTTAGTAATTCTGGATTATTAATATCTTTAATATTAAAAATATATAAATGCTTATTATAATCACCCAAATATAAATAATCATCTTTAGCAAATACATTTCTAATATTTTCTGTTGTAGTAATCTTATTTATTATCGTTGGACTTCCAGGTATTGTTGTATCAAATATATATGTTTCCGTTGATAAATTTGTAACATATAATTTAGTTCCATCCATACTCAAATCAAATGTGGATTTTGATAGAGATGTTTGAGAAACAATGGTACTTTCTTCTGTATTTGAAATATCCAAGGTTTCTAATCCATTATAACCACCAGCAATATATGCAAAATCATCATAAAAAAGTATATTCTTTGGATATCCTGTTATATTTAATGTTTTTATAAATTCAGGATTTTTAGGATCTTCAACATTAAAAATCTTAATACCATCATATAGGTCTAAAGTAAATAAATAATTATCTTTAACACCTAAATTATATACAGCAGTTCCCAACATATAATGTGAAATCTCTTTTAGGTTATTAATATCTGAAATATCGACTATTTTTAGACCATCATCACCGGCAAGGTATAAAATGCTATTTTCCAGATAAAAGTCTTTATATGTACCCATTCCACCATATAAACCTATTTGTTTTATATTATCAATATCTGAAATATCATAAATTTTAACACCAGCATCGGAAGAAAATAGATAGTTTCCACTGATGTATAAATAAACTACATAGGTTCCCTCGTGTTTTAAAGTTGTTATTTGTTCAATATTTTCAGGATCAGAAATATCAATAACAACTATGCCATTTTGACTATCAGCAATAAATGCATAATTGTCTTTTACAGTTACATATTGACTATATCCGTCTGTATCAAAGTTAGTAATTTTCTCGACATTATTTATGTCAGAAATATCAAAAATTTCAATTCCTGAAGATCCTTCAGCAACAAAAGCATAATTGTCTTTAATAAAAATAGAATATGCAAGATCAGAAGTATTGAATTCCGTTAAAGATTTAATATTTTTGGGATCAGAGATATCAAAAATTTTTATACCTCCGTCTCCAGCTGCAATAAATAAAAGATTGTTTTTTACAAATAAATCACCACTGTAACCACCGAATATATAATCTTTCAATAATAGAGGTTTTTTAGGATCAGAGATATCGAAAACTGATAATAGATTGTTACCAACAGCGAAAATATAATTGTCTTTTTTATATAGATCAAATAATTCATGAGTTAACTCGAGATGTGATAATAAAGTAAGTTTAGAGGTATCGCTTACATCAAATAAATTAAGTCCATCATATCCAGCCAGCGCTAAAATTTCATAAGTGGGTTCTTCGTTTTCGGTATTATCAGAGGGTTTTTCTTCTGTTTGGACACATGCATACATAAAAAACATCATAGAAATAACTAATAAAACAACAAAAAGTTTTTTAAACATACTTTTCCCTCCTATAAATGATATTTATACATTCCAATTATAATATTATTTTAAAAATAAGTAAACATCAATACAAATAAATTATAATTGATTATAGTTGTTTACAAATAATTAAATAATTATTATTAAAAAAAATAAATAGATGTATTTTTACCAGTAATATTTATTGCTTATATAAAATGATAAAAATAATATCAATATTAAATTGCATTTAAGAAAATTTGTAATAATTACCATTATTTACCAATAATATGAAATAAAATGGTTTAATAACCAAAAATAGACTTTATATATATTTTTTGAAGTTGTATAATAGTAACGCAACATAATTATTACAAATTTTTGTTATAGGAGGGGGACAGATGAAAAAGGCAGTATTTATTTTAAGTTTATTGGTAGTTTTATCTATGGTATTTGTAGGATGTTTTCCAAAGCCTAAAGAGCCTATAAAATTGGAAGATGGTTATTATCTTTATTTTTCTAATAGCGAATGGAATTTTAGTTTAATTCCTGATTGGAAGTTTGTAAAACAGGATGATGGAACATATAAACTGGAAATTTCTGGTTTGGATTTAGCAGAAAATGTACCAGCACCTAAAAATGCTGAAAAAGTATGGTGGTGGAAAGTTGTTCAAATTACAGGAGATAGTTCTATAGCTTACGGTGGATTTGAAAAAAATGATCCAAGTGTTCCAATGGATCCTGATATAGCAAAGAATATGGATAAGGTTGTATTTTATTTTGATCCTTCAGCAGATACAACAACAGATCACAAAACAATAGCAGGAGTTATGGGAGATAATACAAAAGATGCATCAACTATATATTTTGTAGGTTCTCCAACAGGTTGGGATTTTGTTGAAATGACTAATGGTACTTATATAGTTGATACAACAAAAATATCTTCCAGAACAATATTTGGACCAGAAAATCCTATGGGATTCAAAATTTCTTTAGGTTATGATCATTGGGATAAAACAGATGAAGAAAAACCTTTTTTCTTTACACAAGGACATTATTATGGAGTTGGTACAGGAAACGAATATAAATATTTCACTGAAGGAAATTATGTAATGGGAGCAAAAGTTACATTTGATCCACATTTTTCAAAATTAACAGTTGAACCACTTGAAAATATTTCAACAATTTCTAGCGTGATAGATAAAATCGATTCTGAAGGTACAATAGAAGCAACTAGTGTTGGGGTAGTTAATTATAAGTACAGTACATATGTTTTTATTCAAGATTCCAGTCGAGGAATTGAAGTATATAAACCATATAATATAGAAGATTTGAAAGTTGGAGATCTTATATATGTAGAGGGCAGTGCAAAGAAATATGAAGATACTTACGAATATTCTTTAAATAATTCAGCTACTGTTACAGTGTTAAAATCAAATATAATTTTAGATCCAGAAGATATTACAGGAATAGAAATAAAGGATAATTGGAATTATTATGGGAAATTAGTAAAATTTAAAGGGATATGTAAAGAAGCTGATGATAATTATGGCAATGCAACTTTTGAATCTGAAAATGCAACTATAGTTGTAAAAAATTATGTAGGAAAAGAATTTGTAGAAGGAATAAAATATACAATAACAGGTGTGGTTATGTATAATCATGACCAATTAAAAGTTGTTCCAAGAAAAACATCAGATATTGCAGCACCAGGTCAGATAATAATAGATGGTGATTTATCCGATTGGACAGATTATGCAACAAAAACAGTTCTTGATGATGCTGATGATGATAGTAAATGGGGAGAATCAAATGATATTAATTGGTTGGGATTTGCAAATGATGACGAATATTTATATATAGGTGCTAAATATAAGGCTTCAAGTAATGGATTTATTGTATATGTTTCAAAAGAAGGAGCTACCGGTGGAGCAACAGATATGAATTTTGGAGCTTGGCCACGAGTTATCCAGACACAAGAAGGAACACCTATACATTTCTTTATAGCTTCATGGGAACATGGAGATCCTCAATTGTGGACAGTAGATAGTACCACAACAAAAACTCAGCATGATGAATATATAGTATCAAAAACTAATACAGATCCTATAATGGAAGTAAAAATAAAATTATCAGATCTTGGTTTAAGTAAGGGAGATAAGATTAAATTTGTAGGAACTATTGTTGGAGGAGATAATGCTTCTGCACCTGATACCACACCAGATAATCCATATCCAGATGGTTGGAATTGGAATGTACCTTTAACAATTGTTAATATGCAAGAATATACCGTTCAATAAATTCAATACATCCCCACCTCAATTTTGGGGTGGGTTTTTTTAAAGGAAGTGGAGGTGATTTTTTTGAGGAAAGTTTTAATTTTAATACTTTTTTCTATTTTTTTATTTTCTGGATGCTTAATGAATATTTTGGGATTATCTGTACCTGAAGGGTTATACGTTGGTTATGATGGAAATAACTGGATGCAGACGGATGATAAAACGCTTATAGAAAATAGTAAATTTGTTTATGATGCGAATTTAAAATTATATAAGGTAACAATAGATAAAGAAAAAATAAATTTTGGAGAAATCCAAAATAATGATTCAATATTTAAAATGGGATATTATAAGGTTTATTATGTAAAGAATGATGGCAATATTGCATCCAATAGTATTCCTATTTTAGAAACTGCTGCAACTGAAGATAAAATAACAATATATTTAGATCTTGAAAGATTAAGTGAAGGGAAATCCACAGGTATTGGCGATGATACAAAACTCAATATGGAATGGTATTTTGCAGGAACTCCAAATAATTGGACTCCTGAAAAAATGACAAAAAAAGATGATTATTTTGAAATTACAATAAACAAAACATATAATGCAAATGATAGTATTGAATACAAAATTCCACCATCTACAACATGGATGCCATGGCAGATGATTTTCAATGGTGAGGTGTATTCAGATTCATCTCAAAATCAAAGATATACATTTAAAAGCAATGTAAATGGTTTTACAGTTAAGTTTTATCCACTGATAGGTAAGGTTGATATTGTTGAATTAAAGGTTGGTGATTCTCAATGAAAAAAATCATGATCTATATTTTGTTGATTATTCCATTAATTGCGTTTTCTCAGGTGGGAATTAATGCTAATGTTGAAAGTTCGTGGACATATGATTTTGAAGCCTCACCAACTCAATTTTATTGGAATGGTATGAAATTTGATATTTATTTAAAACCAGATTCAACAAACTTTTTTGGCTCATTTAATTTGAATAGAGGGGATGACAATAATTATTATGTAACCGATGGAGAATTTGAATTTAAATTTGATTCCAATAAAATTACAACATTCTGGAAGAAGAAAAGCGTTAATACTACCGATTGGATTAATGCTTTCAATAATGAAAAAATTGGTGCTGTAAATGGTTTAAAAGCTAATTTTGATATATCGTTATTTTCTTTAGAAACATATTTAGTAAAAAGAGAAAGTGAAAATTCTTCTTTGTTTATTTCTCAAATTAGAGGAATACCTTTTGGACAACTTTATTATAGCTATATATATGGTAGAGAGTTTTATACAAAATATATTTATACAGATTGGAGAATGTTTGATTTTAATTTTACTCAGGATAATTTTCAATTATTGGGTGAATTTGGATATTCATATGAAAAAGGAGTTTTTTATTTAGAGGATAATTATTTTATTTTTCTTGGTAATAGGCTTAATTACAAAGATTTTGAGACTGCTGTTTATTTAAAATATTTATCTCCTGAATTTGATAAAAAATATCTTCCAGATAGTTTTAAACAAAACGTTTATGGAGAGGTAAAAGTAAAAAATATAGGAGTTTCTTCTGAAGTAAATTATTCTTTTGAAGATAATACACTTTCTTTTGATAAATTTAGTATTGATTATATAAAAAATTATTTAAAAATAAATGATTTTAATTATCTTTATGTTGGCCTGGCTAAAAATTTTGATTTAAACAAATCAGAAATAGCATTAAATTTACCATTTCATTTTAATAATATGTTTGATTTAACAGTTTCTGGTTATAAAAAGGGTATGGAAGATAATTGGTCTAATATAAAGAAATATTCAGATTTTGCTATTTCGGCAAACATGAAAGGTAATTTTATGAATACTTATTATAATTTATTGTATATTTTTGGAAATAAAAATGTTGAGATAGAAGATAGCGTGGTATATAGTGGAGGTTTTTCGGAAGTTCTATATGGTTCTGTTTCGAGAGGATTTGGAGACGTAAACTTTTTTATTAAGGGAATGTATATATATGGTGCAATAGAAAGATATAAAACATTATATGCCGAAGCTAAGTATACAGGTTTTTCAAATTCTGAGATTATTTTATCATTAGGCGACGGAAACTTTGGAGCAAGCAAAAATTTTTCAAAAAGAATCTCATTAACTGTAAAAACAGGATTTTAGGAGGTGTAATGGGTGAAAAGAATATATGTTATTTTAATTGTATTAATTATGGGTATTTCTGTTTTTTCAAAGATTTATATAGATAATAATATGGTTGTTTTTGAATATAAAGATATAACAGCATCTGCAGTTTATCTTGCAGGTAGCTTTAATAACTGGAATTCATCTGCTTTATTAATGAAAAAAGTAAATAATGGAGTATGGAGAATAGCAATAAAACTTTCTCCTGGTGAATATCAGTATAAATTTGTTATAAATGGAAGTGATTGGAAGGAAGACCCTGAAGCCCCGGGATATGTGCCTGATGGATTTGGTGGGAAAAATGGAGTTTTTACTTTAGTATTAGAAAATGGAACATTAAAAATCAAAAAAGCAGAAAAAGAGACAAATAATATATTATCTGGAGGATATAAGTTTAGTTTAAATTCTAAAATAGATAAGGATACTTTTTCGTTAAAAACTCCAGAAATAAATCATGAATTTATTTTAACAATTAATCCAGATAAAGGTAATATGAAATTTGAAGCAAATTTATATGCAGATAATACAAACTGGCAATTTAAATTAAAATCATTAAAGATAAATTGGGAAAACGAAAAATATCTCTTTGGAATATATAACAATGCAGCTTCTAATAATTTATGGAATTTTTATGAAGAAAATATAGAAAAAACGAATATAGGTTTTTATGGAGGAATAAAAACTTCTGTATTAGATATAACTCTTGATATTTATTCAAAAAATAACAATATTCAATATATGTTATTATCAAAAACAAGTATGGAAGACATAAATGGTTATTTTGGATATATTCCAGCTACAGATGATTCATCTATGAATATTTATGCAAGAGTTAAATACTTAAATATTGGTATTGAAGGGAAATATTCAGATTCCTTAGAATATGTAAAAGGAGATTATGAAAATGATGATCTTTATTTTGAAGGAATGTATGAATTTGATAAGAAAAATGTAGTTTTATATTCTGAGATATTATCTTTATCAAATATTTATACGGAATATAATACATCAGAAAAAACATATTTTGTAGAAGTTAATTTAAATATACCGGTTTTAAGTAATTTAAATGGTATTGGGAATTTACATTATGACAATGATGGAAATATAGGTTATAATGCAGGTATAAAATTGATTGAAGATGAAAATTCTGTAAGTATAACATTAGGACATAAATTTGATGAAGGTTTTAAAGATTATTATTTTATGTTTAATGCAAGTGCTGAATTCTAACCCCTGAAACATCAGGGGTTATTTTTTTGTTAAGGGACTGTTATTTAATATGCATATTGCTGTGAAGATTTTATTATTCACATTTTATATGTTATAATAATTGTAGAAAGAAGAACGGAGGTATTAAAGAATGAATGAACAAAAGATTGTAAATCTTTTGGGATTTGCTGCAAGGATGCGAAAAATAATATTTGGAAAAGATAATATAAGAGAATATATAAGAAATCCAAGAAAAAGATATAAGTTTATTGTTATTGCATCTGATACAGGTGAGTCTATAAAAGAAGATACAATAAAAAGATGTCAATCACATAGAGTTCCATATGTTCTTTTAAAAGATTTTACAAAGGAAACACTTGGTAAGTCTCTTGGAAGAGATGAAATCAGTGTTGTTGGAGTATTGGATGAGAATATAGTAAAAGGATTAATCGATGTAGCAAATGTTGGAGGTGATTCGAATGTCTAAGACACGAGTATATCAATTAGCCAAGGAATTTGGAAAGAATTCCAGAGAATTTCTAGAAGAATTAAGAGAATTGGGATATGATTTAAAAAGCCATATGTCATCACTTGAAAATAATGAGGTTGAGGCCATAAAAGAATATTTTGAAGAGAAGAAAAAGGAAGCAGAAGAAAAGAAGAAAGCTGAGAAAAAGAAACAGGAATCACAGCAATCAAAAGAAAAAAAGCATTTTAAAGAGAAAAAGGATTTTAAAAAAGATCATAAAAAGGATAAAAAGAATAAGAATAAAAATAAGAAGTTCAATAAAAATAATAAACCTGATTTTGTAAAAGAAGAAAAGAAAAATGAAGAAAAAAGCGAGGAAGAAGATATTAAAGAAGTAAAGATAACTAAATCAGAATTAAAGTTAGATATTCTTGCAAAAAAACTTGGGAAAGGTCAAAATGATATTATAAAAGCTTTCTTTATGAAAGGAAAGATATTGAGACCAGGGCAGGCTTTATCAGAATCTGAAGCAGAAGAGATTGCAATGATGTTTAATACATTGCTTGATATTGTTGAAGAAACAGCAGAAGTATCAGAATCAACTCCAGCAAATAAAGAAGGTAAAGTTGATCCAGAAGAAGAATTAAAGGAATTCTGGAAGAAGTTATATGAAGAAAAAGAGGATAAACTCGTTGAAAGAGCTCCAGTTGTTACTATTATGGGGCATGTTGATCATGGTAAGACAACTTTGCTTGATAATATTAGAAATACAAGGGTTGCTGAAAAAGAAGCTGGAGGAATTACGCAGTCTATAGGTGCTTATCAGGTAAATTATGAAGGAAGAAAAATTACATTTATTGACACTCCAGGACACGAAGCTTTTACAGAAATGAGAGCTCGTGGTGCTCAGGCTACAGATATTGTTGTGTTAATTATAGCTGCTGATGACGGTGTTATGCCTCAAACAATTGAAGCATATAATCACGCCAAAAATGCTAATGTTCCTATAATTGTGGCAATAAACAAGATAGATAAACCAAATGCAAATATTGAATTAACAAAACAGCAAATGGTTGCAAAATTAAATCTTATTCCAGAAGACTGGGGTGGAGATACAATTACAGTTCCTATTTCAGCTAAGGCTGGTCAGGGAATTGATGAATTGCTCGAAATGATTCTTCTGGTTGCAGAAATGCAGGAAATTAAATGTTATCCAGAGGGATTGGCAAGAGGAGTTATTATTGAAAGTAAACTCGATAAATTTCTTGGTCCTGTTGCAACTGCAATAATCAAAGATGGAAAATTAAAGGTTGGAGATTATTTTGTAGCTGGAAGTACATTTGGTAAGGTTAGAAGAATGATAGACCCAAATGGAAAGAATGTTAAGGTTGCAGGGCCATCTGATCCTGTGCAGATTTTGGGTTTTGAAGAAGTTCCTGATATGCATTCAATTCTTTATGGTGTGAAAACTTTACATGAAGCAAGAGAATATGTTGAAAAGAAGAAGGAATTAGAAGAAAAAACTGTTCAGAAAAGACATATACGTCTTGAAGATGCATTAAAAATGATGCAGGAAGAAGGAGAACAGAAGATATTAAATATTATTTTAAAAGCAGATACATTTGGATCTCTTGAAGCATTAAAGAATGCAATAGCTAAATTGCAAAATCCAGAAATTGAGTTACAGGTGATTCATGGCGGTATAGGTGCTATAACAAAGAGTGATGTTATGCTTGCAACAGCTTCAGATGCTGTTATTCTTGGATTCAGGGTTAAAGCAGATAGTAGCGCTGTAAAGTTTGCTGAACAGGAAAGAATTCAGATAAAGAGATATGATATAATCTTTAATTTAATAGATGATCTTAAAAAGGCATTACAGGGTATGCTTGAACCTGAAGAAAAAGAAGAGATTACAGGTTATGGTGAAGTTAAACAGGTATTTAGAATTAAAAAGGTTGGTAACATCGCCGGTATTCAATTAAAAGAAGGATATGTTGAAAGAGACGGTGGAGTAAGATTATATAGAGGCGGAAAGCTTGTATATGATGGAAAGCTTGAATCTTTGAGACATTATAAGGATGAAGTAAAGAGAATAGAAGCTCCAAAGGAATGTGGTGTAAAAATCCTTAATTTTGATGATATTAACGAAGGAGACGAAATGGAATTCTATAAATTTATTCAGGTTGAAAGAACACTTGAATTTGGAAAAAAGGAAGAAGAATAAAAAAATTAATAAATGCAGGGAAGTGATTTTATGAAAAAGCTTCTTTTAACGCTAATTTTATTTGTAAATGTGATGTTTTTTGGTTTTGAAACATTATTGCCTTCAGGAGAGGTATTAGATGAAGGGATTTTGAAAATTGATACAATCACTCCCGGAGTTGCAGCTATTAGATATGGGTTATTTGGAATTATGGAAGTTGGTGTTTCAACAAGCAATGGAGGAGCCTATATTAAAGTTGGAAGTAATAAGATGGGAGATCTTCCTCTGGCAGGTTCTGTTTCTTTTGGTTTTGAAGGTGTGGAAAGTGCCCACATAATAGGAAATATTTCTTATATAAGCGATTCGTTAAAACTATCTGTGGGGACAGACTATACACAAAAAATGGAAACAGAATTTAATGAAACAACACAGGAGCCGAAAACTATTATCGATTCATATTTCAATATTTTCGGAGGGTTAAATTATTTAATAAGTAGCGACGAAAAGACGGATAAGTTTTTAAATATTGAAGTAACAACAGGATTTAAAAGCAATGGAACTGAATATGGTATAGCTGGTTATATTTATGGAATTCAGTCATTTAAAAAGTTCTGGTTGTTTAATAAGGTAAATGTTTTTGGTGGATTGGCTGTGGTAAATCCATCAATTCCTCCAAATATTCTGGAAAATTTCAGAGTAGTTTTTGGACTGAATACAGAAATAAATCTATTTGGAAATAAATAAGCTCGCATTCATGCGAGCTTCTTTTAGTATGAGGGGGTATTGTTTATGAATGTTCCACTTTCTGATGCAAGTTTAACAGAAGAAGAAAAAAAGATATTATTAAATGTTTTTAGAAGAAAAAGATTGGCTTTGGGGTCATTTTTAAATAAATTTGAGGAAAAGATGAAAGAGTATTTTAATGTTGATTATGCCGTTGCTGTAAACAGCGGAACGTCTGCTTTACATTTGATTTTAAGGTCATTGGGAATAAAGGAAAATGAAGGAATGATAGTTACGCCGTTTACATTTATAGCTTCATCAAATGTTGCCATGTTTGAAAGAGCACATCCTGTGTTTATTGATATTGATCCAGAAAATTATAATATTGATATTGAAAAGATAGAATTAACCCTTAATGATATAGATCATCCATTATGGAAAAGGATTAAAGGTTTAAAGGATATAACTTTTTTTATGGGGGTTGATATTTTTGGTCAACCTCTCGATTGGGATAGATTTTTTGAGTTGAATAAAAAATATAATTGGAAGGTTGTTGAAGATTCTTGTGAAGCTATAGGGGCAAAATACAAGGATAGAATGGTTGGAACGCTTGGTGAAGCGGGGACGTTTGCTTTTTATCCTAATAAGCAGATTACTACCGGTGAAGGTGGTATGATTATTACCAATAATGAAGAGATAGCGAAGCTTTCAAGGTCTATGGCAAATCAGGGCCGCGGTGATTCATATGAATGGCTGGAACATGTTAGATTGGGGTATAATTATAGAATGGATGAATTATCAGCAGCTCTGGGATATGTTCAAATGAAGAGACTTGATGAAATACTGGAAAAAAGGGAAAATGTAGCAAAGAATTATTATGAATTATTTAAGGAAGAGGATAGAGTAATATTACCTCATGTTGAGGAATATACAACAAAGCCAAGCTGGTTTGTATTTGTTGTTCGTCTTTCCCTGGATTGGATTTCAAATTTTATTGATATTCCAGAATATATGAAAAGTTTTGATTTACCTTTGTATATTCCAGATAATGAAAGGGAATTCTGGAAGAGTAAGGTTCTGGAAATAAGGGAAATTACTTATGATATAATAAAACAATTAAATGCAGTTGGAATTCAGGCAAAAAACTATTTTTCTCCTGTGCATTTACAGAAATTTTATAGGGATTTATATGGTTATGAATATGGTGATTATCCTGTAACTGAATTAATTTCATCGTTGACGATAGCTATTCCTTTTTATACTGAGCTTGATTTTGAAAAGCAGCAATATGTTGTGGAGAATTTTAGAAATATACTTAATAATTATTGAGATTTATACATTTTGAAAATTTTTTGTGTTGTTGATTGTTTCTCTTTGAGAATTTTCACCTGCTTGAATGAACTTTTTTATGAATGTTTTCTTAACTAATTTTCCAATAATTATGTATGGTTATTGGAAAACCTGATGTATAATAATTGAAATAGTTTGTAATTTCAGAAAATAAAAAATTAAAAAGGTGGAGAGTATGAAAAGAAAAGCACTTTTGATGGTTCTTGATTATATTATATTTTTTGTAAGTTATATAATAGCCCTATTTTTCAGATTTCAAACTGACTATGTTGAAATGGAAAAGTATATATTGCCGATATTTTTGTTTCCGGCAATAATGATTCTGGTTATGTATGTGAATAAAATATATGACCAGATATGGAGATTTGCTACTTTAAAGGAAATAAAGCCTATTGTATATTCAGCATTTACGGGATATCTTTTAAATTTTCTTGTTGTTGAGGCAATTAGAAGACTATTTTTTAAATCTTTTTCATTGCCTCTTACAGTAGGGTTTATAACTGCCCTTTTAGGAAGTATTCTGGTTATTGGGAGCAGGACATGGTGGTTTTCAAAGAATAAACATATAGAAAATCATTATCCTGATAATAGAAAGAATATTCTTATTATTGGTGCTGGTGAAGCCGGGGTTGAATTGCTGGATGAGTTTTTAAGAAATCCAGAAAATGGTGTTGTTAAAGGATTTTTGGATGATGATGAAATTAAGATTGGAAGATTAATAAGAGGGATTCCTGTTTTAGGGAAAACAAATGAAGTAATGGATTATGTTGAAAAGCTAAAAATAAATGAGGTTATAATTGCTATTCCTTCCGCAACATCAGAGGAATTAAAGAGGATTATTAGTAATATTGATACAAAACGAGTTAGATTAAAAACATTACCAGGTTTGTTTGAGATATTAAATAATAAAGTATCGTTGGGATTTTTAAGGGATGTTAATATAGAGGATTTGCTTGGTAGAAAGGAAATAAAGGTTAATTTTGATGAAATAGGTTTTTATATAACCAATAAAACTGTTTTGGTTACAGGTGCTGGCGGTAGTATTGGTTCTGAAATTTGTCGTCAGGTTGCAGCGTTAAATCCTGAGAAATTATTGATTTTAGGTCGTGGTGAAAATAGCATATTTAAAATAAACAGGGAATTAAAAGAAAAGTTCCCTAATTTAAAAGTTGTTGAAATTATCAGCGATGTAACCAATGAAGATAGAATGGAAGAGGTATTTAAAAGATTTTCGCCAGATGTTGTTTTTCATGCTGCCGCACATAAGCATGTTCCCTTAATGGAAAAGAACCCTTCTGAGGCTTTTAGGGTTAATTCATATGGGACTTATATACTCGCCAGGTTGTCAGATAAATATGATGTTTCACATTTTGTTTTTATTTCAACTGATAAGGCAATAAATCCAACATCTATTATGGGAAGTTCCAAACGACTTGGAGAAATAATAATCAGGTCTATTTCCAGAAGGTCAAAGACACATTTTGGAATTGTTAGATTTGGAAATGTTCTGGGAAGTAGAGGCAGCGTTGTGCCGATTTTTAAAGAACAAATAAAAAATGGTGGTCCTGTGACAGTTACACATCCAGATATGAAAAGATATTTTATGACTATACCTGAAGCTGTAGCATTGGTATTGCAAGCAGGAGCTTTTGCAAATAAGGGAGAAGTATTTGTGTTTGATATGGGAAAACCTATATCCATAGATTATCTTGCACGAGAGATGATAAGATTATCCGGGTATATTCCAGATCAGGATATTAAAATTGTCTATACAGGAATAAGGAATGGTGAAAAATTATATGAGGAATTATTTCTGGATTCTGAAGAGTTTTTAAAAACGCCAAATGATAGAATATATATTTTAAAAGAGAATAAGATTTTAAATGAGAAAGAATTAGATAATTTGATTTTAAAAATAGAAAGAACCTTTAAAGCTAATGATTTTAAACTTATGAATAGTATAATAAAAGAATATATTCCAGAGGCAACTGCAAAGGTTATAATAGATGTTGCATATTAAGGGGTGTTTAGATGCATTATTTAGGAGTTTTTTTCTTATCAATTATAATTACATATATAATGATTCCAGTTGCAAAGAACATGGGGATAGTGGATAAACCAGATGAAACTTTGAAGATTCATGAGAAAGCAACACCATATCTTGGAGGATTGGCAATATATCTTTCCAGCATATTTTTTATACATGATTTAAAATTTGTATTTTTCAGTTCTCTTCTGATGTTTCTTGGATTAATAGACGATATAAAAGATGTATCCCCAAAAATTCGTTTATTAGTAGAATTTGTAATAATTATCGCAACACTTATTCCCTTTTATTCTACTATAGGCATTATTTATTTCTTCTTGCTTATAATACTTGGTGTAGCCTTGATTAATGCAGTTAATATGATTGATGGAATGGATGGAATATGTGGAGGAAATACATTATTTGTTATTTTGTTTTTAAGCATTATTTCCAAACAATACGATTATATATTTATAGTTGCGGCAATAGCAGGATTTTTAATCTTTAATTTTTATCCAGCTAAGATATTTCTTGGTGATGCAGGTTCGTATTTTCTTGCATATACCATATTTTATTTGATGGTAATTATGACCAATAATCATGGATTTGGCGGATTTGCAATTTCTGTGATTGTTTCAGCATTGTTTTATACCGATTTGTTTTTCAGTTTTTTAAGGAGAATTCTCAATCACCGTTCTCCATTTTCCGGGGATAGGGATCATATATATGATAAAATAAAAAAGAGATATAAAATATCTGTTAAAACAACAGCAATAATAACCTATGTTTTTTCATTTTTATTTGGTATAATTGGTATCATCAGCTGGGACTATCCATATTTAGGCGTAAGTTTAGCCTTTTTGGAGTACCTATTTTTGGGAATATACTTTAAGTTATATTCCTACGATTAATGGAGGTAAAATATGGCTGTTTTATATGGAATCGACGGTTCATATTTTGAATTAAAACCGGGGATTATGAAAAAATTCTGGTTTTCAGATTCAATAGATGAAGATGTAGAAGAAAGGTATATATTTTCAATAAATGCAAAAACAGGGGATTATTATTGGAATCCCATGGAGTTTAGTGTGGAAATTCCTGATACCATTGATGTTGAAATTGAGTATATCCCCATGATTCTTACAATGTTCAGATTAAATAAATTCTTTAAAAATAAAATGAAAAATATGATATCTTTTGTATCAACAGATTCATTAACGCTTACTGAAAGTGTGATAAATCATGAACTATTAATATATATATTAAATGAGAGTATAGATTTTTCAGCAATATATTTAAATAAAGTTGGAAAGTATTATGAACATCACTTTATTTTTTCAAGATATGATTATCAAAGTATTTTTGATATTTCAGTAAAAGCAACGATGACAGAAATAAAGAGATTTTATAAAGCGTTAATATATGAATTTAATAAATTTAGAACAAATGTTTTGCCTGAAATAATAAATCAGGAGAATTTTCTTAAACAGATTTCTGAAAGAATTAAAGTTATTGGATATAATGAGTTAAAAAATATTGAAGATAATTCATTCCAGCTTTATAATATAAAAAATATTCAGGATTATATAGGGCTTAATGAGCCATATGAATCTCTAAGAGCTTTTTCTAATTTTATTGCTGAGATGAAAAAGGATAAGGTAAAGGTTGAAGATGAAGAAGATGATGATGTTGATATTGAAATATTTATAGACAATGAAGATGATGAGAATGAGAATTTATGGGAGATAATTGAAGAAATCGAAGAAGAAATAAAGAGTTTACTTGAAGCAGAAGAGACAAAAAGTCAATTGAGAAATGCTGATTATTCTAAATTAAATAGAGATGAAAAGATAGATGAAATTTATTCTGAAATAAAAAGAAGTTATTCTATATTTAATAATAAAATAGAAGTAAATAATCCAATAGAAAAAGAAGAAAAACTCTTAAAGAGTTTAATATTGATATATGGAATAGAGGCAATTGTTGAATTGAAGGATAGGCTTAAAGATGATTTTAAGCATATTTCGGTTGAAGAGATTCTGGATAATTATTTAAAAAATTCAGAAGAAGGCAAAATAATGGAGTATAAAAAATGGTATAAGGATGTATTAAAAAATCTTGGAAGAAATCTAAAACAAATAAAATAAACCCGTAAGGGTTTATTTTATTTGAATAATAAATTTTAAACAGGGGGTAATTAGAAAGTGGCAACTAAAAACTATTTTTCACCAGAAGAAATTAACCCACAAAATCCAGTATTTTCAAGGATCAGAACAACTATTGAAACAGCTTTTTTTAGAAACAACGTGGTAAAGGTAGATTCGCCAAAAGAAGCATATAAGCTTGCTAAAAATTCTCCCGGGACAATTATAACAGATTTAAATGTTTATAAACCTGAGTTATTGGCTCTTGATGAAGGCGCCAAGATTTTAATTTTTAATGATGGAGCTGTAACAGGTAGATATGCAGCTGGTAGAAGAATTGTTGGAGAGCCAGATGTTGATGTTGAAAAATATGCAGAAATAATTAGAGAGGCTGTATATAATACAAGATTTAGAAAAATGTATCATGCAATTTCATTTACAGGTTTACATGAAGATTTTATTATAAAAAATCATCTTTTAATTCCTGAGGGGCATGAAAATATATTATATAATTGGTTATTAAACTTACAACCATTTACAGTAGAATTCATAAAAATATATGAAAATTCCGTTGTTTTAAATGAAGGAGATGTATATATCTTTTCAGATCCAGATTGGAAACATCCAGATTTTCCTCTTGGATTATCCTTCTTTGATCCTGAACATAATTGTGCAGCAATACTTGGTATGAGATACTTTGGTGAATTTAAGAAAGGAACTTTAACATTGGGTTGGGGCATTGCAAATAGAAATGGTTACGCTTCCTGTCATGGCGGATTGAAAAAATATACTTTAAAGGATAATGAAAGTTATGTTGCAGCATTTTTTGGACTCTCAGGTTCGGGAAAATCAACATTAACTCATGCAAAGCACAATGGAAAATATGATATAACAATATTACACGATGATGCTTTTGTAATTTCAATGGCTGATGGATCATCGATATCACTTGAACCTTCATATTTTGATAAAACAGCGGATTATCCTGTAAGTTCTGAAGATAATAAATATCTTTTAACTATACAGAACTGTGGTGCAACTATAGATAATCAGGGTAGAGTAATTCCTGTTATGGAAGATATTAGAAATGGCAATGGAAGAGCTTTAAAATCAAAATTATGGTCACCCAATAGAGTATATAAAATAGATGATCCTATAAATGCTATTTTCTGGTTAATGAAGGATCCTGTATTACCACCTATTTTGAAAGTAACAGATCCTGTTCTTGCATCAACGCTTGGAGCAACTCTTGCAACAAAGAGAACATCTGCGGAGAAATTAGCTGAAGGTGTAGATCCAGATGCATTGGTATTTGAACCATATGCAAATCCATTTAGAACATATCCATTATCCGACGATTATTATAGCTTTAAAAAATTATTTGAAAAGGGAGTAGATTGCTATATTCTCAATACAGGACATTTCCTTGATAAAAAGATAACCAAGGAAGTAACCCTATCCATTATTGAAAATATTGTTGATGGAAAGGCTGAATTCAAGGAATGGGCAAATGGAATAGAGATAATGGAAATTGAAGGGTATACCCCTGATATGACAGATAAGGAATATGTGGAAAACTTTATATCTTCAATGCAGAGAAGAATAGATTTTATTAATTCAAGGGAAACAGAAAAAGGTGGAAGGGATAAATTACCTTCAGAATGTAAGGAATCAATTGAAGATATTATAAATCAATGCAGAAGAAATAAAAAGGATATATTGGAGGGATAAATGGAACCGTTAGCAATATTTATTACGTTTACTAATTTTTTTGTAAGTTTTTTTAAGTCCTATTTTAAACCATTAATTCCATTTTTTATGGAGTATTTTAATATAAATGAACCAAAAATATTTGTGATGATGGCGTCAATTTTGACGCTATCATCTTCTTTTAGCCAGATATTTTTTGGATATATTTCTGATAAATCTGAAAGAAAGTTGATATTATTGTATATATCGGTTATAGTAACCATGACACCTATCTTCTTTTTGGGATATGTCAAATCAATATGGCTATTATTTTTAATATTTTTCCTTGGGTATATGGGAAGTGCAGCACAGGAACCTTTAGGAGCAGGTATAAGTGGAACAATTGGTAAAGGGAAAAGTACTACGCTTGCAATATTTATGGTTGGTGGAACATTTGGCTATGCGCTTGGACCTGTGTTTATAACATATTTTGTTACTCATTATAATTTAAAAAATTTATTGTATATAGGATTAATAGGGATTATTTTATACACAATACTCTTTTATTTTGCTTATAATTATTTTAAATCTCATCATCATTTAAAGCCTAAAAATAAAAAAACACGATTTTTTGAGAGTTTTAAAGGTTTTAAATATATTTATCCAATATGGTTATTAACAGTGCATAGGGCATTTATCAGTATAATGTTCAGGTCATATGTACCTATAAAGTCAAGAATGCTCGGTTATGATTTAACTGTTGGAGGATTGCTTGTAACTCTTGGATTTCTTGCAGGAACATTTTCCAATTTATTAGGAGCAAAATTAGAAGAAAAAACCAATGTAAGATTTGTTAATTTATTATATTTTTCAGCGTTTTCAATACTGGTATTTTTATTTTCAACATCTACAAATATATGGGTTTTATCAATATCTTATATATTGGCAGATGCTTTTATGTTTTTAACAATGTCTGTTAATGTGCATTATGCGCAACAGTTGTTGCCAGAAAACAAGAGTTTTGCTTCTGGTGCATTAATGGGGTTTACAAGAGCTGTTGGAAATGTATTAATTACAGTATATACCTTCTTTTTTGGTAATAATGTCCCTTTTGTTTTAAATAGCTTATGGATATTTGGAATTCTGGGAATATTAATAACAATTATCTTAATTCGTCCCCAACCGGATAGTAAGTAATTAAAAAAGGCTCTTCAATTTGAAGAGCCTTTTTATTATATTTAATTTATGATCATGGATAAATTCCTCTTAATTTTGTAGCTGTAGCTACTCTTTCAATAGCAATTACATATGCAGCTGATCTCATATCTGTATTGTATTTTTCCATTGTTCTAATTGTTGACCAGAATGCATTTTTCATCTTTTTGTGTAATGCTTCTCTAACATCTTCTAATTCCCAGAAGTAGTGTTGTAATCCCTGTACCCATTCAAAGTATGATACTGTAACTCCTCCTGAGTTTGCAAGGAAGTCAGGAACAATTAATACGCCTTTTTCGTTTAATATTTCATCTGCTTCTGGTGTGATAGGTCCGTTAGCACCTTCAACGATTAATTTTGCTTTTACATCTTTTGCATTCTTTTCTGTGATTACATTTTCAATTGCAGCTGGGATTAAAATATCAACATCTAAAGTTAATAATTCGTCATTTGATATCTTTTTGAAGTTTACTTCTCCTTCGTAATCATCTAATCTTGCTTTTCTTGCTGAGATGTAATCCATAATATCTTTTATTTCTGCAGGTGTGAATCCATCTTCTTTGTAAACACCTGTTGAAGAGTCACTAAATGCAACAACTTTCATTCCTAATTCTTCAGCTGTTAATAATGCAGCGTATGAACCAACGTTACCAAAACCGTGAATAGCAACTGTTAATTGATCATTTTTCTTGTTGATTTTTCCTTTTTCTCTCATGTATTCTACAGCTTCTTCAACACATACTCTAACACCTCTACCTGTTGCTTCAGTTCTACCCATTGAACCACCAATATCAAGTGGTTTTCCTGTAACAATACCAAGAACTGAATGGCCAACATTCATTGAGTATGTGTCCATGTACCAAGCCATTATTTGTGGATTTGTGTTTACGTCTGGAGCTGGAATATCTCTGTCTTCTCCAATTATAACCTGAATTTCTGAGAAGAATCTTCTTGATAATCTTTCTAATTCACCGTCTGATAATTCCTTAGGATTTACTGTAACTCCACCTTTACCTCCACCGTAAGGAATATCAACAACTGCAGCTTTCCATGTCATCCAGAATGCTAAAGCTCTAACTTCATCAAGAGTTACATCCTGGTGATATCTAATTCCACCTTTAGCAGGTCCTCTTGCGATGTTGTGCTGTACCCTGTGTCCTGTAAATACTCTTATTGAACCGTCGTCCATTTTAACCGGGAAGTTAACTGTTAATTCCCTTTTTGGTTTTGAAAGTACTGCCTGTAAATCTGGGTCTAAATCCATTACTTTACATGCTTTATCAAATTGTTTCAATGCATTATCAAATAAGCTCATGCCTGCACCCTCCTCGGAAGATAAAATAACTTACACCTTAATTTTAAATTTTTTTCTCAAATAAAACAACCTCCATAAGACTAACTTCCAGTCGTATATTACTATTTATTATTAATTACATATAAAAATCTCGTTTGATTATATAATATGAAAAAATTTTCACGAAATTTTTTTCTCAGTATTTATTCTTAGTATTTTAATATATATGTTAAAATTGAGAGTTTATTCATTGATAAATATATATTATTAGGGAGAACGTTATATTATGATACATTACATATCTTTATTTTTATAGTTTTTTTTGATATAATCTTTATGTATATTAAGAAATCATAATATACCATTCCACAAAGGAGGATTCCAGAATGAAAGTATTGGTTATAAACTCAGGTAGTTCATCTATTAAGTATCAGCTTCTTGACATGAACACAGAAGAAGTATTATCAAAAGGTTTAGTAGAAAGAATAGGTATAAACGGGTCAAGAATCGTTCATAGGATCAATGGAGAAAAGCACATTTTGGAAGAAGAAATTCCAGATCATGAAGTTGGATTAAAAAGAGTTTTAGAATTATTAACTTCTGAAAAATACGGTGTTTTAAAGGATTTAAAAGAAATAGATGCTGTTGGTCATAGGGTAGTTCACGGTGGAGAAAGATTTGCATCTTCAGTAAAAATAACAGATGAAGTTTTAAAGACTATAGAAGCTTTATCTTTCTTAGCTCCTTTACACAATCCAGCAAATATTATGGGTATAAAATCTGCAATGAAATTATTACCAGGAGTTCCACAGGTAGGAGTATTTGATACAGCATTCCATCAAAAAATGCCAGCAAAAGCTTATTTATACGCTATTCCTTATGAATATTATGAAAAATATAAAATTAGAAGATATGGTTTCCATGGAACAAGTCATAGATATGTATCCAAAAGAGCTGCAGAAATTCTTGGAAAGCCATATAATGAATTGAAGATTATAACTGTACACGTTGGAAATGGTGCTTCAGTTGCAGCTGTAAATAAGGGTGTTTCTGTAGATACATCAATGGGTTTCACTCCGTTAGAAGGTCTTGTTATGGGAACAAGAAGTGGAGATATCGATCCAGCTATTGTTGAATTTTTAGAAAAAGAAGAAGGTTTAAGTGCCAAAGAAGTTGTTAATATCTTAAATAAGAAGAGCGGTGTTTTAGGATTAACAAAAGGATTTAGCAGTGATATGAGAGATATTGAAGATAATGCAATTGAAGGAGATCCTGTATGTAGATTGGCTTTTGATGTTTATGAATATAGAATTGCAAAGTATATTGGTGCATATGCTGCAGCAATGAATGGAGTAGACGCAATTGTATTTACAGCTGGTGTAGGTGAAAATTCACCTATTATGAGAGAAGAAATTATCGAGAATTATCTTGGTTATCTTGGAATTACTATAGATAAGGAAGCTAATAATATAAGAGGAGAAGAAAAGATTATTTCAACTCCAGATTCAAAGGTTGTTGCTATGGTTGTTCCAACAAATGAAGAATTAATGATTGCAAGAGATACAAAAGAAATTATTGAAAAAGGATTAGATGAATTAAAATTATAACGAATTTTCTTTATTAACAAGAGGGAGAGATCCCTCTTGTTATTTTTTTGAAAAAGTTTTATAATTTAATTATAAATTATAAAAGATTCTTATGAGGTGATAGATATGCTAATAAAAACTGAAAATCTTACAAAGGTATATAAAAATGAGGGTATAGAAGTTCACGCGCTTAAAGGAGTTAATTTAGAAATTGCTGAGGGCGAAATGGTTTCTATTTTAGGTCCATCAGGTTCTGGAAAATCTACACTCTTAAATTGTTTATCTGGCATTGATTCGCCTACATCAGGTAAGGTGATTATAGATGGAGTTGATATAACAACTTTAAGCGATGATAGATTAACAGAATTTAGGGCAAAATATATGGGTTTTATTTTCCAGTTTTTTAATTTAATACCGGTATTAAATGCTGTTGAGAATGTAGAGCTTCCTTTATTAATTCAGGGATATAGTGAAAAAGACGCAAGAGAAGCTGCAGAAGAAATGCTTATAGAGGTTGGATTAAAGGATAGAATGAAGAATTTTCCAAATATGCTTAGTGGCGGCGAGGCCCAAAGGGTTGCAATTGCAAGAGCTCTTGTTACAAAACCCAAAATAGTCTGGGCAGATGAACCAACAGGAGCTCTTGATACTAAAACAGGAATGAATATAATGAATTTAATACAGGAATTAAATGAAAAAAACAATCAAACTTTTGTTATTGTTACGCATGATCCAAGAATTACAGAATATACACAGAAAACATTTGAAATGGATAGTGGAATTTTAAGATTAAAATCATCTAATGATTAAAACAGGTGGTGTTTATATATGAAGAAGCATATTCTAAAGATTTCATTTAGAAATATTTTTAGGGTAAAAAAAGAGGCCTTTTTAATGATTTTAGGTTCTATGATAGGTATGGCTTTTATTATTGGGTCTTTGGGAATTAATGATTCATTTAAAAATTATATTTATAAAAGTGTGGAATTATATTTTGGAGAAATAGATGAGGTGTTGGTATCAAAAGGTACAATGGAGTATTCTGAAATAAAGCCATTTCTTTTAGAGCTGGAAGAAAAAAATTTAATTGATGGTAATATTCCCATAGTTTTTAAATTGTATTCTGTTGCTAAAAAGGGGTCTATTCGTAGATTAAAGGTGTCAGATATATATCAGGCAAGTGTTATAGGTATGGATTATAACTTATTAAAAAATTTTGGAACAGATAAAATAAATGTTCCGGAGTCATTATTAGATTTAAAGGGTTATAATGCAGTGCTAACAAAAAAACTTGCTCAAAAGCTGAAGGTGAATGTTGGTGATGAAATAGAAATAATTACCGGATCAACAGCTGCTAATTTGCTGTTTCCTAAAATTTTTAAAGTTGTTGAGATTATAGATTCCAGAGGAGTTTTAAATTATAGAGGACTTGAAGCAAATAATGGAGCAGGTACTATTTTTATTCCTCTTAAAACTATACGTTCCTTTACCGGGATACCTGAAGGAAAGTATCACCAGATACTTATTTCAAATAAAGGAGATTATATTCAGGGGAATAAATTAACAAATCAAGTAGAAAAAATATATAATGAAATGAATATAAAGGCTGATTTTATTCCTGTAAAAGATAACCAGATAAGAGCGGTGGATCAAGGAGGAGTTTCATATATTTTCCTTGCTTTAAGTTTATTTGCTATTGTTTCAGGTGGTATATTAATAATTAATATGTATTCAATGCTTGTTGCAGAGAGAAAGAAAGAACTTGGAATGTTAAGAGCAATTGGATTTAAAAGAAAGGAAATACGTTTAATAATTTTTTATGAAAGTTTATTTTATACGCTTTTGTCAATTCCATTTGGTATTTTTACAGGAATAGTTATTTCGGAATTTACCTTTTCAAAGGTTACATCACTTTTTAAATCGCTTTCTAATTTTGAGAATATAATAGGTGAAGTTCCATTATTAGATGCTTATTATATTTCGATGTATTCTATATTCATTGGTGTTATTGTGGGTGTAATAATCCCATTAACAATAACATATTTGTATTCATATTCTGTTGGAAGATTGAATATAGTAAATGCGATTAAAGATATTCCAGAAAATAAAAAAGAAAAGGGTATATTTAAATATAGACGTATAATAGGAAATATATTTGCTTTACTTTTATTTATATTTGCTCTCTATTTAAAGATAGAAAATTTTCTTTCATTGGGTATAAAGATATTTTCAATTCTTGTAGCTTCAATATTGTTTATCACTTTTAATTTAAAGCTTATAGAAAAGTTCCTTTTAAACATTATAAAATTAAAGGGTAAGTTTGTTCCAATATTAAAGATATCATTTTCCTATCCAATGAGAAATTCAAAAAGAACAGGTGCAATTATTGCATTATATAGTATGGTTATATTTATAATAACAATTTTAACAATAATTCCTTATATTCATTCTGAAAATCTTAGAAACTCTCGTGATGCATTATTTGCAGGTTTTGATGGAGTTGTTGTTGAAATGCCAACAGCAATAGTTATAAATAAATTAACAAAAGAGGATTTACAGGAACTTCCTGGAGTTAAAAATGTAGGTGAATTTTACTTCATACGCGCATTAAATAATTCAAAACAGGAATATGCACTTGTATTTGGTTCAAAGGAATTTTTTCTAAATAATAAACTTAAAATAAAAGAAACAATAGATGAATTTAAGGGATTATCAAATGAAGAGGTCTGGAATTTAGTTTATAATAATCCAGATTATGCAATTTTACCTGAGAGATTAATTGATCCGAAAAGCGGTTATGATTTTGAATTGGGTAAAGAATTTACCGGCCATATAACAAGTGCAACATTTGGTTTTGGAAAGACATCAAGTGCAACAATAACATATAAGGTTATTGGAATTACCTCTAAAATAAGTGAATCATTGGCTATGGGACCAATATTGAGTATTAAAAATCCATATCTTGAAAAGTTCAAAAAATCTGCTGTACATGGATTTTTCTTTTCTTTAGACAATCCATCATATAAAGATTCTGTGGAACAATATTTAAAAAAGAAAAATCAATTTTATATATTTGTTGATGATATAATGAATCTTGGATTAAAGGCAACTCAGGGTATGGTAGATATATTTAATTCATTTTTGTATTTTGGGTTAATGGTTGGAATTATTGGTGTTTCAATAACCATGATGAAAGCGGTAAATGAAAGAAAAAGGATTATAGGTATGCTAAAAGCTATAGGATTTACCAGAAATATGATATTTATGACCTTTTTTGTGGAAGCTACAGTAACTATAATGTTAGGGCTTTTAATTGGAATATTTTCAGGAACATTTGCAAGTTATCTTATATACTTAAAACTTTATGAAAATACAGGAATTGCATTTGCTGTGCCATATTCAAAATTACTTTATACAACGCTGATATTCTATTTAATTTCAATAATAGCAGTATATTCTCCTTCAAAGGCAGCATCGAAACTATCTCCAAATGAAGCCATGAGAGCTATTGAATAAATTAATTAAAAAGTGGAAGGATTCATCCTTCCACTTTTTATTATTATAATAACATTTAAATGGATATGTCTTTTTTTTCAAAAATATACTGCCCTGTGAATATTAAGCCAATACTAATTATTATTATAATTAGCGAATTGAATAAATAAATTTTTCCTGTTGCCACTGTAGAATTAGAAGAGATATATTTAAAAATGCTGAAATATCGTATCCAATTAATTGATTCCATTACATTTCCAAGCATATCGCCTATAAGCATAAAGACAAATATTCCCATGGTAATTGAAATAGGCATAAAATTCCTCTGATATATTACAGAAAGCATTGCTGTAATAGAACCAAAGAAAACCTCTGTTACAAAGAGATATAATGCAAAAGAAGAAAGGATTTTAACATCATATGGATAATGAACATAAATTTTAAAGAGAATTAATATACTTATCCAGAAAATCATGGCAAAAATCAGATAAATCAAGAATAGCGCATAAACTTTTTTCTGATATAACTGTTTTCTATTTATAGGTTTTATTAATATATATTCAATAGTCTTTTTTTCAAATTCATGTGCAAATATTGAAGCGGCCGTCATTATTGAAAATATTGCGGTAAATATCTCTGCCATCATCATAATTTTTACATTAAAAAATCCCTGTGGTGTAAATAAAGAATCTATATTATCCGTAAATGCTTTTAACATAAATTTTGGCATCATATTTATAAATTCCTTTAAACTCTGAGAATCATTTAATACATAATCTATAAAAGGTGCTATCATCCACGCAAATGAAATTAATACAATAGCCCATATTATTAAACTTTTAAGGGTAGAGTGTATTTCCTTTTTTATAATCATATTCTCATCTCCTACGCTAAAGAAATATCTTCTTTATTGAACCATAAAGCGGAAACTATTAATAAAACAATACTTAAGAGAATAATAAATATCCCGTTTTGATAATAAACAGTATTATTTTTTACTGTAGCAACAAGTGGAATGTATTTAAATACACTGATATAACTTAAAAAAGATAAACCTTTTATATCTTCAAGCAATGTATAACCAAAATACATAAGGAATAAAATTCCCATTGCAATGGAATTTACCAGAGACCCTTTTTTTATTGTGAAAGAAAGAAATAATGTAAAAGAAATAAAGAATATTTCAACAACATATGTATAAAAACCAAAGCCATATAATATTTCAACGTTATAATTAGAAGCAACAAAAAATTTAAACATCCATACTATCGTTACTGTGAAGATTGCAGCTATAACAGTAATATTAAAAAACATAACCAATAATTTGCTAAAAAAAATCTTAAATCTTGAATATGGTTTTATTAATAAATATTCAATTGTACCGTTATCGAATTCACCGGCAAAACTTTTTGATACAAGCATAATTGAATAAACTGCAGCAAAAATAAAAACTATGGCCATACCTTCTGAACCAAAAAAACCTTCTGGTTTCAAAAACATTTCCATATCTGATATATTAAAAGCTTTTAAAAATGTTCTGGGTATGGAATTAAAAAATCTGCTTATAACATCTGATTTTTCAGTCATTTTATCAGTAAAGGGTATATATAATCCAGAAAATAAAATAAATATAATATTCCATATAATTAACCCTTTAAAAGTATCCTTAAATTCTTTTTTTATTAATCCCATAATATCACTCCCCGTAAAAATCAAGGAATATATCTTCAAGATCCGGATTCTTAATTTCCATATCTTTAAAATCATAATTTAAAAGCACTTTTAAAAAGTCCTTAAGCTCCACTGTTTTTACATAAAAATTAATTTTTTCACTGTTTTGCTTTTCATATTTAAATCTTTTCAAATTATCATCTAATTTTATATCCCAAACAGTTATTATTTTCTTCGAAATATCCTTTAATCCTTCTATTGTTCCCGATTTTATAACCGTTCCATCCTTTATCATTGTAAATCTGTCGCATAGTTTTTCCACTTCAGATAAAATATGAGATGAAAAGAGAATAACAGCACCATTTTCTTTATGTTTTTTTATTAAAGAATAAAATCTCTGCTGGATAAGCGGGTCCAATCCGCTGGTTGGTTCATCAAGAATTAAATATTTCGGTTTATGCACAAGAGCCTGTAAAATCGCTATCTTTTTCTTATTACCAAGTGAAAGGTTTTTAATTTTTTTGTTTACATCTATATTCAGTGTTTCTATTATTTCTTTTTCATAATTAATATCAATGTTTTTATAAAATGATCTATTAAATTCAAGAAATTCCTTTACCCTCATATCGCCATAAAAATTTACCTCACCAGGAATATAACCTAAGTTCTCTTTTATTTTATCAATCTCAAAGGGAACTTTCTTATCTTCAATAAAAGCTTCTCCGCTGTCCGGGGTTAAAAATCCTGTTAGAATTCTTATTGTTGTTGTTTTACCTGCACCGTTTGGCCCTATAAGTCCCAATATTTCCCCTTCTTTAATTTCAAAATCAACCTTTTCAATACCTCTATTTTTTCCATAATACTTTTTAAGTCCATGGACCTTAATCATCTTCATGCCCCCTTTTTAACCAATATAATTTTATTTTTGATGTTTATAATTTCACAATAATTACAGCAAAAATCAGACCAACCGGTCGGTATTTATATACTACACCTTTTAGATTACACAAATTTGACAGTATGAATAAAAATTTAAAAAAGTCAATATATATCAATTCACACGGTATTTTCACAATGTTTTTCATACCTTAAACAAAAAACACTTTTCTTAACTTGACAAATTGAAAAAAATAATATATAATAATACTCGGATTGAGCGTGACCCGCTAGCTCAGGCGGTAGAGCACTTGACTTTTAATCAAGGGGCCCTGGGTTCGAGTCCCAGGCGGGTCACCAGTTTTTTATACCTGCCAACGCGCGAGTGGCGGAATTGGCAGACGCGCTGGACTTAGAATCCAGTGGGATTTACCCGTGTGGGTTCAAGTCCCACCTCGCGCACCAAATATATACTCAAGCGGAAATAGCTCAGTGGTAGAGCACCTGCTTGCCAAGCAGGGGGTCGCGGGTTCGAATCCCGTTTTCCGCTCCATACAAAAAGCTCCCAGATGGGAGCTTTTTTGTTATTACCTTATTTATTTTCTAATATTTCTTCTTTTTTATTTCTTTTCGGGAATTTTCAAGTTTTCGCTCACATTATTCTAACTATTTTCTTCTATATAAATAAAAAGATGAATGAATGCTTAAAGAGTGTTCTGTTAGATGTAATGAGAAAAAAGAAAAATAATGTGAATGAAAACTAAGAATTTCCCGCAGCGGTGATGACAGGATAGTTGGAAAAAATAAAAGCGAGTGAAGGCTCGCAGAGTGTCCAAGGTAAAATTACAAACGATTGAAAAAATAAAAGTGAATGAATACTCGCAGGTTGTAGATTATTTTTCTACTTTCAAAGATAAATTTCGAGGATCAGCAACCAAGTCGTTTGAGGGAGTTTTTATTTTTCTCAATCAACACCAATTCTATTTAATTAAAAGAAAATGATATTAAGGATATTAATTAAAGATATAAAAAATTGTGGCATAATCGCCACAATTTTTTTATATCTCCATTATATTTACTTCTCCGTCCTTTGGATCAACAAGCGCCACTGTTGCCCTTCCTGTAAGCCATCCTGAGGCTTCTCCTGGATTTACGATTACACTTTTTCCAGTTACTCGATGAACAATTTCATGCGTATGTCCAAAGAATATGAAGTCATATAACCCACTTTTTTCAGCTGCTTCAAGAGCAAAAGGTTCATGCATCATCATAATTTTTTTACCTTCAACTTCAATAATTCTTGGTCCAGGTAATATTCTGCCATTTGAACGTTCAGAAAGTAATAATTTTTCACCGTCATTATTTCCAAAAACGCCATAAAATTCTATATTTTCTTTTATTATATATGGCAGAATAAATGGTGCTACAAAATCTCCGCAATGAAATACAGCGGTTATATTTTCTCTTTCTATTATCTTTTCTATTTCTTTCATTTTATGCATGTTATCATGTGTATCAGAGACTACCAACCACATATCCTCACCCCTTATATTTTCATTAAATTACAGCAACCTTTGATAATAATTCCGGATTTTCAAGTAGTATACCTGCCCCTCTTGCAACACATAGTTGAGGTTCTTCAGCTACATTTGTGGTAACACCTGTTTTTTCTTCAAATAATTGAGCTAAACCTCTTAATTTGGCAACACCACCTGCTAAATATATTCCATTTTTTAATATATCTGCTGATAATTCTGGAGGAGTAATTTCTAAGACATTTTTTGTTTTTTGAATTATATCATTTAAAACATCTTCTATGGCTTCGTATATATCATCGGAGTTTATAACTCTTGAAGATGGCATACCTGTAGCCAGATCCTGTCCTCTTACTTCTAATTCAAGTGTTTCAATATCTCTGTGTGCTTTACCTATTTCTTTTTTTAGATATTCTGCTGTGGATTCGCCAATTAAGAATTTGTATTTTCTTTTTACATATTTTATTATTTCCTGATCCATTATTTCTCCTGCGAATTTTATTGATTCCGAAACAACGCTACCGCTAAGACTGATTACTGCTATATCGGTTGTTCCGCCGCCAATATCAACTATTAAATGTCCATTTGGCTTGGTAATATCCAATCCAATTCCAATTGCAGCAATAATAGGTTCTAAAACAAGATAAGCTTTGTTTGCTCCAACTTTTTCTGCAGCATCTTTTACAGCTCTTCTTTCAACGTCTGTAGTACGTGCTGGAATACCTATAACGAGGTTTGGTTTAGAAGGGAAAAAACCTGTTTTAGCCTGTTTTATAAAATATCTTAATAACTGTTCAATTAATGATGGATATGCAATTACTCCATCCTGCATAGGTCTTATTATTTCAATACCATATGGTGTTTTACCAACCATTGCTTTTACTTCACTGCCAAAACCGGTAATGGTATTTGTTAATTTGTCAACAGCCACTACTGAAGGTTCATTTATTATAACTCCTTCATTTTTTTTGTATACTATAAATGTTGCTGTACCAAGGTCTATTCCTAAATCATGTTTTGCCATGTTTTTTTCCTCCTGCATTTTTATCTTTTCTTATATTATATTCTTTTTCCACATATGATATTATATCATATTTAAAGGGTTATATTGTTAATCTGCGTTTTCCAGAATAATAGCTTTCCATGTTGTTTCTATCCAGTTTTTATAGTTGGTGTAGAAATCCAGAGCTTTATAATCATCATAAAGGCTTTTATTAAATATATCTTCAAACATCATTCCTATTCCACTGTAATTATTCAATATATTTCCATTTATTTTTACAATAGAATTTATAATAGCATTATTTATATAATTTGATAAAGTTTCATTATCTATTTTAAGTTTAATAATATCAATCATGTCTGTTGGTTCTGAAACATATGCACTGTCGGAGTTTTTATATAAGAATTGTGTATCGGATATGTTGTTTGTATATTCCAATTTGTCCCATATATTTTTAAATTCATTTAGATTTACTGCGCTCAGTGATATGTATTTTAATGGATATATTGAGGAATAATAATATCTGTAGTTTTCTATTAAATTATATAATAGTGAATATTCCAGATTATTTAAATCTAAATCATGAAAAAAATTATAATAAAATCCAAATGCTGCAATAGAATATACAGAACCCACGAAATAATCGGTTAAATCTCTAAATTCATACATAATTTCCAGACTCATCATATTACATGCATCAAAAAGAAGCATGTTTATTTTTTGATTATAGGTGTTTTTGTATTTTTTTAGTACATTTTGTATGTTTTTGATTTTAAGATATGAACCATTATCATCAACAATTAATTTTGGTTTTATTGCTTCATTTTTTAATGTTTTTGATTCATCTTTCCATCCATTTCCGTGATCCCATATGTCAAGTATTTTTATTATATTAGAATCTTTTATGGTAAAATCATTTATAAATTTATATAGAGTATCTTCTGATGCTGAAGATAATTCTTTTTCATATCCAAAATTTTCTGTTGAAAATTTCAGTTCTTTGTAACCATTAAAATTGGTTATGAAAAGGAAATAATCATCTATATTTTGTCTGTCTGCTAATATTATGGTTACAATTGGAGTTGTAGATTTTTTTATGGAATTTCTAATTTCATTAATATCATAATTGAAGAAATAATCGAGATTATTTGTTAGCGGATCTTTGTAATCTTCTGAATTGCCTATATAGTCAAGATTGTTATCAGCTCCACCGTAAAGGAGAAAAACTATTTTTGGTTTTATCACATTTATATTATTGATATAATGTCTATTTGATTCACTTTCATAGAATTCCACTTTAATATTGCTATTGACTATATATGGAAGCTTTAAAGAAAGGATTGGATTTCCTTCATATTTGTATATTAATTTTCCATTTGAATCATAAATATAGATTTTTTCTATTTTTCTTGTAAAAGTGAGACTTAAAGGATATCCAGCAATATACTCTTTTTCTGTTAGCGGAGAATCTTTCTGGAAAAAAACGCATGAGTTTAATGTAAGTAATAATAATATATATATAAGAATATTTGTTATCTGGGGTTTGTATTTCAAAATTAACACCTCTAATCTATTAAATGGCGGCAAAAATTGCCGCCATTTAATTTATGATGCGTAGGATACGCTTCTTTTTTCTCGAATAACAGTAACTTTTATAACTCCAGGATATTCCATTGTTTCTTCGATTTTAGCTGAAATATCCCTTGCAAGTTTATCTGCAAGAGCATCATCAATTTTATCAGGTTGAACAATAACTCTTAGTTCTCTACCAGCCTGAATAGCATAAGCTTTATCCACATGTCTAAATTCTTTTGCAATTTCTTCTAGTTGTTCAATTCTTCTAATATAGTTTTCAAGTGTTTCTCTTCTTGCACCTGGTCTTGCAGCTGATACAGCGTCTGCAGCACCAACAATTACAGCTTCAGGTGTCATAGGATCAACTTCATTGTGGTGATATTGTATTGCATTAACTACTTCTAATTTTTCATTATATCTCTTTGCGATCTGGCCACCTACTATAGCATGTGACCCTTCAACTTCGTGGTCTATTGCTTTTCCTATATCGTGCAACAATGCTGCTCTTTTAGCTAATTCAACATTAAGTCCCAATTCTGCTGCCATTAATCCTGCGAAGTTTGCAACTTCAATTGAGTGTTCAAGAACATCCTGACCATAACTTGTTCTGAATTTTAATCTTCCCAAAAGTTTTACCAATTCTGGATGTAATGGTTTAATGCCAACTCTCATTACAGCTTCTTTACCAGCTTCTTTTATTATATCTTCCAATTCTTTCTTTGTTTTTTCATATACTTCTTCAATTCTTGCTGGATGAATTCTTCCATCTACAACAAGTGCTTCAAGCGTTCTTTTTGCTATTTCTCTTCTTAATGGATTAAATCCTGATATTACAACTACTTCTGGTGTATCATCAATAATTAAATCACAGCCTGTCATTTTTTCAAATGCCCTTATATTTCTACCTTCTCTACCTATAATTCTACCTTTCATATCATCGGTTGGTAATGAAACTGTAGATGTTGTAATTTCAGATGTTACATCGGAAGCGTATCTTTGAACTGCTATGCTAACTACCCACTGAGCATGTTTCTTTGCATCTTCTTCATATTCTTCTTTCATTGCCTTATATGTTTGAGCAAGTTCTAATTCATATTTTTCTTTTGCTTCATTAAGCACCTTTTCTCTTGCTTCTTCCATTGTTAAATTCGCTATTTCATATAATTTTGTTTCAAGTTCTTCCTTTAGCTTTGAGATTTCTTCTTTTTCTGAGTCTAATCTATTTTTTAATTCTTCAAGGTTTTGCTCTTTTCTGTCAATCATTTCTTCTCTTCTGATTAAACGCTCTTCCATTGATTTTAATTCTTCTTTTTCTAATTTTATTTCTCTGTTGAATTCTTCTTTCATTTTTTGAATTTCTTCTTTACTTTCAATGAGAGCTGATTTTACTATGTTGTCTGCTTCTTTTTGTGCATTTCTTATTATTTCATCTTTTTCTCTCTTAGCTATTTCAATTTCCATTTTTAACTGTTCTTTTTCAGATTTTAATTTTTCAAGAAACTCTTTATTTCCTTTTTCTAAACCTTTTGTCATACCTGTTTTATATGCTACAAATACCAAAATTACCAATATAACGATTAACGTATATAACAACGTTACCATATTATTCACCTCCATCTTCTGCCAAAACTTCTTCTATTTGATAAATTTCAAATCCTCTTTTATACAAATACTCTTTTATCTTTCTTGAATCTTTTCCCAATCTTTTTTGTTTTTTCACTATCTCACGAATTATTTCTTTCAAATTTATTTCTTCCAATACTTTTTGTAAAGCTTTATATATAATCTCTTCTTCTATATGATATTTTGAAATTAATTCCATTTTCAATAAAAATGGTCCTTTGTAATTAAAGGTGATTTTATCATATAGATAATAATATGCAAATAGCTCATCATTAATCATATCAAAGCGTTTGAGCTTTTCTATTACCTCGTCAACGGTTTCTTTATAAAAACCTGTTTCGAGCAGTCTTTTTCTTAATTCATATTCTGATCTTGCTCGATACTTTAATAAGCTAATGGCCTTTTTTTCTGCCTGCATAATATCTGTAGGATCAATCTTCTTTTTCTTCATTATTTGTAATTTCTTCTCCTTCTGCTTCTTCTAAGGTGTTAGATGGATTTTCCACTTTTTCTTTTAAATCATCTGGAATTGGTAAATCCATTTCTTTTCTTATTCGATATTCAATTTCATCAAGTAAATAGGAATTTTCTTTTAAATAATCAAGAGATTTTATTTTACCCTGTCCCAGACTAATTTCATTGCCATTTAAATCTGTATAGGAGAACCATGCTCCACTTCTTTTTACGATATCATGATTTACAGCAATGTTGAAAATATCATTGATTTTTGCTAACCCCTGGCCATAGATCATATCAACCTTTGCTTCTTTAAATGGCGGAGCCACTTTGTTTTTTACAACTTTGATGTTTACTTCGTTACCATATGCATCTTTACCTTCTCTTAATGTGGTACCTTTTCTTACTTCCATTCTTATTGTTGAATAGAATTTAAGAGCTACACCACCTGCTGTTGTTTCCGGATTTCCATAGGCTACACCAATTTTCATACGTGTCTGGTTAATAAAAATAACTATAGTTTTTGACTTATTAACGCTTCCAGCAAGTTTTCTCAATGCCTGAGACATTAATCTTGCCTGAAGCCCGACGTGTGAATCTCCCATATTACCTTCTATTTCTGCCCTTGGAACCAAAGCAGCAACAGAGTCTATAACAACAAGATCAACGATATTTGAACGAACAATGCTATCTACTATTTCAAGTGCCTGTTCTCCAAAATCTGGTTGAGAAAGAATCAAAGTGTTAGGATCAACTCCTAACTTTTTTGCATATTCAAGATCAAGAGCGTGTTCAGCATCAATAAATGCTGCTATACCGCCTCTTCTCTGAACTTCAGCAATTGAATGAAGAGCAAGGGTTGTTTTACCACTTGATTCATTACCGTATATTTCGATAATTCTTCCTCTTGGATATCCACCAACACCTAAAGCAATATCAACAGATAATACACCTGTTGGAACTATATCCAGCTTTCTTTCATCTTCCAGACCTTTTCCCAGGATCATTATAGAACCCTGACCATAATTTTTTTCTAACTCTTTAACGAGTTTATCGAGCATTTCTTCTTTATTTACACCTTTGTTTGAACTGACACTGCTCTTTTTATTTGATGCCTTTTTAGCCATTAATAATCAAACCTCCCTCAAAATCGATGGTGTACAACCTCTTATATATGGGTCCCTTTTTGGTTAATGTTGAAGAATATATACCAACAGAACTTACTGGAACCAGAACTCTTTCTACAGGTAATACCGCTATGAGCTTTTCCCAGAATTCTGGTGCCTTTTTTATTCTACCGACTGTAAGATGTGGATGGAATTGTTCTTCACTTTCAGAAACATGAATACCTGATAATTTTAAGGATTTTATAACCTCATTGTGTAACTGTTTTAGAGTATTTCCACCGTCTACTCCCAGCCATACAACACGTGGAAAATTCCTGTTTTTAAAATATCCAACCCTATTAACTTCAAATGCAAATGTTGGAAATCCGGTTATTCTTTCTTCCATTCTTTTTGCGATTTCTGCTATTTTTGTGATATGAGTATCTCCAAGGAAATATAGGGTTAAATGAATATTTTCGGGTTTTGTCCAGTTTCCCTTAAACCCCATTCTTTCCAATCTTACAATTGTATCTCTCAATATATCCTGAATACTTTGATTTACTTCTATTGCTATAAATGTTCTGATTTTTTTATTTCTGTCCATTTTCCTCCCCCTTAAATCCTGCTATGTTTTTTACCAGATAATTATATCCCGAAAAGATGGAAAAGAAAGCTGTAATCCATATTAAAAATGTATTTATACTATTTAAAAATGAAAACTGAACGCTTAAGTATAATGAACCAATTAAGATAGTCTGAGAAAAGGTTTTTAATTTTCCCCACATATCTGCAGCCACTACAATATTTTTATTTGCCAGAAACATTCTCAATCCACTAATGAAAATATCGCGAACTATAATAATAGCCACAAACCAACCTGGAATTAAATGAATATCCAGAAAGGCTATAAACAAAGCATTTATTAATATTTTATCCGCTATCTGATCCATAAATTTTCCAAAATCACTAACAAGATTATATTTTCTCGCAATATATCCATCTAATAAATCTGTTAAAGATACTAATATATACACAAAAAAAGCTATTATATAGAGATTTTTGTCATATGTAATCATAAACATTGGAATTGTTGCTATTATTCGTATAAAGGTTAATATGTTTGGAACAGTCCAGAGATTCATACTGTAAAGCCCTCCATATCATATTCAAATGTATTGGTTATTTCAACTTCGACAAAATCTCCAATTTTTATTTCTCTGTTTGAGGATACAAATATATTTCCATCAATTTCAGGTGCATCCATATATGTTCTTCCAACATATACATTATCCTCTAATTCTTCTATTAACACTTTTAATTTCTTTCCTTCAAATTGTTCTAATTTTTCCAGTGAGATTTCTTTTTGCAATTCCATAAGTTCTTCAAGTCTTATTTCTTTTGTTTTTTCATTAACTTTTTTATCAAAGGCATATGAAGGTGTCCCTTCTTCATCATAATATGTAAAGGCTCCAAGTCTATCAAATTCCATTTCATCAACAAATTGAATTAATTTTTCAAAATCCTCATCCGTTTCACCAGGAAAACCCACTATAAATGTTGTTCTTATTATGCTATCTGAATTTTTTCTTATTTTTTGTATAATTTCTTTTAATTGTTCAACCGTTCTTATTCTTCCCATGCGTTTTAAAACATTATTTGAACCATGTTGCAAAGGAATATCAAAATAATTTACAACTTTATCCAGTTGATGTATAGTATTTATAATTTCGTCATTGATGAAATCTGGATGTAAATACATAACCCTAATCCAGAAATCACCTTCTATTTCGTTAAGCGCTTTTAAAAGCTCTGGTAAAGCCTGTTTTTTATATAAATCCACACCATATAATGTATTATCCTGGGATACAAGTACTATTTCTTTTATTCCTTTACTTATGAGGAATTTTGCTTCATTTACGATATCTTCTATTTCCCTGCTTGAAGGATTCCCCTTAAAATATGGTATAGAACAAAAAGCGCATTTTCTATTACATCCATCTGCTATTTTTATATATGCATATGGTTTATCTGGAATAACTCTAAAATCACATGAATATACATCATATGGCTGTTCTAATTTAAAATAAAAATTACCTTTATCTATATTTTCAGCAATTAACGAAGGCGGAACAACACCTATAAGACCATCTACTTCTTTTAATTCTTTTTTTAAGTCTTCATAATATCTTTCAATAAGACAGCCAATAGGAATGACCTTTAAATCCGGATTTTCTTCTTTTAATGCAACAAGATTAAATATTTCATTTATAGATTCTTCTTTTGCAGGTTCTATAAATCCACATGTATCTATTATTGCTATATCCGCCTTTAGCGGATTATCTATTATTTCATATCCTCGTTTTATAAATTCTCCCTTTAAAACATCCATATCTGCCTCATTTTTGGGGCAGCCAAGTGTTAAAATATATATTTTTTTGCTCATAAAATCCTCCTAAAATTATTCTCAAATTTAATTATAACATAATTTTTTCATTACAGGAAAAGATGTTTCACAAATAAAGAAATTTTTACAATGTTACAGTTTTTTTTATTCGAAAATTTTTGTTATAATCTTAGTGGATATTTTCAATGGAGGTGGGGATATTGAAAAGATTCTTTTTTTTATTTTTTTTAATAGTTCTGGCTATTGTATCCTTTTCTATTAATTACGGAAAAATTGATCAAAATCGTTTTGTTTTAAGAAATATTAAAGAATACGCTGATAAACATTGGTGCAAAATCGAAACAAAAAACATTATATTTCATTTTGAAAAGGACAGCGA
Source organism: Marinitoga piezophila KA3 (assembly GCF_000255135.1). Classification (NCBI taxonomy): domain Bacteria; kingdom Thermotogati; phylum Thermotogota; class Thermotogae; order Petrotogales; family Petrotogaceae; genus Marinitoga; species Marinitoga piezophila. The sequence goes on from NC_016751.1 coordinate 1,419,492, forward strand.
ATTTGCCAGGTATTCAAGAATAATAGCCGAAAGAGAACAACAAAATCTTGATAAATTATTTGATTTTTTTAAACTCAAAAATGTGAAAAATAAAGCAAATGTGTATATATTAAAGGATTTTGAAATGAATAATATCATAGATGTTGGGGGATTAAATACCGGTGGTAGTACAATTTATACTACCAGCTGGGCTTTACGTCATGAATTAATACATTTTGTTGAAGCACAATTTGAATATGAAAAATACCAAAATGAATATAAAAAGGATAAAATACATTCTGAAATACTTGTTGAGTCAATTCCTCAATATTTTACCTCAGGATATAATACTGCGTATTTAAAATTTATTTTTAAATACGGGAAAAAACTTGATTTTGATAATCCAGATAAAATGCTAAAAGAAATGGCAAAAAACGATAATATATACGCATATGGTTCTTCATTTTTTGAGTATATGTTGCAGCATTATACAATTGATGAAATAAAAAATCTTTACATAAATTACTTTACGAATATTGAAGATATTTCTGGAAAAAACTTTGATGAATTAATAGGCGATTGGCTTAAATGGGTTAAAAATTATTCTGGAAATTCATTTAATGGTATATATGCTGCAAATTATTTTTATTATTTATATTATGAAAATTATATTATAGGAAATATTCAGCTTCAAAATATATATAATCTTAAGGGGGAAATTGGTTTAAATTATAATAATCAAATAGTTGGAAGAATAAATAATTCTATTGCAGTATATGATCTTTTTAATAAAAGGTATTCTCTTTATAACGGAAGATTTTTATCCTATATTGATAATAATTATGTTATAACCTATAACTATTTGGCAGATTATATAATTATAAATATATATAATAAAAACACCGGTCTTTTAATTCATAAAATACCTTTAGAAGTTGATAAACCTGCGCTTATTAAAGGAGATATTTTAGATAATATATTTGTGTTTTCAACTGGATATGAAATATATAAGTACAACTTAAATACAGGAAAACTACAGAAAATAATAGATAATATAAATACCGATGTTGTAAAAAGAATTGGAAATAAATTACTCCTTGGAAATGAAGACGGAACGGTATCTATTTTTGAAAACAATAAAATTACAAAAAGTATTAAAATCTCAGACTGGTTTATAAAGCATATAATTCCTGCAGAAAATTATATTATAGTAACCTCCGGATTTAATAAAATAACCATTTTAGATAAAAACACTTTGAAAATAGTAAAAGAACTATTTTTAGAAAATGATTATCTCAGCCAGATTTCAAATAACAAAAATTATCTGTATGTATTATATCTTTCCGGTAAAATACTGAAAATAGATTTAAATACATTTAAAACTGTTAATATTATGCATGTTGGAAGGGTTGCATATCCTGAAATAGGATACCTTACAAAAAATCTATTTGCAAAAAATATCGATGGATATTTAAGGTTTTATGCTCTGGACTATACAATACCTGAAAATAAAGAATTATACAGAAAAATTCGTAGCTTAAAGGACTATCCAGATTATATCGAAAACGAAAAATTACTTTTTAAAACAGAAAATAATATAAATAATTACTGGAAAATAGGAGATTATGAAATAATAGAAAATGAATTTTGTGAAGTATCAATAAAAAAAGATGGAAATGAAATCTTAAATATAGAATTATTTGATTACCTTTCAAATTTAAAAATAATAAAGGATATTTTATTTATTTCATGTAATGACGGTGAAGTTAGATTATATAACTTAAAAAATGGCAAAGAACTATTTGAAGACCAGAAATTGCAATTATCTGCAGACTTTGATGGTGATTATATCTATTATGGAAATAAAAACAGAGAAATAGTAAAATATGACTATAAAAATAAAAAAATAGTAAAAAAATACTATGGAAATTGGGGATTGATTTCGGAAATCAAAAGAACACCTGACAATAAAACCATGATTTCATATTATTCAAAAGACAAATTTAAAAGATTCACAACCTCGCCATCAAACAGGATTATAATTCATTATAACGATAAACCAGAATATGATAGAACAATTGTAATTCGTTATCCAGTAAGAACAATAATTCCATACTCCAGCGATAAACTTCTTGTTGAAGATACAAAATTTAATTTATATATATATAATATTTTCACAGGCAATATGGAGAAAATAATATCTCATTCACTTAGAAAGATTATTTCGCTGGATATATATAATGGAAGGATAATATTTACAGATGGAAAGTTTATATTAATAAAGGATATAAATACAAATGAAACTATAGCGAAGTATATTACTGATTATGAACATATAACCTTTGTAAAATGGATTTCTAATACCACATTTATTTACGGAAGCGATAATAAAATATATAGCTACTCTTTTTAATTAACCCCCCGGCTAAATACCCGGGGGGTTAATTATTTATGGATTATTTTTTCAACATATTTACCTGTCATTACTTTTAAAAGACATCCATAACTCATTCTGAATTTTATAGTGTCTCCAAGCTTATATTCTTTTTCAGAATCAGTTACATCTACGATGGTATGGTCGCTACTTGCGTGCAATACTTCTAATTTTTCATCTAAAGGAATAAGTCCATCTGCGATAATATCCTGTTCACCTATAGCCAGAATGGCTTTTTTTCTTATTCCTTTATCTTCAAATTCTGGTTTTCTTCCAAAAGCATCAAAACCTATTTCTCCAACAGGTACTGAAGGTTTATCCTTTAATTCTATAATTTGTGCTTCTAAAATCATTGTATCAACATTGTTTCCTGGTACAATTCTATTATTTGTTACATCGGTTCCGCATATAATAGATTCGCCAAGTCTGAAATGATTAATTCCTTCAGGCAATAGATTTTTCTCTACAAGCGGTAATGCTGCAGTATTTCCACCGGACACTATTTCAATTTTTATGTTTAATTTTTCCTCAATCTCTTTTTTTATGTTCAATAATGTTGTCATATTTTCTTTTGAAGGTAAAACTCCACCAAAACATCCAAGGTTTGTTCCTATACCTTTGAGTTTTATATTTTTAAAATCTTTGACTTTAGATATTTCTTCTACGGCATTTTCATACCATACGCCTTCTCTTAAATCACCAACATCAACCATATAGATTATATCCTGTATTTTTCCAGTTTTTTCAGCTGCATCATTTATCCATTTTACTGTTTCTATTTCAGAAACAAGTGTAACGTCAACATATTTAACCAACAGTTCTATTTCGTCTTTCATAGGAATTCTTAAGAGCATATATTCTGCATCAATACCGGCATTTTTCATATCAATTATATTTTGTATTCTTGAATCCCCAATTGATTTAACGCCAGCTTCTATTAAAGCATTTGCTACATCAATATTTCCGGCGGTAACTTTTGTAACAGCAGTAAATGAAATTCCTCTTTCTTCAAAAATTTTTTTGATGTTTAGAGCATTTTCCTTTATTTTTTCAGGATAAATATGAACTACAGGATACACAATTATTCCCCCTTCATGTGTTTTATATTATCTATTGATAATCCAAAACATTCCTTTTCGGCATTGCCATATGGTTCTACGTGAATTATTATATCTTTAATAGCAGGATTTTTTTCTTTTATTCTTTTTTCCAATTCTGCACATATTTCATTTGCTTCTTTTACTGTCATTTCCGGTGGCAATTCAATATGCATATCAACAAAATATCTATGACCAAATTTTCTTGCCCTTATTTTATGAGGATTTTGTGCTTTGGCTGTTTTGCATGAACAGTTTGCGACGAGTTCATATAATTCTTTTAGTTCAGGGGAACTTTCCATTAATTCACTTGATGATTCCATAAACTGTTCAAATCCTGTTTTTAAAATCATTAAAGATACAAAAATAGCTAATACGGAATCAATCCACCATAATCCTGTGAAGTATAGAACTAATATTCCTATTAAAACAGAAGAAGAAGTAAAAACATCATTTCTCATATTTAAAGCATCTGCAATTGTTGCGTTGCTATTTATTTTTTTTCCTATATATAATCTATATTTGTACAGGGAGTACTTTACCACTACGGAAATAGCAGAAATAATAACTACAAAAAGCAGATTATCTATATTTGCATCATGATTTATTAAACGTTTTATGGAATTTGTAAATACTTCTATACCCGCATACATTATTATAAGAGATACAATTTTTGTGGCTATTGTTTCCGCACGTTCATGTCCATATGGATGTTCAATATCCGGTGGTTTATTGGAGATTTTTCCTGCGATTAATGTCATAACAGAGGTTAATATATCTGTTGCTGTGTCAAGACCATCGGCTAATATAGCCATACTATTGGTAAAGAATCCAATACCTATTTTGAGTATTGCAAGTAATGCGTTTGCAATTATGGAAACTATAGATGATATGGTTGATAATCTTTCTCTTTCTTTGTAATTCAAATTCATCACCCTTTTAATACATCTATAGATTTTTTTAGGTATTCATCTTCCACGCTCATTCCAAGGTCAATTTCAGGTTTGTTTTCTCCGTGGAAATCACTTCCTGCTGTTATCATTAATCCTGTTTTTAAAGCAATATCCTTGAAAATTTCAATTTCTTTTCTTGTATGTTTGGAATAATAAACTTCAATACCCCATAATCCAAAAGGTTTTAAATAGTATATTAAATCTATAAGTTTCGATGGAGATAATTTTAAATACTTTGGATGAGCAATTACAGGATAACCCCCAGCCTGTTTTATTAAAGAAACAGCTTCTTCTGGTTGTAATTTTTGTTTTGGAATATATGCAAGTTTTCCGTCTCCAAGATATTTATCAAAAGCTTCTTCTCTATCTTTGACATATCCTTTTTTTAACAGAACACGTGCAAAATGTGGTCGACCAATAACATCTCCCTGAGCTTCTTCGGCAACTTCATCTAAGGTTATTTCAAAACCAAGTTCTTTGAGTCGTTCTATCATTAAATTATTTCTATTTTTTCTATAATCCTGAATTCTATTAAGTGTGGATATTAATTTTTCGTTATTTATGTCAATGCCATATCCCAAAAGATCAAACATATTTTTAAATTTGCAACTGATTTCTACGCCAGTAATATAATTTACATCATATTTTTTTGCAAATTCAATAGCTTCTTTTTGTGCATCTATATTATCGTGGTCTGTTATAGAATATAATTCTAAATTTTTTTCTTTAGCCAATAATATTAGATCTTCTGGTTTGTATGTTCCGTCTGAATATGTTGAATGTGAATGTAAGTCTAAAAGCATTTTTTCCCTCCAATAACTAATGCGGGCATTAAAGCCCGCATTTAAGCTAAAATATCCAGATTTTTTCCCTGATACATATCACCGATTATCCTTACTAATTTTCGGGTTAAACCATCCTGTTGATAAACTATAGCGTTTAATAGATTATCAAAGTCCTGGCTGGTTTTTTGAGCCATTTGCTGATTAGCTGCAGATGATGCAGCATTTCTGGTATTGATTTGAGGTGTATATTGATATGAGCCAACTCCCGATACACCATTAATCATCTTTATCACCTTCTTTGTTTTCAGGGTCCATTATATATATCGTATAAAAAAATCGGGGCTTTACAGAATAATTCTACCATATTTATCCTTTTATGTCAAAGCTTTTTAAATTGTACATGATTATGATATAATTTTTTTCGGATTGTTTAAAGGGATAGGGGGTATAGTCTATGAAACTCTTTTATTTCGAAGGCGAAGAATATTCCAGAGAAATAAAAGGATATGTATTTGGAAAAAATGAAACAGATGCACTTAAAAGGGTTAATAAAAGTATTTTAATAAAGAAATTCGAATTTGTGAAAAGAATAAAATTTAAGAAGTTATCTCAAAAAGAACATCTTACCTTTATAAAATCTTTAAAAGCATTACTGGCAACCAATATTACATTTTTTGATGCTGTAGATTTAATGAGAAAAAATACAGGGATTACATATCAATTAAAGGTTGCACTTGATTTTATTGTAAATAATTTAATAGCTGGTAATACATATGTGGAAAGTTTACGTTCCGCATATTTTTTTGATTATGAATTAAGGGTATCGCTTTCTGGTGTTTCAGATGAAAAAGAAATGATTAAAATGCTTGAAAGGCTTGAGAATATATATCAAAATAGAATTAATAATTATAAAGAATTTAAAAATATAATTGCTTACCCTTTGTTATTGTTTTCTGCAATAATATCCCTTCTTTTCTTTCTTCAATTTTATATATCCCCTATTTTTTCAAAAACATTTAATGTAAAATTTAATTTTCTTTTCTCCTGGGGGATAATATTATTGTTTTCAATTATTGCTATAGCCGTAGCTGTTCTATTAAAGTATAGAAGAAAATTTGATAAAACAATATATAAAATCCCCTTTTTAGGTAATTTATATATGAAGTTTTATTTGCTGGAATTTATTGAGAATACATTAATTTTTATAGAAAGTGGGGATACTTTATATTCAGCATTTGAAAAGAGCTCGGAAATTGCAACATCTAAAAAAGTAGCGGAAGAAATAAATGAGATGCTTTTGAAAATAAAAAATGGAAAAGATTTATCCGATGCATTTAAAGACAGCTCTTTTGGTGAATTAATATATGCACTATCTTTATCAAATGATATTGGAAATATGAAAAAGCCATTGGAGATAATGGAAACCCATCTTAATCTGGAAATAGGTACTTATGTTCAAAAATTAAAAAAGATATTTGAACCAATTTTAATATCAATATTGTCCGTTATAATTTTAGAAATTGTATATACCTTTTATAATGGGATGTTTAATGCTATTAATATGTTTGAGGGGATATAGATGAAGTCAAAAAAAGGATTTATACTTTTTGAAGTGATTGTTGTACTGTTAATAGAAAGTATTTTAATATTAGTTGCTCCTATAATTATAAAACATACATTTTTTGAAGACATAAAAAAGAGAATAGATTTTGTGTATATGATGGATACTTTTGTGCAGGCAAAGTATCATTCTATAGATTTTAAAAAGAAGAATTCAAGGGTTATAGTAGCAGGTAAAATATATTTTATTGGTAATATATTTCTTCAGCTTCCATACACCCAGTATAAAAATTATGCTCATGTATATCAATTTTTTAATTTTATGATGCAGGGGCCTGGAGGAACTATATATATAAACGATAATGTATATTTAAGATTTTCAATACTTCCTGTAACTTCGGCCTTTTCATGGGGAGGGATAAAGTGGTAAAAAAGTATTATTATAACAATAAATATCTTTTTAAAGAAAAGATAAAAGAGAAATCTTTTTTTGGAGAAAAGAGAATAAATATTGTTCATAATTACGGAATTATAAAAAAATTCAGTGATAAAGATGAATTAAACATGTATATTATAAATAATGCAAGAGATTACGAGAGTTCAAAGGAAAAGGTTGGTGTTATAGATTTAGGAGAAAATATGTATTATTTATATTTGAAAAAATCTATGTTTAAATACAGATTTTCAATTAAATATGATTACTATATACCAATAAATTTATTATTATGGAAACACCTTTCTAATAATGATTTTTCAAAATATAAAACAATAGTATTTGAAATTCAGGAAAGAAAAATTCTTTATTATAGAGAAAAAGAGTTTTTTGAGTATGGAATATATATAAATAATGTGTCAGAAGATATTTATTGTGTAAATCTGGATTGTGAAAAAATAAAAAAAATAATATTAGAAGGTGATTTTAAAAATGTTGTGGGGGTTTGAATCTCGATTGAGAAAATATTTAAATATATTTTCCTATGTGATATTATCAATTTCAATAATATTTATGGGATTTTCTATATATTACTACAATAATAAAATTTATGAAATTAAACTCAATTATATTGATAATAGAGAAAAGATGTTTCAGGAATACAAAAAAAGAATAGAATTAGCCAGAAAGACTAATGAAGAATTTTTTAATTTTTTAAAATTTCTTGAGAAACTTGAAACTGAAGTTCGTATATTATCTCTGAAATATTCTGCTAATACAACACTGGAAGCGACAATAGCAGTATCTATTAAAGATTCGGTTGAAATAGTGGCACCATTTGAAATTGAAGAAAAGGGAGATATAGATCTGGTATACAAGCAATATAAAATACTGGAGTTGAGAAAATGATATATAGATACGCTCTTTCAATAATAATTATTATAATTTCTTTGTTTATTATGAATAAAACACAGGTAAATATCCCGAAAAAAAGTGTGGAAATTCCTCAGTATAAGATAGCATGTTCTGAAAACCCGATAATAAAAAAAAATCTATCCTCAATTGAAATATCCAGTATAATATCTAAATTGGAAAATGAAAATGGAGTAATAATAGACAAATTATTTTTGAGAAAAAAAGATATTTTTGATAATAGTTATGATATATATATTGAAAGACAAATTCCTGAAAATGTTAAAGTTATAAATATTCAGTTAGAGAAACAAAATAAGTATAAAAATTTCTTTCAAGGGATAGATTTTGATGTAGATGAACTCTGGAAAGAAAAAAATTTTTTACCTGAATCTGAAATATTAAAATTTGCAGGTGTTGTAGAAAATGAAGGTAATTTGATAGGATATGTATATATAGGAAATCAATTAATAAAATTGAAAAATGGAGAAATAAAAAACGATAAACGGGTTATAAAAATATTTAAAGATGGTATATTGTTATATGACAATAACAAAAAAAGATTTGAGGTGTTGAGATGAAAAAATTATACATACCATTTATTCTTTTTTTGATGATGTATATAAATTTATTTTCATATAAAATAATTATTGATCAAGTGGAAAATACAACAATTATTAAAATTACCAATATTTTAACATCTCTTGAGATGTTTAACAGAGAAAATATATATAAATGCATATTTTCAGATAATATAAAATTTGAGGATAAAACTATGGAGATTTATCGTGGGCCTGTAAAAAAAATTCATACATATAATAATATTATTGAATTTGAAACGATATTTCCTGTTAATAAGGGAGATATAAAAATCAATAAACTGGATAATAAAAATTTGGAAATAATTGTAAAAGGATTTGGTGAAATAGGAGATAAAGATTATTATTTTAAAAAGATATTGATAAAGGATATTCTTGAAATGGTATTGGATGAAGTAAAGTTGAATAGGTATTATATAGATCCAGTTCCAGAAAAGTATATTTCTTTAACACTGAAAAAGTTTTATCCAGAAGATATTTTCAGAATATTAATTCAAAAAAGCGGATTAAAGTATTTTTATATAGATGAAAATAACATACTTTTTTCAAAGTTAAATATTGAAAAAACAGCTTTTCCAATAATTGTTCGCGAAAATAATGCGAATACCAAAAAGGAAGAGTATATTTATAGCTTAATAGAATCTAACATACCTGATTTTTTGGGATTAATCAGGTTTATGGGAATAAAAGGAATTAAAGTAAATGAAAATGTATATCTTATATACGCAACAAACGAAAAAACAGAACAGATAAAAAAAATAAATCATGCAATAGAAGTGATATATCCTGAAAAGAATGGAGAGATACATTTAAAAAAAGTTGAAAAAAATGGAGAAAACTCCGCAAAAATGCAGAAATCAGACGAAATATATAAAGTTGATATAATAAAAAGCAATTATGATTTGAGAAAATTAGAAGCTTTTTTTGATGTGGAAATTTCGCAAATTGCAACAACATTATATCTGGTTAAAGGGGAAAAAATAGAAAAACTTAAAGAAATACTGAAAAAAATAGAAAATATTAATATTAATTATAATAATAAAAAAAGTAATAATATAAATAATAAAAATAACATTAAAATTGAAATAATAGAGTCAAAATTAGATTTATTACCTTTTAATAAAATTTTTAAAGATACTATAATTCAAAAGATAGAAAAAAATTATATAATAAGAGGGAAAGAAGAAGATATAGGCATTATAAAAGATTATATAGAAAAATTCGAAAATGAAGAAGAGATTTCCGATGAATCAGATGAAGCGACAGATGTAAAAGCAGATATTTCATTACTGAAACAGGGTATAATTAATAAAAATAAAGAAAAAAATGAAACAATTTCTCTGTATAAAATTATTGAAAAATTTGCAAAAGAAAAAAATTACAGTTTGATAAATAATGATGATTTAAAAGCTATTTCGGTGTATAATTATAATGTAGATTATTCAAATAAAAAAAATATTGAATATCTTTTAAATGAATATAATTATATATTGGAAGATAAAGAAGGGATTTTGATAATAAAAAGCAAAATCCCAGAGGTTATATCAATAGAAATATCTATAATCGATTCTTCGATTTTAGAAGAAACAATAAGGAAAATAGAGAACAGGTTTAATTCTAAAGATATAGTGGCATCTTTAAATAATGGAATAATTACACCACAGTTATATGCTGAAATTATTGAGGCGGTATTTGATGTAAAAAACATTAACTCAAAATCAAATTCGCAACTATTATCTAAACCCAAAATAATAGTAAAATCTGGAAGTAAAGCTATGTTTAAATCTGTTTATAGAGTACCTATAGTAAATGAGTCTTCTATACAGTATATAGAAAGTGGATTGTTTCTTGAAATAGAACCGAGATATAATAAATATCAGGATTTAATAGATTTAGATTTATCTTTAAAAGTCAGTGAACCGGAAAAATCTTCAATATCTAAATATAATGCGGAAACATCACGCGAATTAAAAACAAAGATGTTAATAAAAAATGGTTATGTTGGAGTTATTGGTGGATTAAAATTATTAAAAAAGGAAAAATTAAATACCGGAGTCCCGTTTTTAAAAGATATCCCTTTTTTGGGCGAATTGTTTAAAACAACAGAAGAGAGAAATCGAGAATATAATTTGACATTGTTTATTTGGCCAAAACTAACAGGATATGGAGGCGAATAAAATGAGATATCCTGTAGTGGCTGGAACATTTTATCCTGCTGATTATGAAGAATTAAAAAAACAAATTTCATCTTTTTTTGAAAGATTTGAAGAGATTGAAATACCTGAAAAATCAATTGACTTAACGGGATTAATTGTTCCGCATGCTGGTTATGTTTTTTCAGGACAAACAGCGGCATATGGATATTATGAATTGATGAAAAAAGGAAAAGTAAAAACAGCAATAATTATTGGACCTAATCATACAGGTGTAGGTCCATCTTTGTCGGTATATCCAGAAGGTTCATGGTTAACCCCGTTTGGAACCATAGATGTGGATACGGAAATTTCTAATTTTATATTATCTGAATTGAGAATCAAAGGAGATATTATAGCTCATGAATATGAGCATTCTATAGAAGTGCAATTGCCGTTTTTGCAATATTTATATGGAAATGATTTTAAAATAGTTCCTATAATAATGGGAGTTCAAACATTAGAAATGTCGAAAAAGTTAAGTAAAGTTATAAAAAAATTTGCTAAAGATGGTGTGGTTATAATTGCATCAAGTGATTTAAATCATTATGAAAATCATGAAGTAACCCTGGAAAAGGGAAATTTTATTATAGAAGCCTTAAAAGAAAAATCGCCTGAAAAGGTATATGAGTATATAAAAAAATATAATATAACAGCATGTGGATTTGGAGCAATAAATACATTATTATATACAGGATTTGAAAATGTAAGAATATTACATCATACAACAAGTGGAGAAATATTTGGAGATTATGAAAGAACCGTTGGATATCTTTCGGCTATACTCGAATAAATAAAAATAACGGAGGTGTTATTTATGATTATAGAAACAGATCTCGGAACAGTGACCATAAAACCGGAAGTATTTAATGAAATAGTATATAGAGCAGCACTTGAATCATATGGTACTGTAGATATTGGAAAAGGTGGTTTATTAAATAAATTGGCATCTGTATTACAAAAGCCACAGGAAAAAGGTGTAGAAGTAATTGAAGAGGATAATAAGGTAACTGTAAATCTTTATATTTATATGGAATATGGTCTTCCTTTAAAAAGGGTTGCTGCTAATGCCCAGGAAAATGTCTATCATCGTATAAAGGAAGCTCTGGGGGATGTAGACGTAACAGTAAATGTAAAAGTAGTAGGAATAAAAATTTAAAGAGGTGAAAACATGAAGGAATTACATGCAAAGGATTTTTATATAGCATTTAAAAAAGCAGCAGAAACCCTTATAGTGAAAAAAGATGAAATAAATGCATTAAATGTATTTCCTGTTCCGGACGGGGATACAGGTTCAAATATGTCATCGGGTATGCTTGAAGCATGTGAATGGCTTGATAAGACTAAGAATAAAAATAAAATGAAAGATATAATGAAAAATATGAGAGATGGATTGTTAATGGGAGCCAGAGGAAACTCTGGAGTTATCTTATCTCAAATCTTTAGAGGTTTTACAGAAACCCTTGAAGATAAAGAAGTTGTAACTACAAAAGATTTTATAGAAGCTTTGAAAAAAGCGAAAGAGGTTGCATATCATGCGGTTATTAAGCCTGTTGAAGGTACAATGCTAACATTGATTAGAAAACTCGCAGAAAGAGCAGAAGAAGAATTATCTGATATAGAAGATTTTGAAGAGTTTATAAACAGATTATATGAAATTTCAGAAGAAATAGTAGAAGAAACTCCAAAATACTTAAAAAAATTAAGAGAAGCTAATGTTGTAGATGCTGGTGCAAAAGGGCTTAGCTATATAATAAAAGGTTTTAGAGATGCTATAAATGGAGATACTGAAGTAGATTTAAAGAATATAGAAAGTGCTTCAGCTGAAGAGATTAAAGAAATTGCATACGAAGAAATAAAATTCCAGTATTGTACAGAATGTGTTTTGAAATTAAATGATCCGGATATTTCAAAGGAAGAATTGGATAAAATAAGAGCATTTCTTGAAGAATTAGGTGACTCTATAGTGCTGGTTCATCAGGGAGATTTCTTAAAAACACATGTACATACAAATCATCCTGGAAAGGTTTTTGAAGAATTTTTATTATATGGAGAACTATATAAGGTAAAAGTTGATAATATGAAGGTACAACATGAACATGTAACTGAAACATATACTGCCGAAAATACTACAGATAATACAGAAGAACAAAATGAAGTTTTTGAAACAAATAATGAAAATTGGGGAATAATAACCGTTTCTCCGGGAGACGGATTGACTCAGATATTTAAGAGTTTAGGTGTTGATATGGTAATATTTGGTGGCCAAACAATGAATCCAAGTGTAAAGGATTTCATGGAAGCCATAGAAAAATTGCCACAAAAGAAGATATTAATATTGCCAAATAATCCAAATATTATACTTACAGCAGAAAAAGTTGCAGATATGGTTGAAGATAAAGAAGTATTGGTTGTAAAAACAAAGTATATTCAGGAAGGCGTAGCTGCAATGCTTGCATTTGATGATACAATGGAAAAGGACGAATTAAAAGAGGCAATTGAGTCTGAAATCTCAGCAGTTGTTCCTATTCAAGTAACATATGCAGTTAGAGATTCTGAAATAGCAGGAGAAAGCATTAAAAAAGATGAATATCTGGTATTTGTGGGAAAAGAATTAAAAGCACATGGATTTGATTTAAATGAAGCTGTTTTAAAGGTATTAAGAGAAAAATTGGCTGAAGGATTTGAAATAATGACAATATTCTATGGTCAGGATATAGAACAAAAAACAGCAGAATTAATAGCAAATGAATTAATGGAAGAATTTTCAGATTTAGAGGTTGAAATACACAATGGCGGACAACCTCATTATCCGCTGTTAATTTCACTTGAATAAAGGAGGAACTGACATTGTATATTCAGGATTTAATATTAAAATTAGATAAATTCTGGTCTGAATATGGTTGTGTAATAGAACAACCTTACGATATGGAGATGGGTGCAGGAACTTATCACCCATCAACATTTTTTAGAACATTAGGTGAAAAACCATTTAATGTTGCATTTGTTCAACCGAGTAGAAGACCAACAGATGGAAGATATGGTGAAAATCCAAATAGAATGCAAAGGTTTCATCAATATCAGGTAATATTAAAACCGTCACCAAAGGAATCCCAGGAAATTTATATAGAATCTTTAAAGGCGATAGGAATTAATCCAGATGAACATGATATACGTTTTGTAGAAGATAACTGGGAATCACCTACACTTGGTGCCTGGGGAGTAGGTTGGGAAGTATGGTTAGATGGAATGGAAATTACGCAATTCACATATTTCCAACAAATGGGTGGAGTTTCATTAAAACCTATTTCACTTGAAATTACATATGGAATAGAAAGACTTGCTATGTATTTGCAGGGAAAAGAGAATGTATATGAAACAATGTGGAATAAGTATGTGAAATATGGAGAAATGTTCAAAGAAAATGAAAGACAGTTCTCAATCTTTAATTTTGAAAAAGCAAATATAGAAGTGTTGTATAATCTTTTTGAAACATATAAAAACGAATTTGAGTATCTTATTGAAAATAAATTATATTTACCTGCATATGATTATCTTGTAAAAGCAGCGCATGCGTTTAATTTACTTGATGCAAGAAATGCAATAAGTGTAAATGAAAGACAGAAATATATACTTTTAATTAGAGACATGGCAAGAAAGACAGCACAAACATACCTCGAAGCAATTGGAGGAGAGAATGATGAATAAAAAGTCATTACTTGAAATAGGCGTTGAAGAATTACCTTCAAGTGAATATGAAAATATAATTACTCAGTTATATCAAAATATGGAAGAAGAATTAAAAAAACATAATATATCTTATACAAAGCTGGAAGTTTTCATTGCCCCAAGAAGATTTGGTGTTTATCTTGAAGGTTTACCAGAAAAAGAACCAGACATGATAATGGAAAGAAAAGGACCTGCTAAAAAGGTTTCATTTGATGAAGACGGAAATCCAACAAAACCATATCAGGGTTTTTTAAGATCTCTTGAAGGAACAGAGTATGAAATTGAAGAGAAAGAATTAAAAGGCAATATATATTTATTTGCAAAGATAAAAAAAGCAGGTAGACCTATTTCCGAATCCCTTGCAGAAATATATCCAGCTGTAATAAAAAAATTGAGATTTAAAAAACCAATGAGATGGTCAAATGGTGAATATGAATTTGTTAGACCGGTGCATTGGATAATGGCGTTATTAGATTATGATATAATAGATTTTGAATTGTTCGGAATTAACTCTTCAAGAAGAACTTTCGGGCATAGATTTATGAGTAAAGGCGAAGTATTTATTTCCAGACCTGATGAGTACTTTGACATATTAAGAGAAAATTTTGTAATTGCTAATTACTCAGAAAGAAAAGAAAGAATTAAAGAAGAGTTAGAAAAGGTTGCTGTAAATAATGAATTGGAAATAGAAATGGATGAAGAATTAATAAATGAAATTGCTCAATTAACAGAATATCCGGCAGCTGTTGTGGGAACATTTAACGAAGAATATTTAATGCTTCCAGAGGAAGTAATAAAAATAACAGTTAAACATCATCAAAGAAGTTTTGTTGCAAGAAAAAATGGTAAGATTTCAAATAATTATATAGCATTTCAGGATGGATTAAGTGAAGAAAAAAATGTTGTAAACGGTTATTCGAGGGTTATTAACGCAAGACTTGACGATGCAAAATTCTATTATGATGAAGATTTAAATACACCTGTTGAGGTGTATTTAAAGAAATTAAATCAAATTACATATCAGGCTGGTCTAGGAACATATTTAAATAAAATAAATATAATGATGAAAATTTCAGAATTAATAGCAAAATCATTGGATTATAAAAACGAAAATCTCATAAAAGCAACAGAACTTTCAAAAATAGACATACCTTCACATATAGTTTATGAATTCCCGGAATTACAGGGAGCAATGGGAAGGATATATTTAAAACATCATAATTATTCTGAAGATGTATATATTGTTGCTGAAGAACATTATAAACCAGTTGAAGAAACCGATACTTTGCCTTTGGAACTTAATTCTTTAATAGTTTCTATGGCAGATAAACTTTATGATATAGTTGGATTCTTTGGAATAAATAAAATTCCAACAGGTTCAAAAGACCCATTTGCTTTAAGAAGAAAGGCATATGGTGTATTAAGAATAATAATAGAAAACAACTGGGATATAGATCTTGAAGAACTAATGAGAAAAATTTCAGAATTAATAGGTGTTGAATATAAGGAAAATGAAATTTCCGAATTCTTTAAAAATAGGTTTGAAACTTATTTATCAAGAAAGAAAATCTCTTCAGAGGTTATAAATACAGTTTTGGTAAATTGGAATAAACCATTAAGAGCATATCTTGCAGCAGAAGCTTTAAATGAAGTTGCAAATTCCGAAGAATTTAAGGTATTTATAAAAACATTCCAGAGGGTTCAGAATATATCTAAAAAGCATAATTCATTGAAATATGAAGGAAGATTATTTAAAGAAGAAGCAGAAAAGCAATTGTTTGAAAAATACCTTGAAACCAAAGGAAAGATAGAAGAAAAATTAGAAAGATTAAGCTACAAAGAAGCAATAGATGAATTATTAACCATGAAAGATAGTATTGACAATTATTTTGATAATGTATTTGTTATGGATAAAGATGAGAGTATTAGAATGAATAGATTGGGATTTTTGAAAAATATAGCCAATCTATTCCTTGAATTTGGAGATATATCCAAGTTATACAGTTAATAAAATAAAAAGTTGGAGCTGAAAAAATGGATTTGTTAAATTATCAAAATATAAAAAAATGTCCGTATTTTGTTTCAAGTTATAAAAGGCCGGGGAAATACTTTGATATAGAATTAAATGGAGTAAAAATTACAGCCAATTATGATGATTATGATAAAAGACGTAAGGTAATAAGGATATCGAGAGAATCAAGAAAATTAAAACTAAGTCATATATTTCATATAATTAGCGTATATCTTTACTTTAAAAAAAAGGGTAAAGAAGTACGCGGAGTTGAAATAACCTTAGAAAGCAAAATGCATTATTTTTCAGAAAGATGGATTATAAAAAAGCTTCCAACTTTTGAAAAAGAAATAGAAACCTTTAAACGATTAAATGAAAAAAATCCCGGCAATTATTGTAAATTCTGTAAATTAAAAAGCAGATGTCACAAAGAATTGCTTGAAAAAGGCAATCTAAATATAGTGCCAGGTATTTCAAAAAGTTACCTGAATCTTTTAAAGGATCTGGGAATTAATCCTTTAAAAACAGTTGAAAAAAATAGAATTGAGCAGGTTCCTCCGCAGTTCAGGAAACCATTATATAACTTAAAATCATTAATGGAAAATAAACCTATAATAATAAATAAATTTGATATTCCTGAGAAATACATAGTATATGATGTGGAAACTTATAAAGAACTTGATTTTCTTCATGGAATATTATATCAGGGAAAATATAAACCATTTTTAAATGTTCAGAATACAGATGATAACCTTGAAAAATTTTTGAAATTTTTAAAAGGAACAAAAGAGATAATTGTGCATTATGATGTATATGATATAAAAAGATTGCAATTAATTACCAAGAATCGTTCTCATTTATATAAATATCTCGATAAAATTGAAAACAGGTCATATGATTTATATGAAAAGATTCAAAAGAATGTGGCATTACCTGTAACTTCATACTCTTTAAAGGATATCAGTCGTTTCTTTGGATTTAAATGGAGAACAGACCTCAATGGATATGCAATATTTATTGAGTATAAAAACTTTCTGCGTGGAAATAAGGAAAGTCTGGATAAAATAATTACATATAATGAAGATGATTGCAGAGCTACTGAAAAAATAATGAAAAGCTTAAAGGAGCTGATGTAATGAAAAGCGGATTTGTTGCTGTAGCGGGAAAGCCTAATGTTGGGAAATCGACATTAATAAATGCATTAATGAAGAAAAAGGTTGTAATAGTTTCTGATAAACCACAGACTACAAGAAATAGGGTAAACTGTATCTTAAATACTGAAAATGCACAAATAGTATTGGTAGATACTCCGGGTATTCATAAACCCTTGCATAAATTTGGGGAATATATGGTAAAGATAGCGGTTAATGCCTTAAAAAGCCAGGATATGGTTTTATTCCTTGTTGATCCTATTGATCAGGTGAGGGAATCAGATATTAATATAGCTAAAATAATAAAAGAATCAAATATCCCAACAATATTGGTAATAAATAAAATTGATGCAGCAACACCAGAGCAGGTTCAGGAAGCAGAAACAAGAATAAAAGAAGCTTTTGAAAATGCAAAAAATTTAATAGAAATAATAAAAATTTCAGCATTAACAGGTGAAAATCTTGAAGTCCTTATGGATAAGATAATAGAAAATTTACCAGAAGGTCCACAATATTATCCAGAAGATATGGCAACAGACAGACCTCTTGCTTTTATGATTTCTGAATTAATCAGGGAGAAAATCTTCCATTTAACTTCAGAGGAAATTCCACATTCAACAGCTGTTGTTGTTGAGGAAATTACAGATAAAGAGGATCTGGTATATATTAGAGCTGAAATATATGTTGAAAGAAAGTCTCAAAAAGGTATTATAATAGGCCAAAATGGGCGTATGATAAAGAAGATAGGTATGCTTGCAAGGAAGGACATAGAAGCTTTATTAGACGATAAGGTATATCTTGATTTATATGTAAAAGTAAAAGAAAAATGGAGAAAAAAAGACTCGATAATCTTAAACACAATAGGATTAAAAGATGATTTAGAATAATTGTTTATTATATATATTTGACTGGGGGGGAAAATGTGAAAAGAAAGATAATCCTTGACTGTGATCCTGGACACGATGATGCAGTGGCAATATTACTTGCAGGTATTTCAGAAAAAATAGATTTATTGGGAATAGTGTCTGTTGCAGGTAATTCATATGTAGAAAATACTACACGAAATGCATTAATACTTACGGAAATGGGAAAAATAAATGTTCCTGTCTTTCAGGGTTCTGCGAAACCTTTAATAAGAGATCAAATAGTGGCACCGGATATTCATGGAGAAAGTGGTCTGGAAGGAGCAAACCTTCCTTTACCTACAAAAAAGGTTGAAGAGAAAAATTACTTAGAATTTATGGCTGAAAAGGTAAAGGAAAATCCTGGCAAAATAACCTTTGTTGCTGTGGGTCCTTTAACAAATATCGCCAAATTTGCTCTGAATTATCCGGAATTAGTTTCACAGGTAGAAGAACTGGTAATAATGGGTGGAGGAATAGAATTTGGAAATGTGAAACCGCGTGCGGAATTTAATATATATGCGGATCCAGAAGCAGCGCAAATAGTTTTTAATGCTGGTTTTAACCTTACAGTATTTCCACTTGATGTTACACATCAGGCAAAGATACATATGAATGAAATAAAAGAAATGCAAAAATTCAGTTCTGAGATAGTATCAAAGATGGGAATTTTATTGGAATTTTTTCACCAGACATATTATGATGTTTTTAAAATAGAAGGAGCACCTTTACATGATCCATGTACAATAGCTTATTTAATAAAACCGGAGTTATTTGAATTCAAAGAATATTATGCTCAGGTTGAGGTAAAAGGCGAATTGACATATGGAGAAACAGTAGTTGATTACTGGCAATTTGAAAAACCAAATTCAAAGTGGGCATTGAAGGTAAATAGAGAAGAATTTATAAAATTATTATTTGAAGAATTAAAAAAATATTAGTAAATATAATAAAAAACAACAAAAGCCTATATGGCTTTTGTTGTTTTTTATTATTCATATCTTAAAGAATCAACCGGGTTAAGTTTAGAAGCTTTTACAGCAGGAGACACTCCAAAAAATAGGCCTATACTCATAGAAATAAGAACAGTCATTATTATCTGATTAATATCAAAGAACGGAGTAATCTTTATTAATATACCAATACCTTTTGATACGTATAATCCTATAATAAGTCCAATTATTCCAGCCACTGTTGTTAAAAAGATTGATTCTGTTAAAAATTGCATAAGTATATTAGCGTTTGTAGCACCAATAGCTTTTTTTATACCAATTTCACGAGTTCGTTCAGTAACAGAAACAAGCATTATATTCATAATACCTATACCGCCAACAAGCAATGAAATTCCAGCCACAATACCAAAAACAAGATTTAACATATTTGTTATTTCATTAACAGTTCCCAGCATCTCTGTTTGACTGTATATTTCAAAGTATTTTTTATCTTTTATCTTGTTTTTTAGAAAAAATTGAATTTCTGCTTTTGCCTGTTCAATAACTGCTCCATTTTTGGCTTTGGCAAAAAATTCATTTATAGCATTGGTTTTTAAAATTCGTTCAATTAATGTAGTATAAGGTATAAAGATACTATTAGCGACATTGAGGAACATGTTAATGTCTTTTTTCTTTAAAACGCCTACAACTTTTAATTTTATAACTCTGTCTTTAATTTTTAATTTTATATATTTTCCTATTGGGAATTCATGTTTAAACAATTTTTGAGCTATATTTTCTCCTATCATAGCAACCATTAAACGTGCTTTATTATCGGCGTCATTTATTAATCGCCCTTGTAATATTTCCAATTTATATAATTTTATAAAATCATTTGTTGTTCCAAATGTTTGACCGGGAAATTTGTTTTTTCTGTATGATGCTTCTGCAAAACTTGATATATTAGGAGTTATTTCGGAAATATATTGAGAATTTTTTTTGAAAGTCTCTAATTCTTTTATAGTAATTTTTTCTTTAGGAGAATAAGCATATGCGATAATTATATTGGATCCAATGGATTCAATATCTTTTTTTACTGAATATGTAGCTCCATTTCCAAGAGATAATACAACTATAACAGCCATTACACCTATTATTATTCCAAGCATTGATAAAAATGATCGCATTTTATTTCCAAATAATGATCTGAAAGCTTCTTTTATCATTTCTATAATCATTTGAAACTCTCCTTTTGTATTAATCCGTCTTTCAAATAAATATTATGTGTTCCAAGACTTTCTAAATCAGGATCGTGTGTAACAATAATTACAGTCATTCCAGATTTATTGAGATCTTTTAATATATTTATAATATCTTCACCGCTTTTTGAATCCAGATTTCCTGTGGGTTCATCTGCCAGTATATATTGTGGGTCATTTGCAAGTGCTCTTGCAATTGCAACTCTTTGCATTTGTCCTCCAGAAAGTTGCGAGGGTTTATGATGAATTCTATCACCTAATCCAACCATTTCCAATAATTCTTTGGCTTTTTTTCGTCTTTTAGAAGATGGAAGTCCTTTATAAATCATTGGTAATTCAACATTTTCCAATGCAGTAAGTTTTGGTAATAAATTAAATTGTTGAAATACAAAGCCTATTTTTTCTCGCCTGATACGGGCTAATTTTTTTTCTGAAAGATTACTTACATCCATATTGTCTACATATACTTTTCCAGAGGTTGGAGTATCAAGACACCCTATTATATGAAGAGTTGTAGATTTTCCAGAGCCAGAAGGTCCCATAATTATAACAAACTCTCCAGCTTTTATCTTAAAATTAATCCCATCAAGTGCATTTACATTAACTTCTCCCATTTTATAGACCTTTTTAACATCTTTTACTTCAAAAATCACCTTTTCCATTATTTCACCTTCTAAAAAATGGAAAGATTTTTATCTGCAGCTTTAATCATTATTGTATCACCATCTTTTAATCCTTCTTTTACTTCTATAAAATCATCAGTAATTAATCCTATTTTTATTTCTTTCTTTTCAATTTTTGGATTTCCATTTTCATCAACACCATTTTTGATTTTTACATAGGTTTTTTCATTTTCAAAAATTACAGCATCTGATGGAATTTTTATTATATCTGTAAGATTTAACGTTGTAATTTCACCTTCTGCAGTTGCTCCAAAGTAAATCTTTTTGTGTTTATCGCTATTTTTAGTAATGATTTTCGCTTTTATTTTCACTTTATCAGATGAACCTTTTTCAACAGTTCCTGGCGAAATATAGGAAATTACTCCCTCAAAATATTCCCCGGAAAGTCCATTGATTTTTAATTTTATTTTTTGATTTAATTTAATTTTATTATAGTCAAAAATGTCAATATATCCAATAAATTCTAATGTTGAATCATCTGCTATTATGCATAATTTTTGTTGAGAAGGCAAAATATCTCCTTTTCTTACATTTAATCCAAATATTATACCGTTGATAGGAGCTTTTATAAGCGTATTTTCATAATTTAGTTTAGCTTTTTCATAAGATAATTTTTTAATTTTTTCTTCCAATGTATTTGTACCCTTCACTTCTTCATAAGCTAATTGAGCATTTAACATGGAAATCTTATAGTCAAGATCGTCCACTTTCAAAATTTTATCCCCTTTTCTTAGATACTGCCCGTTTTTAGTAAATATTTCCTTTACTTCTCCGCCTATTTTTGAGTATATTATATAGAAATTTTCAGGATATACATATCCGTCTACATTAATAAATTCCGTTAAATCCCCTTTTTTTACAACATATTCTATTTCATTATTTATATTTGAAAAAGCTTTATTTGCATTACAGGATATTAATATCATAATAAGAGCTAAAATAATAGAGATAACAATTATTTTTCTTTTCATCTATTTAATTCCTCCTCAAAAATACTTATAATATCATATCCAAGGACATTATATAATGTAAGTTTATCAAATAACAGTTCAGCTTTTATTCTTTCATATTCAAAATGTGTTTTTAACATATTTATTTTTTCAAGTTTTAATTCATTTAAACTCAAATATCCTTTCTCGTATTGTTTTTTTGCAGTTTCATAATTGATTTCAGAAATCTGCTTTTCAAGATCAATACTTTTAAGCTGTAATTCGTCGTTATTTATTTTCTCCTGGATGTTTTTTATTTCGGTGAAAATAGCATTTAATTTGTTCTTATATTTTTTTAATGAAATAATATAATCCATATCCATGCTTTTTTTCGTATTTTGTCGATAGTTGTTATCAAATATATTGTATGAAAAATTTAAAAATATTGTTGTATCTGTTTTATAGCTATTGGTTAAATCGTTTTTATTATAATTCATTAAAATTCCCATATTTATATCAGGAAGATCATAAACAAATTTTCTTTTGAGCTTTGCTTTGTTTTTTTCAACTTCAAGAAGAGCAGCTCTTATATCTTCTCTATTTAATGGAATTTCCGTTATTGTTGAGGGCATAGAGAGTTCAATTAATATAACATCGGGGATATTATATTCTTTAATTTTATTAATAGATATCTGCAGATTATTAATAGATATCTTTTCATTTAAATAATTTTTTTGAAGAGTTAGATATTCTATTTTTCCAATAATGCCTTTTACATACTTCTTTTTAGCCTCATAGAACAATTGTTTCCTTATTTCAAAAGCTTCTTTTTGAAGATTTAATAAATTACTATAATAATTATAATAATAAGCGTTTTTTAAAGTATTTATAAATAGAGAATTTTTTAAATTTTTTAATTCCCATTTTGTGGATAATAATAAAATCTTTTTATCTATATTATTTAAATCATCAAAAGAAAATAATTTTTTAGAAATGCTAACAGAGTAAGAATTATTATTGTTGTTAAAATCAGACGTATATTTGAGGGTTCCAATAATATCAAAACCATAAATTTTCATATTTAAAGATAAAGGAATTTCAAGTTGCTTAAAATTATTGTTGTCGTAAAATCTGCTTGTAAATACACCTTCATTGATACCTATATTTTTTAAGATAGATTCTTCCATTTTTAGATTATTCAAAGCATTATTATAAGAATTTAAAGCCATTAAATATTGAGTATCATTTTCTATTTTTTCAACTATTTTATCAACGAAATTTGCAAATATTGTAAGGGTCAATAATGTCCAGAATAAAATTAAAAAGCTTTTTTTCATAATCTACACCTCATTAATTTAAAGAGATGATTTCTTCAATACAACTCTCAAAATCGCTTCCTTCTAAGGATATAAGATCTATATAAACTGAAACAACTTCATTATATTTTAAGGTTATTTGATTTAATGTGGAAAGATAATCAATCTTTAATTGATTATACTGTGTTTTTTCAATAAGTCCATTTTTTAATTTCATTTCAGCATTTTTTAATTGTAATTTGATATATTCCTGTTGAAGTTTATTTATTCTAATTTCATTCAGCAAACTGTTAAATCTGTTTATTAAGTCATTTATTTGTTTTTCTTTTAAATTTTTAACTTTTAAAAGATTATATTGCCCTTTTTTAAATTCTATTTCTTTCTTTTTTAGTTCAAATCCGCTTAGAATATCTTTTGTGGCATTAAATTCTTCTTCCAGAATTTCATAATTTAGCATTTGCCTTTTTAAATCAATATCATTATTCATTAATGATTTAATATCAAAGTGTTTTTTGGTTATTTTATCCTCATTTACAACAATATTATTTAAATTTATTTGCGAAATTCCACAAAACTTTTTGAATTCATCTATTATATTGTTATATTTTTCATTTATCGTATCATATATGTACTTAGCGTTTTTTAGTTGATATTCAGCATTTAATAATTCTATTTTGCTTATGAGATTTTTATTGTATAATTTTTGAGATTTTTCATAGTTATATTTAGCATTTTCGTAGTTTAATTTTTTAATATTTAAATCTCTTGCAGTTACATCAAGATTGAATAGATAATTTAAAAATCTTTTGTATAAATCCTTTTGTGTATTTAAATAATACCCGGTTTTATCTAAATGCATTATTTCACTTTTTATTAATGCTATAGTACTATCTGCTGTGATTCTGGCATTTTCATATTCCATAAGTTGTTCTTCCCTGCTTAACTCATTTAACAGATAATCCACGTTATTTTCTTTGAAAGAAGAGATATAATCTTTAATTCCTTCTGCATAAACAATAACGGTACCAATTAAAAGTAAAATAACAAAAAACTTTTTCACAATCCCACTCCTTTCATAATGTGAATAAATTCTTTTTTCTCGATATAATATTATATCATTTTTTTCTATGGTTTCAACCATAAAAATAAAATTTAACTGAAAATTAACAAAAAAATTTAAAAATAATCTTGTAATTTACTTTTTATCGTATTATATGAATTTGTCAATATTAGTGTTTTTTAAATAAAGTAAAATTGAAACAGAATAATAAAAAGCCTGATTCATAATGAATCAGGCTTTTTGTTTATTAAACTTATAAATTATTTTTCTGATTTTAATACAGCAAGTGCAAGTGATGCAAGTTTTGACTCGGCTGTGTCAGCTCTTGATACAATAACTATAGGAGCTTTTGCACCTAAAACAAGACCAGCTATTTTACCGTTTGCCAGGTAAACAGCAGCTTTTCCAAGAACATTACCAGCATGAATATCTGGTACAACAAGGATATCTGCATGACCAGCAACATCGCTTTTAATCTTTTTGATTTTTGCTGCCATTTCGCTCAATGCATTGTCCAATGCCAAAGGTCCGTCAACTGTACAGCCTTTAATTTGACCTCTTTTGTTCATTTGTGTGATAATTGCTGCATCCATTGTCTCTGGCATATCTGGATTTACAACTTCAACAGCGGCTAATAATGCAACCTTTGGATTTTCAATTCCCATTGAATGAGCTAATTCAACAGCGTTATTGATTATAGCAACCTTTTGATCTAATGTAGGTTTTATTATCATTCCACCGTCTGTTACTAATTTTAATGAATCAAGTGCATCTGTTTCAACTATTGCTACATGGCTTAATACGCTTCCTGTTCTAAGACCCCATTCTTTATTTAATACAGCTTTTAATAATTTTGATGTTTTTATTAAACCTTTCATTACAATATCTGCTGCACCTGAAGAAACTAATCTAACTCCCTGTTCTGCGGCTTCTTCTTCTGTTTTTGCGTCGATTATATCGAATTCTTTTCCTAATTCCTTTAAATTTTCTTCAATAATTTCTTTGTTACCAACTAATACAGGTTCTACAAAACCTTCGTCGTATGCGGCAGAAACAGCCTTTAAAGCTTCTTTATCTTCTGCACCAACTACTACAACCCTTTTTTTGTTTACTGTTTTTGCTTTTTCAATAACATCTTTTAAAGTTCTCAACCTGAATTCCCCCTTTATATAAGAGTTTTTATTGATCACCTATTGAAATATTAATTTGAACGGTGGCAGGTTCTAATTCAATATATCTTGCAAGATAGTAAGAATATCCCAGATCAGGATCATTCTCGTAATAAAAAGTAGCATTACTTTTTGCGACACCGATATTATAAACTCCTGGTCCAAGTTTTATTTTATTAAACTTAAAATATCCATCTTTATTGGTAATTGTTGAATATAATACAGTTGAATTATCTGTTGGAAGTATTAAAACAACTCTTCCAGGTTTTGGGGTTGCCAGTTCTCCTAAGTCTGAATTGTCATATACATGTCCTTCTATAGTTCTATAATCTGCTTCGGTATCTGCAACAGTCCATGCCCGTATTATTGGCGAAAACTCTTCAAGCGATGAATTATATGAATTTCCAATATCAAAATCAATGATTAGGTTATAAGTTCTTCCGGCACTTATAGAATCAATATTAACTGTAATATCCATTTCAGTTGATGAAATAGATATGTTCTTTGTTTTATCTTCTTCTACAATTGTTGCTGTTGGTGAAAGAATTACAGAAATTTTAGCGTTTTTTAAGTCTTTTTCGTTAATATTAAATTCTTTGATCTTTTCAAGAGTTCCAGCAAGTGTAAGAAAATTTTTTTCATAATTGCTTAATAATTCAATATTGGTGGAATCAGAGGTTAATTTCATTGATGCGACCTTTAAAGTTGCTTCTGAAATGCTTTCATCTGGTGCATCGGTTAGATAAACAATTATTTTGGTTAATTCTTCTGAGGTTTGGGGTTTTGGTTTAACGCATCCGGTTAATGAGAAAAGGAAAATAATGAGTATCATTGTGGTTATAAATACTTTTTTTAGCAAAATTTTTCACCTCTTTTTATTTTATTTATATAAGACTAAAGATTATTGCTAAAATAAGGATAATTACAATTATGATATTTGCATATTTTGTATAGAATGTAATTTCGTTATTTAATGGAACTGAAAATTGAGCACCTTTATATGTATGTGTTGGTAATGTGTTTATTATTCTTCCGTATTTATCTACTATTCCGGTAATACCGGTATTTGAAACCTGTATAAATGTTCTTCTGTTTTCTGCCGCTCGTAAAACAGATTTGGAAAAATGTTGTAGTAGAGCTGTTTTATGAGAAAACCATCCATCATTACTTATGGCGACTAAGAATTGAGCACCGTTTTTTGTGAAGTTTCTTGAAAGTTCTGGAAAATATGTTTCAAAACAGATTTGAACACTGAATTTTTTGCCATTTAAGTTGAGTATAGAGTATTCATCACCTGGTGTGTAAAAGCTTACTAACTTAAAGAAAGAAAATAAGCTGAAGACGCTTTTATATGGTAGAAACTCTGCAAAAGGCATTAATCTAATTTTGTTATATATATTTTCTATTTCACCATTTTTGTTTATGTATATAGCGCTGTTATAATATTCACGTTTTTCATAATCAACAGTGGGAAAACCCATGAGCCAGTTTTTATCTGATAACTTAATGGCTTCTTTAATGACTTTGAATATTTCATCGTTTCTTATGTCTTTTATAAATACAGCTTCTGGCAGGATTAATAGTTCAGAATTATCCTTGCTTTTTTCTATGTATTTTGATATTTCAACATATGATTTCCACATGTCATTTGAGTATTTTACTTCCTGAGGAACATTTGTCTGGAATACACTGATTTTAACGGAATTTTCTGAGGTGTTTATCATAGGTAATTTTTCTGAGATTGTAAAGTTTATTATATATAGTATGCCTATAATAAAAATACCGATTTTAAGTCTTTCGCGTTCAGGTGAAAATGCAATATATGCATTAACGAATAATATTAATATGGTAAGTCCAATACTACCTGTAAAAGGGAGTATTTGTAGAAATCCTGTGTGCATGTAAAGCGCATCGGATAAGTTTGCACCTGTAAATGCAAGGTCTCCAAATTGTTTTAAAATTTCAGCTGCTGCATATGAGAATACAGAAAATAGTATTAAAGATGTTTTGTTTATAACGCGCGATTTTCTGAAATATAATTCTCCTAAAATCCATATAATATAATATGGAATTGTAAGTATTAGAATCATAAGCAGATATGAGAAAAAGCCTATATATCCCGGGAATGTTTTTATTACCTCGGGAATGTTTTTGGTTAAAACAGGTACTTCCCACCATAATGTGGTTACCATTAACGAATAACTATATAAAAAGACTTTTATCAGTCTTTCTAATGTTTTTTTTGAGTTTACAAATGAATATATAAATGGAGCAACAGAAAACCAGACGAGAAATGAAGATAAATTTCCCGGCATTGATAATCCAGTTAAAATTCCTGAAATCAAAGGCAAAATATAGTTCAAAATATCCCTCCTGAAATTATTTCATGTATTCAAAATCTACTACATGGAATGTTGCAAGTCTTTCGTTTTTACTTTTTTTCCATTCTATTTCTATTGGTGCAGCAAATTCTGGTTGTAATCTTCCTTTGTCTACCCAATATTTTGATTCTTTATGGTTAAATATACCAGGATTTACGCTTATTGTTAATTTTATAGGCTTGTTTACAATATAGACTTCATCAATGCTTTTTTCTGAATTTAAGATATCTATAATTTCATTGTATATTTCCTCAGGTGGATATGGTTTTATGTTTATTAAAGCAATATTTTTTGATAAAGGACCTATTATTTTTACATTAGCAATTTCTCTTTTGTAGTTATATTTGTCTAAAATGTCATGTATTATTTCATTTGCAAAAGAAACAGCTCTTCCGTGATAATTCATGTTTATTAATAATTTTAAGAGATGTTTTAATTTACAACCTTCTCTATGGGCATTTTCTCCAACTTTTCTGATTTTAATGTTATATATTTTAATAATTTCCCTTAATTCTTCTTTTGTTAAGCCAATAATGGGTGAATAGAGATTGTTCATTACTTTTATTTCTGTTTTTCCCCATGAGTCCGATTGATTTGCACCTGTTGCAACAAGTTTATCTCCTGCAACAGACTTTACTCCTGACATTTTAAGTTTTCTAGTACATTGATTACAGTTTGGTCCTTTTTTCATTATTTTGTATTGTGCCATGTGCTTGTCAGTAAATATAATTTCAAGATCCAAATCCTCAGCGGTTCTTAAAACAGATTCTATACTTTTTGAATAAGCAAATGGACCAAATAATACGTTTACTAATTTTACGCGGTTTTTCCCCAAAGCTTCTTTTGCTAAAAATGCTGTTACTGTGCTATCCATGCCGCCAGAAAAGGCTACGTATAATATGTCGTCTTTTACTAAATCCTTTATTTCTGCTTTGATCTGTTCAACCTTTTTTTCTATATTTTCTGGAATTTCAAAGATACTTCATCACTCCCTATTTCCAATATTGCATAACTGTTTTCACAAAATGCACCTGGATTTATGCATCTAATATTATTTATTATTCTGTCATCAGGTCTGTGCGTATGTCCGTATATCATAATATCAATATTGCTGAATCTTTTTATAAGACGCTCAGGGTCTCCCCATCCTGCCTGATGTCCGTGTATAATTCCAATTTTTTTGCCTTCAATATTTATAATACGTTTTTCAGGTAATGAATATTTTACATCATAATAATCTGCATTTCCATATACGCCAATAAACTCAGGTGACTGAGCTTTAAAATAAAAAATAACCTCTTCTTCTATAAAATCACCTGAGGCTATAATATAATCATATTTTGAATAATCAATTTTTTCCAATTGCAAATACGTGCTGCGTGTTGGAATATGAATATCTGAAATTAAGAGTATTTTTTTCATATATATCACCCACTTTTATTATACCAGATTTTTTATAAACTTCTTATTAAATTTCTATTGTTCAATGAGAAAATAGAATACAGTATGCAAAAATTTTCTTTTTATCACTTGATTAAATTCGATTTTTACAGTATAATATATAAGGAAGTCTTGCACCTGTAGCTCAATTGGATAGAGCGTCGGACTTCGGATCCGCAGGTTGGGGGTTCGAATCCCTCCAGGTGCGCCATTACACGCCAATAATCGCAGAAATAGTATTAAAAAAAGGGAGGTAAGATTTATGGCAGAAGTAGAAGTATTAAAAGTTGCTGCAAACTCAAAACCTATTGCTATCGCTGGCGCATTAGCTGCAATTATAAGGGAAAAGGGGAAAGCTGAAATCCAGGCTATTGGAGCAGGTGCTGTTAATCAGGCTGTAAAAGCAGTTGCTATTGCACGTGGTTATGTAGCACCAAGCGGGATTGATCTTGTATGTATTCCAGCATTTGTTGATGTAAAAATCGATTCAGAAGAAAGAACAGCTATAAAGTTCGTTGTTCAACCAAGAAAATAAAAAGGGCTTAACGCCCTTTTTATTTTTTTTATATTGTATTATAAGCACTTTCTATTATTTTATTTTTTATTGTTAAAAGTTCTTTTATGTCATATATTATAAAATCTGCATCTTTTACTTCTTCCAGTGCATAGCCATATGTACAACCCACAGATAATATTCCATTCTTCTTTGCTGCATCTACGTCTTTATGTCTATCTCCAATCATAACAAAATCTTTCTTCCCGTTGGTTATTAGTTTTAATACATAATCCTTTTCTGCCCAGTTATACATTTCAGAACAATGTGGGAAATCTATGTATTTATTTAATTCTTTTTCCAACAATGCGTTTAAATATTTTTTGTTGCAATTGGAAAGTATATATAATGTGTGATTTTCGTTTTTTAATGTTTTTAGTACTTCGATTGCGCCGTCAAAAAAGATTTCATTTTTAGGAAGTTTTTCTATTATTTCAATTTCGTATTTATCAAGCAATTTTATGGCTTTTTCTATAATTTCGGGGTCTTTTGTGTTTAAAAGACCATAAAAGATGTCATCTATTGTATAACCTATGTATTGTAAGATTTCTTCTTTTTCAATGTTAGGATTATATCCAAGATCTTTTAATAATTGTCTTATTGCAGGTATTGCAATGTTTTCTGTATTGATTAATGTTCCATCGAGGTCAAATATAAAATTCACTTTTTCACCGCCATTTTAGTAACTCATTATATTTTCTTTTAATTTTAATTCTATGAATCCTTTATCTTTAATCACTCCAAATAATTCGATATAATCCCCAAAAACCTTTTTCTCAATATTATTTAAATTGGATTTTATATTTTCAAGGTTTACAGAATATCCGGTTATTTTGATTTTGAATTTTTTAGTTGTAGTAGAGCTGTTTGTTAGATTTATCCTGTATGTTTTTTCAATGTAATCTTTTGTTCTGTATTCATTTAAAAGTATTATATCGGCTTTTACATTCCAGCCTTTTCCAAGATTTATTTCAGCATAGTCATTTATGGAAGTTTTTGTAAGCTTTGAAACTTTGTTTATAAATTCTGTTTTTCCATTTTTTGTGTATATTCTAAAATCTCCTGAAATAAGAGGAACACCTAAACCGTTTTCTTTTGAATTTAAGAACCTTCTTAAAACATCGAGGTATCTATTTTTTATTGAACCAGAATAAAAATCAAATGTGAGATACTGTATGTCTTCGTATTTCTTTATTTTACCAAGTGAAACTACTTTATTGAAATCTCCATTAAAAGGCAATATTTTTCCAATGTTTATTATTGTGGATTCATTAATTAATTGAGGTATATCATAGTTTTCTACAGGTCTTTCCATTGCAAGTGATTTTGAGTAATAATTTTCTTTAATTTGTGGTTTTGCAGTTTGTGTAAAGTTTTCATTTATTAGTATTGTATCGTATTCCTGGTTTAATCTTCCGGATATTTTATATGTTGCATATAATGTTCCGTCATCTTTCATATCATATACTATATCCCATTTCATAGGGGTGGATATTAATATTAATCCTTTAATCTTTTTTGCAGTTAGAATTTTATTATTAAAGAGTTTATTGAGATTTTCTTTTTCTGTTTTACACCACATTTTTAGATTATTATCAAAGTAATAGATAAATGCCGGATTAAATGTATCTTCTATTATAAGAGGATTTTGGTTTAATATTTTTACCCTGCCATTTATAGCTTCATGAAGTTTTTCATTGTTTCCTATTATTCTAAAAGCTACGTCCTCAGGAGCCGGGAAGGATATACTGTAATATTCGGCATTTTCTATGAAGATTACAGATTGGTCTTTTTCCAGAGAAAACTTAAAATTTTCTGTCCATGGCAATTCTTTGCTTATAATTCCAGTATTTCTAAATATCAGTAATTTATCTCCAAAAACTGAAAATGCAAACAGAATTAACAATGATAAAATTAAAATTTTTTTCATTTTTTGTTTTCCCCCTTTAAATAAAGATATTTTTCTAAAGCTTTTCGTGCTATTGGAGCAGCCACTGCGGAACCGTAGCCACCATTTTCAATAAAGGATACAATGGATACTTCTGGCGAGTTTGCAGGCATAAATCCGGCAAACCATGAATGAGGCGATTTTCCTCCCATTACTTCTGCTGTTCCAGTTTTACCAGCAACTAATTCTTTGAAGTCCTTAAAAACATGATATGCCGTTCCGCCGTTTGAACTATCACCGGGATATGTTGTAACTTCAACTAATCCCTTTAATATATTAAAATAATTAAATTCATTTATTGGATGATAAAAATCAAGATGCTTTTCAAAATTTTTAAAATTTCCTGTTATATTTGTTATATATTTGTCCATTACATGAAATCTATAGTATTTTCCCTGTGTGCTTAATATATTATATAATCGCAAAATACTTATTGGAGTAAATTGCATATATCCCTGACCTATTGAAGTTAAAACAGTTTCCCCAATATACCAGTCCTGATGGAATTTTTCCTGTTTCCATGTTCTACTTGGAAATATTGAATTGACTTCTCCTGTTAAATCTATATTTGTTTTTTTGGATAATTTAAATGCACTGGCGTATGAACTCATTGTATCAATACCGAGTTTTAGACCAAGTTCATAATAATATAAATTACATGATACACGTAAGGATTTTACAAGGTTTGTTATACCATGACCAAATATATTCCAATCATAATATTCAGCTATAATTTTTCCTGAAGAATTTTTTAGTTCAAACTTTCCATCACACATTATTGTGGATTCCGGAGAAATTCCCTCTTCCAATCCAACCAGCGCAAAAAAAGGTTTTATAACAGAACCCGGAGCATAAGTGGTAGAAATAGCCCTGTTAACCAATGGTTGCTTTGTGTCGTATAAAATTTTCTTCCATTCCCTTATTGTTAGTCCTGAAGAGAATAGATTGGGTTCTACAGAAGGATAACTTACCAACGCCAGAATATCCCCATTATTTGGGTTTGACATTATTACTGCGCCGGGTTTTTTATATTTTTCTATTTCATCATATATAAACTTTTGAAGTCTATAATCAATTGTAAGATATATATCTTTTCCTTTTATAGGCGATACTTCTTCGAGAACTTTTTTTACACGACCGCCTGGGGTTATTTTAGCTATTTGATATCCGGGTTTTCCTTCAAGAATATCATTATAAACTTTTTCTATTCCATATAATGGTTTTCCATCTGAGTTTACATAACCAACAATAGGATATATAGATTTGTCTTTATATTTCCTTACGTATTTTTCAGATATTCTAAAACCTTTAAGATTATTTAGTGTTTTAATACCAGCAGGTGTTAATTTTACAGTAATCTTTTTTTGAAATAGCAGTTTATCAATATATGTTTCAGGAGAATCACTGATTTCTGAGAATACTTTTCTT
Organism: Marinitoga piezophila KA3; assembly: GCF_000255135.1. NCBI lineage: Bacteria > Thermotogati > Thermotogota > Thermotogae > Petrotogales > Petrotogaceae > Marinitoga > Marinitoga piezophila. Next base: position 1,453,327 of record NC_016751.1, read on the forward strand.
AATTTTTCATATGTTTCTTCAGAAAATGATTCATTGAAATTTTCAATTACATACTCCTTTTCATTCCAGGCCAATAAGATTCCGTTTTTATCGTATATATTTCCTCTAATTGCGTTGAGAGTGATAATTCTTGTACTTAGTTCATCAACATCACGGGCATATTTTTTATGGTTTATTATTTGCAAATATCCACTTCTCATTATTAAAAAAGCAAAGGAGATAAATATTACATAGATTATACTTCTAAAGCGTGATTCTTTCATTTTTTCCAACCCTTCCGGTTATAATAAAATGGGCTATGGCTATTAGTATATAAGAGATTATAAGTGTATAGAAATTTTTGTTTAATAATGCCAGAAAAAATAGAGGAGGAAGTGTGCTTATTATACTTCTAAAAAAACTTTTTTCTAAAAATTCCAAGAGTTTTCCAGAAGCAATTGTGATTAAAAAGAATATAATTGTCATTCCTCCAATATCATATTTGGAGGAAAAGTATATTATTGAGTATAAAAATGAGAAGAATATCAGCTTTTCGGGTTTTGTATATTGAACAATTAAAAAAACTATACCAAAGGTAAAGAAAAGTATGTCTCCAAACCATCTATCCCAGGAAACGGAAATTAATGTCATTAGTGTTATATATAAAATATCCATTATTCCACCTCTAATTCTGAAAATAGGAATATATCCGCTTGTGGAATGTCATTTTTAAAGAAATAAGAAGTATTTGATTTTATATATGCGGTCCCTTTAATATAAACTTTTGATTGAAGCCAGTTTTTATATGAAATTAAAATCTTATAATTTTTGCCATTTTCAAAAAGTTTTATGCCTTCTGGAATATGAATAATAAGATTTCCATTTCCTGTTTCCTTTATTAAAATATCGTATCCATCATATCTTCCGAAAAATTCTCGTTTTCCCCAGCCGAGCTTTTGAACAACAATTTCACCTCTTAAATTTTCTTCCACAAATCCTGAAATAATATTTTCTTTTGAAAAACATATACTGTTTTTTCTGACGTTTTTTGAACTTTTTATATATATATATCGTTCATCTTCATTTATATATATTCCAGGGGTTAAAGATAAAGATATGTTAGTTTCTTTAGTTTTTATGGAATAGCTTTTCGTGGATTCTACTATTTTATTTTCTAAAATATTTAAATAATCTCTATTTTTTATAGTTAAAAGATAATTATTTCGCAGGTCAACAAAAACAATATCCAGAGGGTAATTTACTCTGGATATAATAAAATTTATATGAGGGTATATAGTTGATATAACAGATAAAAGTATTAAAGAAATTAAGTAATACAAAAACTTTCTATTCATAATTATTTATGAAGTTTTGAAAGATTATCCAGTATTTTAACCTTATCCAACACCATTCCCGCACCTCTGGCAACAGCAGTAAGCGGATCTTCAGCAACAACAACATTAATTTTTGTTTCATGCTCAATAAGTTCTTTAAGTCCTTTTAATAAAGCACCACCACCTGAAAGGTAAATACCTTTCATAACAATATCTGTTAATAATTCAGGTGGAGTTTCTTCTACAGTTAATTTTATCTGTTCTACAATTTTTGATACAGGATTGCTTATAGCTTCCCTGATTTCATAGCCTTTTAATACAATATTTCTTGGTAATCCTGATAAAATATCCCTTCCTATAATTTCAACTTCTTCATTATCGTATTCGTCATTTGGCCAGGTATTTCCAATTTTTTTCTTGATTCTTTCAGCGGTTCTTTCTCCGATAAGAAGTCCGCTTTTTTCTTTTACATAATTTATTATTGCTTCATCTAATTCATCTCCAGCAATTCTAACGGATTTTGATAGAACAATACTTCCAAGGGAAATTACAGCAATTTCTGTTGTTCCACCGCCTATATCTACAACCATATTACCGGAAGCTTCTTCAACATTTAATCCTACACCAATAGCAGTTGCCATAGCTTCTTCTATAAGAAAAGCTTTTCCAGCACCAGCGTCCAGTGTAGCCTTATGTAAAGCATTTCTTTCAACCTCTGTTGCATCTGTTGGAATACCAACAACAACTATGGGTTTTAAAAATGTAAATGAACCAACAGAAGCATCTATGAAATATTTTAACATTGCAAGTGCTGTATTGTAATCAGCAATAACGCCATCTTTCAAAGGCCTTATGGCAATAATATTTGCAGGTGTTTTTCCTATCATTTTTTTTGCTTCTTTTCCAACAGTTAAGATTTCCCTTGTATCCTTTTCTATAGCAATAACAGATGGTTCGTTAACAACAATTCCCTTTCCTTTTACATAGACCAATGTATTTGCAGTTCCTAAATCTATTCCTATATTAGCTCTCATTTTATTTCCTCCCGAAATTCATGTTTTTAATATTATATCATATTTTCTTAAAAACGTCTATAATTTCCGTGACAAAAGGCAATTGCAATGGCATCTGCTGCATCATCAGGGGTTGGTGTTTTTTTTAGGTTAAATATTGTTTTTAACATTCTCTGTATCTGTCCTTTTTCAGCACGTCCATAACCGGTTATTGCCTGTTTTACCTGATAAGGCGTATACTCAGCAATAACAAGTCCAGCTTGCTGAAGAGTCAGCAGTATTACTCCTCTTGCTTCTCCAACCTGAATGGCAGTTTTTACATTTTTAAAGAAAAAAAGACTTTCAACAGCAGCTTCATCAGGATTATATTTATTTATTAACTCATTCATTTTTTCATATATTTCCAGTAATCTTTTGTTTAAATCTGCATTTTTATCTGTTTCTATTACTCCAAAGTCTATTAGTTTAAAGGTGTTTCCAATCTTATCAATAACTCCAAAACCAATCCTTCCATATCCAGGATCTATTCCTAATATTCTCATATTCTACTCCTTTAAATATAATATTTTTTCATTCAGATTATAACATAAAATCAATTATTTTTATTTAATTTGCTTTAATTCAAGAATAAGAGTATAATCATAATACATACATTAAAAAAATATTCAAATATTATTAACTTTAAATATAGTGGCATCGCATAATAAAATAAAGGAAATGAGGTGTATTTATGAAAAAAATGGTATTTATGTTATTGGTTATAGGTGTTTTTTCAGGGATTATGTTAGGTTTTGAAATCTCAGGAAGTTATTTAAAAGAATTGTCTGGATATGAAAGAGCTTTTGTGGGTGGAAGTGTAACTATTGGTGATAAGGATATATTTGGATTGGAAATAGGTGTTTTTTCCCCGGAGGATATTATAAATACAGGTGAAATAACATATCTGCAACCAACTATCTTTTTTTTAGTCCAGATTCCAACTAAAAGAATAAAGGTATTTTCGGGAATAAGTCCAATTATTCAATATTACAATGGAGAATTTTCAATTTATTCCTATACAATGTATCTTACAAAAGCAGGAATTTCAATATATTTAGGGCCTTTTGTTATTACAGGTGGTGTTAATACAGTTTTTGACCTGTCATTTCAACAGACATTTGGAATATTTGGAGTATATGGTGAATTTGGACTAAGATTTTAAAATTAATGGAGGGAAAAATTATGAAAAGAAAAATAATTATTATAATAGGTTTAATAACCATATTTTTGTTTTTTTCATGTCAAAAAGTTGATCCGATAATGGAAAATGGAGATGTTGATGGATATGCAAATTTAAGTGATAATGTGGATAATAGCAATATTAAAGTATCAATAGAAGGTTTAGAGGCAACAGGAAATGGATTTAGTCCAGTTGATACTATAAGTACCTTAAATAAAACTAAAACAATTGAAGATGGTTATTTTTCATTGGAGAATATTCCAGAAGGGAAATATATAATAAAGGCCGAAAAGGATGGGTATTTTCCAACAAAAAAATTTATAGATATAAAAAATAATGAAAAAACGACTTTAGGAGCATCTCTGGTGTTATATCCGTTAGGAGATTATGGTACTTTAAATGGAAAAGTTAAATATATTGATAAATCAGACCAAACAGGTATTTTGTTAGAAATTAGAACGCCAGAAGGAGAACCTTTGCCCGGGATGTACACATTTTCAGACAAAAATGGAAACTATTCATTTGATTTTGTTCCTGTGGGTAATTATATAGTGTATGCAAGAGATGTCGAAGAAAACTCTGAATATTCGGCAGATGCAGCACCAATTGTTATAGAAAACGGAAAAAATACAGTGGCACCGGATTTGATATTACGTAAAGCGGCAAAACATGTTGTTATTTTTAAAGATGTAGATGCCTGGTCAGAACCAAGTGCTGTTACGGATATTTTAGATAATATAGGTTTCTCTGAAGGTAGTGGTATAAAACAATATGAAATAAAAAGTTCTGAAGATATTAATAATTTAAATTCATTTGATTCAAGTTGGGCTATAATTATCGAGGGTGATCAGACAGGTAATTTTTATGATATATATAAAACCAATATGGATAAATTTAATACTTTTGTAAGTAATGGTGGAACGTTATTCTGGATTGCCTGCGACAATGGCTGGAATGGAGGAGATTTTACAGGAACTCTTCCTGGCGGTGTAACCTGGAGAGATTATTATGATAGTTATAATGAAATAACAAATAGAACACATCCATTATTGGCAGGCTTTCCTGAAGAATCTTTAGTGGGTAATTATGCAAGTCACGGAGGTTTTGATAATTTAAGTTCGGCAGATATAATTAACCCTGTGGTATTTATAAAAGAATATTCTACAAATGAAAAATATCCAACATATATTGAATATAGATATGGAAATGGAAGGGTAATCGCTTCGACTTCTCCTCTGGAATATTATATTGGAAATTTAGCAGGGGATAGCGAATGGTATATTTTATTACTTAAGCGATCAATAGAATATACCTTTAACCTGCCTCTTACCCCAGTTGAATAAAAAATAAAATAAAATAAAAACAAAGCCGTCAGGCTTTGTTTTTATTTTATACTTTTATATCAAAAATTTTTTTGATATAATTGATTTATCAAAATTTAGAGGTGATTGTGTTGAAGAAAATCCTGATAATTATATTGATTTTTATTAATATAACCATATTTTCAATAGGGTTTGATATATCTTTTTACTGGAAATCTCCTGGAAGATTTTATTCCAGCGTATATCAGAATATACCATTTTTTAGATATTTGTATTCTAAAGAAGGTGCGGGACAGGAACAATTATATTCTTTTCTGGAAAAAAATATAGATAAAAGTCTTAAAAATGATGTTTTAAAGTTTATTAATTCGGATTTTTTATTTTTAACCAATGATACATTATCTCTGGAGAATATGTTCTGGATAATTCCTATACAGGATAGTATTAAATTTATATCTAATTTTAATGGATATATAATAACAGATTATAATGATATAGAAAAATTAATTTATTTGATAAAAAATCTTTTTAGTTATGAGGTAGAATATAATAATGGAAAATATAATATAAAACAGTTAAATTTAAAATTCCAATTAATAGCAGATCATATAATATTTTATAATGGAAAAGCAATAGACTTAACAGAAATTTTTGGGCTTTTAGATTATTTTAACGAGTTAAAATTACAGGTAACCACAAATGTATATATCCATTTTAAAAATCACAAATTTAATTTTTTTGTTGAACCTTTGCAGGAAAAATATATTCAAAAATATCCGGATACTTCTGAGGGAACAGTAACAGTTCAATATGAAAATAAAAATATCATATTTAATATTGATACAAATTTCAAAGTATTAAAAAGTACCTCGCTGAAAAAAGATTATAAAATTTTTGGTGATTCTGTTGTATATTTAAATATAGAAAAAAAAGAAAATATTTTAAATATCGCAAAGAGAATTTTTACACCAGATGACGATTATTCGCTTAATGTATTAAGATATATTCTTGAAAGCGTAAAAAATGTAGATTCAGTATATATAAGCGAATATTTTTCGAGAAAGGGTGATGGGATATCCATAATTATACCAGGTGAAGTTAACGTCGAAAAATTGGAAGAAAAATTTTCTCATTGGAACATCAAAAGTAAAAAATTGGGGAATTATACTTATTATACTATTTATTATAAAAATATTGGAGATCCGGTATATCTTTATTTAAACGAAAAACAGTTAATTATATCTTCAAATTCTCCATCTTTAATGAAATATATTATAGTAAGTTCTAAAAAGATATCAAATTTAGGAGTATTTAAAAATATTGATAATCTGGAAAATAATGTATTATATTTCTGGTATATAAATATAAATTCTTTTTTCGAGGAGTATATAGGCGATTCAGTTCCCGGTGAAGTTTTAATTTTAAATTCTGAAGAGGATAATAGATTTAAAGAGTTAATAATATTAAGGTAGGTGAAAGGATGAGTATTTTATCAAAAATATTTGATAAAAATAAAAGAACATTAAACAGATATAGAAAAACGGTGGAAAAAATAAATAAAATAGAACCGGAATATGAGAAATTATCAGATGAAGCGTTAAAGGCAAAAACTGAAGAATTTAAAAAGAGATTGGAAAATGGAGAAACGCTTGATGATTTATTAGTTGAAGCGTTTGCTACAGTAAGGGAAACGTCTAAAAGAGTATTAAATATGAGGCATTTTGATGTGCAATTAATGGGTGGTATTGCTCTACACGAAGGAAATATAGCAGAAATGAAAACAGGTGAAGGTAAGACTCTTGTTGCCACGCTTGCTGTTTATTTAAATGCATTAACAGGAAAAGGAGTACATCTTGCCACGCATAATGATTATCTTGCTAAAAGGGATGCTCAATGGATGGGGCCAATATATGAATTTCTTGGTCTCAGCGTAGGTTTTATTCAGGCAGGAATGGAGACAGCCGATAGAAAAAAAGCTTATCAATGCGATATTACATATGGAACAGCAAATGAATTTGGTTTTGATTATTTGAGGGATAATCTTGTATATGATCTTGAAGATAAAGTTCAAAGAGGACATCATTATGCAATAGTTGACGAAGCAGATAGTATTTTAATTGATGAAGCCAGAACACCGCTTATTATTTCAGGTCCTTCTGATACACCTTCACATTTATATACAAAATTTGCAGGAATTGCAAGAAAGTTGAAAAAAGACGAAGATTTTACCTTAGATGAAAAGGGTAAAGCGGTAATATTAACCGATGAAGGTATATCAAAACTTGAAAAGATGCTGGGAATTGATAACCTTTATGATCCAAAAAATATACACTTTTTATTCCATACATTAAATGCATTAAAAGCTTTATATTACTTTAGAAGAGATAAAGATTATATAATTCAGGATGGAGAAGTTATTATTGTTGATGAATTTACAGGAAGGCTTATGCATGGAAGACGTTATAGTGAAGGGCTTCATCAGGCAATTGAAGCAAAAGAAGGTGTAAAGGTTAAAGAAGAATCATTAACCTATGCAACAATTACATTCCAGAACTATTTTAGAATGTATGAAAAACTTGCTGGTATGACAGGTACTGCAAAAACAGAAGAAGATGAATTTAAACAGATATACAACTGTGATGTTGTGGTTATTCCAACAAATAAACCTGTTATAAGAAAGGATCAAAATGATTTAATATTTAGAACACAAAAGGAAAAATGGAATGCAGTTGTTTCTGAAATAAAAGAACGATATAAAAAAGGGCAACCAATGCTCGTTGGTACAACGTCAATTGAAACAAGTGAATTGCTCAGTAGCATGTTGAAAAAAGAAGGAATACCACATAATGTATTAAATGCGAAGTATCACGAAAAAGAAGCAGAAATAGTTGCACAAGCCGGTCAAAAAGGAATGATTACCATTGCAACAAATATGGCAGGTAGGGGTACAGATATAAAACTCGGTGAAGGTGTTGTAGAGCTTGGTGGTTTATATGTAATTGGTACTGAAAGGCATGAAAGTAGAAGGATTGATAATCAGCTCATAGGTAGGTCTGGAAGGCAGGGAGATCCTGGAGAATCAAGATTCTTCCTTTCATTTGAAGATGATCTATTAAGACTCTTTGGTGGTGAAAAGTTAAAGAGTATAATGGGTGCTTTAAAGATACAGGATGGAGAGCCTATAGAGCATGGATTGCTTAGTAAAATAATAAAAGATGCTCAAAAAAGGGTAGAAGGAATACATTTTTCCATAAGAAAAAGATTATTTGAATTGGATTCTATAATGGATTATCAGCGTTCTTCTATATATGCTCATAGGGATTGGATTTTATCTCAGGGTGATTATGATGATCACCTAAAGGAAATATTTGAAGATGTTGTGGATAGAATAATTGAATCTTCAATAACTGATGAAGAAACTATAGATAAAGAAGAATTAAAGAAAAAACTATTATCATATGGAATAGTTGAAAATATAGAATTTGATACAGTTGAAGAATGCAAAGATAAAATCTTTAAAATATTATGGGATAAATACAAGTCCAAGAAAGAAGAATTTGGGGAAGACTTTAAGAAAATAGCTAAATTTATAATGTTAAGAATAATTGATGAAAGATGGAGAAAACATTTAGAAGCTATAGAACATTTAAAAGAGGCTGTAAGTTTAAGAGCCTATGGTCAAAAAGATCCTACAATGGAATTTAAGAAAGAATCGTATATTATGTTTGAGGAATTAATAAACAATATATATGATGATACAGTATCGTATCTATTAAGAATAGTAAAGGTAGATACTTCAAAAGAAGAGGAAGAAACAAAGAAGAAGATACATCAATTAAACTTTGTGCATAATGATGGTAGCGTTATTAATAGAGAAGAAAAAAGAAAGCAAAATAAAAAATCCCACAAAAGAATTAGAGTGAAGAGGTGAAACGACGATGCTCGATTATGAAGTAAAAGTGAAAATAGACGAGCTTAAGGAGAAGTTTGAAAATCTAAAGAATCTTTTTAATATTGAAAAAACAACTGCTAGAATATCTGAATTAGAGAATAAAATGACAGATCCTGATTTCTGGAATGATCAAAAAAAGGCAGAAAAAATTTCTCGTGAATTGCAACATTTAAAACATGAAATGGAAGAGTTCAATAATTTATCTTCATTGTTTGATGATTTAGCGGTTGCTATAGAATTTGGCGAAGAGGATCCTTCAATGAAAGAACAGGCAATGGAGATATTAGGAGAGATAGAAAAAAAGGTTAAGGATTTTGAATTGGCAATGCTACTTTCTGGCAAATACGATTCAAACAATGTTTATCTTACAATTCATCCTGGTGCAGGTGGAACAGAATCTCAGGATTGGGCTGATATGTTGCTTAGAATGTATACCAGATGGGCAGAAAAAAACAATTACAAATTGGAAATTATAGACTATCTACCTGGTGATGAAGCAGGTATAAAAAGTGTAACTGTAAAAATTAGCGGTCCATTTGCATATGGTAAATTAAAATATGAGTCTGGTGTTCATAGGTTGGTAAGAGTTTCGCCATTTGATGCGGCAAATAGGAGACATACATCTTTTGCTTCTGTTTCTGTGACACCTGAAATAGATGAAGAAATAGATATTGAAATAAGGCCAGATGATTTGAAAATAGATACATATAGGGCTGGAGGTGCTGGTGGGCAGCACGTTAACAAGACAGACTCTGCAGTTAGAATTACTCATTTACCTACAGGTATTGTTGTTGCATGTCAAAATGAAAGATCGCAGCATCAAAATAAGGCAACAGCCATGCAGATTTTAAAGGCAAGATTATATGAATTGGAAATGCAGAAGAAAATGGAAGAAAAGATGAAATTAATGGGAGATGTTAAGGATATTTCATGGGGTAATCAAATTAGATCTTATGTGCTTTATCCATATAAAATGGTAAAGGATCATAGAACTAATTATGAAACATCAAATTCAGATGCGGTTTTAGATGGAGAACTTGACGGATTTATAGAAGCAGAACTTTTATACTTTGCACAATTGAATAAAGAATAATATAAAAAATGCCCGATTTTTTCGGGCATTTTGTTTTATATAATGCTTTTTCGCCAGTTTCCAAATTTAACGAAAAGCCATGCTAATATCATGGCAAGTATATTGCTTATAATCATAGCATAGAATAAACCTAAAAACCCCCATTTTTGAGACATTAAAGCAATGAGCGGTATTCTAATTCCCCATAATCTGGTAATATTTATTATCATTGACTGCCCTGTTTTTCCAGCGCCTACAAGGGTATTTACAAAAACACTCATAGATGCAAAAAACGGAAGTGAAAAAGAAACATACTTAAAGAATATGTCCCCTATTTTTATAACCTCAGGTTCATTTATAAAGAACTTTGTTAAATGACCGCCAAAGAAAAATGTAAATGTACTCAATACTGTAATTATTAAAAAGTTAGTTATAAAAGCAGTTTTTACAGTTTTTTCAGCATTTTCTATTTCATTAGCCCCTAAAAATTGACCAACCATTGTGGTAACAGCGGAGCCAATACCAAAGGAGATCATGGTTATTAAATTTATTATTCTGTTTCCTATTCCATAAGCGCTTACTATAACAGGTCCAAATGAAGATACAAATTTCATAATAACAGCAAATCCAATTGAAGTGATAGTATAACTTAAAGAACCCGGGAAACCTATAAATAATATTTTCTTTATAATCTCAATATCAGGTTTTAAATCTTCTATATTAATTTTAAATCCTCTTTCTCCCTTGAATACAAGGTAGGATGAAACAACACCTGTAATAAACCTTGAAATTGTTGTTGCCCATGCAGCACCAGCAACGCCCATTTCCGGTATTAACCAGAATCCAAATATAAATATAGGGTCAAGTATTATATTAATAATAGTAGAGTAGAACATCATGTGCATTGAAAATTTTGAATCGCCCCAACCTCTTAATATAGAAGAAGAAATATTAAATAAAAATCCAAATGGCATACCAATCATAATTATATTAAAATATCTTATGGCATATGGAATAACTTCAGCACTTTTTTCACCTGTTATTGCATGTATTATTTGATTTGAAAACAGAATCCCAATTGTGGACAGGATTAATCCAAGGATTATTGATACAACATAAGCCTGTCCCGCAGTTTTTTGTGACATCTTTTTATTTTTTGCGCCGGTATATTGCGAAACAAGGGTTACAGTAGCATTTGAAAATCCTATTGTAAAAGAAATAAATACAAATACCAGAGGCCATGTGATGGTGGTTGCTGAAAATTCTACTTTTCCTAACTTGCCAAGAAAATATGCATCAACTATGTTATATAGTGTTTGCATTAAATTGGAAACAATCATTGGCCATGACAATAAAAATAAAGAACTTAATATGGATCTCGAGAATATATCAACCCTGTGATTTTTTTTAATAGTAGCTTTAGACAATTTCAAAACCTCCAGACAAACAGTTAGTCTTACGAACTATTATATCAGAATAATTTTTATTTGTCAATTAATCCCATTATTGCAGCCATTCTTCCGGAGGTTTTTTCTTTTCTATATGAGAAAAACAAGTCTGCTCTTTTATATGTATCAAGATTAGAAGATTCAATATTATTTTCTGGAATACCAGATTCAATAAGCTGGTATTTTATAGTCTTCCATATATCGATGTATATTTTGCCGGATTTTCTTATTATAATGTCGTTATAGTTAAATTCCTTTTCAAATAATGATTTTACATCGTCTTTTACTTCAAAGGATTCTGGTCCTATTGAGGGACCAATACCAACTAATATATCTGAAGGGTTGGAATTGAAATTAGTTACCATGGTGTTTATAGTTTTTTGTGCAATTCTTTTTAGGGTTCCTTTCCAGCCAGAATGAGCCAATGCGATTATTTCTTTTTTATAATCGTAGAAATATATTGGAGTGCAATCTGCATAATATGTAACTAAGAAGATGTTTTTTTCATTGGTTATTAATCCATCTATTTCTTTTATGGAATCACTATTTTGGGTTATTATTTTTATTTTATTGTCATGAACCTGATCTGAAAAGACTAAGTTTTCTGGAGGGATATTGAATATTCTGCACAGCGTTGAATAGTTGTTTTTTATTTGTATATCTGAATCTAATAGTCTTTTGTTGAGATTAAAATCATTGGTGTTTTTGTATATTCTTGTTGTGAATAGATGAAAGAGGTTGTTGAATTTTTCGAAATGAGAGAATGTAAGGAATTTAAGGCCTTCTTTTTCTTTTAATAACATATATAATCAGCTCCTTAATGCTATTTTTTACTATTATAATAGCATATTCCTACCGAGCGTTGCAAACTCACGGTTATGATTGTTCTTTTTGTGTTTGATTGAAAAAAATAAAAATAATGTTCATTCAAACGGCAAGAATTTCTGATCCTTGCTCCATTTGAAAATTCTTTGTGTTGGAAAAAATAAAAGCTTGTTCAGGCGACTTGAGTGCTGATCTTCGAAAATTGTTCGTTCTCAGGGGTCGTTGCAGACTCACATCCATGTTCGTCTTCACTCAAAATCACATCCGTGTGATTTTGACCCCTTCCACTCACAATTTTCTCAGGCACTCTGCGAGCCTTCACTCGCTTTTATTTTTTCCAACTATTCTGTAATCCCCGCTGCGGGAAATTCTTAGTCTTCGTTCATATTATTTTTCTACTTTCTTTTATATAATCCAACACTTTGCGAGCCTTCACTCGCTTTTATTTTTTCCAACTATCCTGTAATCCCCGCTTCGGGAAATTCTTAGTCTTCACTCATATTATTATTTTTATTTTCTTTATTAGATTATATTAAAATAAGTAAAACATAAAAGAAAATTGAATAAAAAGATGAACGAATGCTCGAAGATTGCCCGAAAAAACTGCGAATGAAGAGGGACAAAAAAAACAGGATGTTTTTTTGAGCGAAGCTTCCCCAGGGATGGGGAATCTGAGCGCCCCAGCGTATATGAGCAGTTTTTGAGGATTAGCAATCGAGTCGCATGAGTGAATCTTTTTATGAAGTTTTCTACAATAAATATTTTTAAGGAATTTTTGTTTTTTTATTTAGTTTGTGAAAAAGTGGAAGTTGTGATTTTTAAGTCTTTACTCATGAGTATTATAATGGTATAATAAAATTAATAAATTAAATAATTATAAAAGAGGTGTATGTTATGAGGTTGAGAATAGGATTGGCACAATTAAATGCCCATGTGGGAAATTTAAAAGGGAATCTTGATAAGGCTAAGAATGCTCTTGATATCGCACAGGAAAATAAGGCTGATATACTTGTTTTTCCAGAATTGTTTCTTGTTGGTTATCCACCTGAAGATCTTGTTTTAAAAACAGGATTTTTAGACGACACAAAAAAATCACTAAATGATTTTATTTCATATTCTAAAGGTAAAGAAACAATTTCTGTAATTGGTAATCTTGATTTTGATGTGGATGCATATAATTCAGCATATGTTGTGTATAATGGAAAAGAATCAGCAAAGTATCATAAAATATATTTGCCAAATTATTCTGTTTTCGATGAGAAAAGATATTTTTCACCCGGGCATAGCCCTTTAATGATAGAACTTGAAAATAAATTAAAAATAGGGGTTACTGTTTGTGAAGATATATGGGTACCAAATGGTCCTGCTGTTGATCTTGCTGAAATGGGGGCACATGTAATAGTAAATATTTCAGCATCTCCATATACAAAAGGAAAACCAGAAAGTAGATTGGAAATGCTTAAAACAAGAGCAGCAGAATTATCTACATGGTTAGTATATGTAAACCTTGTTGGAGGTCAGGATGAAATAGTATTTGATGGCGGTAGCGTGGTAATAAATCCATTTGGGGAAGTTGTACATTCATTACCATTATTTGAAGAAAAAATAGAGTTTATTGATATTGATCCTATTTCTTCAACAAGAGCTAATTTAAGAGAAGCTAAAAGAAGACATTTAATATATGAAAATCACAATGTTGAAGTTATTAAAATAAATAAAACAATAGAAAAGAAGGACAACGTTTATAAAGGAAACAAAAAGGTATTATTACTTGAAAGATATGAAGAGATATACAATGCTTTAAAACTTGGATTAAAAGATTATATTCATAAAAATGGTTTTAGCAAAGTGGTTTTAGGATTAAGTGGAGGTATGGATTCAGCATTTGTTGCAGCATTGGCAGCAGATGCATTGGGTGCTGAGAATGTTCTTGGCATTTTAATGCCTTCACAGTATTCTTCAAGAGGAAGTATAAAGGATTCATATGATCTTGCAAAAAATCTCGGTATAAAAACGCATACAATTCCAATTAGAAGAACATTTGAAAGTTTATTAAAAGAATTAGATGCAGCTTTTAGTGGATTACCAATGAATGTAGCTGAGGAAAATATTCAGGCAAGGATTAGAGGAACTATTGTTATGGCTTTTTCAAATAAATTTGGCCATATTGCCCTTGCAACTGGAAATAAAAGTGAAGTTGCAACAGGTTATGCAACATTATATGGAGATATGGCTGGTGGATTATCGCCAATAAAAGATGTATATAAAACCGAAGTATATAAGTTAGCGGAATATTTTAATAGAATAAAGGGAAGTTGGGTTATACCTGAAAATGTATTTATTAAAGCGCCATCAGCTGAATTGAGACCTGATCAAACAGATCAGGATAAATTACCACCATATGAGATATTAGATGCAATTCTTGAAAGGTATATTGAATATGAAATGAGTATAGATGAAATAACAGAAGATGGGTTTGATGTTGAAACTGTAAAGTACGTTGTTAAATTAGTTGATATTAATGAATATAAAAGACGTCAGGGAGCGCCTGGTATAAAAGTAACTCAAAGAGCATTTGGAAAGGATAGAAGAATGCCAATAACAAATGGATATAAGGTATGGTGGTAATAGAATGAGATTACCAAACAATGAAAAGAAAAAGAATTTTAAATCATTTTTATTTATATTTGGGATTTTATTTGCTGTATATTTTGTTATATGGTTTGTCTGGGATGAATTTGAATATGTAATTAATGAATTTACAATTTTACCTCATTTAAGATTGGCTAAAAAAGATTGGGATGAAATGTATTTTGATGAGGGGTATATAGAAACCAATGATGGTAATATTGAAATTATAAAAAGGGGCGATACCACTTTTTTAATAAAATATAAAAATCTGGAATTGGAAGAAAGAGGATTTAAATATTTTAATGTTAGATATATAGAAAATGGAGTATTACTATCTTTTCCGGCTTTTTATATTAGAGGAATAAAAAATATCTATTTTTATAATAATAAAATATATGAATTTTATAAAGTGCCTATTGATTTGATAGATTGTTATGATGAACTTTTTACAAAGTTTCTGCTTGGGCAATATAAAAAGATAAATGAAAATGATTTACCTGAAGAGTTAAAAAATGGTTTAAAAGAAAATGTAATTTATATCAGTTCTAAGTATACCAATTTCGTAATTGAAAATATTGAAAACATCTATAAAATAGATGATTATAAATACCTATTCGAAAAGGAAACAGAGCTTTTCAAAGAATATTATATTATAAATATAGAACATAAAAACTATATTTTGAGGATATATTTAGTGGAAAAAAGGTGAAATAGTATGTATAAAAACCTGAAAAACAGCGTTTTAGAATCAAAAAAAACGCTAAAGGAGTTTATTATTAAAAACATAGAAAATTTTAAAAAGGAAAATTTAATAATCAGGGAATTTTTAGCAAAGGATAATAATAAAGAAAAATTTATAAATGAAATAACCTTCAACATATTAAGTAAGATTATATCTTCAAAATTATTATATAAAAAAGGCATATTAAAAAATGCGTATGATTACAATGAATTAAAACGATATATACCAGAATTATTTGATGAATTATATAATATAAAAATTGAAGAAAAATTATTAAAAAAAATACATAATAATTTTAGTAGTGTAGAAGATTGGGATAAAGATGATATTCTGGGATGGGCATATCAATATTACAATCTTGATGAAAATATTCCGAAGATACATAAACAATCTCAATTTTATACACCTGAGTGGATAATAGAATATCTTGTTGACAATACATTGACAAAATATTATTGCGAAATCTATGATGATTCTGAAATAGCTAATAAATACAAAATACAATATAAGAAACAAGAAAGAGAAATAAAACTTGAAAATATAAAAATTATAGATCCCGCTTGTGGAAGCGGACATTTTTTAATAAAAGTATATAACCGCTTAAAAGAATTTTATGAAAAACAGGGATATAAGAAAGAAGAATATATAAAGTTTATACTGGAAAAAAATATTTATGGTATAGATATAGATGAAAAAGGTGTTGAAATAGCAAAGACAATTCTGAAAATAAAAGCACTGGAAGATGGATATATTAAACCAATAAATTTTAATATAGTTTCTACAAACTTTGATATTGTAAAAGAAGAAGATATTGAAGATATAGAGTTTAAGGAGATATTAAAATCTATAAAAAATGAAATTTCTGGATATAAAGAATTAGGGAGTTTAATAACTCTTTCAAAAGAAAATAGAGAAAAGATAATAAAAAAATATGAAAAATATTCATTATTTACAGAAAAAACAGTTTTAGAAAAACATTATGCAGAAAAAATGAAAAAATATTTGATAATATTATCTCTAAACTATGATATAGTTATATCCAATCCTCCTTATGCAGATTCTCATGATTATACGCCAGAATTGAGAAAACTTATAAGAGAAAGATACTTTGATTTTAGAAAAAACCTGTATTCGTGCTTTATAAAAAGAAATTATGATTTTTTAAGAGATGGCGGATTGCTTGGTATGATAACCCCACAAACCTTTATGTTTATTAGCAGTTATGAAGATTTAAGAAAGTTTATAATAAAAAATATGCATATAGAATCTCTTGTTCATTTTGGTCTTGGAGGCGTATTTGAAGATGCACTTGTTGATACCGCCATGTATATTCTTAGAAAAGAAAAAGGGAATAAAGAAAATAAAAGTTTATTTATAGATTTAAGGGATATAGATTATAACAAAAAGAAGGAAGTATTAGATAACATAATAAAAAAAGGAAAAGAAAGAAAATATATATATTATGAAAATCAAAACGAATTTAAAAAAATACCGGGCTATCCATTTGTATATTGGATAAATGAAGAAGTAAAAAAAATCTTTGAATATGAGAAATTAATAAATTTTGCTGATGTTAGGCAGGGAATTGCAACAGGTGACAATAAAAGATTTTTAAGATATCATTGGGAAGTTCCTCGTGAAGAGATAAGTTTTAACCACAAAAAAGATGGTAAAAAATGGGTTCCGTATGCAAAAGGAGGACCTTATAATAAATGGTATGGGAATTTATGGTGGGTAATAGCCTTTGATGAAGAGAATTATAAACTTTTAAAAAAAATGGGAAATCATTTACCTAACAGACAATACTATTTTAAATCAGGAATAACCTATTCTATGACAACATCAAAAGGGCCAACATTCAGATTATTACCTGAAAATTTTTTATTCGATTGTAAAGGAAGTAGCATATTTACTGATAATGAAAATTTTAAATTTGCATTACTGGGATTTTTAAATAGCAAATTAGCTTTTTATATATATAGATTTATAGCAGGAAGTGTAGATCTTGAAGTTGGAGATCTGAAAAATATTCCTATTGCTCCAGGATTATATAAAAATTCAAAAAAAGAAAAAATGCTCATTAAAGCTGTAAAATTAATAATAGCAATAAAAAAACAATTAATTGAAACATCTCCTCTTGAACTTCATTATATAGAATCACCTCTTCATTCAATAAAGGAAATGCAAAATTTTGAAAATAAAGTAATAAAATACACAAAGCAAAAATATTTGCTGGAATTATATATTACAATACTTGAAGGGTTTATAGAAAAAACAATCTTTCAAATATATGGAATAAAGAAAAAAACAATAGAAGAAATATTAAATCAAGAAGGTATTCCTGAAATATGGATTGGTCATATAGAAGATGAAATATCTTTTGATATTTCAATTTTAAAAAATAAGTATTTAAATGAATTCAATATAAAAGAGCAGGATATACTTATGCTTCAAAAAGAAATAAATAGATTCTTAAAAACAAGAAAAGATAAAAATAAAAAAATAGAAAGAAAAGAATTTGAAGAAGTTTATCTTTCTAAAAATAGAAAAAATAATGAAGGAAAAATAAAAAGACTTTCGAGGGTATTGAATACAAATCCATTAATAGTGTATAATAATATTAATAATCAATTAATATTAAAAGAAAAAGAATATATAAGAGAGCTTATATTCCTTGCCATAAATCATGAATATATAAAAGAAAAAGGGAATATTGAATATATAAAAGAAAAAATCAACAGTCTTGGAATTACAGAAGAAATACTAAAAAAATATTCGAAAATTAAAGATTTAGAAGAATATATTAGCGAAAAAATACTTTTAGATCAAAAAAAATATTTTAAAAAAAGAGTTCCGTATATATGAACATGGAGGGGAGGAAATGGAAGAATATAAGAAATTTTTCAGGCAAATAACAGTATCAATAGCAATTATAATGATAATATTTGTAATAGGGATAATAGGTTTTATGATACTTGAAAAGTGGAGTTTCTTTGATGCTTTTTATGTAACAGCAATAACCCTCTCCACAGTGGGATATGAAATGCCGTATAAAATATCCAATGTAACAAAGGTTTTTGATGCGTTGTTAATATTTTCAGGTATATCTGTAGTATTATATTTAATATCCTCTCTAACAGCGTTATTTGTAGAAGGAGACTTTAAAAAAATATTGGGGGTTTTGAAAATGATGAAAAGATTGGAAAATATTTCTGATCACTATATTGTTGTTGGTGGTGGAAAAACTGGAGAATATATAATTGATGATTTTATGAAAAACGGTGTTCCGCATGTAGTAATAGAAGATGATGAAAAAAAGATAGAAAAACTATTGTCTCGTGATGAATATAAAGATCTAAATTACATAATAGGAGATGCCAAAGAAGAAGATGTGCTAATCAAGGCAAATATATTTGATGCAAAAGGATTATTGCTTACATTACCAAGTGATATAGATAACCTGTATATTGCACTTACTGCGAAAACATTAAATCCAGCATTATATGTTGTTTCAAGAGCAAATGACGCAGAAGAATTAAGAAAATTATTATATGCCGGTGTAGATAATGTAATATTGCCACCTGAAATAACAGGAAAAAGAATGTCATCCATGGTGTTAAGACCTAATGTATTATCATTCTTCGAAAGTTTTCAGATGGATTTTGGAGAAAACTTCAATTTTGAAGAAGTAAAAATACCGGATAATAGCTGGATGATAGGAAAAAAATTAAGAGAATTGGAAATTCCTAAAAAAATAGATCTGGTTGTTATAGCAGTAAGAAATAATAGGAAAACACAGTTTAATCCGAAATCAGAGTTAGTTATAAAAAAAGGTGATTCGTTGGTTGTAATTGGTGATAAGGAAAAAATAGAAAAATTAAAACATTATGTTATAATGCAGGAATAAAGCTTATTATAGAAAACAAACAACGAAAAAAAGAAATCAATTCACTAACGCTTAACGAAATTAACAGATTTGTAAGTTGACAAATGGGAAGAAAGGTGGTAATATATATACTCGGACGCGGGTGAGAGCGTCTGGAAGAAAAAGAGAAGAGGAAGAGAAGCTCCTTGACAAGTGAACAGAGACACCCAGCGGAAGTAGATTCAAAGAGTTAAGATCGAACTCGAAATCTTGGATGGAGGGTTTGATCCTGGCTCAGGGCGAACGCTGGCGGCGTGCTTAACACATGCAAGTCGAACGAGGAGGCAGCCTTCGGGCTGTAGTACTAGTGGCGAACGGGTGAGTAACGCGTAGGAAGGTGTCCTCCAGACCGGGACAACCACTGGAAACGGTGGCTAATACCGGATGAGCCCGAGAGGGGAAAGCGAGCTAAGGCTTGGCTGGAGGAGCTGCCTGCGACCCATCAGGTAGTTGGTAGGGTAAAGGCCTACCAAGCCGACGACGGGTAGCCGGCGTGAGAGCGTGGCCGGCCACAGGGGCACTGAGACACGGGTCCCACTCCTACGGGAGGCAGCAGTGGGGAATATTGGACAATGGGGGGAACCCTGATCCAGCGACGCCGCGTGGAGGAAGAAGTCCTTCGGGACGTAAACTCCTGAACTTACCGAACAATAAGGATGGTAGGGAATGGCCATCTGATGAGGGTAGGTAAGGAAAAGCCCCGGCTAACTACGTGCCAGCAGCCGCGGTAATACGTAGGGGGCGAGCGTTGCCCGGAATCACTGGGCGTAAAGGGGGTGTAGGCGGTCTAATAAGTCAGATGTAAAAGGCCCTGGCTCAACCAGGGAAATGCGTCTGAAACTGTTAGACTTGAGGTTGCTAGAGGGAGACGGAATTACCTGTGTAGCGGTGAAATGCGTAGATACAGGTAAGAAGGCCGGTGGTGAAGACGGTCTCCTGGGGCAAACCTGACGCTGAGGCCCGAAAGCTAGGGGAGCAAACCGGATTAGATACCCGGGTAGTCCTAGCCGTAAACGATGCCCACTAGGTGTGAGCGGTAGTACCGTTCGTGCTGAAGCTAAGGCGATAAGTGGGCCGCCTGGGGAGTACGTCCGCAAGGATGAAACTCAAAGGAATTGACGGGGACCCGCACAAGCGGTGGAGCGTGTGGTTTAATTCGAAGCTAAGCGAAGGACCTTACCAGGGCTTGACATATAGGTGGTACTCTGCAGAGATGCAGGGGACCCGGTACTTCGGTACCGGGAGCCTATACAGGTGGTGCACGGCCGTCGTCAGCTCGTGCCGTGAGGTGTTGGGTTAAGTCCCGCAACGAGCGCAACCCTTGCCGTTAGTTGCCAGCACTTAGGGTGGGAACGCTAACGGGACAGCCGCCGACGAGGCGGAGGAAGGAGGGGATGACGTCAGGTAATCGTGCCCCTTATGTCCTGGGCGACACACGCGCTACAATGGTAGGGACAGAGGGCAGCGAGGCCGAGAGGTGGAGCGAATCCCAGAAACCCTACCCCAGTTCAGATTGCAGTCTGAAACCCGACTGCATGAAGCCGGAATCGCTAGTAATCGCAGGTCAGCCACACTGCGGTGAATACGTTCCCGGGTCTTGTACACACCGCCCGTCAAGCCACCCGAGTTGGAAACGCCCGAAGATGGTGAGGCTAACCGAAAGGAGGCCAGCTATCGAGGGTGGAGTCAGCGAGGGGGGCTAAGTCGTAACAAGGTAGGTGTACCGGAAGGTGCGCCTGGATCACCTCCTTTCTAAGGAGAAAAAAGAAAAGGGTGTCTCTGTTCAGTAGTGAAGGAGTTTGGGCTCGTAGCTCAGGTGGTCAGAGCGCACGCCTGATAAGCGTGAGGTCGGTGGTTCGAGTCCACCCGGGCCCACCAGCTCATTGACAAGTGCATAGTGAAAGATAAGGTCAAGGTAAAAAGGGCTTACGGCGGATGCCTAGGCGACGGGAGGCGAAGAAGGACGTGGCAAGCTGCGAAAAGCCACGGGGAGCTGCAAGCGAGCGTAGATCCGTGGATGTCCGAATGGGGGAACCCAAAAGATCCCGAAAGGGAGGCGAACCCGGGGAAGGGAAACATCTTAGTACCCGGAGGAAAAGAAATCAAGAGAGATTCCCTGAGTAGTGGCGAGCGAAAGGGGAGGAGCCCAAACCATACTGGTGTAAAAGGGTGCTGCCGTTGCCAGTATGGGGTAGCGGGACATAATCGGAGCCGACAGCACGAGGCTCGGTCACGAAGCATGTATAGCCGAAATACCTGGGAAGGTATGCCGGAGAGGGTGAAAGCCCCGTAGGCGAAATACATGTGAGTGGCTGGATTATGATCCCAAGTAGCGTGGGACACGAGGAATCCTGCGTGAATCAGGGTGGACCACCATCCAAGGCTAAATACTACCCGTCGACCGATAGCGTAGAAGTACCGTGAGGGAAAGGTGAAAAGGACCCCGGGAGGGGAGTGAAAGAGAACCTGAAACCGTAAGCCTACAAGAAGTGGGAGCTCGAGAGAGTGACCGCGTGCCTTTTGATTAATGTGCCCACGAATTGCATGTACTGGCGAGGTTAAGCCGGGAGAGGCGAAGCCGAAGTGAAAGCGAGCCTGAAGAGGGCGGATAGTCAGTATATGCAGACCCGAAGCCAGGTGAGCTATCCATGGGCAGGGTGAAGTTGCGGTGAAACGCAATGGAGGCCCGAACCGGTATGCAGTGAAACGCATTCGGATGACCTGTGGATAGGGGTGAAAAGCCAACCGAACCTGGTGATAGCTGGATCTCCCCGAAACGTGTGTAGGCACGGCCTCGTACAAGACTAACGGGGGTAGAGCACTGATAGGCGTAGGGGGGTAACCTCCGAAACTTGTCAAACTCCGAATACCGTTAGTTGATGTACGGGAGACAGACTGTGGGGGAAAAGCTCCATGGTCGAGAGGGAAACAGCCCAGACCGCCAGCTAAGGTCTCGAAGAGACGGCTAAGTGTGAAAGGTAGTGGACTGCCAGAGACAGCCGGGATGTTGGCTTAGAAGCAGCCATCATTAAAAGAGTGCGTAACAGCTCACCGGTTGAGGCGGACTGCGCCGAAAATGTAAGGAGGCTGAAGCCGTACGCCGAAGCTGCGGAATCTGCGGATTGGTAGGGGAGCATTGTGCAGTAGGGAGAAGGTAATTCGTGAGGATTACTGGACGAAGCACAAGAGCGGATGTGGGCATGAGTAACGAGAGGAGGGTGAGAATCCCTCCCCCCGAAAGCCCAAGGGTACCTGGGGAAGGGTCGTCCGCCCAGGGTAAGCCGGGACCTAAGGTGAATCCGAAAGGAGTAACCGATGGGAAACTGGTAAAGAATCCAGTGCCATGTATATACGAGATAAGAGGGGGGACGCAGAAGGCGAAGCCTCGTGAGCAAGTGGCACGCTCATCCAAGCGCAAAGGACAGAGAAAGTAGTAGGTAAATCCGCTACTGGAGTCTGAAGCGTGAAGGGGAGGACATAAGTCCAACGAGGTGGTAGCCCGGCTGCCAAGAAAAGCCTCGCTTATCGTTGAGTATATACATGCCCGTTCCGAAAACCGACACAGGTGGGTGAGCTGAGAAGGCTAAGGGGAGCAGGCTAACCTCCGCTAAGGAACTCGGCAAAATAGCCCCGTAACTTCGGGAGAAGGGGTGCTCCTTGGTGTGGGCAACTGCACCGGGGAGTCGCAGTGACAAGGCCCAGGCGACTGTTTACCAAAAACACAGGACTCTGCGAACTCGGAAAGAGGAAGTATAGGGTCTGACGCCTGCCCAGTGCCGGAAGGTTAAGGGGAGTTGTGAGAGCAACGAACCGAAGCCCCGGTAAACGGCGGCCGTAACTATAACGGTCCTAAGGTAGCGAAATTCCTTGTCGGGTAAGTTCCGACCTGCATGAATGGCGTAACGATTTGGGCACTGTCTCAGCGGAGGGCCTGGTGAAATTACAGACTGGGTGAAGATGCCCAGTACCCGCAGTTAGACGGAAAGACCCCGTGGAGTTTTACTGTAGCCTGACATTGTAACTTGTCATGTTGTGTACAGGATAGGTGGGAGGCAGAGAAACCTGCTCGCCAGGGTAGGTGGAGCCGCCGGTGGGATACCACCCTCAGCATGATGGGTTACTAACCATTGAGTGTGAAGAGCACTGATGGGACAGTGTTAGGTGGGCAGTTTGACTGGGGCGGTCGCCTCCTAAAGAGTAACGGAGGTGCGCGAAGGTAGGCTCATGTGGGTTGGAAATCCACAGGAGAGTGTAAAGGCAAAAGCCTGCCTGACTGCGAGACTGACAGGTCGAGCAGGGTGGAAACACGGTCTTAGTGACCCGGCGGATCCGAGTGGAAGGGCCGTCGATCAACGGATAAAAGTTACCCCGGGGATAACAGGCTTATCGCGCTCAAGAGTTCATATCGACGGCGCGGATTGGCACCTCGATGTCGACTCATCGCATCCTGGGGCTGAAGTAGGTCCCAAGGGTTGGGCTGTTCGCCCATTAAAGCGGTACGTGAGTTGGGTTCAGAACGTCGTGAGACAGTTCGGTCCCTATCTGCTGCGGGCGTAGGAAACTTGAGGGGGGTCACACCTAGTACGAGAGGACCGGTGTGAGGGTACCACTGGTAAATCAGCTGTTCCGCCAGGAGCAGGAGCTGAGTAGCCACGTACCTGACCGATAACCGCTGAAAGCATCTAAGCGGGAAACGGGCCCCGAGATGAGGTTTCCCACTCCATATGGAGGTAAGGGCAGTTCGAGACTAGGACGTAGATAGGCCGGAGGTGTAAGTACAGTGATGTATTGAGCCGACCGGTACTAATAGCCCGAGGCCTTGACCTTATTGAGTAACTATGCACATGTGAATGAGAGATTGAGGGGTGCAGATACCGGATATGGGAACACGCGGACCCATCCCGAACCCGACCGTTAAGCATATCCGGGCCGATGGTAGTATGGCTTGTCCATGCGAGAGTAGGTAGCGCCCCTCTTTTTATTTTTCCCCCAGTCAAAAGACTGGGGGTTTTTGTTTATGTTAAATTATATATTTTTTTAGACGATTTATTATTCGAATATGTATTTTTAACTAAAAATTTGTTATAATAGTATTATGAAGATAAAATGATAAAATCGGAGGGATGTGTATGAGGAGGTATTTCTTTTTTTTAATTTTAATTTTTTCTTTGTTTTTATTTTCTAGTTGTAATCTATCCTTGCCTTTTTTTACAAAACCTGATAATGGACCTGTTGTTAATAATAATATTGATAATTCTGCTATGGTTGCTGAAGATGAAAAGAATAAAGTTGAATTTTTAGCTCCTCAGATTATAGATTTATTATCAATTGACGTTGATAATAAATTGTTTGGATCTTTTTTATCTTATGATAATCTTTTTTATTATCACGATATTGATACGTTATATATTTACTCTTTAAAGGATAAAAAAATTATATACAGTGAAAGATTTAATTCTACATTATTTAGTAATTTTATTATTTCTCATGATAATAATTTAATTTTTTCCAATGGCTCTGTTTTATATAAATATTCTTTTAAAGGGAAAAAACTTTTTGAATATGATTTTAATGAGAGCATTAAATCTATAGCCATTACCCCATTTAATGAAATATATGTTTTGTCAGATGTTGGCACATTATTTAAATTAAAGGATAAAGAAGTTCAATGGAGTAAGAGGTTAAATGCAACTATTACATCTAATTTGATTATTAGTTATAATAATAGAATATTTTTTGGCGATGCTAATGGTAATATATATATATATGATTCCAACGGTAACCGTTTAGGGGTTTCAAAGATAAGTGGTAGTGCCGTTGGAAATTTTGCCACTGATAATACAGGAAAGATTTATGTTTTAAGCAGTAATAAGTATTTATATGTTATTGATAATAATGGTGAAATTTTATGGACTAACGAATATGATGAAGTGCTTTTAAACGTATTGGTTGATGATAATTTGAATTATTATCTTGCAACAGATGAGAATATATATGTATATAATAAGGATTTTGAAGAAATAGGAAAATATGAAATTGGAAAAATCTTTACGCAGATAATATATGCTAAGGATAAAATATTGTTTGGCACAAAGGATAAATTGTTAAATGTGTTGGATTTAAAGGAGAAAAAGGTATATAGATATAAGCTTTCCGAGAATATTTTATTGGATTATATCTACTTTGATGGAAAGAATATCTTTATTCCTTTAAAAGATAAAGTAGTTTATACAAAATTAGATGTTGATTATAATGCTTTATTCTGGACACAATCTTATGGATATTTAAACAGAGGATATATGAATTTACCTCCTCAGAAGCCTATGCTGGTTTATCCTAAAAACAATACTTCTGTTGTTGTTGAAAAAGCCCTTAAATTAATATGGAAATCATATGATTTAAATAATGAGGGTTTAACCTATAATGTATATTATGGGACAAATAAAAATTCTTTAAGTTTAGCGGCAAAAAATCTTGTTAAGCCTACTTTCGAATTAAAAAATTTAAGAGGGAAAAGAACATATTATGTTAAAATTACAGCATTTGATAGTGTTAATGCTGTGGATAGTGATGTTTATGCCTTTAGAATTTTGTATAAACCTGAAAGACCTGTAGCTGTTCAACCTTTAAATGAAGAGAAAAATATATCTTTAAATCCTGTTTTAAAATGGGAAGCCAGAGATAAAGATAGTACAAGATTAAAATATAATCTGTATTTTGGCGAAGATAAAGATAATCTTTCTCCTGTTGCAACTAATCTCACATTAAATACATTTGATTTAAAACAGAAATTAAAGCCTTCTTTTAAGTATTATTGGAAGGTAGAGGTTATTGATGATAATAATAATAAGAATATTAGTAATGTTTTTGAATTTGTTACTTCAAATCCGCCATCTACACCTGTTATATTGGAACCTGACCTTTCTCAGGAAATTTCCTATGATGCAACATTTGTATGGGAGTCAAAAGATGAGGATAACGATAATTTATCCTATGATTTATATTTGGGATATGATGATGGTGAAATGAAAAAGATTATTGAAGATTATAAAAAGAATGAAATAGTTATTTCATATTTATCTCCTGGTAAGAGTTATAGGTTTAAAATAGGGGTTAGAGATGGTAAGGGAAATTATGTGGAAAGTAAGGTATATATTATAAAGGTAAAGTTTTCTCCTATTTTACAATGGAAATTTATTATGGATGACAAAGTTGAAGGTAATCCTGCATTGGATAATGAAGGGAATATTTATGTTGGAGATAATAGCGGTTATTTCTATAAAATAAATTCTAAAGGCATTTTATTATGGAGATTTAAAACAGAGGATAAAATCTGGTCCAGCCCAACTTATTATAATGGCCTGGTTTATTTTGGAAGCAATGATGGTTATTTATATGTATTAAATAGCAAAGGTGAATTAATCTGGAAATTTAAAACGCAAGATATAATAACCTCTTCTCCTTTAATAGATATAGATGGGACAATATATGTGGGAAGCTGGGATGGATTTTTGTATGCGATAAACCCGGATGGAACTTTAAAATGGAAGTTTAAGACTAATAATTCTATTAGCGGAAGTCCTGTAATGGGAAGAGATGGAACAATATATATAGGTAGCTGGGATGGATTTTTGTATGCGATAAATCCAGATGGTACTTTAAAATGGAAATTTAAAACAGAAAATAGAATATCCCAGACAGCAGCACTTGATAGGGAAGAAAATATCTATATTGGCAGTGAAGATGGAAATCTTTATGTTTTAAACTTTGAAGGGGAATTAAAATGGAAGTTTAAGACAGAAAGTTATATAAAATCTTCACCTGTTATTGATAGGAATGGTGTGGTATATATTGGAGGTTGGGATAACTATTTTTATGCAATAAATCCTGACGGTTCTTTAAAATGGAAATATAAGACAGAGTATGTATTGTTGTCTTCGCCGGTAATAGGTAATTTGGGAAATATATATATGGCAGGTTACGATCATTTTATTTACTGTTTTGATGAGGAAGGATCTTTGAAGTGGAAACGTGAAATGAATGATATGATAGGAACTAATCTCATACTTTCTAATAATAAGCTTATTTTTGCAGATGTAAAAGGATTTCTTTATGTTTTAAATGTTCAGGATAAAAATCTGGATTCTCTTGCACATTGGCCTGCATTTAAAAGGGATAACTTTAATATGGGTAAGCTGGTAACTGTAAGAAATTCTTTGCCGTTGGGACCTGATAATCCTTATCCAGAGGATAATCAAAAGGATGTTTCGCTGTATACAAAGTTAAAATGGCAGGCTTATGATATGGATGGAGATAAAATAGTATATGATTTATATTTTGGTACAGAAAAGGATAAATTGAAAAAGATTGTGGAAAATTCACCGGTATCTGAATATACGCCTGAACATATATTATCTCCAAAAACGGTATATTACTGGAAGGTTGTTGTAAAAGATGTTAGAAATGGAGTAAAGGAAGGGCCAGTGTGGTCATTTAAAACAATAAATCCATATGGAAAGATAAAATGGAATTTTAAAACATTGGGCTGGGTTGAAAATACACCTTTGATAGTGGGAAATAGCATATATTTTGGTAGTTATGATAAATATTTCTATGCATTAACTACAAATGGTAATTTAAAATGGAAATTCCTTGCAAATTCAGAAATTATTGCTTCTCCGAATACAGAGGATAATAACATAATATATTTTGGAGATGTTTCTGGAAGATTATATTCAATTACCAGAGATGGAACGTTAATCTGGACATTGAAATTAGATGGTGATATTATCTCTACACCTCTTGTAAAAAATGGTAAAATATATATAGGAACATCTAATGGAATATTATATGCAATAGATAAAAATGGTGAAATTTTATGGACATTTAAAACAGGAGATTATATTGCGTCTATGCCTTCTTATTATGATGGAAATATAATCTTTGGAAGTTCCGATTCATATGTTTATTCTATTAATGAAAAGGGAGAGTTAAACTGGAAGTTTAGAACAAGTGGTGCTGTAAAATCGTCGCCGTCTATAGATAATGAAGGAAATATATATATTGGAAGCGATGATAATTATCTATATAAACTGACAAAGGATGGAATACTGGTATTTAAATTTAAAACAAATAGTTCTATTCAGACAAAGGCAAGTATTGATTCAAATGGAAATATTTATTTTGGAAGTTTAGATCATTATCTATATATTATAAACAAAGAAGGAAAGCTTATTACCAGATTTAAAACAGATGGACCAATTATTTCAACGCCGACATTTGATGATAAAGGATATATATATTTTGCAAGCCTTGATTCTAAAGTATATGCGTTGAATAAAGATTATAAGATTGATTGGATATTTAAGAGCGGATATGGGATATCTTCAAGTCCAATAGTAAAGGATGGTATATTGTATATTTCAAGTAAAGATGGATATATGTATGCTCTTCAAATTGAAGGTGAAAATACTCCAGAAAACTATATTATAAAAAATTATTATAATAAATAACTTTGAAGGGGGCTGGATTAATGAAGAAGTTATTACTGATACTTTTGGTAGGAATGATGATGATTTTAAGCAGTTGTGGTCCATTGGCGTTTTTAAATCCTTTTGGAGGTAAAAAAAATAATGTGTCCACTACTTCACAAACAAAGAATTTATCAAGAGCAGAAGCTTTCTGGGATCAGCAAAAGATTTTTGTTGATAATTCCACCAATTACCTTTTAAAGGCAGCTGTTATACCGGGTACAGAAGGAAAGAAGATATTGGAAATTTATGATGAATCAATTTCAGAAAATCCAAGGGTAGAGATAGAAATACCTTCTGTATTTACAGATTTCAACATTGATTATATTTTAAGAATCTCTGCAGGAAATTATTATTTAATAGGTAATTTTTCCATATCTATTGGTAAAAGCAGCGGAAAGATATGGAAAATAGTATTATTAAAAAATGCCAATACAAATCCTATTTTGAGAATTCCAGATGCAGAAGCAGAAAATATAAATTTAAAAATCAATGTTTTAACTTCAAGAAATGAAAAATTCCCTGGTTCATGGCAACCAATTCAAATGGATAATACAGGATGGTTGTATTTCATAAATACAGCTAATGCAGGATTATATGCATTTGACTATGAAACAGGTGATTATTATAGATTGGTTGATAAAGAAAATAAGACACTGGATAAATTTTCTGCAAATGATTATTATCAGATAATAAATAATTTTATTGTATATTCATCAGGAAATAAAATTTATGTTGGTAAATTAGGGGTTACGGCAACTCTTGAAGAAGGACAGAAGATAAAAACTGTTACAGGGGTTAAAGAATTATATGATTTATCAAATAAGGTTTCATATCCAATTGCTATGTCAAATTCCGGATATATTGTTTATCTTGATAATACCGAAAATATATCCAAGCTAAAATATCTTAATTTAAACGCAAGTAGTTCAAAACCAACAGAATTAAAGCTCTTTACTGATATAGAACAGAATTCTGATGTAAAACTTGGAGGAAGCGTTAAGTTAACTAATAAAGATGTGGCAATAAAAATAAACAATATTGAAAGTGCTATATATAGCGATGGGAAAACATATATTTTATTTTCAGATTTAACAATAAAGTATAAGGTTCAAATAATTTTAGATTATAAGGTTCAAATTCCACTGGATGATCAAAACGAAGCAAGTTATTATGCTGTGTTGGTTGTTCCTCATAACAGGGATAATTATCCATTATTCACCAAAAAGGTAATTTATTTATTTGAAAAACCACAAAATGAAAATAACGGAGTAAAAAAGATTTTAAATAAACATTTCTTTGCTATAGTTCCAGCAGATCCACACAAAACTCTTGAAGATGGATCATATATTAAAAGATTTGATTTAACAAGTTCAACAGAATATAAAATAGAATTTAAAAAGGTTCAGGAAGAACAGGTTAAAGATGCTGCAGATATTAATCTCATTATAAAAGGTAATAAAATGCAAGTTAGATTAATGACACCTGTAAATCTTGATTTTGAAAAATTAAAGAATTTAGCTGTAAGAAATAATATTCCATATAAATTTAAAACAATAAATTCAAAATTTGCTGATGACTTTGGAATATATATGTATTTTGAAGGTACAGATCTTGAAAATAAACCTATTTATGGGATATTGGATTTAACAAAAATAAATAATGAAAAGATGGAAGTAATAAGGGTTTTAAATAATGTTGATGTTGAATCGTTAAAGAGAGAAGCAGTAAAAAATATGATTACAAAGTGAGGTGTGAAGAATGAAAAAATTAATCTATATTTTTATATTAGTGATTATGTTAATGTTTGTTGGCTGTGTTACAAAAGAAAAGGTTGAATTTATAGAACCAACGTTTATTGAAAACCCAGATGTAAATTTAATAAATTTAGATGAAAACAGATTATATGTAAGTTATGATAAAGATGGGAATCAGGTTGTTTCTGGATTAATCACAATAGATAAGGATAATAATTTATCCTATTTAAGATTAACAGGCCTGGATAAGGTTTTATGGTATAGCGAAGTTTTAACAAAATTCAGCACCCAGAATATAAATACAGTTTTAATGGATGAAGAAAATGGAAATGTTTATGTAAATGGAACTTTTGAATTTGGAGATAATGAAAAAAGAACAGTTTTGCTTTATCCTGCAGGAAAAGATTTACCAAATTCAATTTCTACAGAAGAATTATATACTGAAAGAGTTGAGGCTAACGGAAAAACATGGTCTCCTTTGCAATTTGATTCAAATGGAAAACTTTTTGGATTTACTACAGATAAATATGAATTATTGATGTTTGATAACAATGTAAAGATTTCAAAACAACCAACATCAATGCAGATTACATTGGATAAGGGTAATTTGTATTTTAAAGTATTACCTGGAAATAAATTATTATGGAAAGAAAAAAGTGGAGATAAAATAGTTCTTAAAGTTGTTGGATATAATCCATCTACAGGTGCAACAAATGTTTCTGTATCAGAGAAAACATTAATACCTGATTTATCAAATAAAAAAGGACCATTTTTATTAAACACGGATAAGTTATTATATGGTGAATTATCAAATTCAAAGATAGCAACACTTGTATCTATAAATAATTTAACCTCAACAGCTACAAGTGCCATAGATTTATTTCCTGAGGATATAGTAAAAGATACAGATATAGAACTTGTTGGAGCAAGTAATGCAGATATATCAGAATCACCTGTTTCAACAGCAACATTTGAAGGTATTTATGATGTATATTCAAAAGATAATTCTGCATATGCAGTATTTAAAAATTTCACACTTGAATCTACAATGGTTATTGAAGACTTAACAAGAGGGGCAACGAATGTAGTAATAGCAAATACCACAATTCCATTGTTTGTAGTGGAATTTCCAGAAGAAGGTAATATAACCCAAACAGCAACAAAAAAAGTAAATATATATTATTTATCAGAAGAGTATAAGGATATTATTAACGATGAATCAGATATTTATATTTCACCGGAGAATTATATAATAATAAAGACAGGTAATAATCTATATAAAATAGATTTAAGATCAAGTATAGAATCTGATTTTGTGGTAAATTATCAAACAGAAGACGAAAAATTGAGCTATAATGCAAAGTTTAAGTATTTTGCAAAGAAATACAAATTTAATGTATTGGATTTAAATTCAACAAGATTAGCAGGTTTGAATAATATTCAGGATATAGAATTTTATGATCAATATGGAAGATTTGCATATATTAAATATGGATCAAATAAAAATGTAGCTATATATGATACATATAAAGATGAATTATATACAGGTGATGGAGAGCTTTCATTAAATATGAGCGTTGAAAAGTTTACACAGATCTATGAAGAAATAATTAAAAATGCAAAGTGAGGTGTGTGAAATGAAAAAAATAGGAATATTTTTACTTCTAAGTATATTAATAATTTCAGTTTCATCATGTACGGATCTTGATGTTACTTCAATGTTTTCAGGTAAGGTAAATATAGCAGTTGTTAATAGTGTATATTATACAGATGGAAGCTCTACAACTATAAATTTAAAATTATATAAGGATAGTAAACCTGTTAAATCATTAAATGTAGAAAGCGGAAAAAAGGTAGAAATAAAAGATCTAGATAAAGGTGATTATAAATTCGAAGCCAAGTTAGATAAAGATGAAAAAACATATTCTGATACAATAAAAATTGATAAAGAAGTTACTATTGTAATAGAAAGCAAAGATGGAGTTCTTAAATTTGAAATAAAATAAAAAAGCGAGCATTATGCTCGCTTTTTATTTTTATCTGGTTATTGCAGTTATTAATTCAGCAAACTCAAAAGGTTTATTTAGAATTAAAACATTGAATTTTTCAAGCTTCTCTCTAACTTCATCTGATAAATATCCTGTGATTACTACAATTTTAACATCTGGATTATATCTTCTAATATATTCTACGAGTTTATCCCCTGTTTCTTCAGGCATCATATAATCTGTAATAACAATATCTATAATATCTTTAAATTTCTCATATAATTCAATTCCATTTTTTACACAATGGGCAGTATAAACTGTTGCTCCCATTTTTTCAAATTGTTTTTTTAAATTTTTTCTTATTCCAATTTCATCGTCTACAATTAATATATTTTTTCCTTTGAGATTTGTGGTTTCATATATTATATCCATTTCATTAAATATAATTTTATCGGTGGTTGTTGGTAGATAGATTGAAAAAATGCTTCCTTTATTTGGAGAAGAAGAAACTTCTATTTTTCCATTATGATCTGATATTATTTTGTTAACTATTGCAAGACCAAGTCCGGTGCCTTTTTTCCCTTTTGTAGTATAAAATGGATCAAATATTTTTTTAATATTTTCTTCTGGAATTCCTGTGCCATTATCTATTATCTGTAGCTTTATGAAATTATTATTTTCTATTATTTCTGTTGATATATTTATTATAATTTCAGGTTTTTCAACATTTTTTACAGCGTCACGAGCATTTGTAATTAGATTTAGTAATACCTGAGTTAGCTGATTTTGATCACCGAATATTTTAACATTATTATCTATGTTATTGTTTATGGATAATTTTATATTTAATGGAATTCCTTTTCTCAGTAGCTTATATGTATTATTTATAAATTCATTGAAATTAAATGTTTCAAAGTTAACATCTCCTTTTTTTGAAAAAACAAGCATTTGCTTTATTATATTACTTGCCCTTTTTATTGATTCTTCAATATTTTCCAATGATTCATTTATTTCTTCGGGATCATCTGTATATTTCATAAGTTCTACTTCTGTTTTTAAAACGGTGAGTATATTATTGAAATCATGAGCAAATCCACCGGCCATTAAACCCATTGTTTCCATTTTCTGGCTTTGCATAAGTTCAAACTGTGTTTCTTTGAGTTGTTTAAGTGTTGTATTTACATTGTTCATAAGAGCTATAAATGCATTATTTATAAGATGATTTTCATTAAAATGAGTCTCTTTTTGCAGAATAATATCTCCTGGATTCCAATTTCTTCCCCATTGGGTAATTTGCTTCATTTCATGAATAAAACTTCTTTCAAGTGTATGGATTATTATAAAGATTATTATTAGCATTAATAAAATTATTAGAAAAGATAGTTTTAAATAGAAAAGGCTATTTGAAAATTTTTCAAATGGAGTTATAAAATAAATATTACCGCTAAAAAAATCGAGTTTTTTTGAAGAGATTACGGCGTTTGCACCAAAAAATTGTTTAAGCTCTTCTTTGTTGTTTATTATTCTAATTTCATACGGAGAATTATTTAAGAAAACAACATTTTTATTCATTGTGAATATAATGTATGTTTTTTCAGGAACGAATTTTAATATTTCTGATTTTATAAATTCATTATCAAAGATAAAGATATAATACAGATTATTATCGTATTTTACAATTGCTGAGATTTCCGGAGAAGAGGATAAAGGTGAAAATACAAAAGGCAAAACCCTGTATTCACCAACAACCATATTTTGACATGTGTTTTTATAATATTTTACTGAAAAATCTTTTTTTAGATGTTCTGAACCTTGTTTTAGAATATTTTTTATTTTATAATGTTCATCAAAAGAATAAGCCCCTTTTATATATTCGAGGTGAAATAATTTTATATTAATATAATCAGGTGTTGTGTATAGATCAACTTTTATTACATTCATCCATTGATCTATTAAGGTTTTTACGTTGTACTCTGTTAAATCCATTAATTTTTCCTGTTTTTCAAGCTCATTTTCTTTTAATGCTGACGTGGTTGTTTTTATTATAATAATGGAGATAATTGCGAATATTATAAATGTGAAGATGATAATATAATTAAAGTATTCAATGAAATTTCTTTTTTTATTAAGCATAGTTATCACCGCTTAATTTAATTGATTATTTCTACCCATTTATTTCCATCATAAATTCCAAAATACATATTTTTAGAGCTTTCGCCATATTTGTCGAATTTTACATTACCAAAAATAGTTTTAAATTCATGTTCTGTAATAAATTTTTCCATTTTTTCTGGTGTATTATTTCCTGATTTGTAAGATTCCCAGAAAATTTGCATAATTTCATAACCTAAAAATGCATGTAAAGAAGGTTCTTCTTTTAAATCATTTATAAAATAATCATAGAAATCCTTTAATTTTCCTGTGTATTCATATGGATAATGTGAAGGGACAATAACGTTTTTCAGATAATCTCCAGCAGCTATTTCAAGCCCTTTGCTTCGTACCCATGGAGTGGTTATAATATTTACATTTGAATTTGTTAATTTTAATTCCTGAATAACCATTCCAACTTCTCCAATTAAACCGGCAATAATATATACATTATTCTGGTTTTTATATGCATTTGTAATAAGGTCAATATATCCATCTGTTTTAAAATTAACCTTCAAATGTTCAATATGTCCCTTAAAATAAGTTTTAAAATATTCATATGCTGCCTCAGTGTATACAGGGTTTGAGGAATCTACTATGACAAAGATATCTTTTATGTTTTTCTTATTAAGAAAATTAGCTATTTCTTTTTGTTCTTTTTCTGTATCGGGAATTGTTCTAATAATTCTGTCGTCTATTCCCTTAAATTTAGGAGAAGTAGCAGAGATAACAAGACCTAAAATGTTGTCAGTTTTTAGTTTTTTATATACTCTATTTAATGAGCTTGAAGTGGTGCCAAAAATTATAAATCTGACACCTTCTTTTTTTAAACGATTATACTCTTTTTCTATCTTTTCCTGATCCCAGCTATCATCAGCAGGAATAACGGTTATATTGCTTTCAAGGTTGTTTTCCCTGATATAAAGATTAATAGCTTCAATTAAGGATTTTCCTGAGGGCATTGCTCTGCCAGATAAGGCTGTAATTACACCAACCTTAACAGGATTTTTTGAACATGAAATTATTAAAAATACAGAAATTAATAGAATAATAAAGATAAAGATAAATATTTTTTTCATAAAATCCCCCCTAAAATTTAATAAATTAGTCGGTGAATTTTTCTCGTAACTGTTTAAAGAGATGTTGGATATTTTCAAAAGCTTCAACTATTTCTGGATCAAATTGTGTTCCTTTTCCAGCCAATATTTCATTAACTGCAAATTCATGACTTTGAGCATCTTTATAAACTCTTTTTGAAGTTATGGCATCATATGTGTCACATAACGATACAATTCGTGCGGAAAGCGGTATTTGCTCTTCTTTTAATCCTTCAGGATAGCCTTTTCCATCCCAGCGCTCATGGTGATGAAGAACCACTTCATGGATGGTTTTAAAGTATTCAAATGACATTGTTTCTTCAGAGATTTCGCTTAACATTCGTGCGCCATAGACAGTATGCATTTTCATTATTTCAAATTCATTTGCTGATAGAGGCCCGGGTTTTGATAAGATCTGTTCAGGAATAAGTAGTTTTCCAATATCGTGTAAAGGTGCTGCATGATGTAATTCATAGAGAAATGAGATATCAGGTTCTTTGCCTATAAGATGAAAGTATTCTTTTGCAAGTAATACCGCAAATTTTTGAACTCTTTCTATATGTTTTCCAGTTTCAAAGGATTTAAATTCCGTCATTTTAGATAGCATTAAAATAAATGAATCTTTTATTTCCAGTGCATGATGTCTTTCTGCTGCTTTAAGGCGTGCCTTTAATTCATGAATTTCAAATGGTTTTGTCATATAGTCATCAGCACCTAATTCCAAAGCCTTAACAATACTATCTTTATCTTCAATACCACTTAGAACTATTATGTATGGTTTTCGTTCAATAAAGGTATTTGATATTTTTTCTAAAACTTCAAATCCATCAATTCCAGGCATTTTTAAATCTAAAATTATAAAATTCACGTGTATTTTCTTTTCCATTAATTGTACAGGCTCAGAAGGTAAGATCATATTTATTACTTCCTGACCATCCTGAGCTTCATAGATTTCATATCCCCATTTTTTTAAAAGTCGTTTAAGACTATATCTCACAGAGTCTTCATCATCAGCTACAAGTATTTTTAAGTTTGCCATATCTTCACCTCTTTTCTGTGGTTTACATATTTGTTAATACATT
Source organism: Marinitoga piezophila KA3 (assembly GCF_000255135.1). Classification (NCBI taxonomy): domain Bacteria; kingdom Thermotogati; phylum Thermotogota; class Thermotogae; order Petrotogales; family Petrotogaceae; genus Marinitoga; species Marinitoga piezophila. Next base: position 1,490,394 of record NC_016751.1, read on the forward strand.
ATTATTATATCATAAAAAAGGCCCGGATTTTTAAATCCAGGCCTTTTTTATGATATATGTATTATTTAAATAATTCTGCTTTTCCTGCTGAACCAAGAACTTCCATTCTATCTGAAATAACCTTAATTGTATATTCTTTGGCAAGTTTGAAGTATTTTCTTGGATCAAATTCTTTTGGGTTGTTGTTTAAGAATTCTCTTAAACCAGCAACAAAAGCAATTCTTAAATCTGTATCTGTATTTACTTTATTAATTCCACATTTTACAGCTTCTCTTAAGATATCTGCTGGAACTCCTTTGGCTCCACCAAAGTCTGCACCGTGCTTTTCGGCAATTTCAACAAATTCTGGAACTACTGATGAAGCGCCATGAAGTACCAAAGGTATTTTTGTATATTCTTTTACCTTTTTAATTCTGTCATAATCGATTTTTGCTTCTCCTTTAAATTTAAATGCTCCGTGTGAAGTACCTACTGCTGGTGCTAAGAAATCAACACCTGTTTCTTCAACGAATATTTTTGCTTCTTCAGGATTTACAAGAACATTTTCAGCTGCTACAGCTTCATCTTCAACACCGGCTAATTGACCAAGTTCAGCTTCAACTGAAACACCTGCAGCATGTGCAATTCTTACAATTTCTTTTGTTCTTTTCATGTTTTCTTCAAATGGATGTTCTGAAGCGTCGATCATTACTGATGAGTATCCAGCTTTTATTGCTGTTACTATATATTCGAAATCTTTACCATGATCAAGATGTAAAGCTACAGGAATATCAACTTCATCTGCAAATGTTTTAACCATTTTAACAAATAATTCGGCACCTTTTCTGAAATCGCCATTTCCTGCATATTTCATAGCACCCTGACTTGTTTCAATAATAACAGGTGAATTCATTTTTACTCCAGCTTCAATTATATAGTGTAAGAACTCAAGGTTGTTAATATTTAATGCTGGAACACCATAACCGTTTTTATCTGCATTTTCAAGTATAACTTTAGTATCTACGTAAGGCATACTTTTCCCTCCCATTTTTCAATGATTTTTCAACATATTATACCATAATTCTGTTACATCTCGTTTATCCGTTAGAATTGAATTTTCTTCGTGAAATTTCTTCGTTTACCTTCATATATCCATTTTTAATGGCGATTTTACCTTTATTTGTTGTTTTTAAAAGTTTTTTAATTTTTTCCATTTCAGGCTTTATATGATTTATTCTTTCTTTATCTTTTTCAATAATAGACAGAGCTTTTTCTTTTATTTTTTCATTATCTGCAAATGGTAACATCTTTTCAAGTATTTTTTTTCTTTGTTCTAAGATTTTAGGCATTGTTTCATAATCTTCATTTTTAATCATTCTATCTATTAACGACTCTATCTTTTCCAGTTCGTCAATTAACAGTTTTATTTCTTCTAAGTTTTCGTTATTTTTCATATTAATGCCTCCCAAGGAGATTGTATTCTTCTTTCTTTTTTTGTAGATATTTTTTAATTCCTTCTATTTCTTCAACGCTCATACCATATTTCCACCAATATGGCAATATGGAATTGTTAAGCAGTAATGGATCAGTATTTATATCAATCCAGCCTTTTTCAACAAGTTCCATATATTGTGGTGTGTTGGGTATAGGTGTAAATTCATTTACAGAAGGTATTATATTATTTTCCAGACAAAAATCTATAGCTTTTTTTACATCGTCTACCTTTTGTTCTGGTAAATTGGCCATTATATAGGCAGAAACATCTGTAAGCCCTTCATTTAATAGATAATTTGCTGCATTTTTTAAATCTTCATTGGAAACCTTTCCACCTGTTTTTTTCTGTAATTCTTCATCTGAAGTTTCATAACCGAGTTTAATTATTTTAAAATTAGCTTTAGCAAATAATCGAGCTATTTTTGGGGTTACAAGTTTAGCATGAATGCCATTTGGCAAATGATATCTAACATTGAATCTGGATAATTCATTTAGTAATTCTTCTTTTTGTGGATGTAACAAGAATGCGTCATCAAAGAAAACTACATCTTTAACAGGTTTTTCTGATAAGATTGTTTCTAAACCGGAAATTATTTTCTTTACGCTACGTGTTTGATATTTCCACATTCTTGGCGTTACACAATATGTACATCTAAATGGACAGCCTATTGATGAAGTTATAACCACGTGTGGCAATTGGGAATTATATAATTCATAAGCTGGATCAATCTCTTCAAACCAATTGAAATTATCTATTTGAAGATTATAATATTTCAGCATTTTGTTAATTGCAAATGTTCCTGTTCCATTTATTATATGTACATTTAATTCTTCAAAAATCTTTTTGGCATGTGCTGGCATTATGTTAACGTATATTCCTCCGAGAAATATAGGTTTTTCCGGAAATATTTTTCTTATTTCTTTTATTGTTTCGTATACTCCATAATACCAATATGTCATTACAGAGGTAACTATTATTCCATCTATATCTGAATAATTTTCCAGTCTTTTTTTTAACTCTTCTTTTGGAAGACCATAACGCTTGAATCTTCTTGGTATATCCTTTAATACAGGTGGGTTTTCAACCTTTTCATAATGAAATTTTCCTGTGCCGTAATATCTATCTTTTATTTTGTCGTTTTTTACAAAGTAATTATCATATCTGTTCATTAAGTCCAATAAACTTACCTGAAATCCTTCTTTTTTTAATATTCCACCTACATATAACAACCCTAATGGTTTTAACCAGAAATCATATGCTGCTGTATCGTATATCCAGGGGTTTATTAGCAAAAAATGCTTCATTTATTATCACCTTTTAATAGGTCATAGTATACATTTAATCCTTTTAAGGTTAAATACTGATCATATATTTCAAATTCCTTTATTACCCCTTTTAAACTCCTACCAATTCCACCAGTAAGTACAACTTTAAAATCTGTATTATATTCTTTTTTTATTTCTGAGATTAATTTTTGTATACCATATACTACCGTTTTTATTATACCTATTTGAATGTTGTCAATAGTATTTTTTCCAACAGTATAGTCAAGGAATTTAAATTCTACCTGTGGTAATTTTGCAGTTTTTGAGAATAATGCCATCATCTGGGTGTTTATTCCTGGTATAATGGCGCCACCTATAAAATCGCCATTATATACTACATCTATTGTTATGGCAGTTCCAAAGTCTATGGAGATAGCGTTATTTCCGTAATATTTTTTTAGAGCCAATGCATTTACTATTCTATCAGCACCAACTTCACGAGGATAATCAACCCTTAATTCCATTCCTTTTAATTGAGCAGCATTTACAAATATTGCTTCTACATTAAAATATTTGCTTGCATACTTTTCAAGTATATAATTTACAGAAGGCACAACAGAAGAAATTATAACTGTGTCTATTTCATTTTCAGAAATGCCTTCTCTTGATAAAAGTGAGTATAAATGCGAATATAATTCATCTTCTGTTTCAAATGATTTTGTTCCAATTCGCCAGGTTTTTAAAAAGTCATTTTCAAATAATCCTATTACCATATGAGTGTTTCCTACATCAAATAATAGTCTCATTTTTTACCTCCATATTTCTGTTGCAGCTTTTCTCAATCTGTTCATTATGGATATTCCCAATCCTTTATCTTCTACTCCTTCTATAATTATAACATCATTGTTGGTTTTATCAGCTTCTCTTAAAAAAGCAAATAGATTTGTTGCTATTTCAAAGTAATTTTCTATGCTTCCAGAAATTAATGTATCTATCTCAGAAAAATATTTTTCATCTTCTTTAAAAGCAATAATTAAAGGATTTTTATAATTTTTAGCAAGTTGATGTATTTTTTCTATTCTATTCTCTGAATATTCTATGAGGATAGTTTTTTTGTCTGGAGCATAATGTCGGTATTTCATTCCAGGGGCTCTGGCAACATCAACTTTTGCTTTTCCATATATAAATTCAGGAATTTCTATTTTTCCAAATATTTCACGTAATTTTTCCGGAGTAATTGGTCCAGGTCTTAATAATGTTGGAATCTTCTCTGTTAAATCTATAACTGTTGATTCAAGACCAAAATCAACCTTTCCTCCATTTATTATTATATCTACTCTGCCATTTAAGTCCTCGATAACATGTTGTGGATCGGTAGGGCTGGGTTTTCCTGAAAGATTAGCGCTTGGAGCGGCTATTGGTGTGTTTGATTCTTTAATTAAAGCGCGAGCTATTGGATGTGCAGGGATTCTTACAGCAACTGTATTTCGCCCAGCTGTTACAATATCCGGTATATTTTTCTTTTTTTTCAAAACAAAGGTTATTGGACCTGGAGTGAGTATTTTTATTTTTTCAAATAAATTTTTATCTATTTCCACAAAATCCAATATATCTTTTATATCACTAAAATGAGCAATTAAAGGATTATCTGAAGGTCTTCCTTTAGCTATAAAGATATTTTTTACTGCAGTTTCGTCAAGAGCATTTGCGCCTAACCCATAAACGGTTTCTGTAGGAAAAACCACTAATTTTCCAGCTTTTATATATTCAGCTGCTTCTTTTATTTTTTCAAGCTGGAAATTTAAAGGATCTATTTCTAAAATTTTTGTTTGCATGAAATTCTCCTTTCGCCTTTAAATTTGTTTGGTATTTTAATTATATCATCTAATGATTATAATATTTATATTTTTAATATTATTTTGAATTTAGAATAAAAATATGTTATAATTACTATTAGATAAATTATTCCGGAAGAGGGGGGAGAGTATGAAAAAAGCATTGTTATTTATTAGTGTGTTAGTTTTAAGCATGGTTGTATTTTCTTCACCTACAACAATTGTAGGGGCTTATGGATGGACGGATATTTTTATTGGTTTTAGTGGATATGGGGTATATGGTGGAGTAAGATATGATTTTGATACCTCAAAGATCTATGATTTAAAACCTATTTTGGGAAAAGAAAATTCAGAAGTCTTAGATGCAAGTGTATATGTTGGTGGCGGATTAAATTATGCAGAATTTGATGCAAGTGTTCTGGGATTAGAGGATGAAACATATGGATCCTTCTTATTAACCGGAAAAACATCTGCATTTTTTGGAACACCTATTTTGGGATTTAAGATTTTTGGATTGCAATGGATTCCAGGTCTTGAATTGGGAGTTACAATGGATTATTACTTTTCAGCATTAAGTGATGAAGCTAAAAAGAACATGAGTGGAATAGCTTTAACTGATAATATGGTTCTTAGTTTTGATTATGGAATAGGATTCCAGATTGAACCAATAGAAATAAATGGTATTTATGTAAAACCATTGTTCTTTCCATGGCCATTGTTATTAGGTGCAGAATTACAATTTTAATTGTTGTTAAAAATAATAAAACGCCTTCCATTTGGAAGGCGTTTTATTATTTTTCTTTATGTTGAAATATCAAGTCCTTTTTTTGGTTGCTGATTTACCTGTTGCTTTATAACATCGCCAGCCTGTTTCATGGCTTCTCTCCATGCTTCTAATAATGTGTTTAAAAGTCCCTTAACCTCTTCAAGAATTTCTGTGTCTTTTTTTAAATTTGCTTCTAATAATCTTCTGTACATATAGCTATACAATGCTCTTAGATTTTTTGAGATTTCTCCACCTTTTTCCATATCCAGAGAAAGATTTAATTCCATTACAATATCCTCTACGCGCACAATTTGATTATGTGCTTCCGGTAGTTTTTTATCCCTTATATATTTTATAGCTCTATTTAACCTTTCAATGGCATTTACATACAAAAGCTCAACTAATTTAGCAGGACTTGCGGTTTTAACCATACTTTCGAGGTATCTATCGTTTGCATTTGCAGTATTTGGATAATAACTGTTTGGTTGATACATTTTATCACCTCACTCAATTTCATTTATAGCCCTTTCAAAAGCGTCTTTAAACATATCTAATATTTGAGGAAAATCATAATCTAAAATATCCGAAATTTCTACATTATCTGCATTTGATTGTGATTCTATTATTTTTTCCAAAATCTCTTTTTGTTTTTCCATGTCTTCATCACTTATAAATTGTTTGTTTAATACATTGGAAGCCTGATTTATTATTGTATTCATTGCCTGCAAACCTTCAGCTAACGCTTTTAACATTTTATGCCCTTCTTCTGTGTTTAACATAACCTCTTTGGAAACATTTTCAAGTGATTTTTCAATCTTATCTATATATTCTTTTCCTTCAAGGAGCAATTTTTTTACAAGGCCATATAGATCATCAAATGTAAGTTCGACCTCTTCTCCGCCTTCAAAATATGCACCTTTTAATTCGTCATAGAATTTCATAGGTATATCTTTCCCGTTTATTTTCATTCCAACAAGAACAGAATTCAATTTTTCTGTTTGAAAGAAATTGACTAATTCATTGAAATTTGAAAATTGTTCTTTTGAAAATTCTCTGTCAAAATTTTGATTGTCAGATTCGTAAATTACCTTTACTTTTATTTTATCGTTCATATTATAACCTCCTACTAAATTCCATATGTATTATCGTCTAATTTTATTATATCATTAATTATGATTTTATAAAAATAGATGAATTTCCTATTTGTATTTTATACGAAGTATGTATGTCAAAAAAATTTAATATTGATATTAACATTTTGATATGTTTTTTTGTTGACATATAAAGAAAAAAAGATTATAATAATAAACGTATTGTTTATTATACCGTTCATTTTTAAATCTAAAAATACGATTTTTAAAAGAACTTTTTTTGGAAAAAATGTTGTAAAGCTTTATTATAGCGGTATAGAATTGTTTAATATAAGTTACATAAATAACGCATTTAAAAATACAGGTGATATTATGAAAATAGGGGAGAAACTGAAGAAATTAAGGCTTTCACGGGGATTAACTCAGGAAGAACTTGCTGTTAGAGCAGATTTAACAAGAGGTTTTATTTCTCAGTTAGAGCGTGATTTAACGTCTCCAACACTTGAAAGTCTTGAAATGATTTTGAGAGCGTTGGGAACAAATTTAAAAGAATTTTTTTCTGACTTTGAGGAAAAAAAGATTATATATAAAAAAAGCGAAAGAGTCCCATTGTATGATACGCCAGATGGAGTTAAAGAAGAATTATTAATGACTGATACTGAAGTAAAGAAGATTGAGCCGATGATAGTTGAGCTTGAACCGCAGTCTCAAACAGAGGAAGAAGATTATCATGAAGGATCAGAATTTGGATATGTTCTTGAAGGAAATATAGAATTATGGTTGGATAATGCAAAATATAAAGCAAAAACAGGAGATGCATTCTATTTTAAGTCAGATAAAAAACATTACATAAAAAATGCAAGTAGAAAAAAGAAAGCAAAGGTTTTATGGATTGAAATACATTAAATAAAAATAAAATAGATACCATGGGGAGGGTTGTATATGGCAAAATCATTGGGAAGACATATTGTAGCAGAATTTTATGAATGTGATAAAGATATTTTAGATGATGTAGATAAAATTGAAGAATTAATGAAAAAGGCTTCTATTGAATCAGGAGCAACTCTTGTAACTTCAACATTCCACAGATTTTTGCCCCATGGGGTAAGTGGAGCTGTTATAGTTTCTGAATCACATTTTGCTATTCATACATGGCCAGAATATGGATACGCATCCGTTGATATCTATACATGTGGCGATCATGTTGATCCATGGAAAGGATTTGAATTTTTAAAGAAAGCATTTAATTCACAAAGGGCACAAACAGTAGAACATTTAAGAGGCGTTTATGAAGAAATTGGTATTGATGAAAATTCTCCACACAAGGTAGAAGCTTAAGGGAGGGATAAGAATGGAAAAGAATTTAGAACCAGGCAGACATTTATTATACATGGAATGGTATACAGGTGGCGATGTAGGATTATTCATGAAAATGAATAAGATTTTATTTTCTGGTCAGAGTGAATATCAAAGGGTAGATGTGTTTGAAAATCCAGAATTGGGTAGAGTATTTTCTTTAGATGGAATTACAATGACAACAGAAGTAGATGAATTTATGTATCATGAAATGTTAGTTCATGTTCCTATGTTCATTCATCCAAATCCAAAAAGGGTATTGGTAATTGGTGGTGGAGATGGAGGTTCAACAAGAGAAGTTTTAAAACATCCATCAGTAGAAGAAGTAATTTTGTGTGAAATTGACCCAATGGTTATTGAAGCAGCAAGAAAATATTTGCCAACAACAAGTGTTGAATTTGATAATCCAAAATTGAAAATAGTTAATGAAAATGGAGCAGAATATATAAAGCAATTCAAAGATTATTTTGATGTAATTATTGTTGATTCAACAGATCCAACAGCAGGTGAAGGTGGACACTTATTTACAGAAGATTTCTATAAAGCATGTAGAGATGCATTGACAGAAAACGGTGTATTCTCAGCAGAAACAGAAGATCCTTTCTATGACAGAGCATGGGTGGGAATTGCATACAACAGAATAAAGAACGCATTTCCTGTAGCAAAGGTTTATATGGGATTCATGACAACATATCCATCAGGAATGTGGAGTTATACATTTGCTTCAAAGGGACTAGATCCATTAAAGGATTTCAATCCTGAAAAATTAAAGAATTTTGAAAAGAAAGATACATTAAAATATTATAATGAAGAAATACATGTTGCAAGTTTCGCGCTTCCAACATTTGTAAAGAAGTTAATAGGTGTTGAAAAGTAATTATAGATGATTAAAATAAAAACCGGTGAGAATTTTCTCACCGGTTTTTATTTTATGTGCAGACTCACATTTGTGTTCGTCCTTTTGATGTTGATTGAGAAAAATAAAAGTTCATTTGTACGACTTGAGTGCTAATCTTCGGAAAATCTCTTTGAAAGTAGAAAAATAATATTCACTCAGACGGCAAGAATTTCTAATCCTCGCTCCATTTGAAAATTCTTTGTGTTGGAAAAAATAAAAGCTTGTTCAGGCGACTTGAGTGCTGATCTTCGAAAATTGCTCGTTCTCAGGGGTCGTTGCAGACTCACGTCCATGTTCGTCTTCACTCAAAATCACATCCGTGTGATTTTGACCCCTTCCACTCACAATTTTCTCAGGCACTCTGCGAGCCTTCACTCGCTTTTATTTTTTCCAACTATCCTGTAATCCCCGCTTCGGGAAATTCTTAGTCTTCGTTCATATTATTTTTCTACTTTCTTTTATACAACCTGGCAACCTGCGAGTTTTCGTTCGTTTTTATTTTTCTCAATCATAGTTGTTTCTCTTCGGAATTTTCAAGTTTTCGCTCATATTATTATTTCTATTTTCTTATTTCTTATTATATTTTATTATATAAGTAAAACATAAAAGAAAACTGAATAAAAAGATGAACGAATGCTCGAAGATTGCTCGAAAAAAACTGCGAATGAAGAGGGACAAAAAAACAGGATGTTTTTTTGAGCGAAGCTTCCCCAGGGATGGGGAATCTGAGCGCCCCCACGTATATGAGCAGTTTTTGAGGATTAGCAATCGAGTCGCATGAGTGAATCTTTTTATGAAGTTTTCTAGAATGATATTTTTAAAGAACTTTTATTTTTTCCAACTATCCTGTAATCTTTGCTTTGGGAAATTCTTAGTCTTCGTTCATATTATTTTTCTTTATATATACAGATGGGTGTTCTGCGAGTATTCAGTTTTCACTTTTTTTATTATTAAACATCCTATGTTATAATTATAATAAATGCCTGTAAGAAGAGGGGGAATTTTTATGAATTTGCATCATTATGTTGAAATTCTTGTTGATTATATTGCCGATTTTTCATATATATTGGCTATTGTTGTAATTGTTTTTGGAATGATAGTGGCATTTAGAATTTTTATAAGGGATGTTTTATTTGGGGATAGATCAGAAGATGCTATTTGGGAAAGTAGGCTTGAATTAGGGCATTCATTTTCTTTGAGTTTGAGTTTTTTGATTGGTGCGAGTATATTAAAAACAACAGTTGCGCCTACATGGGATGATATTGGTAAATTAGCATCTATTATAGCAATTAGAACTACTTTAAATTATTTTTTAACAAGAGAAATTAAAGAACATAAAAAGGATGTTGCCAATGAATCGAAATAGTCTTATATGGATGAAGGAATTTTTAAAAGAAGATAATTTAAAAATTCTAAAACATTTGAAAGAAAATAGGATTCCGTTAATAGACTATGGTAAATTGGAAGAATTTTATAAAGATGTTGAAGCAAAAGGGATAAAAATAATAACATATTTTGATAATGAATATCCTGAAAAATTAAAGAGAATATACAATCCTCCATTGGTATTATATGTAAAAGGAAATATTGATTTATTATATGAGAAGTCCATTGGAATTGTTGGCTCTAGAAAATGTACTGCATATGGAAGAAATATATCAACAAATTTTGCAAAGATACTTGCTGAAAAGTATGTAGTAGTTAGTGGAATGGCTTTTGGGATAGACGCGGCAGCGCACAAAGGAGCTTTAAAGTCTGGAAAAACTATTGCTGTGCTTGGTAGTGGAGTTGATGTTGCTTATCCGAGAAGTAATGTGAAGTTATATGAAGATATCCTGAATAATGGTGGATGTATTGTGTCAGAGTATAGGCCGGGGACGCCTGCCACGCCATTTCGATTTCCAGAAAGAAATAGAATAATTGTTGGTTTAAGCGAAGGCATTATAGTAGTTGAAGCGGCTAAAAAAAGCGGTTCTTTAATTACCGCAAGATTGGCTGTTGAAAGCGGGATAGATGTATATGCTATTCCTGGAGATATAACAAGAAAAAGTTCAGAGGGTACAAATGAATTAATTTATAATGGAGCAATTCCTTTGATTTCTGAAAAGGTTTTAAAAGAGATATTTAATATAGAAGAAAATAAAAAAACAAAAAGAATAGAAAATGAAGATGATTTAAAAATAATTATGGCAATTGATAATGGATATAACACATTTGAAGGTATTGTTAGTTATACCAGGCTTTCAACACCTCTTGTGTTGCAACGTTTAACAATTCTGGTAATGAATAAGATTATATTTGAAGAAAATGGTAGGTATCATCTGGGAGGTTAATGTAAATGAGAAAAACAGTTTTTTTAATTTTATTATTTTTATTAATAATTTTTTCAGGATGTTCGAGTCAGCAAAATAAAAAGGAAGATATATTTAAAAGTTTTAGCAATATTTCAGAAGTATTATATAAAGAAATAGTGGTAATTGGAGAAGGAATAAGTTATAAAGATGCTGAGGCCAATGCAAGGGTTCAGGCGTTGCAAAATATTGTAGGTATGAAGGTTTATAGTCAAACAACTGTGAGAAATTATAAATTAGTGGATAAAAAAATATTATCAAAAACATATGGATTTATAAAGAAATCAGAAATTCTGGAAAAAAGTGAAAAAGATGGAATATTCACGGTAAAAGTAAAATATTATGTTTCTCCAGAAATTCCAGATGAAGATTATTTCTATATTTTACAACAGATGAGAAAACCAAGAATAGGAATATTAATACATGTTTTTGAAGAGAATAGTCTTAAGTATAATTTTTCTCCAGAAAATATAATTGCCAGTGAACTAACTGAAAAATATGGATTTAACGTTGTTCATAGTAATGAACTTATGAAATATAAATTGAAAAGTTACAATTCTATTGACTTAAGTAAGGAGTTATTTGATTTTGATGTTTTGATTGTTGGAGATATACATAGTAAATATTTAGGAGAATATCAAGGTTTAAAAACAGCCAGAGCTAATCTGGATTTAAAAGTATATTGGGTTGGCAATGGAAAGCTTATAACAGGTATGGCGAAAAATTCCAGTGGTGCTGATATAACTGTTGATGGTGCAATAAATAGAGCTATTAATAAGGTTTCTTCTTTAATAAGCGATGATATTTCTATGGAAATAATAAAAAAATGGATGGATTATCTTGCAAATGGATTGCCAATAAGAATAAAAGTTGAGGATATTTCAACAGAAGAATATAAAACAATAGAAAATATGCTTAAAACAAACTTTGATATTAATTCTTTTTCATATATAGATAATGCAGCAACTTTTGATATAGAATCGACTTTATTTACAGATGAGATATATAATCGGTTTTTTATTGGATATAAAATTGAATACCAAAATATGCTATTTTTAGTTATAAAATAAAGAATTTGAAATTTTATTAAGAATATTTGAATATTATCGACATTTTTGGCTTTACAATACCGGAAAAAGTAAATGAAAAAAGTATTTTTTGTGTTATAATTAATTTTGTAACTTGTTACAAAAAAGATATATAAACATCAAAGGAGGGTTTTAGATGAAAAAGTTTGGTATTATTTTATTATTGGTAATTTTTGCAATTACATCATTTGCAGCATCTAACAAAATTGTTATATGGTGTTCAGAAAAACAGGCAGATTTCATAAAAACATATGGAGAAAAGTTTACAAGAGATACAGGAATATTAGTTGAAGTACAACAGGTAAACTTTGGAGATATAAAATCAAAATTCTTAACAGCAGCACAGGCAGGAGAAGGTCCAGACATTATTATAGGGGCTCATGACTGGGTTGGAGAATTAGCAGCAAATGGACTTATTGATTCAATTCCATTTTCAGCAATAGAAACAGATAAATTTGCAAAATCAGGACTAGATGCGTTCACAGTAAATGGAAAATTATATGGTGTTCCATATGCAATTGAAGCAGTTGCATTATTATACAATAAAGATTATGTTGAAGAACCACCAAAAACAATAGAAGAATTAAAAGAATTAGCAGCAGAATATACAACAGATGAAACATTAGGATTAGTATATGATGCAGGTAACTTCTATTTCTCATATGGATTTATAGCAGGAAATGGTGGATATGTATTTAAATGGACAAAAGAAAATGGATATGACACAACAGATATAGGGCTTGCAAATGAAGGTGCAGTTAAAGGGGCAGAATTAATAAAATCATTCTTTGATGAAGGATTAATTCCACAGGGTGCAAATTATGGAACAATGGATTCAATGTTTAAAGATGGTTTAGCAGCAATGATAATCAATGGACCATGGGCAGTAAAAGATTATATAAATGCTGGTATTGATTTTGGAGTATTACCATTAACAGAATTAGAATTATCAGATGGACATTATGGAAAACCATTTGTTGGAGTACAGGGATTAATGATAAATGCAAGAAGCGAAAACAAAGCATTGGCAAAAGAATTTGTAATTAATTATCTTGCAACAAAAGAAGGAGTATATCAGTTCTATCTTGCAGATCCAAGATTACCAGCAAGAACAGATGTAGCAGCAATAATCGAAGAAAAAGGTGGACCAGTTCCAAAAGAAATAGTAGATGGATTTGTAAAGAGTGCAGCTGGCGGAGAACCAATGCCAAATGTTCCGGAAATGGGTGCAGTATGGGGACCAATGGGTGATGCTTTAAGCCAGATTATCAATGGTCAGGCAGAACCTGCACAGGCATTAAAAGAAGCAGTTGAAAAGATAAAAACAGCATTAAATAAGTAATAAATATATAAAAAATAATCGGGCGGTTAAAACCGTCCGATTATTTTATTTTAAGTCCATCAAAAGCAGTTATAATACCTTTAGTTGAGTATAATTTTTCTAATTCTGAGTGAATTGGATTGTGAAGATGAGAAAAATGTGTAGCGATAACTTTACTGTTATTATCGATAATTCCCATTTTTTCAAAAAAATCTTTTGTTGAAATAACTTCTTCAAAATCCATATGGAATTGATATTTTTTGTTAATTCCCATTGTGGCATCAAGAATAACTTTATTTATAATCTTTCCATTTAATTTTTCTTTTATAAATTCTATTGTTTCCGGGAGAAAAATGCCTGTATCCACTCCGTATAATAGCCAGTCATTATCTTTTTCAATAAGGAAGTTTAAAGGTGTTTCACCGTATTCTGAAGTGTGATTTGCTTTTAATGTATATACTATATATCCATTTATATGTAGTGTAATAAAAGGTTCTACTGACATAAGACTGATTTTATGTAATTCGGTTCTTTCTTTTATTATTGAACCCAATTTGTTTGGAACAATTAAATCAACATGATCTAATTGATCGAACGTTCCGGAAAAAACAGGATTTCTGTAATCGAGGTTTTTTATGAATAAATGATCTGAATGACCATGAGTTATAAGTATATGTTTTACCTTTGTTAAATCCTTTCCAAATCTATTTGCAGAAGCTACTATATCAGGTCCAAAATCAATTAATAGATTATCATCGATTAAAACACTTGAACGTAGTCTAATGCTTTTTTTACCTTCTTCACGTGCTTTCTGGCAGTTTTCACAGGAACAAAATGGATTTGGATATCCTTCTGAAGCGGCTGTTCCAAGAAATAAAATTTCCATACCTTTTCCCCCTCAAATAGTTGATTTTTCTTAATTATATCATATTTTTATTTTTATTGTAAAATTATGATAAAATATAAATGTGCTAAATAAAAGTATTTTTTGGAGGTGCAAAAATGAAACTTGCTATAATAAGCGATACACATGGTTCTTTGTTTTATTTTGAAAAGGCGTATAAGTATTTAAAAGAAGCAGATAGAGTTATCCATCTTGGTGATTATTTATATCATGGACCAAGAAATCCTTTGCCTGAAGGTTATAATCCTATGGAATTATCTAAAAAATTAAATGAATTTAAAAGAAAAACGTTTATTACAGGTAATTGTGATTCTCAAATAGATATGAAATTATTAAATATACCTGAACCGGTTCCATATGCTGTGGAAAGTTATGGCTCATTTAATTTTTTCTTCACACATGGCTGGAATCCTACAATTGAGGATGCAGAAAATCTTGCTAAAAAATATAAATGCCAATTTTTAATACATGGACATACGCATATTCCTAAATTTGAAGAAAAAGAAGATATAACAATTATTAATCCGGGAAGTGTTTCTTTGCCAAAGAATAATACTCCACATAGTATTTTAATAGTTGAAATAAATGACTCAATAAAATTCGAATTTATAGATATAATTAAAGATGAAAAATATGAATTAAAATAAAAACAACACCCCTGAAAATCAGGGGTGTTGTTTTAATAAAGGGGGTAATGTAATTTTATCTATTAATCAATACTAATTTCTTTGAACTTTTTAACCTTTTCTGGAAGTTTAGGAATTTCAATCTTTAAAACACCATCTTTAAAGTGAGCCTTTATTTTTTCATAGTCTATGTAATCTGGAAGTTTTATAGCTCTTTCAAATTTTCCAAAGAATCTTTCTCTTCTTAAGTAATTTTTGCCTTTTTCTTCTTTTGTGTCTTTCTTTTCTGCTGAAATTGTTAATATGTCATCATCTAATTTTATGTTGATTTCTTTCTTGTCATATCCTGGAACATCTGCTTCAATTACTATTTCTTTTTCTGTTTCGTAAATGTCTAATTTTGGCATTGCTACAGGCATTACAGGTCTTTCTAATGTATCTAATGTTCCAAAATCATCGAATAATCTTTCAATTTCTCTTCTTAATGTTTCAAATGGTTCAAAGAAGTTTCTGTTTTCATATCTTCTGATTTCGCTCATATTATCCCCTCCTTTTTCATTTTTTTCTTTTTCATCGACTTCCACTATATATGACGATAAATTTTTTTGTAGGTTCAAAGGTTCAAAATTAATTTCAGAATTTTTATAATAATTTATATATAGCTATTTTTATTTTATTAAATATAATCATTACTAAATTTTATAGCAATCGTTACTATTAATTGATAAAAAGAGGGGGATGGAAAAAATAAAAGCTTGTTCAGGTGACTTGAGTGCTGATCTTCGAAAATTCTCTTTGAAAGTAGAAAAATAATATTCACTCAGACGGCAAGAATTTCTGATCCTTGCTCCATTTGAAAATTCGGGTATTCTCTAAAAAGTCAAGATATAAATTTTAAAAGTATGTTAAAATTTTTCTTTGATAATCTTAGAAAATTACCCCCTTTTACAGCTTTTGATGCTGTAATGAGTTTATTGGTATTTTACATTTTTTCTTTGATTTAATTTAATATATATGATTTGATATTATTCTCTAGAAATTTTATTATGCAGTTTTTAGATTTAAGTATTCGTAGTTAAATGTCGTTTTATTTTTCCACAATGTATATACCAGTTCAATTAGTTTTCTTGTTATTGCTGTTAGTGCTACTTTTCTTGGTTTTCCTCTTTCTATTAGCGATTCATATTTCGCCTTGTATTGTGGAATAGATTTTATTATTCTTTCTGCCCACAGTGAGAATATGCGTCTTAAATGACTGTTTCCTTTTTTAGATATTCTTTTGTTTTTTCTATATTTTCCAGATTGCGATATTGTTGGATCAAATCCTATATATGAAACAAGATGTCTTTTGGTTTTAAATCTTGATATATCTCCTATTTCTGATATTATTGTATATGGAGTTACTAACTCACCTGAATCTGGGATTGACATTATCGCTCTATACGCTTGATAATATTCGTTTTCAGTAATATTTTTATCTTTTCTATTTTGATTATTATTGCTTTCATGATTATCATAATCGCGTTCATTTTTATGTTTATTATTTTTCTCGTTGGAATCATTATCTTTGAAGTTTCCAATTAATTCATTTGCAATTCTTTGTATTTCTTCTTCCAGTAATTCAAGTTGTTCTTTATAATCTTTTATTAAAATTATTTTTGATTTAATCAATATTGCTGATGAGTCATGTCTAATTCCTATTGAAATTTTTAAATCGTTTATTACTTTTAATGCTTTTTCTTTATTCCAATTTTTAAATGAAGCAAGTAAATTAGTTGCTTTTCTTCTATGTTTCATTATTGAATTTAAAGTTGGATATCTTGATAATAATTTTAGTAAGACTGGTGAATCCATCTTAGAAAAATGATTTAACAATTCAGGCATATACTTTTTTAAGTCATTCTTTAATTGTGTTTTTAATGAACCAAGATTTTTAGCAATACTTTCTCTTGCTCTAAGTAAATTTCTCAATTCTAAAACCAAATCCTCAGGTTCAGATGATTTTATTACATAATCTTTTAGTATATATACAGCTTTAGCAATATTTTTTGAATCAATCTTATCAGTCTTTGAATGACTAAAAGATTTCATGAAGTTTTTAAGTGAATATGGATGTAAAACCAAAACTTGAATACCTTTTTTGTTTAAGAATTGTTTTAGTGCAACATGATAAGTTCCTGTTGATTCCATTGCAATCATATACTCGTCATCAATACCTTTAATCAAATCAAAGAATTCATTAAAACCATCATATGATTGTTTGAAAACATAGTGTTTAAACTTTTCACCATCAAATATGGCAACATCAAATTTAGTTGATGAAATGTCAATTCCAACAGTAATCATACAGAATACCTCCTTTTGCCATACGGCCGTGATTGATACAAGCTTAACGCTTAATTCTCTAAACCATGCTAAAAGGAGTGGATAATTACCCAGCCTCAAGCTTTTTAGCTTAGCCGCTCAGACTATCTTTCTCCGTATGATTGTTATTTGTTTTCAAAGAGCTATTTGTACTATTTTTCTATTTATATTTTACAACTTTAAAATCAAAAATATTATTATGTTCTTTGACATTTTTTATAATTAATTTTTATTAATATTATTTTCTATTTTTATTATATACGGCACGCTCAGACACTTCGTCCATGAAGTGCTTCGCTTTCCAAAACGTCCTGTTTTTCCAACCCGAATTTTCTGCATTACGCTTCGGGAAATTCTTAGTCTTCGTTCATATTATTTTTCTACTTTCTTTTACATAATCAGGCACTCTGCGAGCCTTCACTCGCTTTTATTTTTTCCAACTGTTTAATACCTGCTTCTAAAACCTTTTACCTTCGCTCATATTATTATATCTATTTTCTTATTATATTTTATTATATAAGTAGAATAAAAAGAAAACTGAATAAAAAGATGAACGAATGCTCGAAGATTGCCTGAAAAAAACTGCGAATGAAGAGGGACAAAAAAACAGGATGTTTTTTTGAGCGAAGCTTCCCCAGGGAAGGGGAATCTGAGCGACCCCGCGTATATGAGTAGTTTTTGAGGATTAGCAATCGAGTCGCATGAGAGAATCTTTTTATGAAGTTTTCTAAATAGATAGTTTTAAAGAATTTTTGTTTTTTTCAATGTTTTTCTGGTAGCAGTATGGTATAATAAAAGAAAAGTTATCTTTTATTATTCAGGGGGTGAGTAAATGGAGGAAAGTATTATTGCTACAATAACAAACATGGCTCCAGAAGCATTGAATTCATTATATACATATGCCGATTCATGGTATATAATTCTGGGAGTTTCTCTGCTTTCTATTTTATTTTATAAAAAGGTTTCAAAGTTGATTTTCTTTATTATTGGATTTTTGAGCAGTTATTTATTTATAATACCATTTATTATTGATTGGGAATATTCAAAACAATTTCTCGAATATATTAAGGGAAATGAAGGAATAGCTTATTTAATTTTTTCTATAATTATTGGATTATTAACATATGGTTTTTTTAAGTCTTCTGTTCAAATTGCCGGTTTTGTTTTGGGTGGAATGATAGGTTATGGATTATATGATTTTATCAGTACTTCTTTTCCCGGACTAATGGATAAATTGGATTTTTTAAAATCTGTAAAACCTGAATATATTCCTTGGGGATTTTCAATCATTTTTGGATTAATTGTTTCCATTTTATTATTTAAGAGTTTTGATAAAATAATTTCTTATTTAACCTTGATTATTTTTTCAGGTATAGCATCGTTTTTTAGTGTTTATTTTTTTGAAGAAATTCTAACTTTGAAAATAGGAACCAATGAAATATTAAAAAGAAATTCTAATTTAAGCCTTCAGGAAAGTTATTGGATTATAGGATTATTTGTGGTATATATTTTAATTGGAATTAAGTTCAATTCAAAAAAGATGAAGGAGTGAATTAAATGTATATTATTGGTATAGCAGGAGGGACCGGTTCAGGAAAGACAACAGTAGCATATAAAATGAGGGAAATTCTTGGAACCGAAAATTGCGAGATATTGCCTATGGATAATTATTATAGGGATTTAAGCCATGAGACTTTGGAGGAAAGAAAAAAGCATAATTATGATCATCCAAGTATGATAGAAAATGAATTAATGTTTGAACATTTAAATATGCTGAAAGAAAATAAAGTTATCGATTTACCTGAATATGATTTTTCTCAATTTACCCGTGTGGGATCTGTGAAGTTTGAACCAAAACCAATAATAATAGTTGAAGGTATTTTTGCCCTGTATTACGAAGAATTAAGAAAAATGTATGATCTTGCTATATATGTTGATACAGAAAACGATATAAGGTTTATTAGAAGGCTTGAAAGGGATATAAAAGAAAGAGGAAGAGATTTGGATTCTGTAATTAAGCAATATACAAATACAGTTAAACCAATGCATGATGCATATGTAGAACCCACTAAAAAGTATGCAGATATTATAATTCCCGAAGGTGGATTTAATGAAAAAGCAATTCAGGTTGTTGTAAATTATATATTTAGAAAAATGTTATAACTGTAAAAATAGCCCGAATTTTTTCGGACTATTTTTTCTTTTTGGTAAGTGCAATACTTAGAGCTGTTGTTAGCTTTAAGATATTTTCGTTTAATCCTTCAATTCTATGTGATAAAACAGCTGCAATTTCTTTCATGATTTTGTATCCAATATCTGGATTCTCTTCTGCTAATTTTTCAAAATCTTCTTTTGACATCTCATATAACTCGCATTCTGTTAATGCCTTTATTGTTGCAGAACGTGGAGAACCAGTTACAAGAGACATTTCGCCAAAGAAATTAATTTTTTCGGCATCTAAAATGGCCATTGATTTTTCTCCCTCTTCCCAATGATTGGAACCGGTTCGAAGGGTTAATTGATGGGTTATTTGAACTTTTCCTTTTTTGAAAATATACATTGTATCTCCTTTTTCTCCTTCGGCGATTATAATTTCATCGGCTTTAAATTTTATAGGTTTTAGAATTTTTGCTACTTTTTTTATTTGGGAGTGGTTTAAATTTTTAAACAATTGTATTTTGCTTAAAAATTCTATATCAGCCATAATATCACCTACTTTATCACAAATACATGTGAATCATTTTCAGAAATAATATAATCGTCATTTGGATTGAGATTTAATTCATAATTTTCTTTCTTTTCTTCTTCTTCAAAGAAGTCTTCTTCTGCTTCTTCGAATTTCTGTCTTATGAAATTGTCAATAGAACTATCGGAATTTAAAAGATCATTAATGGTAAATTCTTTTTTGGTTGTTAATGTACCAATTACAAGCGCGTTTTCTTTCTGTTTGAAGTGTTCAAAAAGCTCTTTGAAAGTTTTTCCTATAAAAGAGCGTGGAATTGGCATTAATTTTACTCTCATATTTTCCAAAGAAACAATTTCCCTCATTAGCATATGATATGCTGGAGATATTAGTGCAGAAGATAATAGTACCGAATTAAATTCATTACTTAAAATTATATCATCTGCTCCTGCTCTTAGTATGTATTTTGCTTTTTCTTCTTTTATAACTTCAGCGAATATTTTAGCCTCACTATTTATAGTTCGTATAAGAAGGATGCTTATTAATGTCCTTTCATCACATTCTTCCAGGCTTCGTCCGCCATATGTGTCAGAAAGTATTATAATATATTTTGCATGGGCAATATTTGCTCTGTTTAAAACGTTTTCTTTTGTAAAATCTCCATGAATAAACTTTATATTTAAATCTGGAAATTTTGAACGAAAATCTTCATAATCCTCTTCTTCCGCCTGGTTTACCAATACAAGATTATAATCAGAGGCATTTATAAATTTTTTCATGGCTTCTACTGTTTTTTCAAGATGATTATTCCATCCCAATATTGCTATGTGATTCTTAAATTTCACGTAACCCAACCCCTTCCTTTCTCGAATACGTAGTTCAACAAGAATTGAAGCAATACTACCTGAAATAAGAGAGAATAAAGTTACACCGGTAATTATTGTAATCATTCCTATTGTTTTTCCTAAAGTAGTAGAAGGCACAATATCACCATATCCAACAGTGGCGATAGTAACAATTAACCACCAGAAAGCATCAAAAAGGCTATTAATTTCCGGGTTTTTACCAACTTCTGCAAAATATAAAACAAAACCTATAAGGATTATAAAAACAAATATTATACTTAATAATCTATTTCCAGGGTCTTTCCAGAGATTTCTAAAAAAGAATTTTACTTTTTTTAACATTAAAGCCACCTTCAATTATTATATTATTATATTTTGCCTATAGATATTATATCACACAATTATTTGAAGAAAGAATTTATATTTTCCAAAAAAAGAACAAAGATGCTATTTGAAAATTAATGTATCAGATGATATAATAATAAATTGTAAATTATTTAAACGAGGGGGTAAAACATGAAAATACAGGGAAAGATTATGGCATTTTTTGTAATATCGCTTTTGGTGGTATTATTGGCATTTTCGGGGATTAGTATTTTAAATTCACAAAAATCTTTAAAAGCGAGTTTTACAGATAAATTAATTATGGCGAGAAATTTAAAAATGGAATTTATAGGAAATTTACTTGAAGAAACAACTTCTGATCTTGAATATGTAAGAAATTTTGAAAAAATAAAGGATGGTTTCTTTAATGCTTCAAATCTTTTTGAAGATTTTATGAACGTAATGACATTGGATACAATAATGAAGACATTAAGAGAAATTTATATAGAAAAAAATCCATACAAAGACAAATCGCAATTATATGACTATTATTATGACGAAAAATTTGATAAAACAGGTTTTTCTGATGAAGTTATGAGCACTTTTTATGATTATAGTGTAATGCATTCAGATTTACAGAAGGATTTTAGAGATTTTATTAATATAAAAGGGTATAGCGATTTATTATTAATTTCTCCAAAAGGGTTAGTTTTGTATTCGGTAAGTAAAAATGAAGATTTTGCAACAGATTTAAATAAGGCAAATACGATTTTATCTGAATTATACAGGACTTTAAAAGAAAAGAATGACAATGAAGTGCATTTTTCAAAAATAGGAAATTATTTTGGTAAACCGGGATTTTTTGCAGGTATAAAGGTTGAAGATGAAGATTTTGGATTATATGGTTATTTAGTATTAAGAATTAATATTGAAAAAATAGATAAAATTTTACAGGATAATAGCGGTATGGGGGAAACAGGTGTAACTTATATTGTAGGAAACGATTATTTAATGAGAAATAATATTGCAGGGTTAAATACAATTCTCAGTCAAAAAGTTGAAACAGAACCTGTAAAAAAAGCATTAAATGGTGAATCTGGAGTTTTAATAACCAAAAATTTTGAAGGTAAAACAGTATTAAGTGCATATGCACCTTTTAAATTTAAAAATATTCATTGGGCTTTTGTATCTGAAGTTTCTGTATTGGAAGCATTAAGATCTGCTAATAACGTAAAAAATATTCTTATAATCACATCTTTTGTTATTTTGATTTTATCTATTGTTTTGTCTGTAATATTTGCAAGGAGAATATCAAATCCATTGATGGAATTAAGTAAAAAAGTTGATAAATTTGCAGAGGGTGATTTTACAGTTAAGTTTGAAGCTAAAGGTAAAGATGAGGTTGCAATGATTACCAATTCTTTGAAGAACATGACGGAAAATCTTAGAAATACATTTATCTGGTTAAGAGAAGCAGGAGATAGAATTGAAAAATCATCAAATCATCTTGCAGATATTTCAGAAAAAACCAGTGCAGCAAATGAAGATATTTTAGATAAAGCAAGAACAATAGAAAATAATGCTGAAAATGCTGCTGCTACCACAGAAGAATTAACCTCTGGGGTTAATGAAGTATCAACAGCAGCACAGAATGTTTCTGAAATAGCGGTTGAAATTTCTCAAGAGGTAAATATAACAACTGAACTAACCCAAAATGGTGAAAAATCGATAATTGAAATTACAGAAATTATCAGTGAAGCAGTTGATAAATCTAAACAGACGGAAAAAACTGTTGCAGTATTAGCTCAAAAAGCGAAGAATATTGGAGAGATTGTAGATACCATAACCAATATAACAGAACAAACTAATTTATTGGCATTAAATGCAGCAATAGAGGCAGCAAGAGCAGGAGAAGCAGGAAAAGGTTTTGCTGTAGTTGCCGATGAAATTAGAAAACTTGCAGAAGAAAGTAAAAAAGCTACAGAACAAATAGCGGTGATATTAAATGAAATAAGAAACGGTGCAGCTGAGGCAAATAAGGCAACAGACGAAACAGTAAATGTAATTTTAAATGTTGAAAAGAGTGCAGAAGAGGTCAAAGAGAAGTTTGAAGAGATTCTCGAAAGAGTTGAAAGCATAAATATGAGAGTTGAAGGATTAACTGCCAGTGCAGAAGAACAAAGCGCTTCAACAGAAGAAATGGCAGCAGCAAGCGATAAAACTGCTCAGATGATTCTTGAAATTTCAAATGAAATTACTGAAATTACAAGAGAAATAGAATTAGAAAGCGAAGATATGGAAAGTGTAAGTGAAAAATCGGTGGAATTATCGAAATTAGTGGATGAATTAAATGAAAAATTAAATCAATTTAAGATATAAAAACAATCCCGGGCTTTCACGGTCCGGGATTGTTTTTATTGTAAAGAAAAATAAAAATATTTGAATATTTTAGCAAACTTTTTTGATTTATAATATGTTAAATATTGGATAAATCTACTATTTATGTTATAATTTAATAAAAGGGGTGATATAAATGAAGGTATGGGAAACAGAATTATTTGGAAGGAAGCTTGTAATCGAACATGGAAAGATGGCGAAACAGGCTCATGGATCTGTTTTGTTAAGATATGGGAAATCAGCGATACTTATTACAGCAACTGCCTCAAAAGAAGCAAAAGAAGGCGTTGATTTCTTGCCATTAACAGTAGAGTTCCAGGAAAAATTTTATGCAATAGGTAGAATTCCTGGCGGATTTGTAAAAAGAGAAGGAAGGCCAAGTGAAGAGGCTATATTGTCTTCAAGGCTTATAGATAGGCCTATAAGACCATTATTCCCAAAGGATTTTCATAATGATATTCAGGTAATTGTAACTGCATTATCAATGGATAATGATGATAGTATAGAAACATGGGGTATAACAGGCGCATCATTTGCATTAAATGTTTCACCAATTCCATTTGAAGGTATGGTTGCAGGTGTTAGACTTGGATATGTAGATGGTGAATTTATTGTATTCCCAACTCAGGAGGAGTTAAAAAGAAGCAGGATGGATATTGTTGTTGCAGGAACTAAAGAAGCAATAACAATGGTTGAAGGTGAAGCCTTAGAAGTATCAGAAGAAGAAATGGTAAAGGCTTTAATGTTTGCTCATGATGCAATAAAGCAAATTGTGGAATTTCAGGAAAAAGTAATTTCTGAATTTAATATAGAAAAATGGGAAGTTGTTCCACCGGAAATTCCAGAAGGTTTTGTTGAAGATTTTGAAAAATTAATAGATAATGAAGAATTAAAGAAAAGAATTCTTGTAAAAGGTAAAAAGGATAGAGATGAAGCTCTTGGAAGTTATGAAAAAGAATTGCTTGAAAGATTCCAGAGTGAATATGTTGAAAAATGGGACAATGAAACATATGAAGCAAATAAAAAATTCTTAAAAGAAGCATTTGATGATGCTATTAAAAAGTTAATGAGAAAGATGATTATAGAAGAAAATACCAGAGCCGATGGAAGGAAAATAGATGAAATCAGACCTATAACCTGTGAAGTTGGATTATTTGAAAAAACACATGGTTCAGCATTATTTACAAGAGGAGAAACACAGAGTTTAGGTGTTGTAACTCTTGGTCAGCCATTTGACGTTCAAATAATAGATACAGTTTTCGAAGAAGGCGAAAAAAGATTTATGCTTCACTATAATTTCCCACCTTATTCCACAGGTGAAGTAAAGGGTTTAAGGTTAAGCAGAAGGGAAATTGGACATGGACATCTTGCTGAAAGAGCTTTAAAGAATTTATTGCCTTCAGAAGAAGAATTCCCATATATTATACGTGTGGTTTCTGAAATTTTAGAATCAAACGGTTCTTCATCAATGGCTACAGTATGTTCAGGTTCATTGGCATTAATGGATGCAGGTGTTCCAATGCCAAAACATATTGCCGGTGTTGCAATGGGGCTTATCTTTGAAGACGATAAATTTGTTGTTTTAACAGATATTCTCGGAATGGAAGACCATCTTGGAGATATGGACTTTAAAGTTACAGGTACAAGAGATGGAATAACTGCGTTCCAGATGGATGTTAAGGTTGCTGGGGTTAATGAAGAAGTATTAACAGAAGCTTTAGATAGAGCTAAGAAAGCAAGATTGCATATTCTTGACATTATGTATAATACAATTCCTGAACCAAGAAAAGAGTTATCACCATATGCACCGCTTATTAAAACAACGACAATTCCACTTGATAAAATCTCAGAAGTAATAGGACCAGGTGGAAGAGTAATTAAAGGTATTGGAAAAGATTATGATGTAGAGGTTTCAATAGATGATGAAACAGGTCTTACAAAGGTTAGTGGTACTGATTTAAAGAAAATAGAAGAAGCAATTAATTATATCCAGAATATCATAAAAGAAGTAAAAGCCGGTGAAGCTTTTGATGGGAAAGTTGTAAGAATTGAAAATTACGGATTATTTGTTGAGATATTGCCGGGAAAACAGGGATTATTGCATATCTCAAACCTTGGAAAAGACGCCAAAGAAGCTATAAAAGGGTTTAAAATAGGTGATGTAATAAAGGTTGAAGTAATCAGTATAGATGACAGTGGAAAGATTCAGTTAAAAAAATTTGGAGAACCAACAGCTCCAAGAAGAAATAATAATAATCGAAGACATTATGAAAAAAAGCCGGAGGAAAAGAATGATTGAAAAAGTTGTTATAGATAATAGATTAGAAGTTTTGTTACTTCCCAGAGACACCATCAGGAGTGTCTCTGTTATTGCTGCAGTAAGAAATGGTTCATCACATGAAACAGAAGAAGTAATGGGAATCTCTCATTTAATTGAACACTCCGTTTTTAGAGGTACAGAAAACCGAAATATGGTTGAAATAAAAAGGCCTATAGAAGAATTTGGTGGTTCAATAAATGCATTTACCGGAAAGAATCTTACAGCATATTATGCAAAAGTTCCATTAACAGCTTCTGAAATAGGACTGGAAATAATAATGGATATTATCTTTAATGCAAAATTTGATGAAAATGAGATAGAAAAAGAGAAAAGAATAGTTTTAGATGAAATTGCAATGTATGAAGACGAACCAGTTGATAATGTTTTTGAACAATTAAATAAAATAATGTTTTCAAATACATTTGCCAATCCGATATTGGGAACCAAAGAAAGCGTTTCAAAATTAAATGCTGAAATTTTAAAAGATTATTATAGTCGTGAATATACACCTGAAAATACAGTTTTAATGCTTGTTGGACCTGGGAAAGAACTTGAAAAGCTTGTTTTAAAAATAGGTTCATTATTACCTGAAAGAAAAGGAAAGAAAAACAAATTTAACAGTCCGGTTTTTAAGGAATCTGTGCAAAGAAAAGAAAAGGAAAAAGAAGAATTATCTCAAATATATGTTTCATATGCATTTAAAGCTCCATCAAAAATGTCAAAGGACTTTTATCCTTCTATGGTATTAAAAACATTTTTAGGAAGCGGAATGAGCTCGTTGTTATTTACCAGAATACGCGAAGAAGCAGGTCTTGCATACGAAATATCTGCAGATTATTCTGGTTATAATGAAACAGGTGTATTTAATATATTTGCAGCCACAGTACCGGAAAACTTTGAACGTTTAAACGGTATAATCTTTGATACTATCAATAATTTAAAAAATATGGAAGATATAGAAAAATGGATTGAATATGGTAAAAAAAGATTATCAGGAAGATATATGCTTGAAACAGAAAATAGCCTTAATTTTGGATTTTTGGCTCTGGATTATTATCTTGCATTTGATAAGATAATAGATATTGATAATATTGTTAATATAATTAATGCCCAAAGCAAAAAAGATATACTGGACAACGCAATAAAAATTTTTGAAAATGAACCGTATATATCGGTTGTTAAACCTAAAGGTTAAGATCTAAAACCTAAATTATTGGGGTTGAAAACTTGAGCAAAGTAAAAATTACGGATTTAAAACCCGGCATGATTGTAGGAGAAGATATATATAACTTAAAAAATAGATTAAGTTTAAAAAAGGGTCAGGAATTAGATGAAAAGACCATAAAGATGCTCATTTCCTCAGATATCACAGAAATAGAGATTTTATCCTCTGAATCGCTTGGGACGGGATTTGTAGAAAAGGAATTTGAAGAGTTACCACCTATAATAGATGAAGAGGTTTATAATAGATGGATTGAATCCGTTGGGCATGTTTTTAGTCATTTTTCTAAAGAAGAGTTGTATATATCCTTAAACAATTTAACAGAAGAGATATATAAAAAATTTGATATAAAAAAAGAAAATATAGTATTGAATTTTCTAAATTCAATAGGAAATGAAAGTTTACTATATCATTCAATGAATACAGCAATTTTAGTATCATTAATTGCCAAAAAAGTGGAATTACCATATATTATGTATAAACAAACGGTGAAATTTGCACTAATTCATGATATTGGTTATGCAATGCTCGGCGATAGGGTAATTAACGATTTTGAAAGTGAAGAAACCAATGCCACATTACATACAATTGTTGCATTTAAAAAATTACAGGGTTTAAAAAACGTATTAAATCATGAAATATTGGATAGTATTTTATATCATCATGAACGCTTTGATGGTAAAGGAAAATTTCAGATGAAAGGTGAAAAAATTCCACCGCTTGTTAGAATTACCCAGGTTGCAGACGCATATACCTCATTAACAGAAATAGGATATACGCCATATGAAGCTTTATCATGGATTTTAAAAAGATCAGGTTTTTTATTCGATCCGTATTATGTTGGACAATTATACGAAGTTACGGGATATTATCCAACAGGAACACGTGTAAAATTGAATAATGGACAGGTAGGGATTGTGCTAAAACGAAATGAAATAGAAATTTTTCCATTGGTTCTTGTGGATAATGAAAAAATACAAACAGGTCCCGATACAAATCTCTACATCCAGGAGGTTATAAAATGAAAGTAATTTCTTTGAATAAAGCACAATTTGGAATGGTATTAGCTATGGATGTTAGAGATACAACGGGAAAAGTAATATTTAAGAAAAATACACCGCTTGACGAAAAGGTTATTGCTGTTTTAAAGAAAAGCGGTATATTTACCATTCCTGTGAAAAATCAAAAAAATACGATAACAGGTCTTCAAAAAGAAACCCAAAAATATGGAGTGGTAAGCAAAGAGCATCTTGATTTAGGATTTAAAAAGATAAAAAGTGTATTTAAAGTTCTGGAAGATTCTGGAAATATAGATATTGATACCGTAGTGGATATTGCCTCAACAATAAAAGAAGATATAGAAAAAAACTTTTCAGATAAACTATTTGTTCCATTAAAAAAGTTGCAAACATTTGACGAATATTTATATTCGCACTCCTTGAATGTTATGATTATAAGTACATTG
Source organism: Marinitoga piezophila KA3 (assembly GCF_000255135.1). Classification (NCBI taxonomy): domain Bacteria; kingdom Thermotogati; phylum Thermotogota; class Thermotogae; order Petrotogales; family Petrotogaceae; genus Marinitoga; species Marinitoga piezophila. The sequence goes on from NC_016751.1 coordinate 1,518,989, forward strand.
CTGGGTGTAGAAGCGGGTATTATAGGCGATGAATTGTTAAGCTTATCAATTTCAGCATTACTTCATGATATAGGAAAAACAAAGGTGCCTATTGAAATTATGAATGCTCCGAGAAAATTAACTCAGGAAGAAATGCAAATAATGAGAAATCATGTAAAGTTTGGTAAAGAATTATGTATTCAGAATAATATTAAAGATATAGGGATTGTTGCCGGGGTATATGAACACCATGAGCGTTTTGATGGTAAAGGATATTTAGAAGGAAAAACAAATGAAATGATAAGTGATTTTGGAAAGCTTATTTCCATAGCAGATGTATATGATGCGCTTACCAGCACAAGAAGTTATAAGGGGCCATGGACACCATATAAAACAATATCCTTTATATTAAGTAATGTTGAAAAACAATTTGATGGAAGATTTGCTCAGGGATTAATAAATGCTTTTGGAGTTTATCCTGTTGGAACGAGAGTAAAATTAAGTAACGGACAATTTGGTACTATAGTAGCTTCAAATCGTTCCAATAAAATCAGACCTTTAATAAAAATCGATAGAGGCGATACAATAGATCTTTCCGAAGAAAAAACTATAAGAATAGTTGAAGTTTTAGACTATATCTATATAGAATAAGGGGGATTTTAATGAAATTTTTACCGTTAAATAAAATAAAAAGCGGTATGATATTGGCAATGGATGTAAAAGACATTGATGGCAATATCATATTTAAAAAAGGTAAGGTTATAGATTCCAATGTTTTGAACACACTTCAAAAAAATAATATATTAAAAGTTCCAATAAACGAATTAAAAAGAAAATCTGCACAGTCAGTGCAGAATATAAAAGAAATGGCATATACCCATAGTTTTTTAAGTAAAGAGGTATTGGAAAGAAGTTTTTCACAGGTAAAAGATCTTTTTGCTGAACTGGAAAAAGGCGGAGATGTTGACATAGACAAGGCAACAGAGGTTGCTTCAACAGTAACCGATGAAATGCAAAAAAATTTTTCAGACAAAATATATATACCCTTGAAAAAATTAAAAACATATGATGAATATCTGTATTCTCATTCATTAAATGTTATGATTCTGGGATCTTTAATAGGATTTGAGGCCGGTATTAGAGGTGATGAATTAACAGAATTAGCTTTATCGGGATTATTGCATGATATTGGAAAAACAAAGGTGGATCTTGAAATATTAAACGCACCAAGAAAATTATCTGCAGAAGAGTTTGAAGTTATGAAAAAACATGTTATGTACACAAAAGAAATTTTAGAAAATAATAGATTTGTTAGCGATAAGATATTACGAGGTGCAATTGAGCATCATGAAAGATATGATGGAACAGGATATTTTTTCAAGAAAAAAGGAAAGGATATCTCGGAATTTGGAAGAATATTAGCCCTTGCAGATGTATATGATGCATTAACAAGTAAAAGGGTATATAAGGATCCATGGACGCCATACAAGACATTATCTTTTATATTATCACATGTAACCAAAAGTTTTGACCCTGAATATACTCAACATTTAATAAATGCATTTGGATTATTTCCAGCTGGAATGGTTGTTCAGTTAAGCAATAATAAAATAGGAATTGTAGTAGCATCTAATAAAGCCAATAAAATGAAACCAATAGTAAAAATAGATGATGAACTTGTTGATACTGCAGAAGACAAAACGTTGAGAATAGTAAAAATTTTAGGATATAAATATATAGATGAAGATTAATCAGAATATTCAGAAACCTTTAATAAAATATATTTATTATTATCAAACAAAGCAATAAACTTCTTACTTAAACCAATATTAATTTCATCATTTGAAAACCTTGCAAGTAAAGATCTTAATTTTCTTGGCTTTATTTCTACTAAATAATTATGGTTAAAATTAAGATCCAGATTCCATGTAAGCGTGGAATTTTTGTCTTTGCTTACAATATGTGATTTTTTCGAAAATACCATATAAACAGGTAAACCTTGTGGAATAGAAGTATAAATACGATTTAAAGATTTCTTCAACGAAGAAATCTTTATTTTTTTATTTTCAATAAAATTATCAGGCAATTTAAAATCAATAACCTCTTCTTTTACTTCACTGCATGTACTTATTATAAATCCCTGTCCCTTTAAAATAATATGATCTTTTCCTAAAAATATTTTTATTACTTCATTTGAAGAAATAAGTGAGAGTGATTTGATTATATGTCGCACAGTTGTAAAGGGAATAAGTCTATTAAAATGTATATTATTTTTTATAAAAAAAGATATAGCTGATATATTAAAATTTTCGGATAAAGCATATATTTCATTATTTTTTGTTGAAAAAAAATGAATAAATTCCCCTTCATAAGAATGAACGCTGGCGAAATCGAGCAATTCAAGAAATTTCTTTAAACGCATTTCAAATAAAAAAGTAATTTTATCTTCATTAATCTTAGGAATAGTAGAATTTTTATTACTATGTATATTTAATATCATTTCATCTAATTCTATTTTCAACCCTTCATCTAAAGCAAGCATTCTAACAAAAGGTGAAGAATTGCTTTTTAATCCTTTTAAGAGTCCTTTTAAATGTTGGATTGGGATTTCATATGTATTTTTAAAAGGAAAAAATTCCTTTGAAAAAAAGATATCGGCATTGGCACAACCATCAGTCATAGCCACACGTAAAACGTTATCGAAATAAAGATAAATATTTCTATGAATTGGCTCAACAGTACCGCAAAATTTATCAGCAAATTCAGTAATTTTTTTAAGTCTCTTTGTGGGTATCCAGCCTTCCATTAAAAATCCTCCATTTTTGTTAATTACTTTCGAAAATGAAAATTGTTCCTGCTAAAGCCATAAAAACATCCATTATAAAACTCAAAAAAGATGAATTTTTCAATTTATCTAATTCATCGGAATTATTATAAGTTTTTTGAAATAAAATGTTATTTTCATTATCTCTTAAAATTGCAGAGACTATATAGTGCCCTTTTACAACAGTATAATTAAATAAACTATAATCATAAAAATTGTAATTTATAGTTATATTATGAACGTATATATCCAGAGAATAAAATTTTTTCTTTTTTGATTCAGGTGTATTTCCATTAAAACTTTCTGATAATATATTTTTAAAAAGTATATTATCTATATTTGTATTTTTAAGAGAAGAAGATGATGGGTTAAACAATAAATAAAAATCAACTCCAATAGGAATAAAAAAAGAATAAAACAAAACATCATTATTTGACTTCATTAAATTAAAAAAAGTATATAATGCTGCGGTAAAAGCAGGAGCAGAATATTTTGCAATAGGGAGTGTAAATTGATTTACCTGTAATACATTATATCCAGAAGTATTATTCTTAAAATTATCATAAGAGCGATTGTCCACAAATGTATTAATTTTAATATATGCATCATTTTCAACATAATCTTTAATATCGGATTTTATAGTCTGTGAAATTTTATAATAATAATTAGCCACATCCTTATCAAGATTAAAAGAAAGCCCAATTGCTGAAATAATCAATACGGTGAATAAGATTAAAGTTTTTTTCATAAAAATCCCCCCTTCAAAATTAAAAACTATATTGTTATATAAAATATTATATCATAAAGTTAGAACATAATTCTTGACACATAGATTTTAATTTGTTATAATTCACTCAGTGAATAAAAAGAGGTGAAAGCATGTTTGATTTTGAAGACTATACATTTTTTAATCCATCTCCTAATTTCAGGGAGTTAATGATTTTACAGATAATTTCGCAAAATGAAAAGGTATCTCAGGAAATGATAGCCAGAAGCGTAGGGATAGTTCCTTCAATGGTAAACCGATATTTAAAAGATTTTGAAGATAAGAAATATATAATAAAAACTGGCGGAAACAGAAGAAATATGAATTATGAAATTACGCACGATGGGAAAAAGAGGCTGCAATTTTTGACCGTTTCCTTTATAAACGAAGTTTCAAAAATATATTCTGAGACGAAGAAATCATTTAATAAAGTTCTTAACAAAATTGAAGATATGGGGTATAAGAATATATTATTATACGGTGCAGGAGTTGTTGGAGGAATAGTATTAAAGGTATTAACCGGAGAAAATATAAACGTAATAGGGTTTATAGATGATTCTATTTCAAAACAGGGGGATAAAATACATGGAATAAACATATATTCTCCAGAAGAAGTGAAAAATATGGATTATGACATGATTATAATAGCTTCATTTAGACATTCTGAGGATATTTTAAAAAATGCGAGAGAAAATGAATTATCAAATATATATATTTTTAATATTGATGAAACAGGTAATGTTTCATTGGAGAAAGGGGAGTAAAAAATGAAAATTCCATTATTTGATATGACAAGGCAATATGAAAAAATAAGGGAAGAAGTTTTGGAGACTCTTGATAATATTTTTAAAACAGGAAAGGTAATTTTAGGACCACATGTAAAAGCTCTTGAAGAAGAATTGGCAGAATATGCAGGGACAAAATATGCAATAGGTGTTGCAAATGGCTCTGATGCATTATTTTTATCTGTGAGGGCTTTAAATATTGGAGAAGGTGATTATGTAATTACTACACCATATACATTTTTTGCAACAGCAAGCTGTATAACAAGAAATGGAGCAAAGCCTATATTTGTTGATGTTGAAGAAAAGTATTACAACATGGATTTAAATAAGGTAGAAGAAATTTTGAAAAATCATCCAGAAAGGGAAAAAATAAAGGCAATAATACCCGTTCATCTTTTTGGTAAAACAATAGATCTTGAAAGACTTCAATATTTCAAAGAAAAATATGGAGTTTATATAATCGAAGACGGTGCACAGTCCATAGGTTCCATGTGGAAGGGCAAAAAAGGATTTTCTGTTGGAGATTTAAGCATTACATCATTCTTCCCTACCAAAAACCTTGGAGGTTATGGTGATGGAGGAATGGTATTTACCAATAATGAAGAGTTAGCAACAAGAGTAAGAAAATTAAGAGTACACGGTGCAGCAAAAAAATACTATCATGATGAAGTAGGATTTAATTCAAGGCTTGATGAAGTGCAGGCAGCAATATTGAGAATAAAATTAAAACATCTTGATGAGTACATAGAAAATAGAATAAAAATAGCTAAAAAATATGATGAGTTATTTAAAGCATATAAATTAGAAAAATATGTAGAGTATCCAGGAGTATTTGAAGATAAATCTCATGTCTATCATCAATATGTAATAACGCTTAAAAAAGGTAATAGAGACGAGTTAAGAGAATATTTAACAGAAAAAGGCATAGGAACATCTATTTATTATCCGAAGGGATTACATGAACAGAAATGTTTTGAATATCTTGGTTATAAAAAAGGAGATTTTCCAATAACAGAAAAAGCAACAGAAACTACATTGGCATTGCCTATATTCCCTGAACTCACAGAAAATGAGGTTGAATATATAGTAGAATCTATAAAAGAATATTTTAATAATTAAACTAATCCCGCTTGAAAAACAGCGGGATTTTATGATATAATATTATTGATAATAAAATCACAAAGATGGAGGGATGGGAATGTTTGGTTTTTCTCCAGGACTTACAGTGCTATTAATAGTTGCCTTTTTTTTATTGATATATAGAGGATGGAAATCATATCAGGATGGATATTTTGGTGAATTTTTATTTAGACTTTTAAGAACCTTTTTATTTGTATTAGCGGCGAATTTTATTATGTGGATGATGGATATATAGTATATAATTAGGCTCTTCAATTTGAAGAGCCTTTTTAATTAAATTATATTGACACATTCTTTTTTTTATGATATAATTCACTCAGTGAATGAAAATAAATTCAAAATTTTATATATTCGGAGGGATGAATATGAGTTTAATGGAAAAGATTCAAAACAAAACAGCAAAAATAGGGGTTATTGGACTTGGTTATGTTGGATTACCTTTAGCAGTAGAAAAGGCAAAGGCAGGTTATAACGTTATTGGCTTTGATGTTCAGGAAAAAAAAGTTGAAATGGTTAATAAAGGTATTAATTATATTGGTGATGTTGTAAATGAAGAACTTGAAGATCTTGTAAAAAAAGGAAAGATTACAGCTACAACAGATTTCGAAAAATTAGCTGAATGTGATGCAGTAATGATCTGTGTACCTACTCCTTTAAATAAATTTAAGCAGCCCGATTTGCAATATGTTGTTGCTTCTACAAAAGAGGTTGCAAAAAGATTGCATAAAGATATGCTGGTAACCCTTGAAAGTACAACATATCCTGGAACCACAGAGGAAGTAATGCTTCCTATATTAGAAGAAACAGGATTAAAGGTTGGTAAGGATTTCTATCTTGCTTTTTCACCAGAAAGGGTAGACCCAGGAAATTTAAGGTTTAAAACAAAGAATACACCAAAGGTAGTTGGTGGCGTAACACCAGAATGTACAAAACATGCTAAAGCGTTATATGAAAATGTTCTTGAAGCAGAGGTATTTGCTGTTTCAACACCAAAAGAAGCAGAAATGGCAAAGATTTTAGAAAATACATTTAGAATTGTAAATATTGCGCTTATTAATGAAATGGCTGTAGTTGCAAAAAAACTTGGAATTAATATCTGGGAAGTTATTGATGCAGCAGCTACAAAACCATTTGGTTTTATGCCTTTTTATCCTGGGCCAGGTGTAGGTGGTCATTGTATTCCAATAGATCCATTTTATTTAACATATAAAGCAAGAGCTGTTGATTATCATACAAGATTAATAGAAATGGCTGGAGAAATAAATGATGCAATGCCTGAATATGTTGTTTCAAGACTTCAGGATATTTTAAACGATAGAAAGAGATGTTTAAATGGAGCAAAGGTATTATTGCTTGGTGTTGCTTATAAAAACGATATAGATGATTTAAGGGAATCACCTGCATTAAAGGTTATAGAACACCTTGAAAAGAAACATGCAGATATTATTATTCATGATCCGTATATTCCAGAATTTACACATGAAGGAAAAACATATAAGAGTGTGGAATTAACAAGAGAGCTTCTTGAAAGTGTAGATGCTGTGGTATTAACTACTGCACATTCTAATGTAGATTATGAATTTGTGCTTGAACATGCTCCATTCTTATTTGATACAAAGAATAAAACAAAGAATATAGAAAAGAATAAGGATAAGGTGATATTATTATGATTCGACTGGCATTAATTGGTTGTGGTAGAATTGCTACTAAAAAACATACAGAAGCTATAATAAAGAATAGCGAATTATTTGAGCTTGTAGCTGTTGTTGATCCTGTAAAGGAAAAGGCAGAAAATATTGCTAATATAATAGAAGAAGCGGGATTAAAAAGGCCAGAAGTATATACTGATTATAATGAAGTTTTAAAAAGAGAAGATATAGATATGGTATCCATAGCTACAGAAAGTGGATATCATTATCAGATTTCTATAGATGCAATGTGCAATGGAAAACATGTGCTTGTTGAAAAACCTATGGCATTATCCACAAAAGAAATGGACCATATGATAGAACTTTCAAAAGAAAAGGATTTAAAATTAGGTGTGTGTTTTCAGAACAGATTTAATCCACCTATTCAGGAGTTAAGAAAAAAACTTGAAAATGGTGATTTTGGAAAATTGTTGCATGGACAGATTTCCATAAGATGGAACAGGAATAAATCATATTATGAACAGGCACCATGGAGAGGAACGTGGGAGCTTGATGGTGGAACATTAATGAATCAATGTACTCACGGAATAGACCTATTACAATGGACATTTGGTGAAATAGAAGAGATTTCTGGTAGAATTGAAAACTTTAATCATCCATATATTGAAGCAGAAGATTTTGGAAGTGCAATTATAAAGTTTAAAAATGGTGCTGTGGGAATTGTAGAAGGAACAGCAAATGTTTATCCAAAGAATCTTGAAGAAACATTGTCTGTGTTTGGTGAAAATGGAACGGTTGTAATAGGTGGTCTGGCAGTAAATAAAATAGAAACCTGGAGATTTGATGGTGAAGAATCACATCCATTTCAAAATTTGCCTGATCCTGATACTGTTTATGGTGCAGGTCATGTGCCGCTTTATAAGGACTTTTATGAAGCTATAATAAATAATAGAAAACCATATATTTCTGGAGAAGATGGAAAAAAAGCTGTTGAAATTGTACTTGCAATTTATAAATCTTCTAAGGAAGGAAAACCAGTAAAATTTCCATTTGAATTTTCAACACTTGAGATGAAGGAATATTTTAAGTAATAATAAAATAAAAATGTCGGGCTGAAAATCAGCCCGACTTATTATTATTTATTATTCTTCAAATTCTATTAATCCCAATGTTCCGTCTTTTCTTTTGTAAATAACATTAACTTCTTCTGACTCTGAATTTCTAAATACAAAAAATTCGTGTCCCAATAATTCTAACTGTAATATCGCTTCTTCTAATGAGAACATACTCATATCAAATCTTTTTCTTTTTTCAATTTTGCTGAAAAGTTCATCTTCATCATCTAATTCTACAGGTTTAACATCTTTTAATGGGTTTGGAGCATCGTGATTTTGTAATTTTCCTTTTACTTTCTTTAATTTTCTTTCAAAAGCGTCAGAAACTTTATCTATAACCTCGTAAAGGTCTGTCCCCCTTTCTTCTACTTTGAAAATACTGCCTTTAAATTTAAGATGTGAAGTGACCTCAACCTTATAAGTTTCTCTGTCTTTTTCTACCCTAATTTCTGTTCCCATTAACAAATCATCGTGTTTTTTGAACATTCTGTCGATTTTTTCCATTCTCTTTTCTAAATAATCTTCAAGAGCTTTAGTGAGCTCAATGTTTTTTGTGAATAATTTGTAATCCATAAGAACACCTCCTTTGGAAGATCCCTAACCACATCTCCTACTATAATAATAGCACTTTTTTTAAAAAAAGTCAAATTCTCTTAATAAATAGTTTTCTTTAAAGTAACTAAAGGGGAGTGTCTATGTCAAAAACGGGCATAGGTATATTAATTTCTATTTTTTCTACTAATTCTGGTTGTTTATATATTATCTGTTTTATACCGGCATCGCCTGATAAATCTAAAACATTTTTATATAATTGTTTATCAATTAATGTTGGAAATCCTTTTTGTCCCTGATAATACGGAGCAACAATAGGTTTTTTAGTATTTTGATATAAAATTTTTTCAACTGTTTCTTTTGTGATTAGAGGCATATCTCCAAGAAATATTAGAGTTTTGTCATAATTATTGTTTAAAGCATATTGTATTGCTGTTTTTACTGAAGAGGAAATTCCTTTTTTATATTCGTGATTATAAATGATTTTGAAATTAGAATAGTCTTTGAAATGATTTTCTATTTCATTCCAATTTTCATTTACAACAAGCAATTTATCGAAAGCATATTGATTTAACAAATCTATGGTCCATTGCAAAAGTGGTTTGCCATTGTAATTATATATAAGTTTATTGCCTTTAAATCTCTTTGATAAACCTGCAGCAAGTATAACTCCCAATATTTTCATTTTAAAAAACCTCCAATTTGATGTATAATTATGTTAACATTATATCACAGATTAAGGGGGTTGTTTATGAAAAGGTTTTCAGTTTTAATACTTTTTGTCTTAATGATTACATTTTTATTTGCCGGTGAAATTACTGTATGGTTTGAATATGAAGGTTTTGATCAATTTGAAGATATTGTAAAATCATTTGAAAAAGAGAATCCTGGAATCACTGTGAAGGTGATAAGACAGCAAAAAATATCCTCGAAATTATTTACAGTTTTTAGAGGAGATGGAGATATTCCTGATATTGTTTTAGTAAAAAATGATGAGATAGGGAAGTTAACAGATGCAGGATTATTAGAAAATATAGATGCATTAAAAGATAAATATGGAAAATCATTTATAAAAGGCTCATTTGATGCATTTAAAATAGAAAAACATATTGTTAAAGATGGAAAATCTATTTCTAAGGAAGTACATTATTATGGCATACCATTTTATTTTGATACACAGGTATTATTTTATCATTATAAAACCTTTTATGATGCTGGATTTCCTTTGGAATATGGACATACATTTGAAGATTTATTGTTTGCAAGTTATGCAGTGGAAGAAAAAACAAAGGGAAAAACACTTGGGCTTGCATGGGGCGCCAATTCGCCTTATTGGTTCCCACCTTTCCAATGGGCATTTGGAAAAGAAAATTTAATGGAAAATGGAAGAATAATAATAGATGATGATAATACCTATAATGCAATTTCTTTTATATTTACAACAGTTGCAGGAGGTAGTGCTCATCTCATAGAAAGGCAGGGGCTTGTTTCTGGATTTAAAAAAGGCAAAATAGCAGCCATGTTTTTTGGGACCTTTATGATTCCTGATTTTATTAAATCCGGTATAGAGTTTAAAATATTACCATTACCATATATAAAAGAAGCAGGAAATTATATGACACCTGTTCTGGATTACAAAGGTTTTAGCGTTATAAAAGGGAAATTAAATAATGATGTTGAGAAATTTCTTGAGTATATTTCAAAGAAAGAATCTCAGATTACATTTTGTAAGGACTTATACAAATTTCCTTCTTCCAAAAGTGCTTTTGATGAATTGAAAGAAAAGGATGAATATTTTAAGGTTGCCTATATGTCTGCGGAAAGAGGAAAGGTTTTGCCAAATTCCGCATATTTTAAATCAAAATACTGGCAGGGAATACGAACGATGATGACATTAATTCTTAAGCAAAAAGATGAAATGGATGATTCTATTATAGAAAAAACACAGAGGTTTATGGATGAAAAATAAAAGTAAGTATATTCTTTTATTACCAGCGGTATTTTTAATAACCTTTATTTTAATAATACCAATGTTTTCGATCTTGAAAACATCATTATATACCTCACCGTTTGGTGAGAATGGGGGTTTTGTTGGTATTAAGAATTATATAGAGGTTTTAAAAGACTCTGGAATGTCTATAGCTGTAAAGATTAGTTTCATATGGTCTGCTATTATTTCTTCAATAGTGATGATAATAGGTATTTTAATAGCATATTTGATAGAGGAAAAATTTAGAAATAAAAAATTGGTTTTCTTTTTAACGATGCTTCCATGGATAGTACCGTCTTATATAGGTGTATTGATATGGAGAGCTTTAATATATGGATATGGAACAGATTCTATTATAAAAAATATTTTTCATATTAATACAAATATATTTACAGATGTATTATCTGGATTTGGATGGGGGGTTTTTGTAAGTATCTGGCTTGAATTACCGATAGTAATAATGGTTTTAATTTCTGCATATCAGGAAGTTCCAAAGGAATTATATTTTGCAGCAGAGATAGATGGTGCCAACTCATTGAATACTCTTATTAATATTACTATTCCATATATAAAGCCAACGATTATTGCATGGTTTCTGATAATATTTGCTGCGCATTTTAAGGACTTTACTGTTCCATTTCTTTTAACAGCAGGAGGACCACCATTATTGGACGGAATAGGTAGTCATAGTATTGTTGGTATTACAACAACTATGGGAATATTCAATTATTTTGTTTCAAATACGTATTATGATTTTGGAATAATATCAGCTTATAGCGTTATTTCAGCGTTTTTTGTAATGCTTATAGCTTTTATCTTTCTTACCAGAAGAACTATATCTTTAAATAAATTTATAACCTTTGTTATAGCCATAAAGGTTCTTACCTATATGTTTAATCATAATATAGTATTATTGCTATCTGCGGCAATGTATCTTTTGTTGCTAAAAAACAGAAAATTATTTGGAATAATAGTATTTGTAGATTTTGCAATAATGATGCTAAGCATAAATCATTATGGATTCTGGAAAGGATTTGATTTTGTTCCTATAATAGGATTAATGTGGCTGATTTTTAAAGAAAAAACGCCTGTATTGCCACAAATTAGATTTAACATGACAAATTATATGAGATATATTGTATTGGGAATATTAATTTTAAGTATATTATTACCATTATGGAGCATAATAAATATATCTCTTTCCGGAAATAACGATATAACAATGAACCTTTTACCGAAAAATGCAACATTTGAAAATTACAAAAGGATATTCACAGAAGCAAATATAGATTTAAACTTAAAAAATACATTTATTTTATCCACACTAACAGCAATATTAGTACCATTAACTGCGTATCCTTTAGCATTGTTTATATCAAAAAATAGAATGGGATGGATATTGCCTATACTTATATTTATGGATTTTCTTGGAGGAGTGCATTCTATTATAGCTTTATTTATGGTCTTTAAGAAATTAAAATTATTGAATTCATTATTTGGGCTTTCATTGGTGTATACAACACATACATTGCCAATGGCCACATTCCTCATAAAAGGATATCTCGATAAGATTCCAAAGGAAATAGAAGAAACAGCCATAATGGATACATCAAGAATAAAATCATATTTTTATATATTATTTCCATTGTCTATTCCATCAATACTGGTGTCTTCATTGATAGGGTTTATGAAAAGCTGGAATGGGTTTATACCATCATTGATGTTATTAACAAAAGACAATTTATATCCAATATCTGTTAAACTATATTCCTTTATAGGAGAACCGGGAACTTCATATCCGCGTTGGGATTTATTTGCTGCATCATCGGTGCTTAATATGATATTCCTTGCAATGATATTTATAGCCATTAGAAAACCATTAATGAATGGGGTGTTGAAAGAAAGATATTAATTGAAATATAGGGGGGAAAATAGATGAAAATAAAGGATATTATTCCTGTGGCATTGGGAGAGGAAATGCCAGATGTATTGATAAAAAATGCGAAATTGGTAAATGTATTTACGGGGGAAATAGAGGAAACTAACATTGCATTATTTAGAAAAAGAATAGCAGGTATAGGGGATTATAATGAGGGTAAGGAAATAATAGATCTTAAAGGAAAATATATACTTCCAGGGTTTATTAATGCTCATTTGCACATTGAAAGTTCAATGTTAGCCCCAAGACAATTTGCTAAAGCAGTATTGTTAAGAGGAACAACAACGGTAATAGCAGATCCGCATGAAATATCAAATGTATTAGGATTAGATGGTCTTGAATATATGATAAAATCCACAGAAGGAATTCCTTTAAATGTTTATATAGCAATACCTTCTGCTGTTCCGGCGACCAATATGGAAACAACAGGAGCCAGATTAGGACCAGAAGATATGGTGGGATTTGTGGATACATATCCCAATAGAATAATTGCCCTTGGTGAGGTTATGAACTTTCCTGGTGTGCTAAATAGAGATCCTGAATTATTGACAAAGATAGAAATCTTAAGACATAAATATAAAAAGATAGATGGGCATGCACCAGGAGTAACAGGAAAAGCATTAAATGCGTATATAGATGCATTTATTAGATCTGATCATGAGTGTTCTACAGAGCCAGAAGCTTTGGAAAAGATAAGTAAAGGCATGCATGTGTTTATAAGAGAAGGAACAGCAGCAAAGAATCTCGATGATTTGATTGGTGCTGTAAATATTATGAATCACCACAATTTTTCCTTCTGTACAGACGATAGGGAACCGTTGGATATTTTACATGAAGGCGATATAGATTATCTTGTAAGAAGAAGTATTCAAAAGGGTGTAGATCCTATAATAGCAATAAGAATGGCAACAATAAATACAGCAAGATATTTTAATCTTAGAAGCATGGGTGCAATAGCACCGGGATATAAGGCTGATATGATAGTTGTTGATGATTTAGAAAACCTCAATATTAGAATGGTTATAAAGGATTCTAAAGTGGTTGTGAAAGATGGAGAATTAGTAGATGAAATGAAAGGGCTATATGATGACCTTCCAAAACGTTTTGGAAAGGTTATATTGCCAGAATTTTCAGTGGAAGATTTGAAAGTAAAACCTGAAAGCAATAAAATGAGAGTAATAGAAGTGTTTGAAGGTTCGCTTTTAACCAAAGAGTTAATAGTAGAACCAAAGGTAGAAAATGGTGTAGTAGTTTCTGATATTGAAAGAGATATAATTAAGATAGCTATTTTTGAAAGACATACAGGTTCAGGATTTTCAAAAGGGTTTGTTAAAGGATTCAAATTAAAAAGCGGTGCAGTTGGAACCAGTGTAGGTCATGATTCTCATAATATTGGAATAATTGGTACGAACGATGAGGATATGTATATTGCAGCTAAAGAGATAGAAAGAATGAATGGTGGTATGGTTGTTGTAAAAGATGGAAAGGTATTATCTCGTGTTCCGTTGCCAATAGCAGGTCTTATGGCAGATAAAGAATTGTTTGAAGTTGTTGAGGAATTGGAATATCAGGAAGAGCAATTAAAGAAACTTGGAGGAATAAAAGAGGTGTTTATGACATTATCCTTTATACAATTAGCAGTTATTCCAGAATTAAAAATTACTGATAGAGGTCTTGTAGATGTGAATAAACAGAAGTTCGTGGAATTATTTGTTTAAATTGAATTTTACCGTGAATAGTCTTTATGATATAATTTAATTAAATTTAGAATCCGAAAGGGAGGGATATATATGAAAAAGTTATTGGTTATTTTAATGGTTGTATTGCTTGGTATTACCTTATTTGGTAAGGTAAAGGTTGCGTTGTTAATTAATGGTACTCTTGGAGACAAATCATTCTTTGACTCAGCAGCAAGAGGAGTAAAATGGGCAGAAGAAAAATTAGGTGTAGAAGCAAAGATTATTGAAATGAGTTATAATCCAACAGAATGGGAACCTACATTGGAAGATATTTCTGATCTTGGAGAATATGATTTAATTATTGTTGGAACATGGCAAATGGTTGAATTATTACAGAGAATAGCTCCAATGTATCCTGATCAAAAATATATAATTTATGATGATGCAGTAGATTATTCACAGGGAAATCTTGATAATGTATATTCCATCACATATAAACAGAACGAAGGTTCATTTTTAGCTGGTGCAATGGCTGCAATGGTTTCAAAATCAGATAAATTTAAATATTCATTACCAGATAAAAAGATAATAGGTTTTCTTGGCGGTATGGATATACCTGTTATTAATGACTTTTTAGTAGGTTATATTGAAGGTGCAAAATATATTGATCCAGATATGAAAGTATTAATTTCATATGTAGGTGTATGGAATGATCCGGCAAAAGGTAAAGAATTTACATTGTCCATGTACAGGCAGGGGGCAGATGTTGTATTTGCAGTAGCAGGTGAAACAGGAAATGGCGTTTTGGCAGCAGCAAAGGATATGGACAGATGGGCAATTGGAGTTGACTCAGATATGCAATTATTATATGAAGAAAAAGATATGGATATAGTAAAACATACAATAACATCAATGCTTAAAAACGTAGATTATTCTTTATATAAATCAATAGAAATGTTCATAGAAGGGAAATTACCTTTCGGAAAGGCTGAAGCATGGGGATTAAAGGAAAAAGGTGTAGGACTTGCCGATAACAAGTATTTCCAGCAGGTTATGTCTGTAGATCCATGGATATTAATAAAATTAAAGGACATTGAACTTGGAATTATCAGAGGAGATATAAAGGTTCCAACTGCATATGGAATGAGCAATGAAGAGTTAAACAAAATTAGAAATTCTGTAAGACCATAATAACATAAAAGACATATAATAAATTATAATCTGGGGCTACGCGTAGCCCCACTTTTATTAAATTTTTAATTTCATTTAGGAAAGGTGAGAGGTATGAGTGAATATGTCCTTGAAATGAGAAATATATGGAAGGTATATCCCAATGGAGTTACTGCAAATAAAGGAGTAGATTTAAAGGTTAAAAAAGGCGAAATTCACGCATTGCTTGGTGAAAATGGAGCAGGAAAAAGTACATTAATGAAGATATTATTTGGTTTTGAAAGAGCTACAGAAGGCGAAATATATTATAATGGTGAAAAATTGGAGAATCATACCGCAGATAAAGCCATTGAATTGGGAATTGGTATGGTTCATCAGCATTTTATGCTTGTTCCTTCTTTGACAGTTGTGGAAAATGTAGTTCTTGGAATGGAACCCACAAAAGGTTTTTCAATAGATTTAAAAAAAGCTACAGAATTTGTTGAAAAGGAAATGAACAAATATGGATTACCTGTACCTTTGCATGAAAAGGTAAAGGATATCAGTGTAGGTATGAAACAAAGGGTTGAAATTATAAAAACTCTCGTTCGTGGAGCAGATTTAATTATTCTTGACGAGCCAACAGCTGTATTAACTCCACAGGAAACTGTGGAATTATTTAAAGCGTTGAAGAATCTTACTGCTGCCGGGAAAACTGTAATTTTCATTACTCATAAATTAAATGAAGTTAAGGAAATTGCTGATAGAATTACTGTTTTAAGAAGAGGTAAAACAGTAGGAGAGGCAGAAGTAAAGAATATAACCGAAAAAGATATGTCAAGAATGATGGTTGGTAGAGATGTGGATTTGAATATAGAAAAGAAACCTGCACAACCAGGAAATGTTGTTTTAGAAGTGAAAAATCTTCACTTTACAAGAAATGACGGAGTAAAGATGTTAAAAGGTGTATCTCTCGCTTTGCGTGAAGGTGAAATTCTTGGTATAGCCGGTGTAGAAGGAAACGGTCAAACAGAATTAGTTGATATAATCACCGGTATGGAAAAACCTGAAGATGGAGAAATCTTCGTCTTCGGAAAAAATATGAAAGATAGCGATAATCCACATGAATTTAGAAAAGCTGGTATGAGTTTTATACCTGCAGACAGAATGATTTGGGGAGCTTCAAAAGAGGATACAATAGAGGAAAATCTTATAAGCGACAGATTCTATAAAGAACCATTTTCCAAACGAGGAGTATTATCGTATAAAGCAATAACAGAAAATGCAAAAAAAATGATAAAGGAGTTTGATATTAGAACAGACGGCCCTAAAACTGCTGTAAAAATGCTTTCAGGAGGAAATATCCAGAAAGTTGTTGTAGCAAGGGAATTTACTGCAAATTCAAAGATTATTATAGCTGATCAACCTACAAGGGGTATTGATATAGCAGCTGCAGACTTTATAAGAAGACGACTTGTAAAAGAAAGAGATAACGGTGTGGGTGTTCTTCTTGTTTCCGCAGATTTAACAGAATTACTTGAAACTTCGGATAGAATAGTGGTTATGTATCATGGTGAAATAGTGGCAAAATTTGATGATGTATCACAACTTACAGAAACAATACTTGGTGAGTATATGCTTGGTATAAAAAAGATGTCAGCAGAAGAAATGGGTGATAAATCATGAAGGGTATGAAAAGATATGAAGTTTATAGAACTATTATAGCAATACTCATAGCTCTTGCTTTAGGGTATGTATTAATACTTCTTTCTGCTATACCAAAAGGAGACATGGCATTTTCAGAGAAATTAAAGGTTGCTATTACAGATGCAAATGATGCATTTGTAAAGTTTTTGACACTTCCTGTTGCAAGGCAGAGAAGAGGACACTGGCAATTTAATCTTAGAGGTTTCATTCAATGGATTAATGAAAGTGTTCCTATAATGATTACAGGTCTTGCTGTTTCGTTGATATTTACAGCGAAACAATTTAATATAGGTGCTGAGGGACAATTATTCCTTGGTGCTGCCATAGCAAGTTTTGCAGCAATATACTTTCCGGCGATACCAATTCTACATCCTATTGTTGTTATTCTTGTTGCTTCATTGGTAGGAGCTGGATGGTCAGCAATACCTGGTTATTTAAAGGCAAAGTGGAATGCATCTGAAATAGTAACTTCATTAATGCTTAATTATGTTGCATTATATATGGGATTATTTATAATCAAAGTATTTTTAAGAGATCCCAATGCAGGTCAATTGGTATCTTATAAATTTAAAGAAACAGCTATGTTATACCTTTTAAATTCAAGATATAGATGGCATATAGGTATATTAATAGCTCTTGCAATGAGTTTACTTTTCTGGTTTATTATGAAAAAAACAACATGGGGTTATAAGGTAAGATTAATCGGTAACAATAAGAACTTTGCATATTATTCAGGAATAGACACACAAAAGACATTGTTCCAGGCTCATGTTGTAAGTGGTGCAATTGCAGGAACAGCAGGTATTATTGAGTTAATTGGATATCACGGTAGATTTTTATGGTTGTTTTCTCCAGGATATGGATGGGACGGTATAATTATTGCCACATTGGCAAGAAATAACCCGTTATATGTACCACTAGCCGCTTTATTCCTTTCTTATATCAGGGTAGGAGCAAAAACAATGGGAAGATATACAAATATACCACCGGAAATGGTATCGATTTTACAGGCAACTATAATCTTACTTGTAACTGCTGAGGCATTCCTTTCAGGAATGAGACAAAAAGCTATAGAAAAAGAAGCAAAAAAATCAGAAAATGCCATTGCGAATGGTGGTGAAACAGCATGAATGGAGTTTTAAGTTCTATATTATCGTGGGATTTTTTATCAGCTGGAATCAGGGTAACAACGCCGATATTATTGGCAGCTCTTGGTGCATTAGTAGCTGAGCTTGCAGGAACGCCTAATATAGCTCTTGAAGGTACAATGCTATTTTCTGCTTTTGTTGGAGTAATAATCAGCGGATTTACACAGAATATATGGTTATCTATAATAGGTGCATTAATAACAGGTTGGGTAATGTCATCAATACTTGCGTATTTTTCTTTAAAATTAAAAACAGATATAATAATGGCAGCAATTGCTTTAAATATTTTTGCAAGTGGTGGAACTGTGTATGCACTGTATTTATTAACAGGCGATAAGGGTTCATCAGCTTCTGTTAAATCGCTTGTTTTACCAAATATAGATATACCTATAATAAAGGATATACCTATTTTGGGAAATATTTTAAGTGGGCATCATGTACTTACGTATGTTGCGGTATTAATGATATTCCTTGTTCAGTATATGTTATATAAAACACCTCTTGGTTTGAGGATTAGATCAGTTGGTGAATCACCTGATGCTGCACGTTCTGTTGGGATTTCTGTATTTAAAACACAATATACAGCCCTTGTAATTAGTGGTTTATTAGCAAGTTTAGCAGGTGTGTTTTTATCCATGGGTTATGTTTCATGGTTTGCAAGGGATATGACAGCAGGTAGAGGGTTTATAGCCCTTGCTGCTCAGGCGTTAGGTGGAACTTCTGCATATGGTGTAGCGTTAGGTTCATTATTGTTTGGTTTTTCAGAAGCTCTTTCATTCTCTTTGCAATTCTTAAATATTCCATATGAAGTAACGCAATCAATGCCATTTTTAATTACTGTTGGCGCATTGGCGTTTTATGCATGGAATAAGGTTAGAGAAAGTAAGGAAAAAATCTTTTAATTTAATTAAAGATTAAAGGAGGTTTTCGGGGTGAGTAAAAAACTTTCTTTGTTAGGATTATTTACCGCATTTTTAATTGTTACTGCGTGGATAAAAATTCCAACGCCATTTGGTGTGCCGTTTACCCTGCAGGTATTTGGAATTATACTTTCTATTTATTTCTTAAAAAAAGATGCATGGAAGGTTGTTTTGATTTATGTAATGCTTGGTATGCTTGGGCTTCCTGTATTTGCAGGATTTAATGCTGGGATAGCAACAATCTTAGGTCCAACTGGTGGATATATAATAGGATTCTTATTGGCTACTGTTGTTGCATTTTTGCCTTTTGAAGGGATATTAAGAGGAATTTTAGCCTTGATAATAATTTATGTATCAGGCGTATTAGGATTAATAATGAGGTTGGATATAAATTTAATTAAAGCAATTCAAATAGGTGTTTTACCATTTATTGTTTTTGATGTTATCAAGGTTGTACTTGGATATTATACATATGTACTTACAAAAAAATATAATATAGAAATTGTAAAATAATCTTTGTATAATAGCCTCTTCTATTAAAGAAGAGGCTATTTTTAATTTGTAATACTTTTTTCTTTTTATTTAAATCTTTTCGAAAGATTTTCATTATATTAGAGGAATAAGATATAAATGTTTTTTGCCTTTTATTAAAGAAAGGGGGATAAAATGACTATAAACGGTATTTTAGTTCTGGTAATAGTTGGATTGGCGTATCTGTATATTATTTTTGGAAAAAAGAACAAACCTGTGGTAGTTTTTAGTCTGGCTTTATTGATTTCTGGATTAAGATTGGTAGAAGGGTTAGATGCAGAAAACTTCAGTCATGTTGTGGATATTGATACATTGGGATTATTAACAGGTATGATGATGATAGTAGCTTTTTTAAGTAAGTCTGGTTTTTTTGAGTTTTTTTCTATTAAGATTATAAAGCTTGGGGGAAAACGATTCTTTTTAACAATTACAATGTTGATGATAATAGTAGCGTTAACATCAGCATTTTTAGATAATGTAGTTACTATTCTTGTTATGGCGCCTATGATTTTTTTAATAGCAGATATGCTTGAAATTAGTCCTATACCATTGATAATGCTAACTATTTTAATGGATAATATTGGAGGAGCTGCAACATTAATAGGTAGTCCTTTAAACCTTGTTATAGGTTCAATTAGTGGATATTCATTTAATGATTTTATTGTAAAAATGGGTCCTGTATCTATTCTGGCTTTCATAGGAGTATTGTTTTATTTTAAAAAGCATTTGAGAGTAGACGAAAAAACATTAAAAAATATAGCTAAATTAAATGAAATCGATGAAAGAAAAGCTATTACTGACAAAAAAATGATGATTTATTCATTAATAGATTTTATAATAGTAATTATATTATTTATTTTGCATTCTACTTTGCATTTAGAATTAGCTGTTATAGCACTTTTGGGTGGTTCTATTTTAGTATTTAAATTTGCAAATGGATATGAAGATGTTGCAAAGGATATAGATTGGGATATGCTATTCTTTTTTGCAGGTTTGTATATGACTTCATATGCATTGGAAGAAATAGGATTTACGGAAAAGATTGCGAATATGTTTATTCCACTTGAATCCAATCAATTACTGCTTATAGGTGTTTTTTATTTAATAGCTGTTATTACAATTCCAATTTTAAATAATGTACCATCGGCATTAATTCTGGCACCTGTTATAAGAATACTTGTAAATCAGGGTATTACACCTGTGTTATGGTGGGCTTTTGCAATAGGAGCAAATTTTGCTACCAGTTTAACCCCATTGGGAGCTGTTCAAAACCTGGTTGCAGTTAATTATCTTGAAAAGAATTTAGGAAGAAAGTTTGGATTTATTGAATATATGCGATGGAAGATAATACCAGTTTTAATATCTCTGGTAATTGGATTAATATATGTAGGATATTTATTATATATGTAAAACTGAGGCCATTAGAGGCCTCAGTTCAATTTATTAATGGCGTATTCAATTTGCTTACAGGCTCTTTCTACAATTTCTCTGGATGTTGCGATATTCATTCTCATAAAACCTTCTCCACCAGGACCAAAGGTATCGCCAGAATTAAAACCTACCTTCGCTTTTCTTTCCAGGAATCTTTTTAAATCATCCTGTTTCATATTTAATTCTCTGAAATCCAGCCAAACCAGGAAGGTGCCATCAGAATCAATCACTTTTACCTGTGGAATATTTTTTTCAAAGTATGACTTTACAAATTTATAATTTTCTTCTATATATTCCATAACTTCATTTAACCAATCTTTTCCGTGTTTATATGCAGCTTCTGCTGCGACGAGACTTGAGATATTTTGTAAATATAAACCAGCTTTTTGAATCCATGCTTCAAATGTGTTTCTTAATTTTTCATTTTTTATAATTGCAAAAGAATAATGAAAACCAGCAATATTAAATGTTTTGCTTGGAGCCATTAAAGTTATAGTTCTTTCTGCAATTTCATCAGAAAGTGAAGCAATTGGTATATGTTTTGAATTTTTAAATACAAGATCAGCATGAATTTCATCGGAAACTATTAATACGTCATGTTTTATACATAATTCTCCAATTTTTTCCAATTCTTCTTTTGTCCATACTCTACCAACGGGGT
The DNA here is from genome assembly GCF_000255135.1 of Marinitoga piezophila KA3. Lineage (NCBI taxonomy): Bacteria > Thermotogati > Thermotogota > Thermotogae > Petrotogales > Petrotogaceae > Marinitoga > Marinitoga piezophila. The sequence continues at coordinate 1,540,954 of NC_016751.1, forward strand.
TATGAGGACTGCATAAAATAAACATTTTTGAATTTTTAAGTTTTTCTTCTAAATCTTCAAAGTCTATTTCATATTTATTATTTTTCAATACTAATTCATTTATTAAAAGATTTCTGTTATTATTTTTTACAGAACTCATAAAAGGTGGATATACAGGTGTTTGAATTAATATATTATCTTTTGGTTTGGTGAATAACATTATTGAAAAGTTTAAAGAGGGTATTACGCCATGTTCTGATAAAATCCAATCTTTTTTTACTTTCCAGGAATGTTTATATTCAAGCCAGTTTATAATATTTTCTTTTAAACTTTTTGGTTCATAAGTATAACCAAAAACGCCATGGTCTATTCTTTTTTGTAAAGCTTTTATTACTTCTTCAGGTGCTTTAAAATCCATGTCCGCTACCCACATGGGTATTACTTCATTATCAAAGAATAAATCTGTTTTCCAATCTTTCCAATCCCATTTAATAGAGTTTGTGTTTTTTCTTTCAACAAATTCCATTTTCTTCCCCCCATTTTTTTATAAATTAAAAGATTTTACCGGGCTTTCTGCCCGGTAAAATAAAAGTATTAAAATTCATTTATTACACTAAATTCTATTTTATCTTTAAATTCGTCATTAAATGAATCATAATATTTTGTATATAACATAAATAAATTGTTTGATACAGGATAACCTACAGAAATTTCGGCTGATGTATTTTTATCTAACCAATTATTAATATCTTCTAATGATTCCATAGGTCTATAGTATTTTCCAATAATAATTAGAGGAAATTCTTCAGAAGGTATTTGTGCATATAATGAGCCGGTAATTTCAGGATTTTGAACCTCAAAAGTTTTTGTTAAATCATAATGTAATCTTCCATTTGCATTTATAATATTTCCAAGATGAATATCAATTTCATTAATTCCACCAAATCTAATGGTATCATAATTTAAAATGTCGTAAGCTGTATCAGGATTTTCAAGGTTATTTTCATATTCAACATTTACAAATCCCAATTTATAATAAGGCATCTGTATAACTACAGGAAGTGATTTTAATGTTATTATACCTAAATTTAAAATTCCTCCTGCACCAGCGCCATAACCATTAACTGTTGTTGAGTCAATTGTAGAAGAGATATAACCAGCTTCCCCACCAATTTTTAAAATACCTTCTCCGAGATATGCACTTACACTACCGAGGACATCATCTCTTAAAGGTTTTATATCTTCTTTTTCCATGGTTTTACCGCCAAAAAATTCAAGGTTTATAAAGCCAACATGTGTTTTTAATATTCCATAGTATAAATAACCGCTCTGACTATAATTTACAGGAATAATTGAATCCAATGAATAAGGCATATGAACTTCTGCTTTTATATCTTCATTTATAAAACCTAAGTCTAAAGCATTTTTGAAGTTATTAGTATAATTATACATTAATATACCCAATCCTGCAGTTTTAGGATATGAAATTCCATATCTGAAATATAAAGGTCCAATTCTTAATTTTAATAAATTTATTGTTAATCCTGATAAAATATTATCTGTTTCTTCCATATTTGGAGTTCCATAATATAATGAACCACCAATTTCTTTTTGATATGCATTAAGACCCAACCCAAGCCCAAAAGAATCATTTTCGAAAACACCATTAATAGAATATAAAAGATAATCCTGTCCGTTTTCAGATACTGTGTTGAAATATGGTTGAACATAAAATTCCCCAAAGGATAAAGTTGCTAAAATGCCGATCAATATAATAGATATAAGTTTTTTCATGATATCTACCTCCTCTGTTTTTTTAGATTTTTTGCTGCAACTTCAGGAGATATTGAGTTTATAAAGAAACCTGATCCCCATTCAAATCCTGCAGCATGTGTTAGGCGTGGAATTAATTCAAGATGCCAGTGATAAAAGTTATTATTTAAATTATCAAAGGGAGAGGTGTGTATCATATAATTATATGGAATGTCTCCCAATAAAGAATAAAGATTATAAACAGTATGCTGCAAGATTTCAGCAAAGCTTTTAACTTTTTCAGGGAACTTTCTTAAAATTCCAAAATCAGATGAATGTTCTTTGGGAATTATCCATGTTTCATATGGAAATCGTGGGGCAAAAGGTTCAAATGCAATAAAGTGTTCGTTTTCTTCGATTATTCTGATATTATCTATTTTTTCCTGTTCAATTATAGAACAAAAAATACATTTTTTCTTTAAAGAGTAAAAATTTTTTGCACCTTTTAATTCTTCTTCTATGTATATAGGAATTATAGGAGTTGCAATTAATTGGGAATGTGGATGTTCTAAAGATGCTCCGGCATCGCTTCCATAATTTTTAAATATCTGTATGTATTTTATTTTTTTATCTTTTTTTATTTCGTTGAACCGTATTAAATATGCCCATATAATTTCTTCAACTTCTTTTTCGGACATATTATATATTTTATGATGGTGTTTTTGTGATTCAATTATTACTTCATGATAACCATATCCATCTAATGAATAATATATGCCATTTTTTTTGAATTTTGGTGATATATCAGGTATTACAGCAGGGAATTTATTTGGAACTACTCTTATCCACCAGTTTTCATCATTGGGTTTTGAATTTTCAGGTTTAAATGCCAGTATTTCTGGTGGAGTTAAATGTTCATTTCCCTTATCAAAAGGGCAAAATATTTCTTCGGATATTTCTTTTCTTTCAATTTTTTGAATAGGGCGATTTGAACGTTCTGAAGATATTATCACCCATCTGTTTGTTATAGGATCTTTTCTATATTCTGGCATAAAACCTCCCTGCCCTAGACTTTTTTAGCCAAAGCTCTTTTATACAAATGTATGTATTCTTCAGCAGATTTATCCCATGAAAAGTTACTATTCATAGCGTTTAAAACAACATTTTTCCAACATTCAGGTTTTCTATAATATATATTAAGTGCTTTTAAAATTGCAACCAATAAATCTGAAGAATGGTAATTATAAAATCCAAAACCGTTGCCTATATTTTTTTCACAATTAAATTCTTTTACTGTATCAGCCAGACCACCTGTATATCTTACAATGGGTATTGTACCATATCTCATGGAGTACATCTGTCCAAGGCCACATGGTTCATATCTTGAAGGCATTAAAAACATATCGCTTCCAGCGTATATTAATTGAGCTAATTTAATATCAAATCGTATATTTATTGACAATCTATTATTATATTTGTTCTGAAATTCCTTTAATTGTTTTTCAAAACGTTCTTCTCCTGTTCCAAGAATTATTACCTGAACATCTAAAAGAGTTAAATAATCGAGTATGTCGGCGATTAAATCTATGCCTTTTTGTTCTACTATACGGCCTATAAAACTTATTACAGGAATATTTTTATTTTCTGGTAATCCCAATTCCTTTTGAAGTGATAATTTATTTTTGTATTTATTTTCAAGATTTTCTTTACTGAAATTATATGGAATATTTTTATCTGTTTCAGGGTTTATTTTTTCATAATCAACACCATTTATTATTCCGTACAAATCATTATTTCTAACCTTTAATACACCATCTAATTTATACCCGTATTCTTCTGTTTGTATTTCTTCTGCATATGTTTTACTTACTGTATTAATTATATCGCTGAAAAGTATTCCACCCTTTAGAAAATTAATTTGACCAAAAAATTCAAGTGCATCGATATTGTATAAATAGCCCGGTAAACCTGCAATACTTAATATATCAGGTGGAAAGATTCCCTGATAGCCTAAATTATGAATAGTAAAAACAGTGGCTATTTTTGATAATACATCATCATCGCGGTAATTGGTTTTTAAATAAACAGGAATTAACGCTGTTTGCCAATCATTCAAATGAAGTAGATTTGTTTCTGGCAAATAATTTTTTATAAATGAAATTACTGCGTCAGAAAAATACGTTGTTTGATGTTCTTTATGAGGATATTCATATACGTCATCTGTTGAAAATAATTCTTCATTTTTTATCAGATATACAGGAATATCTGTATCTGGAAGAAAGGATTTAAATACAGAAAATGAATATTTAAAGGAATGACTGAAAGGATAAAGATTTTCCGCAACCTTTTCTAAAAGGTACCCTTTGCTTTTTATATTTTTTTCTGCAACTTTATGAAATGGCATAATAATATTAAGTTGGTCTGTATATTTCTTAATATATTTTGGCAATGTTCCCGCAACATCAGCAAGTCCGCCAACCTTCGCGAAAGGATCAACCTCATATGAAACAAAAGAAATATTCATATATCCCACCCCTTATATAATAATAAAAAGATTATTTAACCTTATATGGTGTATCATGAGTGAATATTACGTAATCAGACTTTTCCGTCCATTCTTTTACTATTTCTGCAACTTTATCTGTTCTCAAATTTCTCATAATATCATAAAAATCTATTTTTGTCATACATATATCTCCAGGCAAAAAGAGATTTCCGAAATTTTCACTTTCTATAAATAAAGATACATGTTCTTTTGAGTGGTAAGGAGTATAAATTACGGTAATGGCATTAAAAAGTTTTTCGCCACCTTTAAAAGTTTCCACGCGACCTTCCCAGGAATCAACCATTTGTTGATAAGCCTGACCAATTAAAGGACCGAAGTTTCGATAATTTTTTCCTTTATAATTTTCATGAATTCTTATTGTTGCATTAGGGAAAAATATTGAATTGTATGCATGATCAAGATGAACATGTGTAAGTACTATATCAGTAATTTCTTCTGGAGGAATATCTAAATTTTCTTCTATATCCTGGATTGTATGGATATGGCCGGGGTCTATTAAAACCTTTCTATTTTCATCTTCGAGTAAAAATACAGAAGAAAATGTTCCATGTACCCTTCCAGTAATAGTTAACAAGCCACCATCGAGTATAATCCTGAATTTCATATTTTCCCTCCTTTAAATATTAAGCCTCTTCGTAAATTCCATCATATTCTATATCATTATCATCAAGTATATTAGAAACAGCATTAACATCCTTTAGAGATAGTTTTACAGAAATCATACGTCTGGTTTTATTTATTTTACATGTAGTCATGGAAAGTATATTTAAATTATTATTGCTGAAAGTTTCAACTATTTTTTTTAATTGTCCAGGTTTATCGTCGAGAGTAAGTATAACTTTTGTTCCAGCTTCATTTAATGCTGTAATATTCACCATTGCACTGATTATCTCATCAAATCCAAATAATCCCACAGGATTCATATCATAATCTACAACGGGTAAAACTTTGAATTTAGTTTCCATCATTGTAAGAAGTACGTCTTCAACTAAGTCATCTTCATATAAAAAATCTTCAATAGGATCAAAAACATTAATTAGAAATTCATCGCTATCATATTCTCTTAAAATAGCAATATCTTCCTTTCTAATTGAAGAAAAAAGAGTCCCGTTTTTTCTTAAAATAAGTATTATATCAATATCTTTTTCGAAAAAAAGTTTTATTGCATCATCAATGGTATCATCAATATTTAATGTTTTAAAATCATTCCTCATCCATAATTTGACATACATTCTTATATCCTCCTTAATACTCTTTTATTATAATTATACACCAAAATATATGTTTTTTATGTTATAATGATATTGCCGACTTTTATACAGTAATTTTAAGGAGGAAATTAAAAATGAGTGAAAAAGAAAAAATAGCTATTGTTGCTGATTCTGGTTGCGGTATTCCAAAAGACATTGTTGAGAAATACGATGTAAAAATCATTCCTTTAAGAACTATCATCGATGGTAAGGAATATAATGAAGGTGAATTTTCTCAGGAATTTTTATACGAAAGAATGGATAATGGGGATGTGAAAACATCTCTTCCGAATCCTGATATTATAAGGAATACATTTGAAGAATTAATAAGAAACGGTAAAAAAAGAATAATTACATTTAATCTATCAGGGAGTATGAGTGGAACGTTTAATATATTTAGATTAGTTTCAAATGAAATTATGCAAAAATACGAAGATGTGGAGATAGTAAATATTGATACATTAAACATTTCTATTGGTGGAGGTTTGGTTGCATATAGAGCGGCGCAAATGATATTTGAGGAAGGAAAATCATTTGAAGAAGTTGCAAAGTGGGCTGATGAGTATAGATTTAAGTCAAAGATATTCTTCGTTATTCCAACATTGAAATATCTTGCCAAAGGCGGAAGAATAGGTAAGGTTTCAGCCAAAATAGGTGAAATGTTAAACATAAAACCCATTATTTCCAATAGTGATGAAGGAATATATTATACTGTTACAAAGGTTCGCGGATTAAAACGTTCATATGATAAAGTTTATCAGGAATTTTTAAAATTTGTAGATGGAAGAAAACATATGGCGGCAGTTTATATAAGTGGAACATCAAAAGAATTGGAAAAATTACAAAAAGATTTTGTAAAAAAGATTGAATCTTTGGAAAATAATATAGAAGTTCTTGTTGGTAAAGTTTCAAGCACTATTGGTGTTCATTCTGGACCGGATATGTTTGGAATAGCTGCATTAGTTCTTGAATAATTTGAAAGGGGTTTAATGTGAATAGGCCTTTATACGAAGAATTAAGACCAAAAAATCTGGAAGAGATAGAGGGAAATGATGAATTAAAAAAGATTTTAAAAAGATGGATAAAAACAAATAAATTAAAGTCGTTTGTTATATATGGACCACCGGGGTGCGGGAAAACCACGGTGGTTTCTGCGTTTTTAAATGAACTGGATAAAAATAAATACGAAATCCATAAAATTTCTGGAGCATTAGAAGGAGCAAAAACATTAAAAAATATAATTAATACAAAAAATCCCCTTTTCCAGAAACAAATTGTATTATTTGTTGATGAAATTCATCGCTTAAATAAGGCAGAACAGGATGTATTATTATTGCATGTGGAAAATGGAGACGTGGTTTTAATAGGCTCTACAACAGAAAATCCTTCTTTTTCCTTAAATCCTGCTTTGCGTTCGAGGGTATTGTTATTTGAAATAAAACCGTTAGATACAGGAGAAATAAAAAATATTTTGGAAAAAATAAAGAAGAAATATAATATGACCTATTCGGAACAATTGCCAGAAATTCTTAAAGAGATATTTGGTCATGATATAAGACAAATGATAAATATATTAGAAGCTTTAATTGACATAGGAGAAAAAAATATAACCCCTGAAACGTTAAGTAAAATAAACTCTTCGTACAGGGGATTTTCAAAAGAAAATAAATATGATGCTATTTCAGCTTTTATAAAGAGCATTCGTGGAAGTGATCCTGATGCGGCGGTTTTTTATCTTGCATATATGCTCGAAAATGGAGAGGACCCTGTATATATAGCAAGAAGATTAATGATTCTTGCAGGTGAGGATATAGGACTTGCGGATCCGATGGCATTAAATATAGCAGTTTCAGCATTTATTGCTACAAAAGAAATTGGCTATCCTGAATGTTTATATCCTTTAACAGAAGCAACGTTATATTTATCATCAGCGCCAAAATCCAATACTGTAATGAAGACATATTTTAATGCTAAAAATGCAATAAATGAAAAATTTGAAATTCCTTTGAAATTGAGAAATCCAGTAACTAAATTTATGAAAAATAAAGGGTATGGCAAAGAATATAAATATCCTCATGATTTTGGCGGTTTTATAAAAGATACGTATCTTCCTGATAAATTGGAAAATAAACAATTCTTTAATCCCAGAGAAATTGGTTTTGAAGGGAAAATAGCTCAAAGATTAAAAAAGTTATGGAAAGGTATTAAAGACTATTAATCTTTATTATCGTTAAAAATTTCATTTATAATTTCGATTTTATAGTTATCTGTTACTTTAAAAATTATTTTTTTGTTGTATAATATTATGCTGATTATGTCACCAGGTTTTACTTCGTACGAAGGTTTTAATGTTTTTTCATTTTTTAATATTTTACCAGCCTTTGCCAATTCATTGGCTACAGTTCTTCTTTTGATAATTCTATTTACCTTTAAAAATTTATCCAATCTCATAAAAACACCCCCAAAAATATATTAATTGAAAAAATTCCTTGACATAAAAGACTAAAATAATTATAATATATTTAGCGTGTAAAAATAATTAAAATATTTTAAAATATATATTATGAGGTGATAGAGTTGTCAGAGCCAGTTCTTATAGTCGAAAACTTAAAAACATATTTCGACATAGCTGAAGGAACAGTTAAAGCAGTAAACGGCGTATCCTTTACTTTAAATCCCAACGAATCATTAGGAGTTGTTGGGGAAACAGGTTCAGGAAAAAGTGTTACAATGAAGACCATTATGGGACTTATAAAAAAACCAGGCTATATTCCAGAAGGTAGAATTTTATTCTTAACTGATGAATTCAGTAAAGACGGTAAAAAAGAGTATGTTGATTTAACCAAACTTACCCCACAGCAATTTACACGCATTAGAGGAAGACATATTGCTATGATCTTCCAGGATCCAATGACATCCTTAAATCCGATGTATACTGTTGCTGATCAAATGATCGAAACTATTATGTATCATCAGAATGTTTCTGAATTAGAGGCAAGAAAAAGAGCTGTAGAATTATTAAGAAAAGTTGGAATTCCAAATGCAGACAAAAGAATAGATGATTATCCATTTCAATTCTCTGGAGGGCAAAGACAGAGAATCGTTATTGCTATAGGTTTATCATGTAATCCCGAATTATTGATTGCAGATGAACCTACAACAGCACTTGATGTTACAATTCAGGCTCAAATACTTGAGTTAATGAAAGATCTTCAAAATGAATTTAACACAGCAATGATATATATTACACATGACTTATCTGTTGTAGCTGAAATAGCAGATAAGGTTATGGTTATGTATGGTGGTAACCAGATGGAGGTTGCCGATGTAAATACAATCTTTGAAAAGCCAACACATCCATATACAAATATGTTGCTTAATTGTATTCCAAGACACGACGCAAAAAAAGATGAATTGGAACCAATTCCTGGGCAACCGCCAATAATGCTCGATCCTCCAGATTTGTGTCCATTCTTGCCAAGATGTCCAATGGCAACGGAAAAATGTAGAAAAGCAAAACCAGATTTAAACGAACTTGAACCAGGACATTTTGTAAGATGTTGGAATCCTGTATTGGACGCAAAAATGGGAGGAGATAAATAATGCTTTTAAGAGTTAATAATTTAAAAAAATATTTCCCTATAAAACACGGATTTATTGTTGAAAAAACTGTAGGATATGTAAAAGCAGTTGATGATGTTTCATTTACTCTTGATAAAAATGAAACATATGGTCTTGTTGGAGAATCTGGTTGTGGTAAGACAACTATCGGTAAAACAATTTTAAGATTATATAATCAAACAGATGGTGAAATCTTTATTGATGACGAAGATACAAGTTATTTCTTCATGAAAAGATCAGAAGCAAGAAAGTATCTTCAAAAACATTATATAGATGTATTACATGAAGGAATAAAGGAAAAATCAGAATCAGAATTCTTAAAATCAATTCCAGATTATAAAAGAAAGTATTTTGAATACATTATAAAAAATGGTGAAGCAAGATTTATAAATTACATGCTTTCAGATTTAAAGCAAAAAAGAATGCATTTTAGAAGAAAGGTACAGATTGTTTTCCAGGATCCAACATCCTCATTGAACCCAAGAATGGCTGTTGGACAGATACTTGCTGAACCGCTTTTATTCCATGGTATTGCAAAAAACAAAAATGAAGCGTATGATATAGTTAGAGAAATACTTGTAAACGTTGGATTAAAAAAATACCATGTTGATAGATATCCACATCAGTTCTCTGGAGGACAAAGACAGAGAATTGCTGTTGCAAGGGCAGCTATTTTAAAACCAGATTTAATCATTCTTGACGAGCCAACTTCAGCTCTTGACGTTTCTGTTCAGGCACAGATAATCAAATTATTAAAAGATTTACAGAAGGAATTAGAAGCTGGATATCTCTTCATTTCACACGACTTAGGTGTTGTAAGATTCATTTCAAATTATGTTGGTATTATGTATCTTGGAAGAATGGTTGAATATGGCGATTCTGATGAAATATTTGACCATTATAAACATCCATATACAGAAGCTTTATTAAATGCAGCTCCTGTACCGGATCCTAAAAAGAGAAGAGACAGAAAACAATTTATTATACAGGGACAGGTTCCATCTCCAATTAATAGACCAAGCGGATGTTTCTTCTCACCAAGATGTAAATATGCATTTGAACCATGTTCAAAGAAATATCCACCTTATTATAAAGTAGGTAATAATCATTTTGTAAGTTGTTATAAGTATGAAGCAAAATCATGAAAATCAAGGGAGGGAGTAGCATGAAGAAGTTATTAGTATTGTTGTTTGTTCTTGTTACAGCATTAGCTGTGTTTGCAGATGAAGTAGATTGGGCTATTGAAGATGTTGCTGGAAAACCAGGGGGAACACTTTTCTTAAGTACAACATCAGGTCCAAAAACTATGAACCCAGCATGGGCACAGGAAACATCTTCAACAGAAATTATTGGATGGGTATTAGACACATTGGTACATTCTTCAAACAAAGGTTTGCCAGAATTACCAGGTTTAGCAAAGGAATTTTCAGCTGAAGTTACAGCAGACGGAAAAACAGTATATACTTACGTATTGAGAAAAGGTTTAAAATGGTCAGATGGCGAACCATTAACAATTGACGATGTTATCTGGTCATTTGAAAAAATTTGGTTCGATCCAAACATGACAGCAAACGGAAATGGTGGATACCTTGATGCTAATGATGAATTACCAACTATTAAAAAAGTTGATGACTACACAGTAAAATTCATTTACAACTCAAAATTCAGAAGAGGTCATCAATCAATAGGATGGGCAGAAATCTTACCAAAACACGTATTAGAACCATATTACAAAGCAGGTAAATTCTCAGAAGCATGGTCATTAAAAGAAATAGATAAAGTTGTAGGTTCTGGTCCATTTGTATTAAAAGAATACAAAGAAGGCGTTAGAGTTGTATTAGAAAAGAACCCATATTACTATAGAAAAGATAAAAATGGTGTACAATTACCATATTTAGATAAAATCATTTATATTGTTGTTAAAGACTTAAACACAGCAAGACTTAAGTTCGAAGCTGGAGAAACAGATATCTATTCACCAACAGCAGAAGAATTCCCAGAAATCAGGGCAATGGCTGACGAAAAAGGTTGGATAGTAAGACAGGGTGGACCAAACTTAGGTTCAAACTTTGTAACATTCAACTTCAATGCAAAAGATCCAGTTAAGAGAAAATGGTTCAGAAATGACCACTTCAGAAAAGCTATTGCATACGCAATTGATAAACAAACATTAATCGATGTTCTTTACAATGGATTAGGTGCTGCATTATACGGTCCTGTATCACCATCATCAGGATACTATAATCCAGAAGTTGAAGAATTAGGATACAGATACTCATTAGCAAGAGCTAAGAGAGAACTTAAAAAAGGCGGATTTGTATTAAAAGGCGGAAAATTATACGATGCAGATGGAAATCCAGTTAAATTTGAATTAACAACAAACGCAGGTAACAACGTTCGTGAAGAAATTGGAAACATCTTAGCAGAAAACTTAAAGAAATTAGGAATTGAAGTTAACTTTGCACCAATGCAATTCAATGCACTTGTTGGTAAATTGGTATCAACAGGAGATTGGGAAGCAATTATTATTGGTTTAACAGGTTCTGTAGATCCAGCATCAGGATGGAACGTATGGAAATTAGATGGTGGATTACATTTCTGGAACTACTCACCAGAAGTAAAACCAGATATGTTTGACGAAGAATTAAAAGCAGATTACTGGGTACCAGATTACGAAAAGAGAATTGACGAAATTATGAGAGCTCAGGTTGGAGCAGTTGATGAAAAAGAACTTAGAGACTTATTCAACGAATTCCAGATGTTAGTAGCAGAACATCAGATTTTAGTATACACAGTTGCACAGAACTACTTAGTAGCATACAAGAACACAGTTCATATCTACAATCCAGAACCAAATCCAGCAGCTGGTGTATTATGGTCAGCATGGAACATCTGGAAAGATCAATAATACATAATTTTATGTTTAATTAATTTATTATTATCTTTTTAATTTCAATTGGGAGTGGGGGAATGTGGAGATTTCTCCACTCCCTTTTAAATTCATTCCATAAGGAGGTCAGTTTTAATGTTAAAGTATATTTTAAGGAGGCTTATATTAGCCATTCCTGTACTTCTTGGAGTTTCCATTTTTTCTTTTATGATTATTTCACTTGCTCCAGGTGACTTTTTGGATTCTTATAGAATGAATCCGGCAGTTAACCCTGAACAGGTAAAGAACCTTGAAAGAAAATTTGGTCTTGATAAATCCCCTGTTGTACAATACCTATTATGGTTGAAGAATATTCTTCAAGGTGAATGGGGAGATTCATTTACCTATCAGGTTCCTGTTTGGGATTTAATCTGGAGAAGAGCAGGAGCAACATTATTACTCAGTATCACTACATTCATTTTTACCTGGGGGATAGGTATCCCGCTGGGTATATATGCGGCGTTACACCAGTATAGTATTGGTGACCAGATTATAGGGGTTATAGGTTTCATAGGATTATCTATACCTAACTTCTTCTTTGCATTATTGTTCCTCTATTTTGCAGCAAAGACAGGTGGAAAGATATTCCCTGTTGGTGGATATATCTCATTAGATTACGATACATTCCCAGCATGGAAGAAATTTTTAGACCATGTATGGCACGTATTAGGACCTATGATTACTCTTGGTACTTCAGGTTTAGCTGGTACAATGAGGGTTATGAGAGGTCAGTTGCTTGATGAATTAAAACAGGATTATGTTGAATTTGCAAGAGCAAAAGGTATGCCAGAAAAGGTTGTTATTTATAAACATGCTTTGAGAAATGCTATAAATCCAATAGTTACATCATTGGGTTTTGCAATTTCCGGTCTTTTAGGTGGAGCTGTTTTAACAGAAAACGTATTTGGATGGCCAGGTATGGGGCAATTAATTATTGAAGCTCTCATGCAACAGGATATGTTTGTTATTATGGCTGATATTATGTTAGCTTCTGTATTGTTGGTTATAGGTAACTTAATTGCTGATATCTTACTCGCTGCTGTTGACCCAAGAGTAAGATTAAGATTAGGATAACGGAGGGAAGATAATGGCTGAAAATAAAGAAATAAAAAACAATCAGGAAAATCAGGACGTTTTTGAGAAACAATTTTTGTCCACCCCTCAGTTAATATGGAGAGCTTTAAAAAGACATAAATTTGGTATGGTTTCAATGTGGATTTTGATTATATTCTATATTTTTGCATTGTTTGCAGATTTCTTATCTCCAATGGATTATAGGGTACAGCATATACAATATAAGTTTGCTCCTCCAATGAAGGTATTCTGGAAGGATGTAACAGGAAAATCTACAGGACCTCATGTATATTTATATAAAAGGGTAAAGGATCCAGTTACATTTCAGAGTACATATAATCCAGCAACATATTTTGATAGATTTGTTGCATATGATGATTTAAATTTTGATACAGAAAAGGAAACAGAATTAAGCCTTCAGGAATATAATCCAGATTTCGAATCAACAGTAACAAATTATCTTTTCGTTTTAAAATATGAAACATATGCTGTTGATAAAAATGGAAAAGAATACAAAATTGATTCTCAAATAAAAGAAGAACCTTTAGTAACCTTTGAAGAATTAGGAATTGCAGGAAAAACTGTTGAAGCAGATGAAAATGGATATATTTCTACAGATCAAATTCCGTTATTAAAAGGAGATAAGGTTCTTTTAAGTGAAGAAAACAGTAATCTCAGTAAGGTATTTTATTTTGAAGAAAACCCAAAAACAAAAAGAAATCTTGATAGATATAATTTAAAGAAAGAAGATATTACAGAATTTAAAAAATATGTTTTACTTGATACAATCTCAGTTGAAACAGAAGAAGATTTTTATGAATATTATCCAGAAAACTTAGAAAAAGTAAAATTAAAAACATTTAACATTAAATTCTTTACACATGGTTGGGAATATAAATGGCTTGGTTTAATTCCAATGGATCTTCATTTATTTGGAGTTGAAAAAAGTAAATTACCATATTTTGCAGAAGATTATGCAACAAAAGATGGAATTATTTATCTCTGGGGTGCAGATAAATTTGGAAGAGATATGATTAGTAGATTGGTATTTGGAAGTAGGGTTTCATTAACAATAGGTCTTTTAGGTATTGCTATTACATTTACTATAGGGTTATTCCTTGGTGGTGTTGCAGGTTACTTTGGTGGATGGATTGATGAAGTGTTAATGAGATTTACAGAAATACTTATGTCAATTCCAAGTTTCTATTTGCTTGTTTCATTGAGTGCAATATTGCCATCAGAACTTTCACCAGCTATAAAGTATATTCTTATTATAGTAATACTTTCATTTATAGGTTGGCCAGGAATGACAAGGGTTATCAGAGGTATGACTCTTGGTTTAAAAGAAACAGAATTTATTCAGGCAGCTGTAGCATTGGGATATCCATCAGGTAGAATTATCTGGAAACATTTATTGCCAAATACTGCTACATATGTTATAGTTTCAGCTACATTATCCATACCAGGTTATATTCTTGGTGAAGCAGGTCTTAGTTTCCTTGGTTTGGGTATCAGGGAACCCTCTGCAAGTTGGGGATTAATGTTAGCTCAGGCACAAAATATTACAGCATTAACTAATTATCCATGGTTGTTATTGCCAGGTTTATTTATCTTTATAACAGTTCTTGCATTTAACCTCTTTGGTGATGCTATAAGAGACGCACTTGATCCAAGAGCATTAGGACATTAATATTTAGTTATATAAATATCAGCCCTCTCATTTTTGAGAGGGCTGATTTGTTTAATATTTTAATATTAAAAATCTATTTCTACAGGTATTAATGTTGCATATTTTTCTTTTGAAGCATCATATGAAGATAATACTTTATGCTGATCATAACCTTCTGGAACGATAATATCAAGAACAAATGGTCCAAAATCACCAGCATCTGATGGATATCCTCCAAGTGTCCATTGTCCTGATTCAGGAGTTACTGCTCTGAAGTGATCTGCACCATATCCATCCTGAGAACCAACCATAAAGTATGCAAATATTTTATTTGAATCCATTTTTAAATATTTTTTCATTACTATAACTGAAATAATTTTTTCTCCAGGATCACATTCTACCTGAACACCTTCTGGAAATTCCTGATCATTTGAATCAGCAAGCAATTGTCCATATGAAGGCCAACCGGCAATTTTTATGAAATAATCCCATGGATGTGCAGTATCAAATTGAACCCTTGCACCTTCTTTATAAGTAGAAACTTTTCCACCATCTTTGGTATCGAGATAAATATTTATAAGCTGATGTGAAAAACCTTTTGGAGCTCCCCATGGATTTGTAATTTCACCAAATTTGAATTTAAATACAATTGAATCATCTGCATCATAAACCTTTACCCATTCAATATCCCATAATCCTTTAAATGGTTCAAAAGCACCGTCTTTTGGATATGTATATCCTCCAGGACCATCTTCGTCTCCTATAGGATCTTTAAATTCTTTTACTAATTTTCCACCAATTTCTTTTGGAATCATTACATGTACAGGACCACTATTTGGTGCGAAATCAACATCTTTTGAATTGCCTTTTTCAGTATATGCCATAACAACTGCAAGATTAAATTCATCACCGCTTTTTACACCAATTAAATCGTAAGGAATTTTAAATTCAACAATGTTTCCTTTTACTGCGATTAGATCCTTTTTCTTTCCACCAATCATCCATCTTTCTGTTCCGCTTGCATTATAATAATATAAATCTGATAATTTAGGATATTTTTGTAAATTGAAAGAAAATCTCTTTGCCAGTGCGAAACCGAGATCGGTTACTTTTTCTCCTACTCCGGAATATGCAGTCCTTGTATTTAATTTTTGTGCTCCTGGTTTATCTGTGTAGATTTCTAATTTATAAGGTTTACCTTTTAAATCTTCAATGGATTTTTTCAATTCTACAGCTACATATAAATTAGCATTATCTCTTCCCACATAAATTCCTGAAATTAAATCTCCTTCTTTATACATTACGCCAGAATCATCATCAAGGTAATATGCGGATTTTTCCATTTCATTATCGGATATTTCGCCATCGAGAACAATTTCAACTTTTCCAATATTACCTTTACTTGCTGTTGAAGGGCGTTTGTTTGCTATATATAAATATCCAGGGATTTTTTCTTCAGGAACTCCTGCAAGTTTATATATTTGAATTAAAAGTTTCTTAAATTGCATATCAAATAATACTTCATTTGGTCCGGCATCCTGATCGCTTCCATACCACCAGAACCAGTCACTACCTTCTGCAGCGTATAATGTATTTAATGCCTTTTTGAAATCTTCTTTAGATATATTATCTTTATTACTCATTAAAACTTCTCTTGCTTTTGCCAGTCTATCCCATGCTTCATTTTCTTCCTTTTCTCCGTACCAGGTATCTAAGCTTCCACCAACCCATGAACCTTTTGGCAATTGATTTAATTCGTTATTTACTCCGTAATTTTCAATATATTCTTCAGGTGTAACAAGTTCTATATATGGATCATTTGATAATGCTTCATAGAATAATTTTCTGAAATCATTACCGTTATTTGGGTAATGTTCCCAGGCGTTTTCACCATCAAGAGCTACAGTTACAACCATATCACCTTCATCATTCATCTTTTGAATATTATGTAAAGCGCTTAGAAAATCTTTTACAGCTCCTTCTTTAGACATATTAGAATATTTAAAACCTATTCTGTCTGAAAGGTCTGTATCTCTAAAGAATACCACTACACTTTTTCCGTCTACTGTTACTTTATATGGTTTATATAATTGATGTGGATCGCCTGTATTTATTCCAGCTTTTTGAAGTATTTGTTTATCTGTAACTATCCATTTTACATTATTATCTGCAAACATTGGAACAAGTGGAGTGCTTACAGCCTGTTCAGAAGGCCACATACCTTCAGGTCTTTTTCCAAAAATTTCTTCGAAATAACTTAAACCTTTTTCTATTTGAGCTTTTGCGTCTTCTGGCCAACCCATATCTATTAATAATGGCAAAATTGGGTGATAATAAGGTGTTGTGGTTAATTCAATTTTTCCTTCTTCCCATAATTTTTGATATTTTTCAACTATACTATTCATTAATTCATAATGTTTTGAAATTACGTAATCAAGATCATCCTTTGTATAATTTCTATCTTTTTCCATAAGTGCTTTTAATCTTTTGTCAGCATTTATATATTCTATATTTATCCAGTATAAGTTCCACATTACTTTTAAATCAAGCCAATCCTGAGAATTGAATTCTTCATTTTTATCTCTTTTTTCCCTTAATTCAACATATCTTGGATGTGTATCTACAAATTGAGGATTTATATCAAAAAAGTGCCACTTTACAAAATCCTTTTCTTCATCTGTAAGATTATCTTTTAATGATAATTTAAGATATTTATCTTCTCCGCCGTTTTTTACATAATCCATTAATTGCATTAATAATACAGGTGTGATATTAAAGGTTACTCTTCCAGAGGTAAGGTATTTATCTACAAGATCAGCCATATATGGATAATCGTTTACGGCATGAGCTCTAACCCATGGCATTTCAGCATCCTTTTCGCCAGGTATTTTATAGGCAGGTTGATGATGATGCCAGATAATAACTACTTTTAAAGGTTCCTTATCTTCATTTCCTTTTGGAACTGAATTTAAAAATGCTTCTACGCTTTTTTCATTAATTTCATTAATTTCTGGTGCATTGGAATTATCAGAAGCTGTAGCTTGAGGAGGTAAATCTCTCCAGGAAGCAACAGAATCCTTTTGTTCCTGTTCAATATCTTTTACTATAACAACTCTATTTGGAATTTCCTCTCCATTTTCATCCTTTTCAACAGTATCCCAGTTTCCTCTTGTATATTTATATTCAAGTCTTTTTCCAACTTCTGTTTCTAATTCAAATGTTGCTTTTAATCCATTTCTTTTCATTGCCAGCTTTCCAGGATCCCAATTATTAAAATTACCAACTATATAGATAACATCATTTTCTGGAGTGTTTGGAGGCAGGGTTACCTCAAATTTTACAACGGCTTTTTCACCAGGCTGAGCAGCAGTTTTTATTTCAGCAGGAATATCTGCCCAGCTTTCAACAGTATCTTCAACAATTTTGTTAGAATCAGCAATAACTTTTCTATTTGCTATTTCATTTCCGTCTTTATCCTTTTCAACTGTTCCCCAATTTCCCCGTGTATATTTATACTCAATCTCTGTATCTTTATTAACAGTGATAGTAACAGTTCCTGTATTGCCATCTCTGTTTAATACATAAGCGTCATCGCCAGGATTCCAATCATTAAAGGAACCTACAATATAAACCTTTTCATCAGCAGGTGTGTTTGAAGGTAAAGCTACTTTAAAGGTTAATGTAACTTCTGAGGTGTTGCTTTCTACTTTTGCATTTGATTCAACAGATGTTTCTGGTGGTGTAATTGCTGTGGTAGTAGATTGCTGTTGAGCACCACAACCAACAAATAATACCAATGATAAAATACTTAATAAGATCATGAGCACATAGCCATGACGAAGATGTGTCTTTTTCATAGACTCTTTAACCCCCTTTTAAAATTTGTGATATACGGTATTTTAATATATATATCTTCACTCAAAGATAATTATACACCAAAATATAATATTTTTTCAAGTTTTTAACTGTTTTCTATATAAAATATTTATAACCTATTATATTTTGATTTATGTTTTTTATATGGTAAAATTCTTTTAGAAAAAGAATTTGAATAGAGGGGGAAAAAGTATGAAAGTAATAAATTCTATTAATGAAATGAAGGATATTAGAAATTCGCTTATTATGGAAGGCAAAACTATAGGTTTTGTTCCAACAATGGGGTATCTTCATAAAGGACATTTATCTCTTGTAAAACAGGCGAGAGAAGATAATGATATTGTTGTTGTGAGTATTTTTGTAAATCCAACGCAATTTGGTCCAAATGAAGATTTTGATAGATATCCAAGAGATTTAAATAGGGATATGGAGTTATTAAAAGAATTTAACGTTGATTATATTTTCCATCCTGATGTAATGGAAATGTATCCAGACGGATATTCTACATATGTTGAAGAAACAAAACTTACAAATGTATTATGTGGAAAGTCACGTCCTGGGCATTTTAAAGGAGTAACAACAATAGTTTCAAAACTTTTTAATATCGTTAGACCAACAAGAGCTTATTTTGGTCAAAAAGATGCACAACAATTTAGAGTATTAAGAAAAATGGTTGATGATTTAAATATGGATGTAAAAATGGTTGAAATGCCTATTATTCGTGAAGAAGATGGATTGGCTATGAGTTCAAGAAATATTTATTTAAAAGGCGAAGAAAGAGTTCAGGCATTAGCATTGTATAAATCATTATTAAAAGCAAAAGAATTATTTGAAAATGGTGAAAGAGATGCTACAAAGATTAAAGAAGAAATGAAAAAGGTTTTTGATGAAAATCCGCTTGTAAAAGTTGATTATATTGAAATTGTTGATGAATATAATCTTGAACCAGTTGAGAAAATTGAAAAAAGAGTTCTCGTAGCTGTTGCTGCATTTGTTGGTAAAGCGCGTTTAATTGATAATATAATATTAGGATAGGGGTGGCGAAAGTGTCTCGCATATCAATGAAGGTTTTATTAAATACTTTTTCAATGATAATTATAATAATTGCTGTATTTGCTACAATATTTTATTTAAAATATGATCTTGAATCAAAAGTATATACTCCGCTTTCAGAAAGCATTATGAACGAAATCTCCCAGACAGGAGATTTTATATCCATGTATTTTGAAAATGAAATGCTAAAACTCAAAACTGCGTCTTCACAAATAACTATAAGTTCTACCAATACTATTGAAACATTAAAAGGTTTAAAAGATACTCTTAAAGAGTTTCCGGAATTTGAAGAATTTTTTGTGGCAAATAGCGAAGGAGAAAGTATTTCAAGTTCAAATATCTTTACTAATATTTCAAGATATAGATATTTCAGAGATATATTTAATACAGATAAAAAAAATTCTTTAAGTGATTTATATATTTCAAAAATTTCCGGTAATGTTGCAATTATCCTTGCAACTTCTGTAGAAAAGAATGGTAAAAAATATCTTTTTGGTGGTGCTTTAAATTTAAAGGATTTATTTTCAAAAATTCAAAAATATAAATTCAAGGATTATGGAGAGATATTTTTTATAGATAAATTGGGAAATTATTTTAGTATAAAAAATGAAGGAGATATTGACTCTGGAACATTTGCGAAAAATTTTAGAGATAATATTATAAGGGATTTAAAAAATGAAGAAGGTTATATGGAAGTAAAAAAGAACAAGGAAAATTATTATTTGTTTCTAAGTAAGATTTCGTTTCTTGATTGGAATATAGGATATTATGTAAAAAAAGATATGATTTCCCCAAAATTTACAAAATATTATATATATGGAGGAATATTTACTCTACTGTTGATATTGTTTGAAATTTTAGCTAATCATATAGTATTGAAAAAACGTTTTAATAAATCAATAGATGTATTAAAATCAGAATTAAAGAAATTAAATGAGTTAAATTTCAATTCAACAAATATTACAGTTAAGGAACCTATGTTTATAGACTTTACAGATAATTTGCAACTTACCATAGTAAATTTGAAAGAAAATTTTGAATCATTTTCTCGTAAAGTAAATGCATTAGAAAAATTTCTTGCACAAAATAGATTATTAATAAATGAAGAATTAAAGAGAATAGGTGAAGAAGAGGAAACAGTAGAAAAGCTTTCAAAAACCTTTGAAGCAATATCAAAATCCATTTCCGATTCACAAAAGATTTCTGAAAGCTATAAATCCAAATTAAATAATTATGATGATGAATTAGAAGAATTACGCCATATATTACTGAAATCAAAATCGAAGATATCATATTTTTCTGATTTATCCAAAAAACTTATAGATATATCTGAAAAGGTTAGTGATTTGTCGTATAGAACAGAGATTTTGTCTTTGAATGCAGCATTAGAAGCATCAAAAGAAAAATCTTCATTAACCTTTGCTGTTATTGCAGCAGATATGCGAGATATGTCATATACATTGAAAGAGTTTAATAATAAAACCGTTTCTCATGTAAATCATATTAATGAGAATCTCAGCGACTATAAAGAAAACCTTAATGAGTTATTTGATAATATTGATAATAATATTTCTGAATTAAGAAAAATATCCGGTAATTTCGAAGAAATAGAAACTTCAATAAAAGAACATAATCTTTCTGCTGCCCAAATTAAAAACGTTTTAAATCTTTTAAAAGTAGTAATAGGAAAGAATAAGAATATTATGAACGATATTGTATCGAATTTTGAAATGATAGAAAGAAACTTTAAAGAGTTGAAAAAGGCATTTGTAACCAAAAAAGCTACAAAGAATCTTGAGGAGATTTTTCAAAAATTAGAAGAAATAGAAAAAAAGGAAAATATTGGAAGTGAAAGTAATGATGAAAACCAATCCGTTTAAAGATTTAAAAAAGAAAATTCTGTTAAAAGATAAAATGGATAGCTTTATTATATTTAAGATTAAAGATATGCAATATGCATTAAAAACAGATTATGTTAAATATATACTTCCATATTTAGAAGTAAAAAATGTAGAAAATATGCCAGAATATATTAAGGGAACTATTATTTATGAAGATATTCCAATTACGTTAATAGATATGAGCATACTTCTCAATCAGCAATCTCAGGAGTATACAGATAAAACTTTTAATATTGTATTTTCTATAGAAGATAAAATGTATTCTATATTTACTAATAATATAATAGATGTAATAACTATAGATAAAAATATATTAAAGGATGCCGGGGAAGAGTTTAAAGAGTATTTTTTTGTGGATAAAATTTTTTCATATAATATGGAAACATTTATGGTGATAAATCCTGAAAAGCTAATAAGTTAGATATTAATAAAAAACTCGGGCTTAAGATAGCTCGAGTTTTTTATTTTTTCAATTAAGTTAATCTTTTATTCGTGTTATTGATAACGTAAACTTATGGCAAAAATATGATATAATTTGTAAAGAAAGGGGGGCGTATATGAAAAGTGTGATAATATCATTAAACGTTTCATCGCAAAAAGGAGTTCCAAAAGAAGAAGTTAAAGAGTGTGAATTAATAGAGAACTGGGGGATTAAAGGTGATGCACATGCAGGAAAATGGCATAGGCAGGTTTCAATGTTATCAACAGTTAGTATTGAAAAAGTTGATCCTGAAATAAGAAAAAAATTAAAATATGGAGATTTTGCTGCAAATATTGTTGTCAAAGACCTTGAAATATTTAAATTTCCTGTTGGAACACAGGTTAAAATTAATGATGCATTGCTTGAAATAACGCAAATAGGAAAAGAATGCCATGAAGATAATCTTGTTTTGAAATTAACGGGAAAATGTATAACACCTGAAGAAGGAATATTTCTTAAAGTAATAAAAGGGGGAAAAGTAAAAATAGGAGATAAAGTAGAGTTTTTAATAAATAAATAAAAAAGTAAAGGGGGATTATGGATGAAAAAAGTGTTATTTTTATTCGTTATTCTTTTTACCGTATCTATTATGATGGCAGAAGAATTGGTAATTTTTCATGCAGGTTCTTTGACCAATGTATTAAATGCAGTTGCCAGAGAATTTGAAAAGGAAAATCCTGGAGTAAAGGTGAAGCTAATGGGATCAGGTAGTCTTGTTGTTGCAAGAAAAATTACAGAATTAGGTCAAAGAGCAGATCTGGCATTTGTGGCAGATTATACAATAATACCAAAATTCTTTTTTGATAAATATGCTGATTATAACGTTGTTTTCTCTTCAAACAGCATGATTATAGCGTATAACGATAAATCGAAATATAGTAAAGAAATAAATGAAAAAAACTGGTATGAAATACTATTTAAAAATGGAGTTAAATTTGGTCACTCCAATCCTGATCTTGATCCATGTGGTTATAGAACATTAATGACAATGCAATTAGCGGAAAAATATTACAATCTTCCAGGAATATACGATAAATTTCTTAAAACAAAAAATCGTATGGTGTTAAAAAAATCTATAGATTTAATAGCATATCTTGAAGCAAATGAAATGGATTATGCATTTTTATATAAATCAGAAGCATTTCAGCATAATTTAAAGTATATAGAATTGCCTGAAGAAATAGATCTTTCATCTTTGAAGTATGAAGAAAATTATAAAACAGCATTTGTAGAAGTGCCAGGAAAATCAGGAAAGAAGATAAAAATATATGGAAAACCTATTAATTATGGTTTTACATTATTAAAGAATGCACCACATAGAAATCTTGCAATTGAATTTGTTAAATTTATGTATTCTGAAAAGGGAAAGGAAATATTTAAAAATATGGGAATGGAATTATTTGCAAATGTAGACAGACCTAAAAATCTTCCAGAAGAATTTAAGGAATTGTGGGGTTATTGAGATTGAAGATACAAATAGAAAATCTGGAAATAGCTATTGATGCATTTAAATTAACAGTAAAAGAGATGAATATAAAGTCAGGAGAATATGTATATATACTTGGTCCTACAGGATCAGGAAAAACTGTATTTCTTGAAATACTTGCAGGTTTTTTAAGTCCAGATGAAGGAAGGATATATTTTGAGGGAAAAAATGTAATAAATATTCCACCTGAAAAACGCAACATAGGGTTTATGTATCAAAACTATCATCTTTTTCCTCATTTAAATGTAAGAAAAAATATAGAATTTGGAACAAGAATGAGAAATAATTACGATAAAGATTTTATAAATTATCTCTGTGAAAAGCTGGGGATAATAAAATTACTCAATAGAAAAGTTCAAAAGCTTTCTGGAGGCGAAAAGCAGAGAGTAGCTTTAGCAAGAGCACTTGCTATAAAACCTTCGTTATTATTGTTGGATGAACCTCTTTCAGCTGTAGATGCACACACAAAAAATGAAATTCTTAAATTATTGCATGAATTAAATCAGGAATATAATTTAACCACCATACATGTAACTCATGATGAAAAAGAAATTATAAATAATAGTCCTGTATATATTATAAAAGATGGAGAATTAAAGAAGAGGTGTTTAAATGTTCAAGCACATAATAATATTTATTAGCATAATATTTGTTCTGGCAGTAACCCTTCCATTTATAGTTGTTTTTTTAAATGTTGATTTTAATTTATTAATTGAAATATCAAAAAGCCCGGAATTCTTAGATGCTGTTGAAACAACATTTCTTGCTGGATTTACTGCAACGTTTATAGCAATAATATTTGGAATTCCTTTTGCATATGCAATAACCAGATATAATTTTCCATTTAAATCAATTCTTGAAGCTATTGTAGATATACCACAAACAATTCCGCATACTGCAGCAGGTATTGCATTATTAATGACGCTTGGAAGAGCTTCAACTATTGGTAAAATTGCAGATAATTTTGGAATATCCTTTGTTCAAACATTCTGGGGTGTAGTTGCCGCTATGGGATTTTTGAGTTTTAGTATATTTGTTAATTCTGTAAAAGAAGGTTTTAGAAAACTGGATATTAGATATGAAAAAGTGGCACGTTCCCTTGGAGCAACGCCATCAAAGGTATTTTTTCTTATTTCAATTCCAATGGTAAAACATGAAATTATAACTGGAGCATTATTAATGTGGGCAAGAGGTATATCTGAATTTGGTGCTGTAGCAATTCTGGCATATTATCCAATGACATTATCTGTTTTAACCTATGATAGATTTCAGGGATATGGATTAAAACAATCTCTTGCGCTTACAGCTTTAATTTTTATAATGTCAATGATTATATTTGTAGTAATAAGGGTTATACAAAATCTCTGGAAATATTCTGAAACGAGGTAATATTAATGTATGTAGATAAATTTAACAGAAAAATAAAATATGTAAGACTTTCAATAACCGATAGATGTAATTTTAGATGTATATATTGTATGGGAGAAAATACAGAATTTCTTCCAGAAAATGCGTTATTGTCTTTAGAGGAAATAGAGAAGTTGGTAAAAACATTAAAAGATATGAAAATTGAAAAGATAAGAATTACCGGTGGTGAACCTACCATCAGGACGGATATTATAGAAATTGCAAAGGTTATAAATAAATATTATTCTGGTTTTAGTATTACAACCAATGGAGCTATGCTTTCAAATATAGTTGAAGATTTGAAAAAATATGGATTGGATTCTGTAAATCTCAGTTTGGATTCATTAAATGAAAAAAACTTTTTAAAGATTACACGAAGAAATATGTTGAAAAATACATTAGAAGGATTATACAAAACTTTAGAAATAGGCGTTCCTGTAAAGTTAAATACAGTAGTGCAAAAGGAAAATTTTGATGAAATACATGATTTAATAGAATTTTCAGCAAAATTGAAAATACCTATAAGATTTATAGAACTTATGCCTATAGGAACCGAATATAATGAAGATGAGTTTGTAAAAGAAGATGAAGTAAAAGCAAAAATACAGGAAAAGTATACTCTGGAAAAAATTCAAAAAAAATTTGGATATGGTCCATCAAATTACTATAGAATAAAAGAATTAAACTCATATGTTGGATTTATTTCAGCAATAACACATAACTTCTGCTCTACATGTAATAAAATTAGAATTTCTTCAGATGGAAATATATATCCATGTTTAGCCTTTGATTATCATGTTCCAATAAAGGATGTAATTAACGATGAAGAAAAATTAAAGGAAAGAATTGAATTTGCAATTTCTAAAAAACCAAAACAACATTTTTTAACAGAACTAAGAAAAAAGACACCTATGCATAAGATGGGGGGATAATAAATTGAATTTATCGCATATTGATGAAAATGGAAATGTACAAATGGTTGATGTAAGCCAGAAAAAAAGCACTTTAAGAATAGCAAAAGCGCATGCGAAAATAACCATGAAAAAAGAGACGCTGGAAGCAATTATAAGCGGAAAGATAACTAAAGGTAATGTTTTAACAACAGCAAAAGTAGCAGGGATTATGGGGGCTAAAAAAACTTCAGAATTAATTCCAATGTGCCATAATATATTTATTTCAAAGATAGACGTTGAATTTAAAATAGATAAAAAAAACAATTCAATAGAAATATTCTCTTTGGCAAAGACAGAATCACAAACGGGAATTGAAATGGAGGCATTAACAGCGGCTTCCATAAGTGCTTTGACAATATATGATATGTGTAAGGCAATGGATAAAGGAATGGAAATATCAGAAGTATATTTAATGGAAAAATCTGGTGGAAAAAGCGGTCATTATATAAGGGAGGAAAAGAGATGAAGTATTTTATCCTGACATTAAGCGATAAAGGTTCTAAGGGAGAAAGAGAGGATTTAAGCGGAAAAGAAATAGAGAAATTAATGGATAGCATAAATGCAGAAAAGGCAGGATATAAAATATTGCCAGATGAAAAGGAATTAATTGCAGAAGAATTAAGAAACCTGGTAAAAGAAGATATTGACCTTATTTTAACAACTGGAGGTACTGGATTAACAACAAGGGATGTAACCCCGGAAGCAACACTTGAAGTAATAGAAAGAAGGATATATGGAATGGAAATGGCAATGATAATTGAGGCATTAAAACATACGCCTCATGGAATGCTTTCAAGGGCTGTAGTTGGAATAGCAAATAAAACATTAATTATAAATTTGCCGGGAAGTCCAAGGGCCGTAAGGGAAAACCTTGCAGTATTATTGCCAGCAATTCCACATGCTGTGGAAAAAATAAATGACTCACCGGTAGAATGTGGCAACGAGGAGTGAAAGGATGAAAAAAAGATTTCAGAAATTTGTTCCAAGAACAGAAATATATGAAAATTTTATTGATAAACTTAATATAACAACATCTGTAATTGAAAAACATGTATCAGAAAGTTTCGGATTTGCAGTTGCAGAGGATATATATGCACCGGAAAACATTCCAGGATTTGATAAGGCTACTATAGATGGTTATGCTGTAAAAGCTGCAGATACATTTGGAGCCTCCGATGGAAATCCAGCATTATTAAAAATAGTTGGAGAAGTATTTATGGGAAAAGAATATGACGGGAAACCTATTAATCCTGGAGAATGTGTAAAAATTCCAACAGGAGGAATGCTCCCAGAAGGTGCTGATGCATGTGTAATGATAGAAAATACCAGTCAAATAGGTAAACGTGTTGAAATATATAAATCTGTAGCACCAGGTGAAAATATAATAAAAAAAGATGAAGATGTAAAAAAAGACTCTATAGTCTTAAAAAAAGGTGAAAGAATAAACATTGGACATATTCATAATTTAATGAGTTTGGGAATCACAAAAGTAAAGGTTTATCAAAAACCTACAATATGTATTATTCCAACAGGAGATGAAGTGGTAGAACCTGAAAAGGATAGGAAGTTAACACAAATAAGAGATGGTAATTCTTATGCATTAATGGCATGGCTAAAAAGTTATGGATATAATGTAAAAAGGCATCCGTTGGTGAAAGATAATCCTGATGAGTTTAAAAAAGGTGTAGAATGGGGATTGGAAAACGGTGATATAGTGATAATATCAGGTGGAAGTTCTTTAGGAGCAAGGGATTATGCGTTATCAACAATAGAACATTTTGGTGAAGTGTTATATAATGGCGTTCAGGTGAAGCCAGGTAAACCGGTAATATTTGGCAAAACAGAAAATAAGGTAATTCTCGGATTACCGGGAAATCCAACATCCTTTGTTGTGAGTTCATATTTATTTTTATTTCCAATAATAAGAAAGGTTGCCGGGAATATAGATTATCTTCCAAAACCAGATTCTATTGTAAGAATTAGCACTAATGTTCCTGCAGCACAGGGAAGAGAAAGGTTTGTATTTGTGCGATTGGAATATACGGAAAAAGGTTTTATTGCACATCCTATTCTTGGAGAATCAGGATTGGCATCGCCGTTTAGAATGGCGGATGGTGTTGTGAGAATTCCTCTTGGGAAAGAAGGATTATATAAAGATGAAGAGTGTGAATTTTATAGATTTTAATGGAGTGAGAAAAACAAAAATAACTAATGAAGAAAATAGTACGAATAATGTTCGCCAAACCGTAGAAAAATCTTATCCTCAAAAATTCTCGTTCCCGCCGGCCGTTGCAGACTCACGTCCGTGTTCGTCCTTTTTGTTGTAGATTGAAAAAAATAAAAGTTCATTCATACGACTTGAGCACTAATCCTCAAAAACTGCTCATATACGTGGGGGCGCTCAGATTCCCCATCCATGGGGAAGCTTCGCTCAAAAAAACATCCTGTTTTTTTGTCCCTCTTCATTCGCAGTTTTTTTCGGGTGCTCTGCGAGTATTCATTCACTTTTATTTTTTTCAATCATCATTGTTTCTCCTTGGGAATTTTCAAGTTTTCGCTCACATTATTCGTACTATTTTCTTTATCAGATATTTTTCTCACAACATAGAGAGTTAAGATTGGAGATGACATGATGAAAAAGAAAGAGTATATTTTTGAAATGAAAAGCGCTCAGTTGATTTTAAAACCTGAACCGGATATAAAGAAGGTTTATCTGGAATTATCTTCAAGGTGTAATCTCGATTGTCCAATGTGTTTTAAAAACACCTTTACAGATCCAGAAGGATTTATGACTAAAAAAACGTTTAATAAAGTAATGGAAGACCTGAAAGAGTTTCCAGAAGTTGAGCACATAGTTTTTGGTGGTATTGGAGAATGTTCCATGAATCCGCATTTCTTTGAAATGGTTAAAAGGGTAAAAGAAGAAGGGTATATGCTTACAGTAACCACAAATGGATATTTTTTAAATGATCTTCAGATTTTAAAACTTATAGATCTTAAAATTGATGAAATGGTAATTTCTGTTGAAACAGGAGACGTAGGACATCCGAGTTTTAAATATGTAAGAAAACTTCTTGAAAAAATAGATAATTACAAAAAACAAAAAAATACTGGAAAACCGGCATTATCCATTGAAACAGTTTTAACTGAAAAAAATCATAATGATTTTCCAGGAATTATTCAGACTTTATTGCCATATGGAATACGTAAAGTTGTAATATCGAATATTATACCTGTATATGAGCATTTTCTTGGACTTGAGTTATATAGAGAAGATAGCAAAGAAAAGGATTTAATGTTGAGAAAACAGATTTCAGATGCAGTTACAGCAAAGGTTAGTGCTATAATACCAAATTTTAGGTTAAAAACAGAACGTCATTGTAATTTTATAGAAAATAATGCCACTGTAATTAGATGGGATGGAGAGGTAGTTCCATGCTATAGGTTTTTACACGATGGAATAGAATATGTTTATGGTCAGAAAAAAGAAATAAGGGCATATTCCTTTGGTAATGTAGAGAAAAAATCATTATATGAAATATGGACATCTAAGGATTATTCATGGTTTAGATATAAGGTAAAAAATGCATTATTCCCTTCTTGTACAGA
This sequence comes from Marinitoga piezophila KA3, assembly GCF_000255135.1. Taxonomy (NCBI): domain Bacteria; kingdom Thermotogati; phylum Thermotogota; class Thermotogae; order Petrotogales; family Petrotogaceae; genus Marinitoga; species Marinitoga piezophila. Next base: position 1,570,560 of record NC_016751.1, read on the forward strand.
TTGCGATTTAAAGGATGGTTGCCATTTTATAGAAAATACCGATCTAGATTGTTGGGGAAATACTCCTTCATGCGCAGATTGTATATGGTGGAGAAATATAATTATGTGTCCATAATAAAATGAAGCCAATATATGGCTTCATTTTATTATATCAGTTATTTTTATTTTTTCAAGTTCCACATTTCCTATAGATTTAATTATTGGAAAATCAATAATGCTATTATTATTAATCTTTTTATCCTGAATAATATAATTTTTAAGTTTTTCAGTTGGTATATCTTTTTTGAATATTTCTTCAGGTAATATTTTTTTAAGGAAATTCAGAATAATCTTTTTATCTTTTTCTTTGATTTTATCCTCAAAAAGTTCTATTTCTTTTTTTATTCCCCATCCCACGGATAATCCGTGAGTAATTCCTGTAATACTCTCGAATCCATGCCCGAAAGTATGACCGAGATTTAATAATCGTCTTATATTATTATCATAAGGGTCTTTTGAAACTATTTTTAGTTTAGTAATTGCAGCGTATTTAATAATCTTTTCCAGAATATTGAGATTTCTATTTTTTATTTTTTCTATATTTTCAGTGAACAATGAAGTATTTCCGTCTATTATCGCTATTTTAAATCCTTCAATAATTCCACTGAGATAATTTTTTTCATCCTGTGAAATAATGGTAATAGGATCTATAATAACCTTTTCAGGAATGGAAAATGTTCCAATTACATTCTTAATTTTTGAAAAGTTTATTCCCGTTTTTCCGCCTATTGATGCATCTATTTGGGATAATAATGTGGTTGGATAAAAATAAAAATCAAGCCCTCTTTTAAATGTAGAACCAATAAATCCCGTTAAATCTGTAACGCTTCCGCCACCAACACCATAAATTTCATCTTTTCGTGAAATTTCATTTTCAATGAGATATTGATATATATATTCCAGATTTTTATAATCCTTTTTTTCTTCTCCTTCTTTAAGCAAAAATGGTTTATTGAAAAATTCCCTGTATATTCTATAAACGTTTTTACTTGCAAATACGTATTTTTTATTCTTTAAATCCATTAATCCTTTGTATTTTATAATAACTTCCTGAAAATCATTTTCCAGTATTTCTTCTTTTTCATCTATTATCTCATATAAAATCTTTGCCAGGCTTTCCTGAATATTTAAATTGCTTAAATCTATCTTTTTAAATTCATTGTATAAAGCTTTTCTCATATCCCATATTTTATACAATCTATCTTTTCCATCTTTTAACAATGGACGATTGTCAGGATTAATTCTTTTGATTAAATCCTCAACAGGAACATATAAAAAAATAGTTTTATGATTTTTTAAGAATAATCTATTTTCTTTTCTTAAGATAATTCCCCCACCTGTTGCTACAATTGCATTTTTCGCTTCTGTATTTTTTAAAACCTTTGATTCTAAATTTCGAAAATATTCTTCTCCTTTTTTTGAAAAAAGGTTATTAATGGTGGTGTTTTCAATCTTTTCAATTTCTTTGTCAAGGTCTATAAAGGACATATTGAGAATCTTGCTTAATTTATTACCAAGTGTGGTCTTGCCAGAACCCATCATTCCAATTAGATAAATTGGCACTATTATACCTCCTTGCTATTTCCTCAACATTATCATTTCCAAATTGATTAATAATACTTTTTGCAATAACTAATGCTACAGCATTTTCAAGAATAACCACACTCGCTGGAATAACAGTTACATCTGATCGAATATATGGAGATTTTGTATTTTCTCCTGTTGCAAGATTTATGGAATTTAACGGTTTTGCAAGTGTAGGGATTGGTTTGAGAAAAACAGTAATCTCAATATTCTCACCATTGGTAAAACCTGCTTCAATTCCACCGGCATTGTTTGATTTTCTCTTGATTTTATTTTTTTCTTTTTCATAATAAAATTCATCATGATATTCTCTTCCTGAAAGTGAAAAGTCATTATTGCCTATTATCAATCCTTTAACAGAAGGGATTGTCATTATAATTTGTCCAAGTTGTGAATCCAATCTTTCAAATATGCTTGAGTATCCACCAATTCCAGGGTTTATATTTTTTACAATGATTTTTACGCTTCCTCCGAGCGTATCGCCATTTGTTTTAGCATTATCAATATACTCTTTTGCTTCCTCTGTTAAAATATCGTTTTTTAATTTTATCTTCCCTATACTTTCAACATATCCTTCTATTTCAATATTTAAAAGATTGAGAAATTGCTTTGCAATATTTCCAAGAGCTGTAAGAACAACGGTCCAACGAGCGCTATTCCTTTCAGGATATATATTTAAATCAGGTAACTTATATTTCATATATGAGCTATAATCACCGTGGCCGGGACGAGGAATGCTTCTAACTTCTTTTTCTGTATTTTTACCTTTGTTCTCAATTAATACTGAAATTGGAGCGCCTGTGGTGATGCCTTTCCATATTCCTGAGACAATTTCAACTTTATCATTTTCTATTTTCATACGTTTTCCACGGCCATATCCTTCCTGGCGTCTTTTTAAATCTTCATTTATCTTTTCAATATTTATCTTTAATCCTGCTGGAAATCCAGTTAAAGTGCCAATCATCACCGGCCCATGAGAATCACCTGAAATTACAAAATCCATACTATCAACTCCATAAACAATTGTTTTCAGTGTAAATTATACCATCTTCATTGGAAGTTTCTTTATGTTGGAAAAATAAAAGTTAAGTTTAAGAATAAAAAACACGAGTAAAAAAGTGAATGAAGTCTTGAAATTTCCCTAACGGAAATATTGCGTGAGCCGGAACAGCAAAAGTATTGTGAAAAATAAAAACGAATGAAGACTCGAAGAACGCCCGAAAAAACTGCGAATGGAGAGGGTCAAAAAAACAGGATGTTTTTTTGAGCGCAGCTTCTGCAGGGATGCAGAATCTAAGCGACCCCGCGAATATGAGCAGTTTTTGAGGATCAGCGTTCGAGTTGTCTGAAAGTAGTTTTTTATTTTTCACAATTATAAGAAATTTCACCGCCTGAAGAAACCTTTTTAGGAGTGTTTTTTATAGAGCAAGGATCAGAAATTCTTGCCGTCTGAGAGAATATTATTTTTCTACTTTCAAAGAGATTTTTCGAAGATTAGCACTCAAGTTGCCTGAAAAAGCTTTTATTTTTCACAATATATCATTTAAAATCTGACAAATTTGGATATATTTCCAGTTTTATGATATAATTAAACTTGAAAAATTATATTAAATACAAATTTGAGGTGAGAGTATGATTGATAATGAGCTAAAGAAAAAATTAATGGCATTTCAGAAAAATGAAATTACAGAACACCATGTTTATAAACACCTTTCCAAAAGAATTAAAGGAAAAAACGCTAAAATCTTAGAAAACATAGCAAAAGATGAGTATAAGCATTATAACATCTTAAAAAAATATACAGAAACCGAAGTATCTCCTAATTCATTTTTAGTATTCTGGTATGTTTTATTATCCTACATCTTTGGACTAACCTTTGCCTTAAATGCAATGGAAAAAGGAGAAGAAAATGCTCAAAGAGTTTATGAAGAAGCAAAAGATGTTATTCCTGAATTCAAAGAAATTATCCTTGATGAAAATGTTCATGAAAAGAAATTATTAGGTCTTATTGATGAAGAAAAAATACAGTATGTAAGTTCAATGGTTTTGGGGTTAAATGATGCACTTGTTGAATTAACTGGTACATTAGCAGGTTTAACCTTTGCATTTCAAAATTCAAGACTTGTTGCATTATCAGGATTAATTACCGGAATTGCAGCCTCATTTTCAATGGCGGCATCAGAGTATTTATCTCAACGAGCGGATAAAAATTCCAAGAATCCTTTAAAAGCTTCTATTTATACGGGAATTGCATATATATTTACTGTAATTTTGCTTGTTGCTCCTTATTTTATCTTCTCAAATCCAATGATTTCATTAATATTTACAATGATTAATGCAGTTATAGTAATTGTATTCTTTTCATTCTTTGTTTCTGTGGTTCAGGAAAAAACATTTAAACATTATTTCTTTGAAATGCTCTTTATTAGCTTTGGAGTAATGGCATTATCCTTTGTAATAGGTCTTATAGCAAGGGCTTTCTTTAATATAGAAGTTTAGTAGAAAAATCAATTATAAAAACCTCTCAATAATATCATCAATCAAAACTCTTTCATCATCTTCAAAAGAGTAATAGCCTAAAGCAACGCGTTTTTGACCAAGACCATATTTAATAGCAAAATCCCTAACCTTACCTTTTGGATAAGGAGTAATGGGCCATTTAATATCGTATCGAACACAATTTCTTAAAAACACATCAAAGATTTTCATTTCCTCATCACTGAGCTTAAAATAGTTAAACACAAATTCCTTAAAGTTCTTTGTTTTCTTAAAAAGCTCAGTGATGAGTTTTTTTCTTGCTAAATAAAATGGTGAAATATTATATTCCGAATCTTCAACATCTTCAGAATTCAATAATCTTCTTTCAGCTTTCTTCAAATCAAAATCACTCATCATAACATTAAAAAAATACATCTTCTCATAATCCCTTGAAAAATATTTAATGGTTTTTTCCTTATTACCTTCAAAAATCAATTTCAAAATATGACTCTTTGTAAAAAATGGTTTTTCTATTAATGTTGTATATGTTGAGAAGAATAATATTGGGATTTTATGATTTTTAACTTTTTCTATGATGGAAAGGTTATCTCTGAAATTATGAGAGATAATTTTTTTAAAACTTCTATTTCTGAAAAAGCTTTTATTATTATAAACCTCTTCAAAATCAGATTTAATCTCAAAAGATACATTATTCTTATAATTCATAACAACGGATGAAATATCAAATAAATTTAAAGACTTATTTATTTTATATACCTCAAAAATCGTATCAAACCAGTTATAGGTATAATTTAAATCATCGAAATAATAGCCAATATAATATTCAAGTAAATTTGCAGGAATTAAAGCCTTCTTTTTATCTTCATTTCTCATCCACCATGCAGCACCATTTAAACCATTACACATCATAGTTGGATGTGGAAAGTCTTTTGCAAGAAAATAACCTTCTATGAATAATTCATATGCTTTATTATATTCTTTATTCTTAATATGTTCTCTTGCTTGAGAATATTTTAAGATAGCTTTATCTACATTATTTTCTTCATAATTATCAGAATACGCTTTAAAATCCTTATCGAGGATATTATATTTTGTATTCAATAATTTTAAACCAGGAATCATTAAATTCCTGGCATATTCAGAAATATTCTTAAAGTTATTTCTTAGATATTCACATTCTTTTTTAGCCATATCAAATTGATTATTTTTTACATAAAGAGATATGAGTTCAAATCTTGCAAGTTCTCTTAATATTGTTGTTGTTGTTGTTGTTGTTGCAATAATTTTATTTGCATAAAATATTGCCATATTTTTGTTTTTCTTCCAAATATTTTTTAATAATAATAAATAATATTCTACAGATTTTTCTTTAGTTTTAGAAAGAATGTAATTAGAAATTGGATTTGAATAATATCCGTATCTAACAATGGAAACAATATCCTTTATATGAGAAGTCATGTTAATCATCCTTTTACAAAGAGTTAATTATTATGTTTCAATAAAATTCGAAAACCAAGAAACTTTATGGACTTTTTGGAATGAAATTTGAAAAATAAAAATATAAAAATAGTCAAAAATAGGAAATAAGCTTCTTTTATAATTATTACAAAAAAAAAAACAAAAATTAAAAAAATGAAAATTAATTAAAATGGAATAAAAATCCGATTCTCAAATGTTGATAAAAGCGGATTTTTATTTTAGAAAAAACACTTGCAAGTCATGTTAGAAATGATAAAATTTAAAGCAGGAGGTGGGACAATGAAAAAAATAATTATATTAATAATTGTAGGAATTATTATGTTTTCAACAATAATATTTGCAGGGGATAATGATGACGAGTATGCTACTCATTCAGCCAACCCTCAAATTCAAACTGAATTTTCTAAATAATTAAACACAATCTAATTTTAATTTTTATATCTACGTAGATATTATATCAAAAAATTAAATCTTTTCAGCCGGCTGAAAGAAATCTGTTTTATTTTATCATATACATTATTTATATCTTTAAATTTGAAAGCATTTTTTATGAGTATATATATAAAATTGTAATAAGTGTGTAACTTAATAAATAGAAGGAGGTGCTTTTTTATGTTAAATGAAAGAAAGGATGAAAATATAATAAACAAAGAAGAGATTTTAGATTTTGGAATAAGTAATGATGAATTAAATGAACTTTTTTCATTAAGTGTTATTGTAATATGTGAAGGAGGTCAAGAGGGAGATTTAGGATAAAATAATGAATACAGGGCCCTGTATATCTATATGTGATTATGTATTATAATGAGGTGAAAAATGATAAAGTTTAAAAATTATTATTTAAATTATATAGGTATTAATAGAGCAAAAAGCAAGAAGATTATATTAACAAAAAATAGAAATATTATAATAAATAATGTATACCAATATCCCTTTATTATAAGTAACTTAAATAATAATTTATTAATCTCGATTTCGCCACAATATAAAGAATACATAATTTATACAAGTTTTATATTACAAAAAGAAATGGAAGTATTATCTTTATATAATATTTTGAAAAATAGATTAAAAAATGAAAATATTGATTTGATGCGAATATATACATTTGAAAGTAATGAATATACCTTTGATACACAAGAAGTAAAGATATTAAATTTAGAAGAAAAAGAAAAATATTTTACAATATTTAAAAATAAGAAATTCGATAAAATACTTTTAGAAAAATTATGGAATAGAAATATAAGAAAAATTTTAGAAAAACGTTTTTTTTACATAGAAAAAAATGGTGAAATTGTGTCATATTCATACATTTCTGATATTAATTTTAATGGAGGAAATATTATAGTATATACTAATCCAAAATGGAGAAATATGGGATTTGGTAAAAAAGTGGCAGGAGCCTCTGTAAAATGGTGTATTAATAATAATATTTTACCAATATATAGGGTATCAGAAAATAATAGTAACTCTATCCGTATTGCAGAAAAAATAGAACTTTTATTTAAAAAAAGAGAAATAGTTTTAAAAATAAAAGTAAGGAAATAGGAGGATTTTTTATGAATAGAGTTTGGAATTTTGAGATTGATTCTATTAAATATGTATTTGACGGAAACAATATAATAATAAAAAAAGAAAATAATATAAAAAATATAGAAAATGCAGATGAAACGATTTTTATAGATAAAAAAGGTTTAAGAACTTTAGCATTAAATGTAATAAATGATTGTAATTTAAAATGTGATTATTGTTTTGCAAATTTTGGATATTATAAAGATGGAAAAACAGTAATGAAATTTGAAATTGCTAAAAAGGCTGTAGATCTGTTATTGAATTCTGCAATAGAAAACGGTAATAAAGAAATAACAATAGCTTTTTTTGGAGGAGAACCACTTTTAAATTTTGATTTGATAAAAAAAGTAGTTGACTATGCAGAGAAAACAAAAAGTGATAATTTAGAGATCAAATATTTAATAACAACAAATGGAACATTGTTTGACCTTGAAAAAATTAAATTTATGAAAAAGTACAAATTCCAAATTACATTAAGTATCGATGGAGGAAAAGAGCTTCATAATTCTAATCGAAAATTTATTAATGGTAAAGGAAGTTTTGAAGTAATACAAAATAATTTCGAATTACTTTTAAAGTCATTTGTAGTGAATGCAAGAATAACAATTAATAATAAAAATTATAATATATTAAAGAGTATAAAAGAACTCAAAAATTTAGGTTTTAGAAGATTTACTTTTGCACCTGATTATAATTTGTCACAAGAAAATTTTGAAAAATATTTAGAAAGTTTATCTTCATTATTTGAATATTATTATAATTTAATATTAAAAAAGGAATACATTGATATAACGAACATAACTCGAGTATTAATGAATATATTATTTAGAATAAAAAAAATAAACCATTGTAATGCAGGATTAACCTATTTTTCGGTAGCTACAAATGGTAATATATATAGATGTCCTAGATTTACAGATGAAAAAGATTTTCTTTTAGGTAATATAAATAATCTTGAAATTAAAGATATAAATTATCATATAAAAAAATTAAGAAAAAATATTATTAATTATCATATGAATAGCCTAACTCATAAATGCAATAAATGCCCATTTTTATTTTTATGTGGTGGAGCATGTTACCATTATTCATATATAAATAATAAAACGGAATTTGATGTTGTTGAAAGAGAATGCACAGAAAAAACCTTAATATATGAAGAAACTATTAAATTAATCACTAAATTGAATGTAGAACAAAGAAAAGATTTTATACTATCTTTGAAAACCATTTGGAAAAATACAAAATTGTTATAATAGTTTTTTAGTGTATACGGTAAAATAAATTGGTTCTTTCTGATTTTATTTGATGAAAATGATTAAAAATAATATTATATTTAGGTTTAAATAAATAATATGGAGAATTTTATATTTTTCATTTGAACCTGGTATATAAATGTATTTTAATAAAAGTTTTTAAGTGTTTTCCGAAAAAAAACATAAATTGCCCCTTTATAAGGAAAAGGGTAAAAAATTGCCCTCCTGGAAAGAAAAAATTTTTGATGGGTAGTAAAATAGAAATATAACTCGTTGAAAGAAGAATAGGGTGATGAAACAATATGGAAGCACATGAAATTATTACAACGTGTAAGGAAACAGGAACAATAAAAGGAATAGCTAAAAAAATTGGTATATTGAAAAATATTTAAAATTTTTGGAAAAGTCAAAAATGTGATTTTGGAATACTGATGAATAATGAATTTTTACTTTAAAAAACACTTGAAAGTCATGTTAGAAATGGTAAAATTCAAAATAAGAGATGTAATTTAAATTGTCTAAATAAATTTCATTAATTAAATACTTTATATTTTTTTAAATATATAAATTATTATAACAAAAAATATAAGAACAGAAATAATTGAAAACTAATGAAAATAAGTTCTTATAAAGATAACATGGCAGGTGAAAAAATGTATAAGGAATCATACTACAATTATTTTTTAGAAATAGATGAAGTTCCAGTATTGGTTAATTTAAGAACAGGAGCGATAGCAGAAGTAAAGCGTGAAAATGTTCAAAAAATAAAAGAAATATTAAAAGGGAATATAGTTGATGAAGAATTATTTGAACAATTAAAATATGGTGGTTATATAGTAGAAGAAGGATATAATGAATATGAAGAAATAAAGATGAGAAATTATAAAGCGCGTTTTGATAATTCAAAAGCAATGTTTACAATAATACCAACATTTCAGTGTAATTTTGATTGTATATACTGTTATGAAACAAAAAGAAATAAAATAATGACAATAGAAAAAGCGGAAGAAATAGCAGATTATATTATAAATATAAGCAAAAACAAAAAAACGATTTCAATAGGGTGGTTTGGTGGAGAACCATTAATGAATTTTAAAGTTATTGAACATATAAATATGAAAATAATAGGAGAAAGTGAAGCAGAATTATTTTCATCAATGTCCTCAAATGGATATTTATTAAATTATATAGATGTATCAAAATTTGATGAGTTAAAAATAAAAAATGTGCAAATAACTCTTGATGGAATAGAAGAAACACATAATAAATATCGACCATTAATAGGTGGCGGAAAAACATTTGATAAAATAATAAAAGGAATAGAAAAATTATTTGAAAATACAGAAAAAACAAATGTATCAATAAGGGTAAATGTTGGTCCGGAAAATTATGATAAAATAGAAGAATTGTTTGAGTATCTTGAAAAATTTCCAAAAGAAAGAATGAAAATATATTTTAGATGGATATTTCAAGCATCTGAAAAAAATAAAGATTTTCATGTACATGTAAGAGATTTTAGAAAAGAAAATTCATTTACTAAACTCTCAAAATTATATGAAATGGCAATAAACAGAGGTTATAAAGTAATGTTGCCAATATTGAATGGAGATATGTATTGTGAATTTGATAATGTATATAATATGGTAATAGGACCGGAAGGGGAAATATATCCATGTACAGTTGCAGTAGAAGAAGGAATGGAAATGGGGAAAATAGAAAACGGAAAAATAAAACTGGAAACAAAAAAACATTTAAAATGGCATAGTCATAATGGATATGAAGATAAAAATTGTAAAGAGTGCAAAATATTACCATTATGTCATGGTGGGTGTAGAAATGCAGCATTAAATGGAAATAGAGGATGTCCTGAAGAAAAGCGAGAAACAGAAAGCTTTATAAAATTATGGTATAAGGTAAAAAAGTTTGAAAAAAAGATGGTGGTTAGATGAAAGCTTCCAGATACAATACCATTATAGAAAAAGAAGACGGAAGTCTTCTTCTTTTTAATGGAATAACAAATGCAATATTAAAAGTTGAAAAAAAGAATGCCGAAAGGATAAAAAAAATATTAAACGGAAAACTGGAAAATGAAGAAGAGATAAGTATATTAAAAAAAGGTGGATTCATAATAGAAAATGACAGAGACGAATTAAGCGATATAATAGCAAAATATAAAAAATTTCAATTTTCAAATGAATATTTTCATCTAACAATAACCATGACCACAAACTGTAATTTCAATTGTAAATACTGTTATCAAAGTCAGGCAAAAGAAATAAGTCAAAAACCATTTCAAATAAATAATATAAAAAAACAAACAATAGATTCAATAATAATGCTGGTAAAAGAAAAAATAAAAGAAAAAAAGCCAAAAATATTCAGCGTAACCTTCTGGGGTGGGGAACCATTACTTGAAAAAAATAAGATATTAAAAATAAGCAAGAATATAAAAAATATCTGTGAAAAAGAAAATATAGAATACGATGCATTTATAATAACAAACGGTTATTTACTTAATGAAACGACAATAAAAGAACTAAAAAAAGCTGGAGTAGGGAAATTAATAATAACTCTTGATGGAACAGAAGAAGAGCATAATAAATTAAGAATATTAAAAAATGGAAATGGGACATTTGAAAAAATATATGAAAATATCAAAAAAGCATCAAAAGAAATATTTGTAAAAATAAGAATAAATGTATTTCCACATAATGTAAATAGCATAAAAAGATTGATAGATAAAATATCAGAAGATAATTTAAAAGTTGAAATAGATTTAAGACAGGGAGAAATGGCAGATAACAATAAATTAAAATCATTTACATTAAAAGAATTTGCGAAAGTGGAAAGTGAATTATATAATTATATAATAGAAAAAATAGAATATTATAACTTCAATCCATTTGTAAGAATAAATCAGGCAAGATGCGATGCAACCAGTGTAAATTCTCTTGTAATTGATGCAGATGGGAAATTATACAAATGCTGGGGAGAAATAGGCGGAATATCAAAAGAAATAGGTGAATTAAAGGAAAACGGTAAAGTAGAATTAAATCACAGAAAAAATATATGGTTAGCCTTAGAACCATTTGATGAAGAGTGTAAAAATTGTAAAGTATTGCCATATTGTATGGGGGGATGCATACTGGGAAAAGTGCTGGCAGAAAAATATGGCGTAATAGAATATGGAAGAGAAAGATGCCTTCCAATAAAATATAATCTGGAAGAAATGATAGTATTAACAGAAAAAACATATAGGAGGCGAAAAAATGGAATTCGTAAATGAACCAAGAGAAGAAAATTTATTCTCATTCTGTGACTTTGGAAAAGACAAAGTTGAAAATTGTGACGAATGCTTTAATCAAGCATGTGAGCAAAATGCGAGTTGCAAAGGAGAAGACAAAGGATTCTGGGATTGGTGTGATTCCTGAACATGAAACAAATAAAAAAATTCCTGTATTTTCTGGTAAGGGATATATTAATATGGAAAAGCTACAAAACACAGGCAGTATTGGGGATACTGAGTGGATTCTTAGGATTATTGCAATTTGGATTCATGGGAAGGTTTATAGCCCAGGGGAATTACTTTCCAATGATAGAGCAGTATGGAGGAAACATACTGGCATATTTCATATCAGGAAGCGTATTCATGAGTTACACTACTCTCTCCTTAACAACATTCAAAAGTGTAATAAGACAGGAGCAGGTAATGGGAACAATAGAATACCTGCTCCTGTCGGAAACACCATTATGGGAAGTATTTATATACACAATCTTCTCAAGATTGGTATTTACAATAATAAACACAGGAATAGTATTTATATTCTTAATATACACATTTGATGTAGAAATAAAAATGAATATAATAGCATCAATAATATTATTGATAATAACAATGATAAGTTTAAGTGGAATAGGATTATTAAGTGCAGGGTTCATAATGCTAACCAAAAAAGGAGATCCAGTAAGTTGGGTATATTCATTCTTAACAGGAATGTTTTCAGGGATATACTATCCGGTGGAAATATTGCCAAAATGGATAAGGGGAGTATCGTATATACTGCCAACAACATATGCAATGGATGGATTGAGAAAAACATTAATAAAAGGATACAGTCTATACGAAATAAAAGAGGATATAATAATCCTGGTAATAATGACAGCAATAATATTACCAATAGGGATATACTGGTTCAGAGAATCATTTAACAAAGCCAGGAAATATGGCACAATATCGCAGTATTAGGAAGTGAAACAATGGAAAAAATAATAGAAATCAAAAACCTGACAAAAATATACAAAAATGGGATAAAAGCGCTGGAAAATATAAATCTAACAATAAACAAAGGAGAAAAAATAACAATATTTGGACCAAATGGAGCAGGAAAAACAACATTAATAAAAACAATAGGAATGTTCATAATACCGGATAAAGGAAAAATAACAATAAAAGGATATGACATAAAAAAAGAATCAAAACAAATAAAAAAATTAATATCAATAGCGACATCAAATGAAAGGTCATTCTATTACAGATTAAGCTTAGAAGAAAATCTAAACTTCTTTGGAATGTTAAACAACCTAACAGGAAAAGAATTAAAAAAGAAAGTGGAAAAAGGATTAAAAGAAATGGGGCTATATGAAACCAGAAAAATAAAGTATATGGAAGCATCAACGGGGATGAAGAGGAGATTAAATCTAGCAAGGGCATTAATAAAAGAAGCGGAAATATATTTACTTGATGAACCGACAAATGGAGTGGATATAGAAACGAAAATAAAGATATATGAAATAATGGAAGAGCTAAGTCAAAAAGGAAAAACAATAATCTTAGCCAGTCATGATGTAAGTGAAATAGAAAAAACAGACAGGATAGTGGTATTAAAAAAAGGGAAAATAACAGCAGACAAAAAAACAGGAGAAATCCTGGAAAAAACAACGAGAAAAAATGAAGAAAAATTGCTGGAATTAATCAAATGAGGCGAAAGCCTCATTTTGTTTTGATATGGTATAATTGAAGAGTAGAATGTGTGGTTTATAAAAACGAACTTTGAAAATCCATCGAAAGTGAGAAACTAATTAAAAATTTGCAGAATTGAAATTCTATAGTTTTTTTAATTAATTATTTATATTTCCTTTATTGCAAATACAAAAAAATTCTGGTAAAATTATATTTGGTTCTAATAATATATGCGCCCTCATAGTTCAATGGATAGAACGGCGGATTCCTAATCCGCAAATGGAGGTTCGATTCCTCCTGGGGGCACCACAAGATCCGGGAACTTCCCGGATTTTTTGTTATTACAAAAAGGAGTGTGACATTATGTGGTATCCCGGTCATATAAAAAAGGCAAAATCGAAAATTAAAACATATTTAAAAACTGTTCAGGGTGTTCTGGAATTAGTTGATGCTAGAGCTCCATATGCCAGCAGGGCTTATGAGTTTGAGGATTTATTTAAAGATAAGGATAGAATAATATTGTTTAATAAAATTGATATTGCAGACGAAAAACAGTTAAAATTCTGGAAAGATTATTATAAATCCAAAGGATATAAGGTTTTAGAAACTTCTTTAAAGAAGGTAAGTATAAAAAGCTTCTTAACTAAAGTTGTTTATAAAACATTTCCTAAAAAGTTTAGAGAATTGCGTGTAATGGTTGCTGGAATTCCTAATGTTGGTAAATCTACGCTAATAAATAGTTTAAAAGGTAAAAAATCATTACGCGTTGGAAATACACCAGGAGTTACCAAAGGCGTTCAATGGATAAGTGTGAATGATAATTTTATGTTGCTTGATACACCTGGAATTTTATATTCTGATATATACAATAAAAAAATTCTCTATAAATTAATACTTATTGGTTCAGTAAAACCAGAAGATGATGAAAAAGAGTTTGCAATAGAGTATGGATTTAACTTTTTCAAGGAAAAATATCCAGAGATTTTAAAAACAGCGCTTAAAGGAGATAATCCGCCGGAGGACTATTATGAATTTTTAAATATGTTTGCTAAAAAAAGAAACTTTATAAAGTCTGGAAATGAATACGATATAGAAAGAGCCATGAGTACATTTTTAAAGGAATTGTCAGATGGAAAATTTGGAAAGGTTGTATATGATTATCCGGAGGATTATGAGATATTAAAGTGAGGGATTAATATTTTAAATGAGGTAAATATTTTTGGAATAAACCTATTTAAAGAATTGATAAAACAGAAGAATATAAAAACATTACTGGCTATTGTAGAAGCCATAGATTCTGATATTGTCCATTTAAAGATTAATAACAACAAACAGATTATTATAAAAAATCCCGGAAAGAATTTTAAAGATATAAAACCCGGTGATTATATAAATATCTTAAATAATGAAAGCGAAAAAAAAGATATTGTACAGACCAGAGAAATTTTAAAAATAGATGGGAAGTATATACATTTTAATTTATTGAACGCTAAAAATAACATTGATTTAATTTTGCCTGATAATTCAATAAATAATAACACAAAAAAATTTTTATTCTGGCTTGGAAAGTTCATTAATACATTTAATGAAGAAGTTTATAAATCCGATGAAAATATTCAGGAAAAGATAGTTTTTAATAAAAGCCAGAAAAATTTCCTAATGTCATTTTTAAAAGAGATATATAATTCTCTAACAAATAATAAATCGTTAAAGATTCCAGATCCTGTTAAAAGTGCCAATATAATAAAAAGTTTGATTATAACCGATTTAAAAGAAGAACTTAAAAAAAGCAATACAATTTCTAAAAATAATGAACAAAAGTATAATGACAATTTTCAAAATTCTAAAATTCAGAGTTTTGAAAATAAGGGAGAACAGTTAAATATTAATAAAAGTAAAATCATTGATAATGCAGGGATAAAAAAAGAAGAAGATAGAAAGGGTAATGAAGATATTAAAAAAGAAAACGATATTTTAGGAGAAAAGAAAGATATTCCTATACTAAAAAATCAAACACATAATAATATCGTCAAAAACGCAATAAATGCATATCAAAATTTTTCAAATATGAAACCAGAAGAAAACTTTATATTTTTATCACTTTTCGGATTTCCAATATTTTTTAATATAGGCAATGAGTTTAAAATAGATGAACATACTAAAAATACAGTGAAAGTAAAAAGGATCTCCTTTTCCATATTAACCAGAAATTTTGGAAATATCAAATGTATTATATATGAAATCAATAAATCCCTGAATCTTTCCTTTGAAATTGAAAAAGAAAACAAAAAGTTTTCAGATAAAATAGAGACGCTTATTGATGAAATAAGAAGAGAAGGATTTACCGTTGGAGGATTAAAGATTACAGAATTAAAAGAAGATTCCAACCTTTCTGGAGATGGTTTATATGGATAAAAAGGTTGTTGCAATGAAATATGATGAACTAACAGATGAAGTGCCAGTAGTTATTGCAAAAGGCATAAATCATATAGCTGAAAAAATACTTGAAATAGCAAAGGAAAACAATATTCCTATAATGAAAAATACAAAAGTAGTGGAATCTCTGTATTCAATGGATATTCCTTCAGAAATTCCAGAAGATATGTATTCCATTGTGGCAAAGATAATTGCTTATGTTATGAAACTCGATAATGAAAATACAGGAGGTATTTTATGAAAAATTACAAATATGCAATTGTATATCTTGATTTAAAACCAGAATATGCAAAATTATATAATCTTCCAGTAAAATTGCCAGTGCTTGTTGAAGATATGAAAAAGGTTGCAAATAAAAACAAATTGCCTCTCGATGTCATCTTAAGGGGTTTGGAAGCTCAATATGAAATATCAAAAGATGAATATTATAAGAGTTACCTTGTATATTTCTATTATGAAGCATTTAAAGAAGCGCTTAATAAAGATGACTTTGAACAGGCAAATTATTATCTTAATGCAGCGAAAAAGCTTGGTGGTGAAGATTATCGTTTTAACTTTTATAGGGCTTTGTTGTTAAAAAAAAGCGAGCAGGAAGAATTAGCTGAACTTGAATTGAAAGAAGCTCTTGTAAAGAATCCAAATTTTCATCTTGGTCATTTTGAACTTGGTAACCTTATGTTTGAAAGGAAATTATATGATGAAGCTCTTGAAGCATATAAAAATGCCCTTGAATTGAATCCTGAATTCCTTTTGCCAAAATTAAAGATAGCTGATGTATATATTGAAAATGGGTTATTTTCTGAAGCTATTCAGGAGCTTAATGAGCTTCTTGAAAAAGATCCGGGATTTGTTGCAGCATATGTTCGTCTTGGAATATTATTCAATCAATTGCAAAGATATGAAGATGCTGCATTAATTCAGGAAAAAGGATTAAAAATAGATTCTGAAAATGTGGAATTGTTATATAATCTTGGATTTACCTATGCACGTTTGGGAAAACATCTTAAAGCTGTAGAAGTGCTTAAAAAGGCTGCAGAAATTTCAGAAACAGATTATATATTACACGAATTGGCAATTGCCTATAGAAATATAGGAGAATATATAAAATCTTATGATACAGCTAAGAAAGCATATAATGTTGCTAAAAAAGAAAATAAAAATTTAATAGCTTTATTTTTGATAAAAATATTATCTATAATAGGTAATTATGAAGATATAGAAAAATATTATAACGAATTGAAGGATACTGAATTTATGGTTTCAGCAAAAACATTTTTAATGTTTGCATATATTTCAGAAGGTGAAATTGAAAAGGCAAAACAACTGGCAAATGAGTTAAATAACTATGGTTTGTATGGAAATATGGTTTCAATATTGGATAAGGTTGAAAAGTATGTAGATTATTTAGAAAGTATAGCAGATGAAAAGTATACAATACCACTAATCAATTCTTTTGATGAAGAAGGGTTTATTGATAAATTAGGATTGTATGAAAATTTAAAGAAAAATAACATTGAAATAGAAAGTTTATTAAATGATGAAATAAATGAGGAAATTTCTGGGTTAGAATTAATTACAAATGCGTTATTATTAAGTGGTATAGATTATGGTTTAGGCGAAAGAGTTGCAACATTATTGGCGAGATATTTATGGAAAGATGGAAAGGGACTGTTTATAACAAGATTCTTATTAAGAATTTATCAGGATAAAGTTTTTGGCAATTTTAGCACACTTGATGTGTTTATAAGCGATATAATAGAGGAAATGAAAGATTTGCATTTTGGCCTTTCGAGATTGCTTGCAGATTATGAGTTAAATTTAATAGATTTTGATGGGTTAATAGAATATAATTTAAGTGAGTTTGAGGATATAATAAAAGTAATAATTTCATATATGCATATAAAGCCATTAAAAAGCGAAATTGAAAATGAAGAGTTCGAAGATTCAAAAGTTCAATCGCTATTATTATGGTTAGCCAATCTTGATGAACTAATAAAAATTTAATTAAAATAATAGGTTGGGAGGCAGTATAATGAAGAATCTAAGGGGTATATTATTGGGGATAATTATCCTGATATTATTTGTAGCAGGTTGTACGTTAAAACAGGATCAAAAACCTGTTATTCAGTTAGTAGAGCCTAATTCTGATATTATAGATAGCGGTTTTAATTTTCATTTAAAAATTTCAGATGATGTATATTTAAAAGGTTTGACGATTATGATAAATAATTCTGAAAAAATAGAAGTGGTAAGAAATCCTGAATTTAGTATTTTAAATGATGGCCTTGATTTAATGAGTTCTTTTAAAATTAATGTATTAAACGATAAGTCAATAGAATTAATATCATTAAAACCATATCCTATAGATGAAATCCCTGATGGGGAAATATTACATATACTTATAACAGCTGAAGATAATATTGATAATAAAACAGAATTGGAAAAAGACTTAAAGGTTGTTAGAAAGCCTATTATTAAATTACTTCCTTCGGAAGAAGCATATGACACAGTAGAAGGTACATTTGATATAATGGCATATATAAAAGATATAGATGCTGAAGGGAAAGAGGATTTAAGCGAATATTCAATAAACTTATATCATAAAGGTAATTTAATAGATTCAACACTTTCTCCAGTTGAAATGAAATACAATGAACACGATAAGGATGCTACGGTTACAACGCAAACATTTGAAGCATATAGATATCCTGTTGGCGATACACTTGAGTTAAAAATTTCAGCAACTGATAGAGCATCAAATACAGTAACTTTAGAAAAGGAAATAAAAGTTGGGGGAAAAGCTCCGGAGATAACAATTATAAAACCAAATATGTTATCCTCAGGTGCAACAATTGTTAATATAGAAGCAATGGTTACAGATGATGTTGAAATAAAGTCAGTAAGATTATTGGTTAATGATGTAGATATAAACGGAGATATACATATAAAATCACTTGATGCGCCAGCATTAACGCTTGATGAATTTAAAAAGAAAGAATATGTAAAAAAGGTTTTTATAACTAAAAACAATGTGGAGCTTAAAGATTCAGAAACAAGGATTATAATCGAAGCTGAAGATAGAGCCGGTAATATTGTTTCGAAAGGATTTAAAATTGTTATAGTCAATAATGAAAATTCACCAACAAAGAGATTTAAAATAGTAAAAGAGTGGTGATTATTATAAAAAAATATATTTTGTTTGTGTTTTATCTTATATTATTCCAGCTCTTTTTTGGACAATCACTTAAATTAAAAAGTATATTTCCAGAAAATAATAGCGAAGGCATTTCGCCAACAGGTGTAATATTAAAATGGAACTTTGAAAATACGGAAAATAAAAAAATTACATATGATATATATTTAGGGGAGAATAATTCTCCCCGTTTGTATAATGAAAATCTTCCAACAAATATATATCCGGTAAAATTTTTAAAACCGGAAACAACATATTTCTGGAAAATTGCTGTTAAAGAAAATGGTGAAAAAATATATGAAACCCCTATTTTGAAATTTAAAACAAGAAAATACAATAATGGCGAGTTAATATGGGTAGCTTTTGTGAAGGATAAAACTCAAATTTTTTCATATGAAAATTATACTGTTACTGCTGGGAATAACGTTATAGATATATATGATGAAAATAAAAAAATAAAATTTTCATTAAAAGAAAGATTTGTAGATATAGATATTAAAGGGGAATTTATATATCTTTTAAATAATTCATACATAAAATTATTTGATATTTCAAGTGGGAATTTAATTAACCAAATTAATCTTGATAACATATATGCCAGTATTAAAATTGATAGCAATAATAATATATTTATATACAACAGCAAAAGACTGGAAAAATTAAATGGAAAAAGTGTGGTTTTTAGGATATCCTTCGATTCAGAAATAGAAAGTGTAATATTTAAAAAAGATTTTTTTGCAGTAAAAACCCAAAAAAACTTTTCTGTTTTTGATTTAAATGGCCAGATAATTAAAGAATTTAAAATTCCCGGTCAAATACTTGAATATGATAATAATATAATTGTTTTTAAAAATGCAAATTCGTTAATAATGTCTGATTTTTCTGGGAAGATGATAAAATTACCGTTTTATGCAGAAAAAATAAAGATTTCAAATGGATATATTATATATTATGAAAAAAACTATCTAAAGCTTTATAACTATAAAACCAAAAGAATTCTTGAATTTAAAAGTTTTTCTGATTTTTTAGATGTGAAAATAATAAACAATATCATTTATGTGTTTGGTGAATACACATATGCTCAGGACTTTTCAGGTAATATAATATGGAAACATTATTTTCAGGGGAATATAATTGTTTCAAAAGTTATAAAAACAGAAAGACAAACTTTTGTATTTATATTAAAAGACAGAAATTACAATAAAATTGTTGAAATATATGATTACGATATCGGTAAAAAAGAGAATAATGAAATCATAGCTGAAAATACTATATCAGATGAAAATATATTAAAAAATGAAACAAAAGAAAGTTTAATATCAACACCTATACTTTTATATCCTGAAAATGGAGATATTATAAATACTTATACTGTTTCACTAAAATGGAAAATGCCACATTCAGAAAATGCGACAAATATAAGATATGAGATATTTTTAAAAGAAATAGGAAATGGATATATAAAAGAACAAAAAATAAAAAATATAAAAAATAATGAATACACAATAAATTTAAAACCAGAAAAAAGATATATCTGGAAAGTAATAGCTGTTATAAATGAACGTAAAGTTGAAAGTTCTGAAAAAGAATTTTTAACAGGCAAAATGGACTTTGTTTTAAAAAGGCTAAATATGGCAGCAGATCAGATGCTTTTGGATTTATATATCAACAATGAAAAAGTATATTTTACAGGTTATGGCGAAAATCCCGAATATAAAATATTGAACTTATTATATGGTGAAATTGATTTTAAATTTTCAAATCCAGATGTAAAAATATATTTGGAGAAATTTGAAAATTATGGAAAAAAGATAGAGGTTACAGATGACTCAAGTGCAATGATTATAGGTTTTTCCAGCAAAAAAGATATTCGCGGGGATATGTATTTATGTTTATTAAATACAAAAGATAAAAAAATTCTCTGGGAAACATTTGCTGGAAGTACCAAAAGGGATTCGTTTGAAGACTTTTATTTTGATAAAAATGAAGGATACATATACACCACAGGTACAATTGGGAATGATCGCTCTGAGACAAATATACAAATTTCAAAATATTCTTTAACAGGTTATAGAATATGGTCAAAAGAGTATGGAGGATATGATCTTGAATTTGCATCCAAAATAATAAAATTGGATCCATATTCATTTATTTTAGCAGGATCTACAAAATCATTTGGGAATGGAGGATATGACTTTTATATAATAAAAACCAATGAATTAGGTGAAAAAATCTGGGATTTAACAGCAGGTACTTCAAAGGACGATTTTGTTTCAAATATAATTCCTATTTCTAAAAATGAATTTATTGTGATTGGAACATCATTTAGAGATGTCCTTCAGCCATATTTTGTTAGATTAGATTCAAATGGATTTAAAACATATGGGAAAATTATTCCATTTGTAAATGATATAAATATTGTAAAAGCTATAAAAGAAGGAGAGTATATATATACTGTTGGCTGGGTTAGAGATAAAAATACATTAATAAGAAAAGGATTTATTGCAAAATTCAACTTTAACGGAGAAAAAATCTGGGCAAAAAGTTTTTCTATAAAAAAACAGGATACTATTTTTACAGATATAGGATTTATAAACAATAAAATGATAATTGCAGGAGTTTCTGAATATAAAAGTCCTAATTTAAGAGATATTATATTTATTCAAACAACAGAAAAGTATATTCTTTCAAATTTTACAGATGAAAAATAATAGTAAAAAATATGTTATAATATTAAATATGAAGGGGTATTCTATTTCAGGGAGGGGTAATAATGAAAATAAACGGAAAGATTCTGTTGTTTGTTTCTCTCATACTTATTATTTCCTTTTCTGTTTTTCTTTTTTATAGCGTTATTCAATCGCAAAATGCTTTGGAAGAAAGTTTTGTTAGTAAATTGATAGTTGCGCGTGATTCAAAGAGTATGTTTTTAAAAAACACCTTATCTTTAATAGAAAAAGATCTTGAGTATTTTTCAAAACTTCCAGTAATAATGCAGGATTTTAATGATATTGTAGCTCAGGAAACAATGTTTAAAAGTATGGGGGATACTGAAAATTTCTTAAAAGAATTAAGAGAAGTATATTATGAAAAAAATCCTTATAAAGAAAGAGAAAAGCTGATAAACTTTTTTTACGATGAAAATTTCGATGAATCAAAAATTTCAGATGCTGCACAAACAGATTTATATCCCTACAATTCAACCCATGAAGATTTACATCCTCTTTTAACGAAATTTGTTGATACAAAAGATATTTATTATGATATTTATCTTGTGTCAAAAGACGGAAATATACTATACTCTGTAAAAAAGAATGAAGATTTTGCTACAAATTTGAAAAATGGAAAATATAAAAATACTCAACTTGGAATTTTATTTAATATATTAGAAAGTTCTGGAGATACAAAAGTACATTTTTCAGATATAGGTAAATATAATGCCGGCAATAAAAAATATGGTTTTTTTGCAGGAATAAAAATCTTAAATGATTATGATGAAGTATCTGGATATTTTATAGTATATATTGATACAAATTATCTTGAATCTGCTTTAAAAGATAAAAGTGGAATGGGAAAAACCGGTATTACATATATCGTGGGAACAGATAAATATTTAAGAAGCAATCTTCCAGATAAAGAGGTATTATTAACTCAAAAAGCCAATACAAAGCCTGTAGAAAAAGCATTAAAAGGTGAAACAGGCTGGATGGTATCAAATAATTTTGAAGGGAAAAAAGTCCTCAGTGCTTATGCTCCATTTCAATTTAAAGAAGTAAAATGGGCGTTTATTTCAGAAGTTTCTGTTGAGGAAGCATTTGCAGCATCTAAAAAGATAAGAAATTCCCTGATTTTTATGTCTTTGATTATTATTTTAATTTCAATATTATTGTCTCTAATTTTTTCCAGGAAAATTACCAATCCTCTTGTAAATCTCAGCAAAAAAGTTGATAAATTTGCTTCTGGAGATTTCACTGTGGATTTTAAAATTGAAGGTAAAGATGAAGTAGCCTTAATAGCAAATTCATTAAAAAATATGTCAGATAATTTAAGAGATACAACATTATGGATGCTTGAAGCTGGTAAAAAAATAGAAGAATCTTCAGAAATTTTAGCGAAAATTTCAGAAAAAACGGCTTCTCTCAATGATAATGTATTAAAAAAATCGCAATTAATTGAATCTAATTCTGAAAATGCTTCAGCAACAACAGAAGAATTAACTTCAGGAGTAAATGAAGTTTCTACAGCAGCTCAAAATGTTTCTGAAACCGCTGCTGAAATTTCAAGATCAGTAAATAATACAACTCAATTGACGCAGGATGGAGAAAAATCAATTATAAAAATTGCTGAAATTATAGATAATGCAGTAAAAAAATCCAAGGAAACAGAAAAAACGGTTGCAGTTTTGGCTGAAAAAGCTCAGAATATTGGAGAAATTGTGGAGACAATTACCAGTATAACCGAACAGACAAATCTACTTGCTCTAAATGCAGCAATAGAAGCAGCAAGAGCTGGAGAAGCAGGAAAAGGTTTTGCTGTTGTTGCTGATGAAATTAGAAAGTTAGCAGAAGAAAGTAGAAAGGCTACTGAAGAAATAGCCAAAATATTAAATGAAATAAAAGATGGCGCTGCAAAAGCCAATCAGGCTACAGATGATACTGTAAAAGTTATAAGTCAGGTTGAAATAAGTGCAGATGAAATTCAAAGAAAATTCTCAGAGATACTTGAAAGAGTTGAAAGCATTAATGCAAGAGTAGAAGATTTAACAGCAAGTGCGCAACAACAAAGTGCTTCAACAGAAGAAATGGCTGCAGCTACAGATAAAACGGCACAAATGATATTGGAAATATCAAAAGAAGTATCAGATATAACAAGAGAAATTGAGGACGAAAGTCTGGAAATAGAAAATGTCAGTGAAAAAGCTATGGATTTATCGAAACTTGTAGAACAATTAAACGAAAGACTTAAAAAATTTAAGATTTAGAAATAAAACACCACCAATTAAGGTGGTGTTTTTTAAATTAATATATCATTGATTAATTAATTATTTGTAAAATTATTAGGACTTTTTAATAATTATTTGACATGAGATAAACTAGTATGTTATAATTCATATGTGAAAAATAAGTTTAAACAAAGAGGATGATAGTATGAAAGGGAAACAATATAATCATGAAGAGATTGAAAGAATAATTGCTGATAAGATCAAACAGGCAAATGAGCTTTTAAAAGAGGTTGAAGAATTACTAGATGAAGAAAGTCATTTAATTAAAACTGAGTCTCAAAGCCGATTAGGAGAACTTATAAATGGGCATATTGCTCTAAGTGAACATTCTGAAGAAATCAAAGAGAAAAGCGGAACTTCCCAAAAAGATTAGGAAGATCCGCTTTTTATTTATTTTAAGAGCATTTAGACCATCCGCAGGTTTTACATGAAATACATCCTTCTGTCATTAACAGGGAATTTTTGCTTAGACAGGTAGGACAATATGTATTACCTTCGTTATCTATATAATAGCCTTTTGTATATTCGAGTTTATTAGCGTGAACAAACTTTTCAACTTCTTCTCTACTTAAAGGTTTTCCAACATGAAATACCTCAATATCTCCTTCGTTGTCTTTCCATAAATCTTCGAAATCCTCAAGTGCTTTCTTAATTTCACCAGAAATACCTTTACAATATGTACCTTTTACTTTTGACAGCTGCTCTAAAATTTCATCTGCTGAGACACCTGATCTCAAAGCGATGGATGAAAGTCTTCCTATAATTTCTGCGGTTTCTGTACCATCAGAAAGGAATATTTCTATTGCTTCACCGTTATCATCAAATGAAACTGTAATATATACCGTTCCTGATCCTGTTTTATATTTTCTTGTTACGCTTTTTAAAGTATCCTTTCTTGGCCTTGCTCTTAATTTATGCTTTTCATCAAGAACAAAGAAAGTAACCTTTTTATCGTCTTTCTTTTTTGCTTTGGTTAAAACCTGTGTTTCTAATGAGCCATCTCTATATATTGTAATTCCTTTTAAACTTAATTCCATAGCCATTTTATATATATTTTTAATATCATCAACAGTTGCTTCTTTAGGAAGGTTAATGGTTTTGGAACATGATGCATCAAGATAGCTTTGAATCATATGTTGAGCCATTAAGTGATCTTCACCTGAAATGTCCATGGCAGTTACAAAAACGCGTTTTATTTCCTCGGAAATACCTTCAATATTTTGAACACTCCCTTTTTCTATAATCTCTGCTTCTAACTCACTGGTGAGTTCTCCATCTAATTTTTCTTTTAGAATTCTGTTCATATATGGTAAAGGGACTCTATTACCTTCTTTGTCTGTCATATATCTAATATATGCAAGCATAAAATTTGGTTCTATACCACTTGAAGTATCTGCAATATTTGAAATTGATCCTGTTGGTGCAACAGTATTAACCTGCACATTTCTTTTAAATTCTTTTGCTTCATTAAAGAAATGTTTTCTAATAAGCTCATTCCACTTTCTTATATTTTCTGAAAAATCATCTTTGAGCATGGCAAAAGGAATAAATCCTTTTTTGTATTTTGATCTGTCAAATAGAGGGAAACTTCCTCTTTCTTTAGCTAATTCAGTACTTGCAAGATGTGAATAATATGCAAACTGTGCAGTACTTTCAGCCATAAACCTTCTTCCTTCTTCAGAATTATAAGCTAATTCCTTTTTAAACAAAGCATCAGCAAGGCCCATAATACCGAGACCAATAAATCGTTGTTCCTTTGAAACCTTATCTATTTCTTCAAGTGGATAAACGTTAATATCTATAACATCATCAAGAAAGCGGCTGCACCAGTAAATTAAATCCTTGAAAAGCTCGTTATTTTCATGATCAGGGTTTCCAAGATTAACAAAATCCACAACCTTAGCCAGATCAATAGAACCAAGATTACAACTTCCATATGGAGGAAGAGGTTCCTCACCGCATGGGTTAGTAGCACTTACAGGAGTTACATCGCTTAGTGCATAATACTTATTGTGCCTTCCTAAAAATAGCATTCCGGGATCGCCTGATTTCCATGCATTATTTGCAATTAAATCAAATAACTCTCTTGCTTTTATTGTTTTTTTTATATTTGAATTCGGATGACTAAGTTCAATTTCTTCATCGTTTTCTAACTTTTTTAAGAATTCTTCTGGATTATCGAAATTAACGGAGATATTGAAATAGTTTAATACAGACTTACCATCATTATTCTTTTTTGAATTAATAAAATCAATTACATCAGGATGGTCATATCTCATAACAGCCATTTGAGCGCCTCTTCTTGCTCCACCTTGCTCTATTGTTGAAGCGGTAGTATTAAAGACATTCATAAAACTTATTGGACCAGATGATTTTCCACCTGTGCCAGCAATAGAACTATCTTTTGGTCTTAAAACAGAAAAATCATATCCCACACCACCGCCATATTTTTGAATTAAAGCTGCATCTTTAACAGCTTCAAATATTCCTTCCATAGAGTCTTCTAATGGAACAACAAAACACGCAGATAACATATTATGTCTATTTCTTGAATTATATATTCTTTTATAATCTTCAATAGTCATTTCTTCTAAGGGCTTTTTAAATATTTCTAATGGCAAAGTTTTTCCAGAATTGAATAATGTTGGACTATTGGGAAGGAAAACACGACTTTTAAGAAGTTTATAAAATTTCTTTTCAACATTTCTTATTTCTTCAATATCTTCCGTATATAAAATTTCAGCGCTGGCTATATATCTTGAAACCCTCCTTGTAATATCTTCCCAGCTATGTTCAAGATAATTACCTTCTCCATCTTTAAGAAAATATCTATCTCGTAATATCCTTTCAGCATTTTCAGATGGAGAAATATTTATAAAATGGTCAAGAAAATCATCAAGATTAAAAATTTCAGTCACACCATTACCCCCTTCGATTTTATTCCAAAAAAGATTATACCACAATATATGGTGGGAGTTACCAATTATTTACACAAGAAATAGTGGAATATTATAATATAATATTAATAAAAAAAACAGTTGACTTAAAGATTTTTTTGTATTATAATAAAAACGAACGTTCGTTCGAAAGCGGGGTGAGATTTTGAAAGGTGTAAAGGAAAGGATTATGGATGCAGCAGTAGAGTTGTTTTATAAAAAAGGATTTGCCGCAACAGGAGTTAGAGAAATTGCAAAAAAAGCTGGTGTAAGCACATCAATGATTAATTATCATTTTGGTTCAAAAATGGGGATTTTGAAAGAAATAATGGAAGTTCTTTTTGAAAAGCTTATTGAGGAATTTAAAGTTACAAATCTTGATGGGAAACCGCTTGAAGAGAGGATAAGAATTGCTATTAAAGCTCTTGTAAAATCAATAAAAAACAATGAAAAGATGTTCAGAATTATGCTCATGCAAATTCCTGATGAAGAAAGTGATTTAATTGAATACAGGGCATCTAAGGTAAGGGAAATTATTTATAGCGTGTTTAAAAATCATTTTGAAGGATTTGGAGATGAAAAACATTTTGAAATTTTAGGTCCAGCATTGAGCGGTATGATTTTTTCGCATTTTATTTTAAAGGATATTATTCCCCAGGTCTCAGGAATAGAATATCCAGAAAATTTTTATGACACTTACGCAGATTATATTGCAGATTTATATCTTCATGGAGCATTAAGCATTATCAATAAAAATAAGTAAAGGGGAGATAAATATGGAAAGATATGTAGATTTTATAAGAAATCATAGAAAAGGTTTATCAATTCTTCTTGCTATAATTAATATTGTAGCGCTTATAGGGTTATTTAGAATAAGATTGAATGTTGATATGAAAACATTTCTCCCAACTGATTCTGCGTATTTAACAACATACGATGAAATAGAAAAAAAATATGATTTATCAGATCAATTAATTGTAATGTTTGAACTTAATAAAGATCCTTTAAAAGATATCAATACGTATAAAAAATTGTGGCAATTACAGAGGGAACTTGAAGAGATAGATGGTGTAAACTTTATTTCCAGTTTATTTCCAGAAAACTTACCGGGATACAATATAAAAAATGCTGATGAAATTACAGAGAACTTTATAAAAAAGATAGATTCTATTGAAATGTTTAAAGATAAGTTTTTAAGAGAGAAAAATGGGAAATACTATACACTGTTTACTATACCATTAAAAACAGAGGACTTTAAAGTGGTTAATGAAATAGAAAAAAAACTTGAAGGTATAAATCACTACGGTGCTGGAACGGTATATTTTACAAAAAAATTATTTGATTATTTATTTAATCTTTATATTTATCTTCCGCCTCTTGCGTTTATAATAATGCTTATTATTTTCTCTTTACAATTAGGTTCTAAAAAAGCTGCATTTTTCTCTGTGATACCTGCTGGTATGGGATCGTTGTGGACATTGGGATTAATGGGATGGTATGGTAAGGAATTAACTATAGCCAGCGTTCTGGTTCCGATCTTTACCATTATTATGGGAAGTGCTGATGGAATGCATTTTTTAACGCATTATATAGAATATATAGAACGCGGTCTTAATAAAAGAACTGCTGTTATTGAAACATTAAAAAGTACCGGGATTGCAATGATTATGACAACTGTAACTACAATAATTGGCTTTATTTCAATGGTATTTATTAATTCAAATATGATGAAAGAAATGGGAATATGGACATCATTTGGTATAGGTTTTGCAGGAATTGCAACATTATATATATTACCACTTATTATTTTTGGTAATGTTGAATTAAAAAGAAAAAGAACACATGTATTTGATGTTTCTTTTGTAAAAAAATATTGGAATATAAAAGGTGTGTATATATACATAATCTTTATTTTAATTTTTGGATATTTAATTACTAATATAACAATAAAATTTGATCAGATTTCCATGTTTAAACGATATACAAAGGTAAGAAAAGACTATGAAAAACTTAGTTCTGTTTTTGATTTTAATATTCCTATTATGGTAGATTTTGGAACAATCCGAGAACCGCTTGATAAAATATATTTAAATGAAATGGGAAGTTTAAAAGAAACGCTTAAAGATAAAATATATGATTTTACATATCCACAGGAATTTTTAGATGTAATGGGAAGGGAATTATACAATTTTAAAATGTATCCAAATGCTTTACAGATTTTAATTATGAAAAAAGGTTTGAAAAATAATCCATTATTTGATCTTGTTAAAAACAGGGATTATCTTGCAATAATAACTCCAAAGGATAATTCAGAAGAAACTTTAAAAGAAATAGAAAATGATGTATTAAAACTTAAAGATAAGAAAATATTTAAATCAATAAATATAACAGGAATGCCTTTTGTTTTCAATGAAATGAATACTACAGTATTACACAGTCAGATAAGCAGTCTTATAATTAGTGTGGTATTTGTATTTCTATCACTATTTGTCATAGTAAGAAGTTTAAAAATATCATTTTTTGGAATATTACCATTATTTGGTGCATTAATTATAGAATTTGGTGTAATGGCATTATTTAAAATTCCGCTTAATATTATAAGTGCTTTAATGTCAAACATTACAATAGGTATTGGAATTGATTATGCAATTCATATGATAGGAACATATGGATATTATAAATCTCGAAGCGAAAATCCAATTGAGGAAACATTTAATGTTGTTCAAAAACCAATTATGGCAAATGCAATAGGATTGTCTTTAGGATTGTCTATATTAAACCTTTCTCCATTTACATTCCATTCACATCTTTCAGTAATAATGTGGTTTGGTATGCTTAGTGCATCAATGTTTACATTAATATTATTACCATATTTTTTCAGGAGATTTGATATAAAATAATTAGAACCCTTCGTATGAAGGGTTCTAATTTTATTGAGGATATTATCTGAATAACTGTGTAACCTGTTGTGGTAATTGATTTGCCTGTGACAACATTGCAGTACCACTCTGGAGTAAGATTTGTTGTTTTGTATATTCTGCATATTCTTTTGCCATATCGGCATCTCTGATACGTGATTCTGCTGCTGTTAAGTTTTCTGAAGCTACTCCTAAGTTCTTAATTGTATGTTCAAGCCTATT
Source organism: Marinitoga piezophila KA3 (assembly GCF_000255135.1). Classification (NCBI taxonomy): domain Bacteria; kingdom Thermotogati; phylum Thermotogota; class Thermotogae; order Petrotogales; family Petrotogaceae; genus Marinitoga; species Marinitoga piezophila. The sequence goes on from NC_016751.1 coordinate 1,600,656, forward strand.
TTGAGCGGCACCTAATTTTGCCCTGAATGCAGATACCTTATAAATAGCTGCATCAATAGCACTTACAGCAAATTCTGCGTCACTTTGAGAGTTAATCTTCAAACTACTTACAATACCAATATTATCAGCTTTCATACTTTCAAAACCTAAAGATATAACCTGACCTTCATTGGCACCAATATGATACTGAATAGGATTTACTCCATTTGCTCCTGCTGTTACAAGGCCATATACAGCTATTGCACCACCATCGATTTTTGTTCCAGAAGCAAGAGTTCCACCATAATCTGTGATTTTAGAAATCTGTGTTTGATCCCATCCAATTATAATTGATCCACTGCCTATATCAACAGTAATACTATTAGCATTTACTGATACTATTGAAGTTGATGTATCAATTGTTCCATCTTCTTTAACCACAGTAACCTTAACATCAAGTTGACTTGTTGCTCCACCAGCAAATTGTCCAACTTCTATAATAACATTAGCATTAACGTCTATACTATTTAAATTTCCTCCACTTTTAATTTCAAAATGAGCTGAACCAGGAGAAACAAGTTTAGCTTCTGCACTTCTTGTTCCTCTAATTGAACCATCAAGAAGATTTTTTGTATTAAATTGAGTTGTCTTAGCAATTCTGTTAATTTCATTTCTTAATTCAGTGAATTCATTTTGTAATTGATCTCTATCAACATCTGTGTTAGTATCTGTAGAGGATTGAACTGCTAATTCCCTCATACGTTTTAAAATGGAATGAACTTCATCAAGCGCACCTTCAGCAGTTTGGATCATTGAAATAGCATCCTGTGCATTCCTGATAGCTGTGTTTAACCCTTTAATCTGGTTTCTCATTTTTTCTGAAATTGCAAGTCCTGCTGCGTCATCTGCTGCTCTGTTAATTCTAAGACCAGAAGAAAGCTTTTCGAGTGATTTGCTCATCTCACCTTTTACATTACTTAACGTTCTCCAGGCATTTAAAGCCTCCATGTTATGGTAGATTCTCATAAAAACTACACCTCCATGTTTTTATAATTGATTATAATATTTATTTTGTTTTGAATATTACAGAATATGGCTCACTGTCATATTTATCAGCTTTAGAATTATCAAATTCATCAACAATCTGGGAAGAATCAATTTTTATTTCCCAGGTTTGGGTTGAATCAAGAGTTATTCCTTCTAAAACACCATAAAAACCTACTTTTTTACCTTCTGGAAGATTATCCTTTAATAATGAAAACTGATAATTTTTATTTGTTTCATAAACCTTTACAGAAATAGTTAAAGAACTTCTTGTTTTAATAAATGATTCATCTATAAATTCTATATTTATTATTGGATTTGTTGTTGGCGTTGAGATGATTATATTATTTATTGTTGATATATTATTCTCAGGATCATAAGAATAAACAAGTTGATTGTCCAGGGTAACTCTATATAAATCTGGTGGTTGATCCTCTTTTACAAGAACTTCGAAATACTTTTTTACTTCAAAATTATTATCAACATCTTTAACAGAAATTTCCACTAAGTTATGACCAGATGGGAATTTATAAGAAGTAAAAACTGTATTGGTTCTTGTTTGTATAGGTTCAGACACATATTCATCTTTTCCATTTACTGAAAATGTATATACATATGTAGCTGGGTATGTATAAGCTGTTTTTAAATTAAATTTAATATTGAATTCGTTTAACTTATCTGACAGAGGGTCAACGTTTATTTCTTCTGGCATAAAATACGAAATAATTGAGCCATCACTTTTTTTCTGTTCTAAAGTATATTCAAGTTCAAAATTATTTATAACTTCAGAAATTCTAAAATACTTATAATATTTTTTGGTATATTTTGTATCTTCTTTTATAATGGTTAAATCCAATTCATAGCTTCCTTTTTCAAAAAACATGGTATTTGTTTCTAATTCTGTTGCATTGGAGGTTAATTCTATAGGTTCTTTGTAATCTTTTCCGTCTTTTTTTAATATAATCTGGTATTTCAAATCATTTGAAAAATCATAATTTTTATTTACTCTTATTTTAAAAAATATAGGATCCCTGGTTGTTAATGTAGTATCATCAGTAATTAAAATATTTTTATTCATATAATCCTTTTTATATATTTCAAGAGTTGCATCAAACTCATCAAATTGCTTAACCTTTAAAGGATAAATAATTTCTGTAGAATATTCCGTAACTTCATTTATTACTGAAATATTCAGATTAATATCTCCGTCTTTAAGATAAAATGGACCATACTTAAAACTTTTTTCTGCTAACATTGTTGATTCAATAGTTGTATCTTCTGTTGAAATCTTATATGTATACGAAGCTGGTAAATCATATTTTTCATTTAAGTTTATTAATGCATATAACGGTTCATTGGTGGTTAATGTGCTATTTTTTGAAACTAAGTCTCCGTTAAAAGAATCTTTATGTAATTCAAAGGAAAAATTAAAAGTAGTATCTATATTTTTAGGGTTAACCTCAACGGTTGTTCTTCCAAAACCGTTATTTTGTGTATCATAAACTTCAACGCTAATAGTGTGTTTTTTATTTTCAAAAAACATAGGAGTTGATTCAAAGGTTTTGTTTTTTAAACTGCCACTTTCAATTAAATTAGAATCGAAGTATATTTTATATGTAAAATCGCTATTATATAATAGATTGTTGTCAAATGAAACCAGAGCTGTATAGTATCTATATGGATCATATAATTCAGTGCTATCAATAATTTCGTTGGTTTTAATATTTTTAAATTTCAAATTTGGGTTTAGTTCTTTTTGGTAGTCATAAATGTTCAAAATTAATGAATTATTGCTTTCATACGTATCTCCACCCAACAAAAATATTCCTGTAATCTTATATTTTCCTGCTTCATTAATTTTAAAAGAAGCAGTATATGTATATTGATCGACAGCAGTCATATTTACTGATTTTATGTTTGATGTATTATTCATATCTTCAATTTTTAATGTCGCACTTCCAATATCTGCCAGTGGAGAAGAAATTTTAAGAGTGATAGATTCATTTGCTTCTGAAACACTCTTGTTAATAACAGAAACACTTTCGCTACTATATGATATTTCCACATTAACTTCGAATTTTGATTTTGCAGGTTTAGTACACCCTGAAAAAAGTAGAATAAATATAAAAACAAGAAGATATATGTTTTTTAATTTCATACGGATCCCTCCATGGAAATTCTTTCAATATATCATTCTTTGGAAAAAATTTTTTTCCTAAAAATAAGAATCTTCAAAAATAATTAATATATTATCCTGTATGTAAAAAATGAGTATTAATTCAATATTAATCTTAATTTTCACACTTTAAAATTTAAACTAAAAAGAGTATAATTAATTACCAAAGAAAATTTTATGAAGAGGTGATATGATGAATTTAAAACAACGTATTTTACTTGATTTTTTCCTTATTGTGATTATTTCTGTTATAATTGGTGTTCTTGGAATATACTCTACAAACGATATAAAAACTTCTGTAATTGAAATTGCAAGCGAAAATCTTCCAAAAGTACAAAAGATTATGTCAATTTATCAATTGCAAACCGAAATTGAAAGATCAGAAATGGCTTTATTGGGATTTACTGATCAAAAATTAAGAACAGCAGAATATGGAAAAATTTCTAAAACATGGAAGGAAATAGACAGATTAATTAGTGAATATGAACAGATAAAATTGACAGATCAGGAAAAAAAATATTGGGTAGAATATAAAAAGAAATTACAAAATTGGAAAACAGAACATGCAAATTTCATGGCATTATCAAAAAAATTAGATGAAACCAAAATATTGGATCCAAAATCATTAAAGTTAGATATAAAAACATATGAAGCAGATTTATATCGCTTTGCCTGGATGCTGGAGAAATCCATACTTGAAAATGAACCATTTAATGAAGAATTAAATCCCCACAAAAACCCATTTGGAAGATGGCTTGATAGTTACCAGACAGAAAATGATTATCTTGCAGATATGTTTAAAGATATGAAAAAATACAATTCTGGATTATTAAAAACTGCAAGTACAATAAACAGATTTTTAAAAAAGCAGGATAGTAGTAAAACACAAATGATGCAGAAAATATATAATAATGCTTTAATGCCATATTTAGATAAAATATTTGATGTTTTTGATACAATTAATAATATTTCAGATGAGGCTTTAAAGTTAAAAGATCAAATGGCATATCAAAGTTTAAATGTAGATTTACCGTTGTTTGAAGAATCCACAGCAGTATTAAAGAAAATAGTTGAATATAATAAAGCAGAAGCGGAGAAAAAAGGCGAAGATGCTCTTTCTAAATCACAAAAAGCATTGTTTATGGTTCTTACAGGGATAATTGCAGGTGTGATAGTTTCAATATTACTTGGACTTATTATAAGCTCAAATATTTCAAAGAGAATAAATATCCTTATGAAAAAGATAAAGGCATTTGGTAAAGGTGATTTAACAGTAGACTTCTCTTTAAGTGGAAAAGATGAAATTGCACAGATGGCAAATTCTCTTGCAGTAATGGCAAAAGATTTAAGAAAATCCATGCAATTAATATCTGAATCATCCAATAAATTGGCTTTATCAGCTGACGCTTTGGCTTCAGTTTCCGAAGAACAAAATGCTATTTCTGAAGATTTACAGTCTCAATCCAGAATAATTGAAAGTAACACAGATGATGCATCAGCGTCTGTTGAAGAAGTATCATCAGGTGTTGAAGAAATCGCAGATTCAGCTCATTTAATTTCGCAAAGTGCAGAAGAGTTAGCGTTTAAAGCTACTGAAACATCAGAAGCAGCTAAAAATGGTGAAAAATCTGTAGAAAAAATTGTAGAAATAGTAGAAAAAGCAGTTGAAGAATCGAAAGTTACACAGGAAAAAGTACAGGCTTTGTCTGAAAAAGCTCAAAATATTGGAAATATTGTAGAAACAATAACAAAAATTACAGAACAGACAAATCTATTGGCATTAAATGCCGCAATAGAAGCTGCAAGAGCTGGTGAGGCTGGAAAAGGATTTGCGGTAGTTGCAGATGAAATTAGAAAATTGGCAGAACAGAGTAAATCTGCAACTGAAGAAATTGCAAAGATACTTATATCAGTAAAAGAAGGAGCTCAGGATGCAAATGAAGCTATGAACGATATAGCAAAGGTAATTAAAGATATTGATATTGAATCCGAAAATGTTTTTGAACAATTTAAAGCAATTCATGAAAAGGTTGAAGATATAAATATGAAAGTTCATGAATTATCCTCGGGAGCAGAAGAACAGAGCGCATCAACAGAAGAAATGGCTGCTGCTATGGATAGAATTTCTGGAGTTATAGATGAAATTTCTCAGCAGGTAAAACATATGGTTTCCGCGATTGAACAACAAACAGAAAGTTCAAGACAGGTAAATGAAGCAGCAGAAGAAAGTAATAAATTATCGCAATCATTGATGGAACTTATTAAAAAATTTAAAATATAAATAATAAAAGGGCATGCAAATCGCATGCCCTTTTATTATAAATTTATAACCTCTAAATTTACAGGAACCTCTTTTGAACGATAAATTTTAAAATAAAAATACATTAAATCTGGAAACTTTTTAAATCTCTTTGGTTCTCTTATCATTCTATATAACCATTCAAGACCGAATAATTGGAAAAATCTTGGAGCTCTTGAAACCTTTCCGGAAATTACATCTATACTACCGCCTACACCCATTGCTAATTTAACATTTAATCTATGTAAGTTCTTATATATAAATTCTTCCTGTTTTGGAACACCCATACCAACAAATAAAACCTCGGCACCACTATTATTAATCATATCGATAATATCTTCTGTTTCATTATCTTTAAAATATCCGTGATGTGTTCCAACAATAGAAATATTTTCAAATCTTTTTTCAAGGTTTTCCTTTGCTTTTTCAGCTATCCCTGGCTCTGAACCAAGTAAAAATATGTTATGTTTTTGCCATTCGCAGATTTTAAGCATTGTATCAATTCCTGGACAGCGCTCTGTATGATATCCCCATTTTTCAAGATATTTTACAACACCTATGCCGTCAGGAATAGAAATGGTTGAATTTTGCAATTCATACTTATATTCATTATTTTTGAAATATTCAAGAAACATAAGAGCATTTAAGGTCACTATCCAGACCTTTTCATCTGTTTCCATTTTATGCTTTATAAAATTCCACATATCTTCTTTTTTCCCCGATAACAATCTAAGACCAAACAACTGAACCATTTGAGTCACTATATTCCCACCTTTATGTTTTTTAATAAACGCTTCTATTTATTTTTTCTTTATCTTTACCTATAATACCTATAAATTACATTAATATGTGTTAAAATATTTTATGCATTTCTGTTTTTATTTTACCATAATAAATGATTAAAATATTGATAGGATTGTTAAAATTACAATAATAATGGAGGTTGAGCATATGGCAGAAAAAAGTGCTATAGATAAATTTATAGACAAGACATTAAGCGAAACATTTCCTGAAGAACTGCCTCTGATCCCTACCAGGGCTAAATTTGTTGTATTTCCAAACTCAATAATACCAATGATAATAGGAAGAAAAAAATCAATAGCTGCTCTGGAAGAATCGCTTGAAAAGTATAACAATTTAATGTTCTTTGTTTCTCAAAAAGATATAGAATTAGAAGAGCCAACAATAGATGATTTTTATAGAATAGGTACTATAGGAAAAGTTGTTCAAATAATTAGGGGACCTGAAGGAGAATATAAAGTTCTTGTTGAAGGACTTAAAAGAGCAGAAATAAAGGAATTTACAGAATTTGATGAAGTAATAAAATGTAAAATTAAACCACTAAATGTTTCATATAAAAAAACAAAGGTTTTAGAAGCTCTTGTTAGAAGAGTAAAATCATTATTTGAAAAGTATATCAGTCATACAAAGAAATTTCCACAGGAAGCTATAATGATTATAGAAGAAACAGAGGATCCAGAAGTAATAAGTGACTTAGTAGCTTCTGTATTGCCAATAGAACATACTGAAAAACAGGAAATTCTTGAAGAGTTACATCCTAAAAAAAGGCTTGAAATGATACTTGAAATTTTAACTCAGGAAGTTGAATTACTGGAAATAGAAGAAACAATTGAAAGTAAAGTGCGTGAGAAAATAGAAAAAGGTCAGAAGGAATTTTATTTAAGAGAAAAACTTAAAGTAATACAGGAAGAATTAACCGGTGAAGCGGAAAATGAATTTACATTATTAAAAGAAAAGATAAAAAAATTAAAAGCACCTGAATATGTAAAAGAAAAAGCGGAATACGAGCTCTCAAAGTTAGAGAAAATGTCACCATTTTCGCCTGAAGCTAATGTTTCAAGAACATATATAGATTGGTTGCTGGAATTGCCATGGGAACAGAAAACGAGAGATAGATTAAACATAAAAGAAGCAGAAAAATTATTAAACAAAAATCATTATGGCCTTAAAGAGCCAAAAGAGAGAATTTTGGAATTTTTAGCAGTTAGAAAATTATCAAAAAAACCACGTTCTCCAATATTATGTTTTGTTGGGGCTCCTGGTGTTGGAAAGACCTCATTAGGTAAATCTGTAGCGGAAGCTTTGGGAAGAAAATTTGGAAGAATTTCGCTTGGTGGAATGAGAGATGAAGCTGAAATTAGAGGTCACAGAAGAACATATGTTGGAGCTATGCCGGGAAGAATAATACAATTAATAAAAAAACTTGGTGTAAAAAATCCAGTAATAGTACTTGATGAAATAGACAAAATGGGAATCTCATATCAGGGAGATCCAGCTTCTGCTTTATTAGAAGTACTTGATCCGGAACAAAATAATGCTTTTGTAGATCATTATCTTGAAATACCCTTTGATCTTTCTGAAATAATATTTATTACAACTGCAAATGTATTACATACTATACCAGGTGCTTTAAGAGATAGAATGGAAATTATACAGATTCCAGGATATACAGATGCAGAAAAATATTATATCGCCAAAGATTATATTATTCCAAAGCTACTTAAAGAACATGGAATAGAAAAAACTCAGATAAAAATAACAAAAGGTGCTTTACAAAAAATAATTTCAGAATACACAAGAGAATCTGGGGTTCGTTCCCTTGAAAGAATATTGGCAAAACTAATGAGAAAAGTAGCCTTAAAATTAGCAGAAGGTGAAAAAAGTGTTCATGTAAAAATAAATAATGTCAAAGAGTTATTGGGAACACCTCCATATTTCAGATCAGATAAACTTGAAAAACCAGAAGTTGGTGTAGCAACAGGTATGGCATGGACAGCATATGGAGGAGAAATTTTACAGGTAGAAACATTAATTACATCAGGGAAGGGAAAGTTAATAATAACAGGAAAACTTGGAGATGTAATGAAAGAATCTGCACAAATAGCTTTGACGTTGTCTAAAAAAATCATAGAAAAAAAAGATGAAAGTTTATTGGAAAAATTTGAGAAATGTGATTTTCATATACATGTTCCAGAAGGAGCAGTTCCAAAAGACGGTCCATCAGCCGGGGTAACTTTAACAACTTCTATAATATCCTCTATTCTAAATATACCTATTAGAAATGATGTTGCCATGACAGGTGAAATTACCTTAATGGGAAAAGTATTACCAGTTGGAGGAATAAAAGAAAAACTTTTATCTGCATATAGAAGTGGAATTACAAACATAATAATTCCAAAGCATAATGAAAAGGATCTGGAAAAAATTCCAGAAGAAATATTAGAAAAACTCAAAGTTTATAAAGTGGAGAATATAAATGAGGTGTTAAAAATAGCCTTAATGGAGGGATAGGAATGTTTAAAAAAATTGAGCTGGTAAAAACAGCCTATACGAAAGGTGATTATCCACCAATATTAAATGCGGAAATAGCCTTTGCCGGACGTTCAAATGTTGGAAAATCCAGTTTATTAAATAAATTATTTGGAATTAAAATTGCAAAAATCAGTTCCAATCCTGGTAAAACAAGATCCATAAATTTCTATAATGTTGATAATAAAGGCTATCTTGTAGATTTACCGGGATATGGATTTGCTAACGTTTCAAAATCCGAAAAGAAAAAATGGGCAGATTTAATGGAGGATTACTTTAAAAACAGATATTCATTACAAATGGTATTCCTTCTAATTGATCATAGACATGAACCGCAAAAAAAAGATATAGAAATGATACAATGGTTAAAGGAACTCGAAATTCCATTTATGATTGTTTTAACAAAACTGGATAAATTAAAGAAAAACGAAAGAGTAAAACAGTTAAACCTTATAAAATCCCATTTGTCAAAATATGGGGATTATATATACTTCCCTGTTTCATCCAAAACAGGAGAAGGTATTGGACAGCTAAAAAATGAAATAATAAAGTTTTTAAAATAAAGAAATCTCTCGAATTTTCGAGAGATTTCTTTATTTTATAGTACATATTTCCAAATTTGCTTAAAAATCGTCAAATTTATTGAATAAATTCTATCATTAGTAAAAATATAGAGTATGCTTGAGTATGAGTGAGTATGTTTGAGTATGCGAATTTGACTATATGAAAGAAATTTCATAAAATTAATATGTAAAGGTTTTGTTGAGAAATTATTCATAAAAATTTTAAAGGGAGGCCTAAAACATGTATAGAGTAGCTTTATGGGGATTTGGCGCTATGGGTAGCGGAATTGCAAAAAATATTTTATCAAAGTATGAATTGGAATTGGTAGGTGTTCATGACACAAGATATGTTGGAAAAGATGTAGGAGAATTATTGGGAATTGGAAATATCAATATACCTGTTTATGACACACCAGAAAAAATGTTAGATGAAACAAATCCAGATTTAGTTGTAATTGCTACAAACTCATTTGTTAAAGTTGTGAAAGAACATATCATAACTGCTGTAAAAAGACATATTAATGTAATTACAATTGCAGAAGAAATGGCATATCCATTCTATACACATCCAGAAGAAGCAGAAGAAATGGATAGTCTTGCAAGAAGATATGGAGTTTCTGTTTTAGGAACAGGTATAAATCCTGGTTTTGTTCTTGATACATTAATTCTTGCATTGTCAGGTGCAGCATTAAATGTTGAACAAATAAAGGCTGCAAGAATTAATGATTTATCACCATTTGGTCCAACAGTTATGGAAACTCAGGGTGTTGGAACAACAGTTGAAGAATTCGAAGAAGGTTTAAAATCAGGAAAAATCGTAGGACATATTGGTTTTGAACAATCAATTTATATGATTGCAGACGCCTTAGGTTGGAATATAGACAAAATTGAACAGACAAGAGAACCAATAATTTCAAATGTTTTAAGGGAAACAAAATATGTAAAGGTTGAACCAGGAATGGTTGCAGGATGTAATCATGTTGCAAGAGCATATATGGGAGATAAACTCGTTATTGAATTAAAACATCCACAACAGGTAAGACCTGAATTGGAAAATGTAGATACAGGAGATTATATTGAAATTATAGGAGATCCTAACCTTAACTTAGCAATAAAACCAGAAATACCTGGTGGAAAAGGAACAATTGCTGTTGCTACAAATATGATTCCTTCAGTAATTGAAGCAGAATCAGGATTATTATCAATGGCAGATTTACCAGTTCCAAGATCATTAATAGGTGATCTTACAATATAAGCTCATAAGGAGTTGATACAATGATAGCCAGAAAAGGCGATTGGGTTCAAATATATTTTGTAGGATTAAATCCACAGCAAAGAGCTGCTAATCTTCCAGAGGACACAAAACGTGTTCCTCTGGAAATTAGAATAAAAGGTTTTCTGTTAAATGATGAAGCGAATATTGGAGATATTGTAAAGATAGAAACGCCAGTTGGAAGAGAAGTTGAAGGGAAATTGGAAGAAATATATCCTGAATATAAACACAACTTTGGAAAACCTGTAAAAGAACTTTTAGAAGTGGGAAAGCAATTAAGAAATATGATCGAAGGTGATCAGCAATGAGAGATATGAGTTATGATGCAGTAATGGCAAGAAAAAATGAAATAATGAAACAATCAGTAGGAGTAGATTATACAAAATACGAAATAGAGGGAATAGCCTTTGATTATGAAGCAATGATGAAAGATGCTGGATATTCAATTGAAGAAATAAGAAAAATACAGCTTGAAACAGGTGTTGGAAACACACCTCTTGTAGAATTAAAGAATATAAATAAATTAATAAAACAAATAGCTCCTAAAGGAAAAGGTGCAAGAATATTTGTAAAGGATGAAGCAACAAATCCATCAGGCTCGTTTAAAGACAGAAGAGCATCTGTTAGTGCATACAGAGCAAAAGTTATGGGATACAAAGGAGTAATGGCTGCTACAAGCGGTAATTATGGTGCAGCAGTTGCATCTCAGGCTTCAAAAAGAGGATTAAAATCAATAATTGTTCAAGAATGTTTTGACAGCAGAGGAATTGGACAACCAGAAATCCTTGAAAAAGCAAGAGCATGTGAAGCATATGGTGCAGAAGTTGTGCAATTAAGTGTTGGACCCGAACTCTTTTACTATTTCCTCGTTCTCCTTGAAGAAACGGGGTATTTTAATGCTTCACTTTATACACCATTTGGTATAGCTGGTGTTGAAACATTGGGATATGAAATAGCAGAACAATCAATGAATCAATTTGGAAAGTATCCTGATGCTGTTGTTATTACTCATGCTGGTGGTGGTAATGTAACAGGAACAGCCAGAGGATTGAAAAAAGCTGGTGCTGTTAATACAAAAATTATAGGTGCCAGTGTGGATCTTCATGGATTGCATATGGCATCAGATACAGACTTTAACAAAAAATCATTTACAACAGGTCATACAGGATTTGGAATACCATTTGCAACATTTCCGGATAGATCAGATGTTCCAAGAAATGCCGCAAGACCTTTGAGATATATGGATGAATATGTGCTTGTAACTCAGGGTGAAGTCTTCTATATTACAGAAATGCTTGCAAATATAGAAGGTATGCAGAGAGGACCTGCCGGGAACACATCATTAGCTGCTGCATTTGCATTGGCAATGGAAATGGAAGAAGACCAGATAATTGTTGTAAACGAAACAGAATATACAGGTGCAGGTAAATTGCCTTCAGCACAGCTTACATTTGCAAAGGAAAATGGTATTGAAATAAAATTTGGAGATCCAATTGAAGAGGATAAACCAGGTAAAAACATAGTATTGCCTGATCATCCATCAAAGTTAAAGGTAATAAAATATCCAATAGAAAAAATGAGAAAATCATATATAAAAGAATTAAAAAAGAGATTTGGAAAAACAGAATTTACAGAAAAGGAAATTGAATTTATTGCAGAAGATTTGAGGATTTCTACAGAAGAAGTGAAAAACCTTATTAAGGAGGTATTGAGCTAATGGAACCAAGAAAATCAGATTTTGAAGAAAGAGCAAAACATTTAATGAATATGTCCGATGAGGAATTAGATAAATATTTCTGGGATCTTGTTGAAAAAGTAGTAGATCCTCTAATTGAATTAGCTTCAACACATACATCACCATCTGTTGAAAGATCTGTATTATTGAGAATGGGTTTTAACAGTATGGAAGCAAAAGCATTAGTTGATAAATTCTTTGAAAAGAATATACTTGGCAAAGGTGCTGGAAATATTGTATATACAATAGCCAAAGAACATAATATTGATTATATACAGGCAGGAAGAGACTTAATTGCAGGAAAATACTGGGACGATGTGGATAGAATTTTTATTCATGGAGGCGATAAATGATGAAATTAGAGCCTAACAAAAAATTAAATGTAGAAGAAATCTTAAAGGATTTAGATAAATACAGACCAAAAAGAAAAGGTTGGACATGGAGAAAAAAATTACCTCCAAGAACCAAAATAGGAGAATTTGAATATTATGAAGTAAGCGAACCTCTAAAAAACTTTGTTGCATTACCAGCAGCACATTATTTCAACAATATTGATCCACAACCACAGGAAGTAATTACATCAGAAATTGCTTCAGGTAGATTTGAAGAAGATATAAGAAGAATGAGAATGGCCGCATGGCATGGTGCAGACCATATTATGGTTATTAGAACATTAGGTCAAAGTCATATGGACGGTTTAATTGAAGGAACACCAGAGGGTATTGGTGGTATACCAATTACAAGAAAGCAATTAAGAGCTTCAAGAAAGGCTCTTGACTTAATAGAAGAAGAAGTGGGTAGACCTATAAACTTCCACAGTTATGTTTCTGGTGTTGCAGGTCCGGAAGTTGCTGTATTATTTGCTGAAGAAGGTGTAAACGGAGCTCATCAGGATCCACAATACAACGTATTATACAGAGGCATTAATATGATCAGATCATTTGTTGATGCTGCTGTTGCAAAAAAGATTATGGCATCGGTTGATATGCTTCAAATTGACGGAGCTCACAATGCAAATGCATCAGCAAAATTTGCATGGAAGGTTATGCCAGAATTGTTGGTACAACATGCAATTAACTCATTATACTCAGTAAAGGCTGGAATGAAAAAAGAAAATATCGCTTTATCCACAGTTCCGCCAATAGTTTCACCAACACCAGAATTTAGATTAAACTTCGTATATGCAATAACAATAAGGGAATTATTCAAAGATTATAAATTTAGGGCACAAATGAATACAAGATATATAGAATCCGATCTCTTTGACGCAACAAGAATACACGTATTGGATACATTAATTTCCAGATTAACAAAGGCAGATATACAATCAACAATTACACCAGATGAAGGAAGAAACGTTCCATGGCACATTAACTCTATCCGTGGTGTAGAAACTGCAAAACACACATTAATTGCTTTAGACGGCATTAAAGAAATGGTTCAGATTAACTGGGATAATGTAAGAGACAAAGTTAGAGAATTAAAGATGAGAGCTATATTAATGCTCGAAGAAATAATTGAAATGGGCGGATACTTTGAAGCTGTTGAAAATGGAATGTTCGTTGACAATGGCGAATATCCAGAAAGAATGGGCGATGGTATTGTAAGAAAGAAAGATGGAGGAATTGGAGCAGGTTCTGTTGTTCCAAGAGACAAAGACTACATGGCACCTGTATGTCACCACTTTGGTTATAACAACCTTCCAGAAGGTCTTGAAAAGCCATGTGACTTAATTGGTGGATGTACATTATGTAATCCTGATAAGATCCAATACATAGACGAACTTGATGAAGAGGATAATGTATATAAGAGACTTGAAAAAATAAGGGAATACAGAGAAAATAACTTAATCAAACCAGAAGTAGAATGGAGTTATGACGGTTACATTCAGCTTGATATGACAATTCCTGAATCACCAGAATATGCAGAAGCAGCCGCTCTTGAAATCTGTAAGAGAATGGGACTTGAAGACGCACAGGTTATTGCAAAAACAGTTCTTCACCCAACAGAAGGAACATATCTTGAGTTAAAGGCAAAAGTACCATTTGCTATTAAGAAGGACGAACTTGTATTGCCTAAAAAAGCAGAAGTAATGTCAGATGATGAATTATTTGAATTCTTTGCTAAAAACAAGGTAAAGGTTGTAGCTGGTACAGTTGGTAATGATGAACACAATGTTGGTATCAGGGAAATTCTCGATATTAAACATGGCGGTATAGAAAAATACGGTATAAAATATGAATATCTTGGAACAAGTGTTCCACCAGAAAAATTAATAGATGCTGCAATTGAATTTGGCGCACAGGCTGTACTTGCTTCAATGATTGTTACACATAATGATGTACATGTTGAAAACATGAAAAAATTGCATCAATTAGCAATAGAAAAAGGTGTAAGGGATAAATTGTTATTAATAGTTGGAGGAACACAGCTAAATGACGATTTAGCAAAAGAAAATGGAATGGACGCAGGATTTGGAAGAGGAACAAAAGGAGCTCATGTTGCAACATTCATTGCAAAGAAATTAAAAGAAAAAATGGAAGAATAATATAAAACCCCTCTGCACCACTGCAGAGGGGTTGTTTTTTTCTGTAATTTTCAAAATAACAACCTATTTTTTATCATTTCTTTTATTATTTTCATTTTTTAATGGCAATTTCATTACTATATAAGATAATTTTATTATCGCAACCAATATTACAATTGAAAAGAGCAAATTCAAAATATTTATAAAACTTGTAAAATTAAAGTCCATTATACTCCCCCCTAATAATTTATTTTATACGTTCCTGAAACACTTACATCATATGAATAAAGTTTTATTAAATTTTGTATTAGCAAATATAAATTTACAGTTCCACTTCCTCTCAAAGTTGCGGATTGCTTATCCGAACTTATTTCTACAGAAGCTTTTGGATATTCTAATTTTGCTGCTAAGGTCCATCCGGTTAAAGAACATCTTTCATTTGAGTAACTTAAAATTTCTCCAAATGAACCATCTTTAAAAATTTTTAAGTCTGCCATTACATTAAAATATATATTTGCGATATTAAGATTATTCTTAGTTATTTTTTTTGAAAATTTAGCAGTATAATAAGAAGTATATCCTTTTGTAGTTAGTTTATTTGTCAATTCAAATCTAACATTACTTTTATTCAAATTTGTTTTTGAAATTTCTTTAAGCAAATATTCCAATTCAAAAGAATTTTCTACTTTAATCGGTATAATGTTTTTTGGAATTTCATCTTTTTTTATAGTTTTTAAATTATATCTATTTGAAATTTCATCTATTCTCTTCATTTCATCAATTTCATTATTTGTTATACAAGAAGCAAAAAATAATATAAACATAAATGAAACCAACACAATTATTAATTTTTTCACAAAAAAAACACTTCCGTACAAAGATTACCAAAAATACGTTTATTCATACAATCCCTCCTGATTTTTATATTTTTATCTGGCGCCAGAAATTAATTTTTATTAATTATAAAGTCCTTTTACAAAATTGTTGAGAAAGTGATAAAGCATAGGTGAATATATTGATTTAGACTTTTTAAATGAATAATAATAAATTATTGCAGAGATAAAGACAAATAATTTCCCATCTAACAATGTATATTGTTCATGAACGACAGCAAAAATAAATGCTGAAATAAAACAAATTAACTTATTATTTTTAAATATAATTTCCAAAAAACTTATCACTATTAATCTATATAATATTTCTTCATATATAGGTGCCCAGGTTATACTCATTAAATCTATTGAAAAAAAAGCATTAAAATCAAAATTTTTAATCTTTATATATATTCCGAAAAGATAAAATATCAATATAAATAAAAGCAATTTATCTTTAAATATAATAGTAAAATTATTAAATTTAAAATAGAATTTTAACGTTTCATCGCCTTTTATTTCAATATAAACCGCTATAAGATATAAAAGAAACATTATAGCCCAAAAATATGAAATAGTAGAAGTGATTCCAACGTAAGCTATAGCAATAATGTGAAAAAATATTATTATTTTTATTCTAAATGACTGATTTTCCATATTATTTATCATAAATTTTCACATTTATAGTATTTTTATATTTTTTTTAATTATATCAAAAGAAAAAAAGAAATCAATACAAATAAAAAATTTTACCTTATATTTCCAATATTTAAATTTATAATTAATATATCAACTGATTAAATAATAACAATATAATATGGATGCATCGCAACATTTATTGCAAAGAAATTAAAAGAAAAAATGGAAGAATAATATTATAGAAATAACAAAAAAAGACCCAAATAATGGGTCTTTTTTTGTTGGGGTGGCATGTGGGATTTGAACCCACGACATCCTGATCCACAGTCAGGCGTTCTACCACTGAACTAATGCCACCATCACTAAATAAAAAAAGGTGGCGCGCCCAGAGGGACTCGAACCCCCAACCCTTGGATTAGAAATCCAATGCTCTATCCTATTGAGCTATGGGCGCTGGAGCGGCCGACGAGACTCGAACTCGCAACCCCTGGCTTGGAAGGCCAGTGTTCTACCAATTGAACTACAGCCGCACAGAAAAACCGCCACCTTCTGGTCGGAGCGACTGGGATCGAACCAGCGACCTCCGGTTCCCAAGACCGGCGCGCTACCATCTGCGCTACGCTCCGCCACTTACCGTCTTCATTCGACGTCCGAGAATTATAATACCACAAAAATCAAATTCTGTCAAGTTAAAAATTATTTCAAGTTTTTTACAAGTTTATAGCTCATCGAGCTGTTTTACAATTTTTTGTAACACATCAGGCTCTTCATAAAAGGAAACTACCTCACCATCTATTGTTTCTATAGTTAAACAAAATGTTTCAAGGTGCGGTTTATGAAGGGTTCTGAGCCTTCTGTTCGGCATAAATAAATCACGTATTTTTACGTAGTATAATTCTTGATTGCTTTTTATATCATATAGATTATAACTTTTTATATCTGATTTATTTATAATGCGTTTATAATAATCGCCATTTGGCATTTGAACAGAAAAAGCGATTTTTCCATCTTTTATACCTAAAATGCTTCCTAATAACTTTCCAATTTCTTCTATTGAAGAAACTTCACCACGACCAAAAAATAAATGATAGAAATTCCAATCTTTTTCATTTTCACCGCTTTCTGATAAATATTCTTTTAAAATATCAATTTTTTTCTCATCATTTGCTGCAACAAGAAATATAATAGCTACTGTTATTAAATAAGCAAGTATAAATAAGTTAGTAAATCCAAATAACAATGCAATAGCTTCTGCTGCTATAATTGTTCCTGCCAAAAAGGAAAATACCTGTTTTCCTTGAAGTTTTAATATTCTATAGAATATTATAAAAAGTATTAATGAAACACCGAAAAAAGCCCAACCTTTTATAAAATACTGCAATAATGGGGTTAATCCAAATAATATTGCTAAAATACTATAATTCATTTTCGTACCTCCTATTTTCCTACGCAGAAATTTCCAAAAATATTATCAAGAAGTGTTTCTGTATAATCTTCGCCTGTTAATTCATTTAAAGATTCGATAGATTTTCTTACATCAAACATTATAGCATCATTGGTAAGACCTAAATGAATACCATTTAGAGCATTTTCAATAGAATCGATAGCTTTTTTAACAGCGTTTTTTTGTCTTTCGTTAGTGAGGGTATACTCTTTTGTAATTACCACATCTTTTAATTCGTTATAAATAAGATTTTCTAATTCCTGGATTTCACCATTTGCAGCGGAAATTTTCACTATTTTATATTCCTTCCATGGGATATCAATTTTATCGGTATTTTTTATATCTGATTTATTTATTACAATTACAATTTTTTTGTCTGTATAGTTTTTTATTTTTTCAAAGATTTCAAGATCATAATCTTCAATTCCAGTGGAATTATCAAGAACAAATAATATCATTTTTGATTCCTCAATAGCTTTTAACGAACGTTCTACGCCTATTTTTTCTACAATATCTCCTGTTTCTCTAATTCCTGCTGTATCAATTACTTTTATATATATACCTCGAATGTTTAAATTTTCTTCTATAGTATCTCTGGTTGTTCCAGGAATATCAGTCACTATAGCTCTATCTTTTCTTAAAAGTGCATTTAAAAGTGTGGATTTTCCAGCATTTGGTTTTCCAACAATAGCCATTTTAATTCCTTCAACTGCTGCAATTCCGTTATCAGCATTTTCATATAGATAATTGAGTTTTTCTTTTACAGAATTAAGGGAATCCAAAAATTCAAAGTTGTCAACTTCAAAATCATCAGGATAATCCATTTCAACTTCAATTCTTGCCGCAATATTGTATAAGACGCTTTTTAATTCTTTTATATCTTTTGAAAGCTTTCCGTCTATTTGACTTGCTGCAGCTTTTAAGGAATATTCTGAGTTAGCGTGTATCATTTCATTTATAGCTTCAGCTTTTATAAGATCCATTTTTTTGTTCATTACAGCACGTTTAGAGAATTCGCCAGGCAAGGCTTCTCTTACACCTAAAGATAAGATTATATTTAATATTTTTTTTGTAAGGAGAATACCACCATGTCCAAATATTTCGAGCATATCTTCGCCTGTGTAGCTTTTTGGTCCCTTATGATATACCCACGTTACTTCATCAATTAATTCATTATTTTGTTTTAGAAAACTATAATACATATATTTGGGTTTTGGATTTTCCATATTAAATAGTTCTTTAATAACTTTAATAACTTTATCACCAGATAGTCTTATTACTGAAATTGCTCCAGTTCCTGGAGGCGAAGAAATTGCAGCAATAGTATCAAAAATCATATAACCACTCCTTGAAAAATTTCTGATTTATTATATCATATTAATGTAGTTTCTTTTTTTAATATTATAATTTTTTATTGTAAATATAGATTTACTGAAATTAAATCATCTTTTATATTAAAGTTATTTTAAAAGTAGAAAAATAATATTCTCTCAGACGACAAGAATTTCTGATCTTTGTTCTATAAAAAACACTCCTAAAAAGGTTCATTCAGGCGGTGAAATTTCTTATTCCTCACTCCAATATTGCTTGCCGCCGCCGCTCAGACATCGCCTCCTGCGCTGCTTCGCTAAAAATCACATCCGTGTGATTTTTACGGCTCACGCAATATCTCCGTTCGGGAAATTTCAAGCCTTCATTCACCTTTTTACTCGTGTTTTTTATGTTTTACTTATATAATAAAATATAATAAGAAATAAGAAAATAGAAATAATAATATGAGCGAAAACTTGAAAATTCCGAAGAGAAACAACTATGATTGAGAAAAATAAAAACGAACGAAAACTCGCAGGTTGCCCGAGAAAATCACGAATGGAGGCTGTCAAAAAAACAGGATGTTTTTTTGAGCGCAGCTTCTGCAGGGATGCAGAATCTAAGCGACAGCCGGGAATGAGTGATTTTCGAGGATTAGCAACCAAGTTGTTTGAGGGAGTTTTTATTTTTCTCAATCAACAACACAAAAGGACGAACATGGATGTGAGTCTGCAACAACCGGTGGGAACAAGAATTTTTGAGGATTAGTATCGAGCTCCAAGAGTAAATGTTTTTATAAAGTTTCCTAATAAATATTTTTTTACTTTAATTTCAGTAAATCTATATTATTGACAGAAAAAAGAATTTTTGATATAATTAGCTTAACGAAATATGGGGGTGGAATTATGTTAGAAGGGAAATTAGTGAAATTAAGAGCTTATTCAAAAAATGATTTAGAAAAGGTTCTTGAATATATTAATGATGAAGAAGTTAGAAAGAATTTAATGCCGGGGATTCCTTATCCTTTTAGAATGGAAGATGAAGAAAAGTGGTATGAAAAACTCAATCCTTTTGGTGGAGGAAAGTATGATTTTGCTATTGAATTAAAGAAAACCGGAGAATATATAGGTGGTTGTGGGGTAAATGAAATAGATTGGAAAAATTCTGTAGCTACTGTCGGAATTTTTATAGGGAAACCTTTTTTTAATAAGGGATACGGAACAGAAGCTATGAAGTTGCTTGTTGATTTTGTTTTT
The DNA here is from genome assembly GCF_000255135.1 of Marinitoga piezophila KA3. Taxonomy (NCBI): domain Bacteria; kingdom Thermotogati; phylum Thermotogota; class Thermotogae; order Petrotogales; family Petrotogaceae; genus Marinitoga; species Marinitoga piezophila. Next base: position 1,621,104 of record NC_016751.1, read on the forward strand.
AAAGAAATGAATATAAATAAAGTGAAGTTGCATGTTTTTAGTTTTAATCAAAGAGCGATAAAATCATATGAAAAAGTTGGATTTAAAGTTGAAGGAATACTAAGAGAACAAATTTTTAGAGAAGGAAAATATCACGATGAAGTAATAATGGGGATATTGAGGAAAGAATGGAATAAATAAGGCGCTACCTTTAAGGTTGCGCCTTATTTATTGCGAATATAGTGCTTCCAGAGCCGCTCATTAAAGAAAATACAGATTTTTTTGACATATCATATTTTATTTTTTTTAGTTCAGGATATTTTTTAAATACAACCTGTTCAAAGATATTAAACGCATTTTCTCTGGCTAACATAAAATTTTTTTCTTTTAATGCTTCATAAAGCTTGTATGGATCTCCATATCTTTGTAATTCATTCCAGTTATTGTCTATTTCACCATACATTTCCGGTGTTGAAACATGTATTCCTGGAAAATTAAATTCAAAATTAAGGTTTAATGGATTAAGAAATGTAAGTTTATCCCCGATACCTTCAGCAATTGCTGTTCCACCAAATATTAAAAATGGAACATCACCACCAATTTTCGTACCGATTTCAATAATGTCTTTATCAGAAATATTATAATGTTCTTTTAAAAATTTTAATACAGCTGCAGCATCAGCACTTCCACCACCAATTCCGCCACCTTGAGGAAGTTTTTTTTGCAATTGAATTTTGAGATTAAATTTATATCCTGTGAGTTTTTTAAATGTATCAATAGCCTTTTTTATAATATTCTTTTCCCAGGGAAAATTCAATTCTGGTTCTGAGTGAAATTCTTCTTTTTCTGAAAATTCTATTTCAATTTCATCATATATTGGAATTGTCTGGAATAATGTGAGTATATCATGATATCCATCTGATCGTTTATTAACAACATCAAGATAGAGATTAACCTTGGCATATGCTTTAAATAGCATTAGATCACCTCTAAAGCTTTTAATGCTATTTCAGACCAACCTTCAAATTTTCCATCAAAATTCTTTAATTCCTTTTCTGATATCCAGGTTTCTTCAAAATTTTCTTTTTCTTTTATTTCAGCTTTTGTTATATATGCAATGAACAATATTCCAAGGTGAACTCTTGAAACTGATGTGGTATCATCAAGTATTAATCCCACGTATTTTAATGATTTGATCTTTTCAATATCTGTTTCTTCATCTAATTCCCTATTAAGGCCGTTATAAAATGTTTGTTCAGGGTTTTCAGATTCATCAACGGGATTTATATGACCGCCAATTCCCACACTATATAAATTATGCAATCTTTTTTCTGTTTGTTTTTTTGTTCTTTTTACAACAAGTATTTCATTATTTTCATTTTTTAAAACAACATATGGAATAATTTGTTTTTTCGATTCATCATTTTCAGCTATATCTCTATCTATAAAGTATGCATTTTTAAAGATTTTTTCAAGAATGGTTTGTTCAACTACTGCAAAACTGTTATCAAATTCAATATCGTTTAGGACTTCATTATCTATAACCCAGACTTTTTCTTTCATTCCACAACCTCCACAGTGATGTTTTGATTGGTGTAAATACATATTTCACCGGCAATTTTTAATGCTTCTGTAGCGATTTTTTCTGCATCGAGATCGGAATTTTTAAGTAAAGCTTTAGCTGCTGCAAGTGCATATGGTCCTCCTGAACCTATAGCCATAACGTTTTCTTCTGGTTCAATTACTTCACCATTTCCAGAAATTAATAAAAGATAGTTTTTATCAGCAACGAGTAACATAGCTTCTAATTTTCTTAAAATTTTATCAGTTCTCCAATCTTTTGATAATTCAACGGCAGCTTTTAAAAGATTTCCAGCGTTTGCTCTGTATTTTGCTTCAAAACGTTCAAATAAAGCTAATGCATCTGCAACAGAACCTGCAAACCCGGCAACAACCTTTCCTTCACCCAATCTTCTAACTTTTCTTGCAGTTCCTTTAAATATAGTATTTCCAAGAGTTATTTGTCCGTCTCCAGCAATTACTGTTTTTCCGTCTTTTTTTACTCCTACAATAGTTGTTCCTCTAAATTCCATACTTTCACCTCATTTTTCTATTATTTATTAATATACTCATTTTTAATTAATTCGTAAAGAATTTTGCTTATAATTTTATTAATCAACAATACAAATTATATCACAGGAGGGGTAAAGATTATGAAAAAAGTATTTTTATTTTTGGCTATGACAGTATTAATATTTAACGTGGCATTTTCAGCAAAAACTGTTTTTAACATGTCTGTTGTGTTTCCAACATTAAGGGATTTGGATGGAAGAATGGAAGGAATTTTGTCTTTTAAAAGTCCATCTGAAATAAAATATGGATTTGCTTCAGGTTTTTTTGTACCTTTTATAAAATACAATCTTTTTGATTTAAATGGTACATTTGATTTTGCAACTTCAATTAATACATTGGAATATAAAACAGAATTTTCTGTGATTTATACCTTTGGAAAAAGAGAAGCTTCAATGTTTATTGAACAACCTATTACTTCTGATCTGGAATATTCCACAAAATATGGAATTAGATTTTTTGTAGAAGGGCTCAATGAAAATGTGATTATATCAACAACATTAAAGGATATTTTTGTTGGTTTTACGTATTGAGGTGTAATTAATGTATAAAATTCTTGTAGTTGAAGACGATAAAAGTATTTCAAGGTTGTTAGAACTTGAATTGAAACATGAAGGATATATTGTAGAAGTTGCTTTTACAGGAAAAGAGGGGCTTGAAAAGTACGAGGAATTCAAGCCCGATGTTATTATACTTGATTTAATGCTTCCTGAAATAGATGGTATTGAAGTTGCTGACTCAATTAGAAATTATGATCATAATGTTGGAATAATTATGCTAACTGCAAAAAGCGATCTGCCTTCGAAAATTGAAGGATTAAAAACAGGTGCAGATGATTACATGGTAAAGCCTTTTGAAATAGAAGAGCTGGTTGCACGAATAGAAGCATTATTAAGAAGGCTGGGAAAACATGAAAGTATGAAGGTTGGGAATATAGAAATGGATCTTGAAAAAATGGAAGTGAAGGTTAATGAAAAAGTTGTAAACTTAACACTTACTGAATTCAATCTATTAAAGTATTTTATGCAGAATAAAAATGTGGTAATATCAAAAGAAAAATTACTTGAAGAAATATGGGGATATGATGATCTTGAAAATATAAATCTGGTAGAGGTATATATTAATTATTTAAGAAAAAAGCTTGGAAAAGAAGGAAAAAAAATAAAGACAGTAAGAGGTGTTGGTTACGTATTTAAAGAGGATTGATAATAAAAAAAGTGTGGTCTGGAGCCTTACATTTATATATACAGGAATTATGATAGTGGTTTTACTTGCTATCATATTTTCTCTTCGATATTTTGTTGAAAAATCATCTGTGAAAACTTATGCCATTTATTTAAAACAGCAGGTTGAACGTTTTTCAGACACGCCTCAACACTTTATGGGAAGAATGATGTCAAGACCTTCGCTTTTAAAGGATGCTGAAAGATTGAAAGCAAGCTTGTTGGCTAATAAGGTTGTTATCCTGGATGGCATTATTGTAAATGACCCATATGGAATAGTAGATGAAAAATTATTTAATATGAAAGAAAAATATGCTGTATATGAAAAAGATGATATCTATTATATTTTTATAAAAACAAAAATTTTTGATAATTCAGATTTGATTATAGGTGGGCCATCCCTTGAATATACAGCATTATTGAAAACATTTAATTCTATGGCACTTAATTTAAGTTTTTTGAGTATTTTAATATCGCTATTAGTATCGTATTACTTTGCTAAACGTTCTCTTAAACCGTTATTGATTATTTCTGAAGAAATAGCGGAGATTAATGTTGAAAATTTAAATAAACGAATGCCAGAGCAAAATTATTATGAATTTGACAAGTTGACTCAGAATATTAATTTAATGCTTGAAAAAATAGATGAAGGTTATAAGTTGCAGAAACAGTTTGTATCTGATGTATCTCATGAATTAAGAACGCCGCTTACATCTATTATTGGATATATAAAATTAATAGAACGTTGGGGAAAAGAGGATAAACAAATTTTTGAGGAATCACTTGAAAATATAAAAAACTCTGCAGAGTATTTAAAAGATATGGTTGAAAATTTATTATTGCTTACTAAAAATGAAGAAGATATAGTTTTTGAAGAATTAAATGTAAAGGATGTAGTAGAAAAGATTATAAATATATATAAAAACGAGGATATAAATATACATTATGAATTAAAGGATTTATATGTAAAGACAAATAGTAATTACCTTGGAATTATAATAAAAGTTATTCTTGAAAATGCTATAAAATACACAAAGCAAAATAATAAAAACAATGTATATATAAAAATGTATAATTCTACAATTGAAATTATAGATGAAGGGCCTGGAATTCCTGAAGATGAGATTAATAAAATTTTTGAGAGATTTTATAAATCTGAAAAATCAAGAACAGGTAAAGGATTTGGGCTTGGATTATCAATAGCAAAGAAATTAAGTGAAAAATTAGGATTAAAAATAGAGGTTAACAGCATTCTGGGTAAAGGAAGTTCATTTAAGATTAAATTTTCTTGAAAATTTTGTTTTTTTATTTTTTTGTTGTATAATGATATTAAGAGGTGAAAATATGAGAAGTATGACAGGTTATGGAAGAATAGAGAAAAATATAGGTAATTATAGTTATACTGTTGAAATAAAATCTTTAAATGGAAAGCATCTAAATATTAAAACAAATCTCCCCTGGATATATTCTTCACTGGAATTAAAAGTAAATGATCTTCTAAAAAAGAATTTTAAAAGAGGATCATTAAGTGTATATATTGATATTAGACTTCTTCAACCCAAAAGTATTATAAAAATAGATAAGCCATTAGCAAAATCTTACTACGATGCATTAAATGAACTTGCACAATATCTCCACCTTAGTGATAGTCCATCTCTTGATTTACTGGTAAAATTTAAAGAAATAATGAGGTATTCAATTGATGAAGAAGAATTATTGGTAATATGGGAAGGTCTTGAAGAGGCTGTTAATATTGCTATAGATAAGGTTATAAGTGTTCAGGAGTCTGAAGGTGAAAAGATTAAAGGGGTTATTCTTGAATATGTAGAAGAAATAGAAAAATTAACTACATTAATAGAAGAAAAAAGCGGAGAAATGAAGGAATATTATAAAAATAAATTAAAAGAATCATTAAAAGACCTGGATTTAAATATTGAATACAATAAAGAAAGATTGGAATATGAAATAGCCTTAATTCTTGAAAGAGGAGATATTACAGAAGAAATCGATAGATTAAAAATGCATACCAAGAAATTTAAGGAAGTTGTAAATTCTGAAAAAGAATCAATAGGCCAGAATCTTGATTTTCTTGCCCAGGAAATGCATAGAGAATTTAATACAATAGCTTCTAAATCAAAATTAAAAGAAATTACAGCTTTTTCGCTTGATGGAAGGCTATATGTAAATAAGATAAAAGAGCAGGTTCAAAATATACATTGATATAAAACAAAATATTCGGAGGTGTGTGTATGTACGGATTAATTAATATTGGTTTTGGTAATGTTGTAATTGGTGATAGAGTTATCGCTATTGTTAACCCAGAATCTTCACCATTAAAAAGATTAAAGGATATTGCAAAAGAAGAAGGAAAATTAATTGACGCAACATATGGAAGAAAAACAAGAGCTATTGTAATTACTGATAGTAACCATATCATATTAAGTGCTATACAACCTGAAACAATTAGTGGAAGATTTATGCAGAATTTTTATGATGTTGAAAGTGCTCTTGAAAAAATCAGGAGAGAGGTTTATTCTAAATGACAAAAGGAATACTTTATGTCGTTAGTGGGCCAAGTGGAGTAGGTAAATCTTCAATTATAAAAGAAGCAATGAAAAGACTTAAGGGATTTACTTTTTCCATTTCATATACAACAAGAAAACCTCGTCCTGGCGAAGTAAATGGAAAGGATTATTTCTTTGTAGATGAAAAAACATTTGATGAAATGGTAAAAAATAACGAATTTCTTGAATATGCCGAAGTGCATGGTCATAAATATGGAACATCAAAAAGTTTTATAAAAGAAAAAATCAATGAAGGTTTCAGTATAGTCCTGGATATTGATGTTCAGGGTGCATTAAATGTGGTAAAACAAATGAGAAAAGAAACAGTTCTTATATTTATTGCACCACCATCATATTCTGAATTAAAAAAGCGTCTTTTAAATCGAGGAACAGAAAAGATGGAAGATCTTAAAAGACGTCTTGAAGATGCAAAATGGGAATTATCTAAAATAAATGAATTTGATTATCTAATAGTAAATGAGGATTTAAACGAATCAATCAACCAATTAATTTCAATATTTATAGCTGAACAAATAAAGACTGAAAGGGTTACCGAACATCTTGGTAATTATTCATTCTTTAAATTTGAGGAGGAATGAGTATGTCAATGGATTTTAACTATGATAAAATAATGGAAAAAGTTGGGTTCAAATATGTTGTGCCAATTATGGTTGCAAAAAGAGTACAGATATTAAAAGATGAAGGTTTTGATGCGACATCAAAACCACTTGTAGAGACTTCTGACAATAACCTTGTTACCATAGCTTTTAAAGAAATTGAGAAAGGACATGTAAGATTAAAAAACAAAGATAGACTTTCTGACTTAAAACCAGAGGTGAAATAGTGAAAAAAACTTTACTATTTACTTTTTTAATCATTGCATTTATAGCAAGTGCTATTAATTTTGATATAGGTATGTCTATATTAACAGGGAAAGATAATTGGAATATGGGATTGCGTCTGGGATTAGACGAAAATAACTTTGAATTTTTAACAGATATTTCATATGTAAATGAGCCTGAATTATCTTTTATAACATTAATAGATGTAAGTACTTCTATTCTTAAAATAAGCGATACCAGTAATATAAATTTTGGTGTTGCATGGTTTAATGATAGAATTACAAAAGATGCAACAGAAAATAGAAGTATTTATCTTTTATATTCAGGATTGAAATTAAATATGGAAAATATAAGTTTAAAAGCAGGGTTTGGTTATCCGCTTTCACAGGAAACATATTCCACTAATTTAAGCGATTATATGTTTTTTAAGATAACTTATATAGTTCCACCACCAGAAGATTTCATAGATGATTTAAAACTTGAATTTAGATTTTTAAATGGAAGAAAGGATTTTTCAATATATTTTTCGGAGCCAATACAATGAAAAAAGGATATATTCTTCTTGAAAGTGTAATATCTTTGATGATACTATCAATAATATCAGCAATTGTCCTTGCAATTAGTGCAAGGACAATTGTTATGTATAAAGAGATTTTATATAAAGATTTTAAAAGACTTAATGCAGAAAATTCAATTTTATCATTGTTTAAATTATTAAAATACGATATAAAACCTGAAACAATAGAATTTAAAGAATACAGTCTTACTAAACAAATGATATTTTTAAATAATGAAGATAAACCAGTAATAATAGAAAAATATGGAAATGATTTAAGTGTGGTGTATATCAATGAAGCCGGTCAAAAAACTAGAGATTATTTATATAGAAGTGTAAATATGTCAGATTTAAACTATCAAAACAAAATAATGAAATTTAGATTTGATAATTATGAATTAAATATATATTCTGAGGAGTGGTAAAATGGCAAATCCAATAATTGAGGCATACAAATTATTACAGGAAAAAATAAGAATTGAAAACATGAGAACATATCTTGAATTGCTTGAATCAAAGGTTTCCACAGTTAAAGCAAAATCAATACAGGAACTTTCTAAACAAAAGGTTGAAGTAACTCATATAGAGGAAATGTTAAAAGACCATAATGCAAATGTACGTCTTTCTGCGTTAAAATATCTGGAAAAAATGGGGAAATTAAGATGCGACTTATTAGAAGAATTGTTTACAGATATTTCTCCGGTAATAAGAAAAGAAAGTGTAAAATTATATTTAGCTCTTGGATGTGAGAACTTTGAAAAAATATATCCTCTTTCAAAAGATCCGGATTTCAAGGTTAGATTTCAATTGGTTAATTCATTTATAGAGTTCTATCCAGAAGATATAGAAAAAATAAAACCTTATTTTAAAGATGAACCTAATGCGCAAATAAAAGTATTGTTGGATTATAGCGATTCAATAAACGATAGCCTATTATCAGAAGAAATATCCATGACATTAAAAAAGTTATTGTTAAAACGATTTTTTGAAGCGAATGACTCTGTTACTGTATATAATGCATTAGGTGAGGCGTATTTAAATGCATCAAAAGAGATAAAATTATTGATAATAAAATATATGTCTGCATTGCCGTGTGAAATATCGAAGAATTTCTTTACAAAGAATATTGAAGAAGAAAAAGATATAGATTTATTATATGAATTGGTTAATAAAGGTAAGAAAATATGCGGAAATGATATAGTAGAAGATTGGGTAATAGACGAATTTATAAAATCAGAAATTCCTAAAATTAAGAATTTTGGATTTAAACTTGCAGCAGATAAGGATGATATGAATTATGTAGATTATGCAAGGGAAATATTGGATACCGTAGAAGATGAATTTTTGAGCGGTGCGGTAAGTTATCTTTTACATTTTCTTGATTATACATTACTTGATAAAATTCCAGAGTTTTTAGAATCACTTTCAGTAAAGAGAAAAGGTTATGCATTGCAAATAATAAGAAAATTAAAGGCAGAACAATTTTTAATGGAAGTTTCTAAAATCGCAGAAAATAAATCATATCCAGTTAATTTAAGGAAAAATGCCATAAATATATTAAAAATATTAAAAGCAAACAATTTCTGGGAAACACCATATAATATTTTAAAAGATGAAAATGAAAATGGTGCTTTAAAATTAGCAGCATTAACAACACTTTTAAAATTAAATCCAGAGGTTGTTCCAAGTGTTCTTGAATGAGATATTTCCAAATAAATGTATTTCCTGCGGGAAAAAAATACCTTTCTATGAATTTCTTTGTATTGAATGCAAAGAAAAGTTATTTGATCCTTCAATAACAGTATTAAATAACACAATTATATACCATTCCTCGTTTTATGAGGAAACAATGAAAAGAATAGTACAGGAATTCAAATTTCGTGAAAAAATACATTATGCTGATTTTCTTTCAAAAATGCTATTAAAAACATATAAATATTTTAAAATAGATTTTTCAAATGAACCAGAAATATTATATATTCCGTCAATAAAACGTCATTATAAAATAAGGGGATATAATCCTGTAAAGGAAATTGCAAAGAATTTTTCTAAATATACAGGCTTTAAAATAAATCATGCAATTTCAGTAAAAAAAGGGTATAATAAATCCCAGGTAGAAGCTAATACGATTGAAGAAAGAAAAAAGCAAATAAAAGGAAAATTCGTATTGGTCAGTGAGTTAGAAAAAAAAGATTATATACTAATTGATGATGTTTATACGACAGGTGCTACAATAGAAGAGGTATTAAATATACTAAAAGGTAAAATTACTGTTATAACTCTTTGCAAAAATGTAAAGAAATGAATTTGTTCATAATGTTGAAAATCTGGTTATTACAAATAATTAAATATAGTTATAAGAAAAATTTTTAAATATGCTCTTGTTTGCTAAAAAAAAATATATGATAGAATTTAAATGACAAAATTCTATCGGAGGTCATAGAAATGATAATAGACAAAAAACTATCCATGTTGCTTGAAAATGATGAGCCCAGCATTCAAGAGTTAAGAAATATTGCCAAAAATATGGGCATTAAATTAAAAAGATCAATGAGAAAAAAAGATATTATAAAAGTTATAAAAAACAAGCTATTACAATTGAAGGAAGAAGGATTAATTACAGATCCAACGGTTATGAACAGTTTTACAACGAAGTCAATTAATAAAAATTCTATACTTAAATACGGGAAGAAATTAAATAAAAATATTCTTGTTATTACAAGTGTAAATGCAAATTGGGTTCATGCATTTTGGGAATTTTCAAATGAAATAATAGAAAAATTAAATAAAATTTCTGAAAGTACAAAACTTATAATGAGATTTTATGATATAACAGGAATAGAAATGGATATAGATGTACCTCATAGAACATATGAATATCCAAATGATTTAAAAGAATATACAAACTACTATTTTTATTTACCAGTTCCTAACAAAGAATACATTGCAGAATTAGGGTATTTTACACAGGAAAAAGAATTTATAGCGATAATTAGAAGTAATAGAGTGAAGATGCCATCTGATAAGCCAAATTTTTCAGAATCAGTATATATGTATAATTTAAAAACTGGTAAAAAAAGAAAAATAAAGCATAAAAAAGAATTTAATATAATTGAAAAAATTTCCGGAGTCTCTAATGGAAATATGATATTTTCTCAATTGGGAGATAAACCCCCTATATCAGGTGGAGGATCATTTATCTGGAACTTGTATTCTTTAAATAGGGGGATAAAGAAATGAAAAAAGGAAATATATTATTTGTTTTACATTCACATCTTCCATATGTAAGACATCCGGATTATGAAGAGTTTATGGAAGAGAGATGGCTTTTTGAGGCTATAACAGAAACATATGTGCCATTAATTCAGATGTTTAAAAAGCTTGAACATAGAGGAATAGAATTTAAATTAACAATGAGTTTTTCGCCTACATTAATTGAAATGTTGAGTAGCATTGATTTACAGGAAAAGTATGTTCGTTATTTAAAAAAGATTATAAAACTTGCAGAAAATGAATATATAAAAACAAAAGATGAAGAGATACAAAAACATAAAATGGCAGACTATTATCTAAATAGGTTTAAAGAAATTCTTGTTATATTTGAAAGAGAATATGAGAAAAATATTCTTGAAGCATTTAAAGAATATGCAGAAAAAGGTTATCTCGAATTAATTACCACAGCAGCAACTCATGCGGTTCTTCCAATATATCAGGAATATCCTGATATAGTTAAAATGCAGGTAAAATATGGTCTTGAAACATTTAAAAAAGCATTTGGATATTATCCAAAAGGTTTCTGGCTTCCTGAATTAGCTTATTATGAAGGACTTGATGCAATATTAAAGGAATTTGGAATAGAATATACAATACTTGAAAGAGAAGCTCTGATACACGGTGAAAGTTATCCACTGTATAATGTATATAATCCAATAATGACACATGAAGGATTATTTGTATTTGGAAGAGATAAAGAAAATAATTTTGAGATTTTTGATCCGGAATATGGATATACATCGGATCCAAGATATAGAGAATTTTATAGAGATATAGGATTTGATAGGGAATATGAGTATATAAAAGATTATATTGATAAAAGTGGAGTAAGATGCAACACAGGAATAAAATATCATAAAATAACAGGAAAGGAAAAAGAATTATTCGAAAAAGGATTATATGATATAGATGAAGCATATAGCGTTGTAAAAGAACATGCAAAAGATTTCGTTGAAAAAAGGAAAAAACAGTTAAAAAAGCTATCTAACGAATATCCAGAAATAGAACCAACAATGGTTTATGCATTTAATACAGATTTTTTTGGGCATTGGTGGTATGAAGGAATTATTTTTTTACAAAAAGTTTTTGAAAATCTTGATGCAGTAGAAAACTTAAATGCAAAAACGCCAATGGAAATTTTAAATGATATAGAAGAAATTCAAATGCTTTCACCTTCAAAATCAACGTGGGGAATAAACGGATATTTTGAAGAGTGGATAAATGGCAATAATGATTGGATATATCCGGCAATATATGAAATGGTTGAAGTTTTGAAAAAGAAAATTAACAATAAATTTACAGAGCAGGAAAAACGTGTTTTGCAACAAATGATAACAGAGCTAATGCTTACGCAATCAAGTGATTGGGCGTTTATTATAAGTTCAGGGACGACAGTAGAATATGCCGTTAACAGAATCAAAACACACGTGAAACGTTTTTTTGAACTTAATGAAATGCTTGACAGTGGAAAAATTGAAAAAAATAAGTTAAAATATTATATGTGGGTAGATAAGATTTTTGAGAACATTGATTATAGTAAAATAATGTGATCAATTTTGAAAGGAGGGCATAAAGTGCCAGAAAAATACTTTGAAATCAGATGGCATGGAAGAGCTGGTCAGGGTGCAAAAAGTGCTTCTCAGTTTTTAACAGAAGCTGCAGTAGAAGCAGGAAAATACTCAACAGCATTCCCAGAATACGGTGCAGAAAGATCAGGAGCACCAATGAAAGCATTTAACAGAATTGCTGATGTTCCAATTAGAATAAGAAGCGGTATTGAAAATCCAGATGTTGTTGTTGTATTCGATGATACTATGTTAGGATTGCCAGATATTACAGCTGGTCTCGGTGAAGATAAGATTATGTTGGTTAACACAGTTATGTCACCAGAAGAAGTAAGAGAAAAAACAGGATTCAAGGGAAAAATATATACAATTCCAGCAACAGATATAGCATTAGAAGAAATAAAAAGAGGTATTCCAAATACAGTTATGATTGGAGCTCTTGTTAAATTGACAAATGTTGTTCCAATGGAAGTTGTAAAGGAAAAGGTTAGAAAAACATTTGAAAAGAAATTCTCCGAAGAAGTAGTTCAAGCAAACTTAAGAGCTGTTGACCGCGGTTATCAGGAGGTGAAAGGCGATGCCTAAATACGATAGCTGGAAAGAAATGCCAATTGCTGGTGTAATAGATAAACCAGCAACAGCAAGAGAATACAATACAGGTACATGGAGAGTAATGAGACCAATTGTAGATAAAGATGCATGTATAAATTGTATGCAATGTTGGTTATACTGTCCAGACATGGCAATAGATGGAAAAGTAAAAGAAGATGGAAAAACAGAAATGATAGGCTTCAACTACACATATTGTAAAGGTTGTGGAACATGTGCAGAAGTATGTCCTGTAAATGCAATTACAATGAAGCCTGAAACGGAATTTTTAAAATAAGGAGGTTGAATATAGATGCCTAAAACATTAGCAATTACTGGTGCAGCTGCAGTTGCTCATGCAATGAGACAGATAAATCCAGATGTTGTAGCTGCATATCCAATAACACCACAGACTCCAATAGTTGAATATTTTGCACAATTTGTTGCAGATGGAGCTGTTGATACAGTAATGGTACCTGTTGAATCAGAACACTCAGCAATGAGTGCTGTTGTTGGTTCAGCTGCAGCAGGTGCAAGAACAATGACAGCAACAGCAGCAAACGGTTTAGCATTAATGTTTGAAATTGTATATATAGCAGCATCAATGAGATTACCAATTGTAATGCCAATAGTTAACAGGGCTTTATCAGGTCCTATTAATATACACGGAGATCATTCAGATGCTTACGCTGTAAGAGATGCTGGATGGATTCAGTTATTCTCAGAAAATTCACAGGAAGCATATGATATGACAATTATTGCTACAAAATTAGCAGAAAGAGAAGAAGTATTAACACCTGCAATGGTTAACCTTGATGGTTTCATTACATCACATGGTGTTGAAGGTGTAGAAATTTTAGATGACGAAGTTGTAAGAGACTTTGTTGGAATTTGGGAACCAAAATATCCATTATTAGATATTGATAACCCAATTACACATGGGCCATTAGACTTATTTGATTACTATTTCGAACATCATAGACAACAACAAGAAGGTTTAAAAAATGCTTACAAAGCATTACCTGAAGTATTTGCAGAATATGAAAAGATTTCAGGAAGAAAATATGACTTCTTAGATTTATATAGAATGGAAGATGCTGAATACGTAATGGTTGTTATGAATTCAGCTGCATCAACAGCTAAATATGTTGTTGATGAATTAAGAGAAAAAGGAATAAAAGCTGGATTAGTAAAACCATGGGTATTCACACCATTCCCAAAGAAAGAAATTTTAGAAGCTCTTGATGGTAGAAAAGCAGTTATGGTACTTGATAGAGCTATGTCATTTGGTAAAGAAGCACCATTATATTCATTGATAAAATCAGCATTATATGAAGCAAAGGAAAAACCAATGATAGGTTCATATGTATATGGTTTAGGTGGAAGAGATGTAACACCACACATGTTACACATTCCATTCGAAGACGCAATGAAAGGCGACCTTGATCCAAACGAAGAAAGATATCTCGGTTTAAAAGAATAATGGAGGTGAATAATAGTGCCTGTAAATTTAAAGCAATTAATTAATTTGGTAGATAAAGAAGATTGGCCATTTACACAGGGACATAGATTATGTCCAGGATGTAACGCACCAATGGTAGCAAAATGGGCAACAATGACAGCAAAAGCTTTAGGATATGAACCAGTAGTAGGTGCAGCTACAGGATGTTTAGAAGTTTCATCAACAATATATCCATTTACATCATGGAATATTCCATACATCCATAACGCATTTGAAAATGTAGCAGCAACAATTTCTGGTGCAGAAGCTGCATATAGATCATTAAAAAACAGAGGAAGATTAAAGACAGATAAACCAATAAAGTTTATAGCATTTGGTGGAGACGGTGGAACATACGATATAGGTCTTCAATCATTATCAGGTGCAATTGAAAGAGGACATGATTTCTTATACATCCTTTATGATAATGAAGGTTATATGAACACAGGTAACCAGAGATCAGGATCAACACCTCCAGGTGCAGACGCAACAACAGAACCTGTTGGTAAAGTTAAAAACGGTAAAGTACAATTTAAGAAAAACATTGTTGAAATAATTGGTGCTCATGAAAACGTATATGCTGCAACAGCTTCAACTTCAGATCCATTTGATTTTATGGCAAAAGTTGAAAAAGGTTTAAAACACGAAGGTCCAGCATTTATTGCAGTATTGGCACCATGTGTAAGATTCTGGAGAATTCCTGAAAGTGATGGTCCAAAAATTACAAAATTAGCAGTAGAAACAAAATACTGGCCATTATACGAAATTGATAGAGGAGTATATAAAATTACAAGAAAACCAAGAAACTTCAAACCAATTGAAGAATATATCAGATCAATTGGAAGATTTAGAAAAGCATTACAACATCCTGAATATCAGGATATGATCGCAGAAATGCAAAAATATGTAGATACAAGATGGGAAAGATTATTAAAACTTGAAGAAGTTACAAAAGATATGTACTTAAGATAATAAAACTTAAAAACCGGGGCTTGCCCCCGGTTTTTAGGCTATAATAACAACACTAAAAATGCAGTAACAGAGGGGGTTATTAGATGAGAGATTGGTTTGTCAAATGGGAAAAGGTTATAGTTATAATAATCGTTGTATTATTTACAGCAGGTATAGTATGGTGGTCTGTTGCAGCATATATGGGGGCATCAAAACAGAATGCAGCAGCAAATGCTAAACCATCTAAAGATAATGCTGTAGCAGTGTTAACAAAAGATGGAACTGAACTTGATTATCCTTATTGGATTATGAATAATGAAGTAAGTGATGAAGTTTCACAGATGAGACAACAATATGCGGCATATGGTCAAAAAATTGATCCTGTATTTGATGAATTAGCATTAAATTACAATGCTGTAAAACAATTATTCGATATAAAGGTAATAGAATATTATGCTGATCAAAATGGATTAACACCATCAGATAAAGAACTTGAAAAAGCGTTTAACAAATATATAGATGATCAAATTGCAAAATTAAAAGAAAATGAGGATACATGGAAGAAATATTTAGATTATTATAAAAGTGAAGATAATCTTAGAAATTTAATTAAATCAAACTATAAAAATATGTATAGAATCCAGTTAATTATCGATAAAGTAAAAGATCATGTATCAGCAGTTTCAAAAGATGAAGGGTTAAAATATCTAAAAGATAATTTTGACGATTTAAAAAAGAAATACGAAGAAGTAAAAGCTCAACATATTCTTGTTAGTGATGAAGCTACAGCATTAAAGATTAAGAAAATGATAGAAGACAAAGAAATTACATTTGAAGATGCAGCAGCAAAATATTCAAAAGACACATCAAATGCAACAAGTGGCGGAGAATTAGGTTGGTTCAAACATGGAGCAATGGTAAAAGAATTTGAAGATGCATCATTTAACGCAACAGTAGGAGATTTAGTAGGACCTGTAAAAACAAATTATGGATATCATATTATAAGAGTACAGGATAAAAAAATCTTTAATAAACCAGAAGATATAATGGATAAATATCCAGAAATATATTCTGAAATAGAAAAAACACTTAAAAACGATAAATTTATAGAATGGTTGAAAAACTATAAAGAAAGCGAAAAATTGGCTTTATCATATCTCGAGGAAGATTTAAAATTATATGATGAATATACAAAACTTTCACAGGATAAAGATGAAAATAAAATAAAAGAATTTATTTCAGAGATGGAAAATTATGTATTTGATGATAAAGGTGAATTGGCAATAAACGTATCAGTTAATGAAATGGCTATATACGTTTATGCAACTGGATTATTAAAAGATATATACGAAACAAGGTTGGATAAATTTACAAAATACTTAACCTTAAAAGATTCAGTTGATCCGGAAATAATAAAACTCAGCCATGATGAAATTACAAAGAAAATAGAAGAATTAACAGCTAAAATGAAAAATGTATCAGGTGAAGAATATACAAAATTATTAAAAGAAAGATTTAAATATGAAGATGCAAAAGATTTTCTTGAATTAAAGGCAGAATTAAAAGATTATACTGATGAAGAAATAGCAAATGGAAAAGTAGAACTACAAAAAGAATTAGATAATTTAAAAGCAAAAAGGATAAAAGTATTAGATGAATTATTTGCAGAATATCCAAGCTCAACAAAAACAGTTGATTTCTATTATAAAGAAGAACCACAAAATCCAGAAGTTGCTTTAAAATATTCAGAAAATAAATTTAACATGTATAAACAATACTTACAGTATATAGATGCAAATTCAATGTTCCAGTATTTTGGTCAGCAGCTTAGAGAAATTAGTTTCAATTTAAATAGAGTTGCATTCTCTAAAGCATCGACAGATACAAGATTAGAAGCACTTGAAACATTATTAGATTTCACAGATACATTTAGTCCAGATCCATTCACAAAATTGGGATACCTGGAAGAAATCAAAAAACTTGATCCAAAATATCCTGGAATAGACAAAATGATTGAAGAAACAGAAAAAGAATATGAAGCAACGAAAAATGCAACATCAACTAATAAATAAGAAAATCAGAGAGCATCTAAAGCTCTCTGATTTTTTTATTATTTATAAACCTTTTTGCATATTTTAAAGCTTCATTTGCATTTTTGGCATAAAATACACCGAACTTTGAAGCAAGTTCTTTGTTCATAGAAGCCCCACCAGCAATTATAGGTATTTCAACACCATTTTCCAGTAATAAATCTTTAACCTCCTTTATTTTTCCAACTGTTGTTGTCATCATTGCAGAAAGTCCTAAAAGATCTGACTTTAATTCTTTTACCTTTTCTAAAATAATCTTTCCTGGAATATCCTTTCCTATATCTATTACTTCATATCCTGAGCTTTTTAATACTGTAGCTACTATCTTTTTACCAATATCATGAACATCACCTTCAACAGTAGCTACAAGAATTGTACCCTTTGATGAACTTTCTTCTTTTTTAAGCATATTATTTAGATATTCAAAAATAGGAGTTACCGTTTCAGCAGCTAAAATTAATTGTGGCAAATAAATTTCTCCTTTTGAATATAATTCACCGATATATTCCATTGTTTTGGCAAGAATGTTTTGACTCACCTGAAGAGGGGTATAATCTTTAAGCAACAAATTAATCTTTTCCTTTAATTCCCTGGATTTTTTCTTTAATATTAAGTCAGCTAATTCATCTCCTGTTGAGGTAGATGTATCTCTTGAAACTTCCATTCCATGCAATATCAATGAACCAAAAACAATATTCATGGTGCTGCTTTCTTTTGAGTTAAGTATTGCTCCACTAAGACCATTGTGTATTGCAAGGGATAAAAACGAAGCATTAATGCCTTCTCTGCTTGGAAGTCCAAAACTTAAGTTTGATAATCCTATAGATGTTTTAATACCTTTTTCTGAAAGTAATTTTATAGTTTCAAGAGTAACAAAAGGATCTTTTTTTGCTCCAACTGGCAATACCAATGGATCAACAAAGATTCTATCTTTTGAAATACCATTTTCTTCAAGGTATTTAATGCCTTTCATAGCAATTTCAAATCTTTCCTGAGCAGTTTCTGGTATTTTATTTTTCATTGTAAGCAAAATCAGCATTCCGCCGTATCTTTTTAACCATCTTATAGCTGTATCCAATTTTTCTTTCTCAACAGTTGAAGAATTTATTAAAGGTCTTCCAACATACTCCTTTAAAGCAACTTCCATAAATTCGGGTTGTTGTATGTCCAGAGATAAAGGAATTGAACCTATTTTATCAAGAATTATTATACTTTTTTCAAAATGTTTTTTATCAAGCAATTTTTCAATACCAAGATTTATATCTAATACATGTGACCCTTCTTTTTCCTGAGCTGTTGCAAGATTTACCATTCTATCAAAATTATATTCCCTTATAGCATTTTGGAAATTTTTCTTTCCTGAAGCATTTATCCTTTCGCCTATTATAAGAAATGGTTCTGTTTCTCTTAATATAGTTCTACTTGAGAGAAACTGTTTTTTTATAGTCTCTCTTTTTCTAACTCTTGTCTTGCCAATAAATTCTCTCATAAGTTTGATATGTTCTGGGCCTGTGCCACAACAACCGCCAATAATATTTGCACCAAGATGAACAAAATCTTCCATATATACAGAAAATTTTTCAGGTGTTGTATTGTAAATTACACTTCCGTCTGGCTGAAGTTTAGGTTTTCCAGCATTTGGTTCAACGCTTATGGGCTTTTTTGAGTATTTTGAAAGTGTTTGAAATACCTTAATCATTTCTTCAGGAGTTAAAGTACAATTCATTCCTATAACGTCTACATCAAGATCATTAAATAATGTGGCAAATATTTCAACACTTGTTCCTGTTACTGTTCGTCCATTTTCTTCAAATGTAAGATGTGCAATTATAGGAATATTATTATCCAGATCCCTTAATGCTAAAAATGCAGCTTTTAATTCTTTTAAATCAGACATTGTTTCTATTATAAAACCGTCAATACCTGCGTTTAAGAGAATTTCTCCCTGCTCCTTAAATACCTCATATGCTTCATCAAATGATAATTCGCCGAGGGGAGTTAATAATATTCCTGTTGAGGATATATCTCCAAGAATTTTTACGTTAGAATTTTTAGCAGCATCTTTCGCTATTTTTACAGCATGAAAATTAATATCTTTAATATTCTCTTTAACCTTTAATGATTGCATTTTTAATCTATTTGCACTAAAAGTATTTGTTAATAAAAAATCAACACCAGCATTTACATAAGCTTTTTGTAATGTGTATACTGCATCTGGATTTGTTATATTCAACAATTCAATAGGCATTCTACCTCTAATACCCATTTTGAAAAATTCTGTGCCATAAGCACCATCTAAAAAAAGAACTCTTTGATTTAACAATTCAGAAAATTCTTTTCTATTCATCTTATCACCAGCCTATTAAACAGGTTGTTGTTTTTCCTGGAATCATTATACCACTTTCACGAACCATAATTTTATCTGTTAAATTTAGCATTTCAACTATAATTTTATTTACTCTAATATCGATATCCCCATATCCAGGTGAAAAACGCATAGTACCTTTTCCATATTTAGTTCGTAATTTTTGGTCAAATGTATTATTTAATTTTTCAAGAGCTTCAGAAGCCCATGCGTCAAGTAACGTTCCTTCAAGAACTTTATTTCTTTCCATTAAGCTTTCAATTTCTTTATCAATTCTCTCACCTAATGTTGAAAGAAATATAGATAATTTTTTTGAACCAACGAACTTTGAAGGAATTATTTCTTTGGGAACTTTATTTATTTCATATATATTATGCCACAATTGTGGACTTGCAAGTTCAAGACCTTTAAGATATATTTCGGTAACAATTTTATTTAGATTTTCATCATCAATAATTTTTTTATATATACTTCCAGCACGCGCCAGATATATTTGTTTTGAAGGCATGTATTCGCTTTTTTGTGGAATATATTCTTCTATTTCAGAAAAATTCATCGTATCACCTCTACTAATAAATAATAAAATCAATGCTTGTATTAAAGTTTTTATTTATTATAGCATATATATTTTTAAAGATAAAATAACGTATTGTGAGTTATATAAAAACTATTTATTTATTTTGAGATGATATGATATAATATAATTTAATAGAAGTATAAGGTAATTACTACTCTTAGAAGAGGATTTGGAGGTTTTAATGAGAATATTTGAATACGAAAATATAAATGAAATGAGTTTTGAAACTGCAAAAACTGTTTTTAACTTTTATGATTATTACATAAGAAAACAGGGGTATTTTTCTCTGGTCTTAGCGGGGGGCAATACTCCAAAATTACTGTATCAAATTCTGGCATCTGAATATAATTTAAAAATAAACTGGAATGATGTATATATATTTTTTGGTGATGAAAGATATGTGGATAAAGAAAATGAATATAGCAATTATAAAATGGCTTTTGAAACGTTGATTTCAAAAATAGATATTCCCCCAAAAAATATTTTTAGAATAAGAACAGAAATCGAACCTATTGAAAAATGTGTAGAAGATTATGAAAACCAAATATTGAAATTTTTTGAGAAGAAAGATAAAGATGTTTCATTTGATTTAATTCTTTTGGGAATGGGGAATGATGGACATGTTGCCTCAATTTTTCCAGATATTGAAATTTCAAATAATAAGTATATTGATTATGTTATACCAAAAAATGCAAATCCATTAGTTCCAAGAATAACCTTTACATATAATACTATAAATAATAGTAAAAACGTTGTTTTTTTAATTTCTGGAAAAGAAAAAATAAAAGTATTAAATGAAGTTTTTAGAGGGAAAGAATATCCGGTGGGAAATATAAAACCACGTGAGAATTTGATATATTTTATATCTAAGTAATCTTTATTAGTGATTTGAAGGTGTATTATTAAATTTCTATCAAAATATCAATCTAACCTCAGTATATTGGCGAAAAAATGAAGAAAAATTCCTGCAATTAATAAAATAATGAGGCTTTAACAGCCTCATTATTTTAATCCAAAATATTCCAGAATACTGTCTGATATTATTTTAGCGAACAAATCTATATATACACCGGATTTAAAGCTTATTTCTACTGTTGGATTTGAAAGAAATTCAAGTTCAAATAATACTGCCGGGCATTTAGTATATGCCAGTACTGCAAATTCAGCTGCATGTATGGATCTAAAAGGAATGTTATTTTCTTTGATGCGTTTTTTTAATAATTCTGCAAATTTTTTGCTTTCTGGAATTGAATTTTTCTTTTCTATAACTCTTGATTCTATTATATCCTTATTTTTTTTCATGTCGAGGTTTTCTTTCCTTGCGATTTTTCTGGCGTATTTATCGTTTGAAAATGAGAAATAATAAATTTCTGAACCTCGAACACTTCGATTTTCAAGATATGAATTGAGATGTATACTTACAAATAAATCTGCCCCAACATCATTTGCAAATTTTGCACGATTATATAATTCTACAAATTTATCATAGCTTCTTGTGAGATAAACCCTTATATTTTTATTTTTTAATAATTCCTGTGTTTTTAATGCAACCTTTAAAGCGACATCTTTTTCTTTCGTTCCAAGATATCCAAGAGCACCAGGATCAAAGTCTCCATGTCCGGGATCTAAAACCACTATAGGTGCAGTGAATTTTTCTGTTAATTCTATATCAAGAATAATTCTTCCGTTTTCTGTGATTTTGGTATATTTTTTTGCTTCGGCACCAAGTATTATGGTTACCCATATTTCTTTTTTAGAATGTTGCATGGCTTTTATCTGTTTTAGGAATTTATTGTTATATGTTTTTGAAAAGGAAACTTCAGGAATCTCAGCACCATATATTTTTATTAAATATCCCGGTGCAGATGTGAGCGAATATACTTCATATTTTTCCGGTTTCATTGAAAATTCCATAATAACACGCAATCTTTCATTCATTAAAAAGCCGTCTATACTTTTTAATTTTGCAAGGTTGTAATTTAAATAATAACCCTTTGAATTAGTAAAATATTCAAGATTTGCAATTTGGGCTAATGTGCTTAATTCAACATAATAATTTTTATTTATATATTTAAAATTATTTTTGTCTAGTGTTAGTGATTCAGAAGAATTCAATATGGCAATTTGTGCATTTGGAAATACAACTGCTGACCATGTATCCTGAAATTTTATTATTAATAGATTTTCAGATGTAGAAATTACGTCGTATTCAAGATGTTTTAAATAAGAAACATTGAGGAAAATCTTTCCATTTTCCTCAATGTAATTAAGTCTATCTACTTTTTTCCATTGTAAAAACAAGTCTTTTGAAAATAATTGTATTGAAAATATAATTATTAGGAAAATTAAAAGAGGTAATTTTTTATTATAATTCATGCATTACTCGCCACCCATATAGTTTTTATCTATTTCAACATGTGCAAACTTCATTCCTGGTAAAAAGATCATAGGATTTACGCTCTTTTCATCAAGTGTTCTTACTTCAAAATGAACATGAGGACCTGTGGATATTCCTGTACTTCCAACTCTTCCAATTAATTCACCCTTTTTAACAATTATTCCAGGAACAACATCCGCTCTGGACATGTGTGCAAATATATAATAATGTTTTCCAGCCTTTATTTTTACATATATTCCATAACCTTTATCTTTTTTTACTTCTACAACCTTTCCGGTTATAGAAGAAAATATAGGTAATCCTTCGCTTAAAGCTATATCTATTCCACTATGAAATCTTTTTTCGTGGTAAATTGGATGTATTCTCCAACCGTAAGGTGAGGTTAATTCTCCCCATACAGGCCATGAAACAGTAACCTTTTTATTGTAGGATAATCCAAGATAATTGTAAGGTATTAATAATTTCTGACCTACATATATTTTTTCTGGATTTGTTATATGATTGTATTTTATTAAGAGATTTAAGTCTGTAAACATCGATTTGGCAATATATGAAAGATTATCACCAGATTTTACTGTATATATAAAAACAGGTTCTTCCGGGATTTTAATTTTTTGTCCTGGATATATATATTTCTTATAAGCGAGTTCG
This sequence comes from Marinitoga piezophila KA3, assembly GCF_000255135.1. NCBI lineage: Bacteria > Thermotogati > Thermotogota > Thermotogae > Petrotogales > Petrotogaceae > Marinitoga > Marinitoga piezophila. The sequence continues at coordinate 1,644,357 of NC_016751.1, forward strand.
GGATTATAATCAACAATTAATGATAAGGGAATATTATGTTTATATGCAATTAGTTCTAGAGAATCGCCAGATTTTACTGTGTATGTGTATGTATTAACAGAAAATATAGTTGTAATTAATAATGTTAAAATAATTAAAAAAATCCGATTTTTCATTATTTTCCTCCCAACAACTCTACGATTTTATCTGCTATTTCATAATTTGGAAGAACAAAATCTGCATAATTTTCTTCGACAACAGCTTTAGGCATTCCATATACTACGCAGGTTTCTTTTGATTCAGCAATTATTTTTCCGCCATAATGTTTAATTTTAAATGCACCTTTTGCACCATCTTTACCCATTCCTGTTAATACTGCGGCAATTATATTTGATTTATAAATTTCTGCGGCAAGATCAAATGTAAAATCTGCAGCAGGTCTAACATTATTTATTTTATCTGATTGATCAAGGAATGTATATACCTTGCTTCCGGAAGCTTTTAAACCAAGATGGTAATTTCCAGGTGCAATATATACAGTATCTGGTTTTAATTCTTCATTGTCTTCAGCTTCTTTTACATGCAATTCGGAAATCTTATCCAATCTTTTTGCGAGAGAATTGGTAAATCCTGGAGGCATGTGCTGAACAACAACCACCGGAACATTTATCCCTTTTGGTAAGTTAGGAATAATTGTATCTAATGATCTTGGGCCACCAGTAGAAGAAGCAATTAAAACAATCTTTTGTCCTCTTAACATTGTTGATATTCTTGGTTTTTTAGGTTTGATCCTTCTCATAGTCATTTTAGTCACATCAACCTTTGCAGCATTTCTTATTTTTTCCAATAATTCGTCAGCAACAGTCCTGAATGTCCATGAAACGCTTCCGGCAGGTTTTTGTATAAAATCTACAGCGCCATTTTCCAGTGCTTCAATTGTAATTTCAGAATCCTTTGAAGTTAAACTACTAACCATTATAATAGGTGTAGGTCTTTTTTTCATAATTATTTTTACAGCTTCAAGACCGTTTAATTCCGGCATTTCGACATCCATTGTAATTACATCTGGTTTTAATTGAATAGCCTTTTCAACACCTTCAAGACCTGTTTTGGCTATTCCAACGACCTTCATATCCTTTTGTTTTTCAATAATGTCTTTTAAAACCATTCTCATGAATCCAGAATCGTCTACTATTAATATTTTAATTACTTTATCATCCATTGTTATCCCTCCCTTTTTTCAGGATGCTGCCGATAATTATAAATAAAATGAATAGTATACCTATAATTATACCATATTTGGGAGGCCAATTAAACATTTTGCCACCGAATATTACAGCTGCAACAACAATAGAAAAAGTAGCTGCGATTAATACCGCAGCTGCTCCTAAATCTTTTATAATACCAACAATTGCATTATATTCTGGATGCATTAAATCCATCATTTTTTCTACAAGTGTATTAATTGTTTCAAGGATAAGTACCATGAATATTGCCAGAGATATCCATAGTATCTGACTTTCATCAAGATTTAATATAATAGCCAATATAAAAGCCAATAATGCAAATGTAGTTTGTATTTTGAAATTTCTTTGGGTTGTAAAAACTTCAAATAATCCCTGGATAGCAAATTTTAAACTTTTTGAAAATTTTCTCATTAAAAACCTCTTCCTACTGAATGTCCGTTATTTTTTATTTCATATTTCTTTTCGACGAATTCATATCCAATCTTTAATGCTTTTTCATCTATTTCATAAAATCTCTCATTAACTCTCTTTTTCATTACTTCTACTAATGTATCAAGGCTAACAATGCCACAATTTTTAGCAATTGCCCCTAAACCTATCATATTAGCAACATTTGAATTGCCTAATTTTTCATAAGCTAATTTTGAAGCAGGAATTGGGATAATCTTTTTTGTTACCCTTGCAACAGTTTGAGGTAATGCTTTTATATATGAGCTGTCGTAGAATATGATACCATTATTTTTAACTTTTGAAAGATGAGAGAATGCAATATCATGCATTAAGTATAATACATCAAATGTTTCAGCTTTAGGGTAATCTATGGTTTCTTCAGAAAAAAGAACGTCACAAAATGATAAACCTCCCCTAACCTGAGCACCATAGTGTTGAGATTGAACAACCCAATACCCTTCTTTAACCAATGATTCAGCAAGTATTAATCCCATTAAAATATTACCCTGACCGCCCATACCGCTAATTCTTATGCTTGAAGGTTCTCTTAATTTCATTTAGCAACACCACCTAATTTAGCAGAGATTTCTGCGTATAAGTCTAAATAGGTTTTTTTAGCATCATCTTTATGGAATTCTCCAATTACTATTTTTCCTTCCAATTCTTCTTTTGACATATCTTTTGCTTTGTTTATTGTAATAGCATTATTTTTAAAGTAGTCCATAAACTGTGTTGGTTTTGACATTCCATTATATCTTCCATAGTAAGTATGACAATTTGATACTATTTCAACAACAGACATACCTTTGTGTTTTATAGCATTTTCTATATATTTAACGCTTTGCATGTAATGATATACTGTACTTCTTGCAACATAGGTAGCACCAGAAGCAATAGCCATTTGAACAGGATCAAAAGAGCGCTCAACATTTCCATATGGTGCTGTTGAAGCAGTTGCTTCATGAGGAGTGGTTGGTGAATATTGACCACCTGTCATGCCGTATATTGTATTATTAAATAGTATTACTGTTAGATTCATATTTCTTCTACAGGCGTGTATAAAATGATTTCCACCAATAGCGAGCATATCACCATCTCCACCCATTACAACAACTTCGAGATCAGGCCTTGCAAGCTTTACACCTGTAGCAAATGGAATAGCTCTTCCGTGTAATGTGTGAAGAGTATTAAAATCTAAATATCCTGTAACTCTTGAAGAACAACCAATACCAGAAACAACAGCAACCTTATTTTTATCAAGGTTTAAATTAGCAGCTGCTTCAATAAAAGATTTCATAATTATACCATTTCCGCAGCCTGGACACCATACATTTGGAAGTCTATCTTTTCTGAGATACTGAAAATACTTTTGAGTAGGCATGCCGCACCTCCGATTTATTTTAATTGGAATAGCCTGTATTCAATATTTGAAAGTTTAAAAAATAATTTTGTTAATGAATCTGGATAATCTCCACCATATATTACACGCTTAATACCGGCGTTTATTATAAGCCTTGCGCAAACAGAACATGGTTGATGAGTTACATATATTGTTGCACCGTCAGTTGAAATTCCGAATTTTGCTGCCTGCATTAAAGCATTTTGTTCAGCGTGTAATCCATAACATATTTCCTGATGTTCACCGCTTTTTATATTTAATTCATCTCTGATACAGGTAATTTGATCACAGTGAGGAAAACCTGATGGTGGCTGGTTGTAGCCTGTTGCCAATACGCGTTTATCCTTTACTATTACAGCTCCAACCTTTCTATGGGTACACGATGATCTCTCACTAACAAGAAAAGCTATTTTCATAAAATAAATGTCCCAATCTTCAATATTTTTCTTTTCAGGAAAACTTATTTCCAATAATTTATTTTTTTTTATATATTCATCTACCCTATCCCTTAAACTCATAATATATTTTCCCTCACTTCCAGTATTTTTTCAAATACCATTTTAGATAAATCCAGGCCTTTTTCGTTTAATCTGACGTAATCATCAACAATAATCATATCAGATACCTCAGTACTCAAATTTTTGATGAATTTTAAAAATAAATCTCCGTATTTTTTTTCTAAATTTTTAACGCTTATTCCTTTTATAAGTCTTAATCCCATAAATAATTCTTCTGTTAATTCATTTAAAGGTTCATTTTGAACATAATAATCATATGGAATTTCATTGTTTGCTAATTTTTCCATATAGTCTTTCAATATCCATGTTTTTGTATATCTTATATTGCCAATATGACCACCGGCAGAAATTCCAAAACCATGATAATTTTCGTTATTCCAGTATTTTAGATTATGTTTACATTCAAAATTATTTTTTGCCCAATTGGAAATTTCATAACGTTGATAACCTACTTTTGAAAGTTCAGAAATAACAAAATCATAACCTTCTTCTATAAATGCATCATCAGGTAATGAAAGTTTTCCTTTGTTTAGTAAACTCCGAAGTGGAGTTTCATGATCGCTATCAAAAATATAATATGAGACATGATCAGGCTGCATTTTTTCTATATATTTAATATTTTCTTCTAAACTTTTCCAGTTATCTCCTGGTAATCCTAAGATAAAATCAAAATTTATATTTGAAAAATACCTTCTAGCAAGATAATACTTTTCCTGTATAACTTCGTTGTTGTATTTTCTATTCATTCTTTTTAAGATTTCATTATCAAAAGTTTGCACACCAATACTCAGTCTATTTATACCAAGTGAGAAATATGTATGTAATAATTCTTCAGTAAGAATTTCAGGATTGCTTTCAATAGTTATTTCGTCAGGTTGAAAATTGAAAGAATCTGATAATTTTTTAAATAATTTTTCTATATTTTTTATATCAACATAAGTAGGTGTTCCACCGCCTAAAAAAAGAGTTTCGATTTTCAGATTTTTGTCCTTATATAAATCTATTTCCTTAAAAAGCGATTCAAAATATCTATCCTGAATATTTAAATTTGTTGTCATGGGATAATCACAATATAAACATTTTGATTTGCAAAATGGAATATGTATATATAATCCAATTTTATTAGTATTCAATGAAGAAACACCATCCATTATTGGTTATTATTATGCTTAAAGGATTTTTAATATCGTTTTTGCTTAGATACAATAAGAACCCAGCATCTTCGGACATCTTCATCTGCATGCCAATATAATATTCGCTTTTATCTATTTTAAATGGTGATTGAAATGTGAAATAAGGATAATAATTATTTTCAGAATATAAAACTCCGTATCCCCAAAATCCAGAAAAATACTTGTTTTCTAATATTCCAACAGGTAAACTCAGCGAAATACCTAAAGAGGATTCACCTAGAATAAAAGGTATTTTCATGTATCTTTGTGCATATACTGAGTAATTTGACACAGAAAAATCTGTATTTTTATATTTGAAACTATTTGAATATGTGGTGAGCTTTAATATAGTAGCTGCTAATATGTTAGAAGAAGAAAGATTACGTGTTTCACTTCCGTTTTTAAATACTGAATTGTATGAATATGAGAAGCTTTTCATTGCCAGTTGATTGGAGTATTTTTTTATAGAATAAAAAATTTCTGGAGAATTGTTTTCTATATCGTATTTTATTCCAAAATCAAAAATTCTTTCGCCGATTTTTAATTTTATTTTTTTAAAGAATATTTTTTGATATGTATAAAATTCTTTGGAGCCAGTATAATATGTTCCAAGTGTTGGAAAGTGTAAATCGTAAGAGAATGGATATTTTCCTGATATTCCAAGATTTTGATTTTTAGTACTCCAAAACGGTATTTTTAATTCGAGATAATTATTGGTTATTTCATAATTAATGGAAAATGAAGTGATAAATAACAATAGTAAAAGAGAGATTAAAATATTTTTTTTCATGAGGCACCTCCTGATATAATAAATTTTAAAATTCTCCACCAAGAAGAATTATATCACAATTTTAATTTTCATATTAGCAAATTTGAAAAACTTTTCTGATATAATATAGAAAATTTTCATTGTTGTAATAGACGGAGGTGAAGTTATGTATAATCCTGAATTGATAAGAAATATCAGTATTATAGCGCATATAGATCATGGTAAAACAACATTGGTTGATAGAATACTTGAAATAACAAAAAGCATTGATAATCGTAAAATGCATGACCAATATCTTGATATGATGGATATTGAACAGGAAAGAGGTATTACAATAAAAGCACAACCTGTTAAAATTATGTATCCAGCTAAAGATGGAAATACCTATGAAATAAATATTATAGATACACCGGGGCATGTTGATTTTACATATGAGGTTTCAAGAAGTCTTGCAGCATGTGAAGGAGCAGTGTTGCTCGTTGATGCATCTCAGGGGGTAGAAGCACAAACAGTTGCAAATACATATCTTGCAATAGAAAATGATCTTGAAATTATTCCTGCGGTCAATAAAATCGATTTGCCAAATGCCAATGTTGAAGAGACATTGGCTGAAATAGAAGATTTAATAGGTATTTCAGCAGATGACGCGTTAAAGGTGTCCGGAAAAACAGGTGAAGGTGTTGAAGAGCTACTTGAAGAGATTATAAAGAGAATTCCAGCTCCTACCTCCAAAGGAACAAGTGAAGATAAGTTAAAGGCTTTGATATTTGATGCAAAGTATGATAAATATAGAGGAGTAATCATATATACGAGAATATATGGAGGAACAGTTAAAACTGGCGATAAAATAATGACTATGTCAAATAAAGAAACATATGAAGTTGTTGAAGTTGGAATATTCCATCCCGAAATGCAAAAAACAGATTCATTATCTGCTGGTGAAGTTGGATATATAATCGCAGGAATCAAAGAGGTTGAGCTTGCACGTGTAGGTGATACCATAACAAGTGCAACAGATCCAATAGATGAACCATTGCCAGGATATAAAGAAGTGAAACCTATGGTATATGCCGGTATATATCCTGGTGTTCCAGATTATTATGAAGAATTAAGAAAAGCGCTTGATAAACTAAAATTAAATGACGCTGCTTTAACCTTTAATCCTGAACATTCACCTGCGCTTGGATTTGGTTTTAGATGTGGTTTTCTTGGATTATTACATATGGATGTTGTAAGAGAAAGAATAGAAAGAGAATTTGAATTAGCCATTATATTAACAGCTCCAAATGTTGTTTATAAGGCTAAATTGAAAAATGGCGAAGAAATAGAAATTCATGATCCAACACAATTTCCTGATCAGGATTTATTGGAAGAAGTATATGAACCATATGTAAAACTTGATATTATTACACCAACAGAATATATGGGCGGTTTAATGGGTGTAGTTCAAAATGAAAAACGAGGAGAATTTGTTTCTGTATCAAATGCTGGTAAAGATAGGGTAGTTATGCATTTTGAAGTTCCACTTGGCGAAATAATCTTTGATTTCTTTGATAGAATGAAAGCGATTAGCCGCGGATATGCTTCAATGGATTATGAATTAATAGGATTTAGAAAATCTGATTTATTAAAGGTTACAATACTTGTTAATAGAGAGCCAGTTGAAGCGTTGTCGTTTATTGCACATAGAAGTAAATTATATGAAATGTCGAAGAAAATGGTAGAAAAATTAAAGGATCTCATCCCAAAACATCAGTTTGAAATTCCAATACAGGCAAAAGCAGATGGAAGAATTATTGCAAGATCCACAATTAAAGCATATAGGAAAGATGTTCTTGCAAAGTGTTATGGTGGAGATATAACAAGAAAGATGAAATTGCTTGAAAAACAAAAAGAAGGTAAGAAAAGAATGCGCCAAATTGGTAGGGTAACAATACCTCAAAATGCATTTCTTGCAATTTTGAAAATAAATGAGGAAGAAAAATAAATTTTCCCCCTTCAGGATAATGAAGGGGGATTTTTTAAACAAATATCAATAGCTTTTTCTAATAAAAGATCTTCTTCTGGTTCTCTGATATTTTCATATATTATACCAAAATCAGGATCTTCGATTTTTATGTTTGGTTCAAAACCTTTTCCTGAAATATTTTCGCCATTTAAAGATATATATTGTCCTACAGGTATTATTATTTTTCTATTTTCATCAAGAGAAAATGTATTTAAAATTTCAGATTTTCCATAAGTTCTTTCGCCAATAACAGTTGCAAGGTTATTATCCCTGAGATATAATCCAACCAATTCAGAAGCTGAAGCGCTAAATCTGTTTACAATTACAACTATTTTTTTATTATTTAATTCTTTTCTGTATTTGATATTTTGAATTCGACTGAGCATATAATAATTATTTTTAAGTTTTATATTATAAAATACATTTTGAGGAGATAAAAGCGAAAGGACTTTTTGAGCTTCATTTAAAGAACCACCATGATTATTTCTTAAGTCAATAATTATATTGTCGATTTTTCTTTCAATTGCAAGATTAATATAATCATTAAATCCTTCAAATAATCCTTCACCAAAATAGTTTATTTTTATTATCAAAAATTTTTTTTCTTTTTCTTTAATGACCTTTGTATCCATCATTTTATAAAAACCCGTCCTTTTTGAAAAGGAAATGTTAAATGTTTCTCGATTTTTGTTTAAAACAGTTATTGTAAAATTTTCCGTGTTTTCGAATGAGGGAATATCATCTCTTCTAACATCTTTGCCGTTAATTGCTATTATATAATCTCCTGAACGCAAACCTTCTTTATAAACCTTTGAACCGAAAAAGACCTCTGATACCTCTACTGCCTGTTTTTTAAAATTATATTTTCCTGTAAAACCCAGTTTATATGCATAATCTGATGCGAGATCAACATAATCTTTATTGGATTTTATAAAATCGCTATATTTTGTATGAAGTCCCTGTATAGCATTATATAACATATCGTCAATTTCTTCATCTGTTAATTCTGGATAGTAGTTGTTTTTTATGCAATTGTACATTTTTCCAAATATATTAGATTCATGTAGTTTAAGTTTATATTCTGTATTTAGCCATATAAGGTAGAATATTGCAGCAACGATTAAAAGATTTAAAATAAATTTTGTTTTTCCCATAGTATTCCTCCTTGTAAAAGATTATAGTAAATAAATAATAAGTGCCCAATAAATATGATCGGATCTTTTTATAATATAATACATCAAAAGAAAAAATACAAAGGAATATATATATCCTGTGAATAAAACATTATTAAATGAAAAATAAAATGAACTGTTTGTAAGTTTCAATCCATTTACAAATAATGATGCAAAGAAAGCTATTAAGAATGGTGATATAATACTGTCTGGATATGCATGTTCCATATCATCACGTAATTTTATACATAGAAAATAAATTAGGATAATTGCAAAAATAATAGAGGATTTGTTATAAAAAACATATATGTTATATTTAATATTATGTAAAACATGAATTAGCGTTAATGCCAATATCAGCAAAAGCAATTTCGTATCCTTAAAATTTTCTAGTACGCTGTTGATATCTATTCTAAGAAAATATAAATCATCTTCTTTAGTAAATGAGATTATGCTTTTAAAGAGTATATATATTGTAATAAAATTCAAAATGCCATTTCCATAAGGAAGACGCATATATAATGCAATATTTGAATACAAAACCATAAGAAAAATAGCAAAGAAGTAAAAAATATCTTTTTTTTCATTTGAATCATAAAATTCCACATTTTCCCTCCTTTTTTGTTAATAAATTATATTTTTAACAAACTTGTACAATATTATATCAAAAAAAAATATCTTTTTCAATAAAAAAATCCTGAGAGTTGTTAATTCTCTCAGGATTTTTTATAATAATCAATAGTTAAGAAATTTTAGTTTTGGAATTGTGACAATAACTTTCTTGCATTGTCTTCATCTTTTATCATTTGACTGATTAATTCTTTTTCAGATGAAAATTTCATTTCTTCTCTCATGAATTTTAAAACTTCAACTTCAATGACTTTATTATATAAATCACCAAAATAATCAAGGAAATATATTTCAACCTTTGGTTCTTTTATATCCAGATTAAAGGTTGGTCTCATTCCAACGCTCATAAGACCGAAATACTTGTATGGTGAATTTTTTACCCCGCCATATACAAGATATACTCCAAATTTAGGGTAAATAATTTTTTCTTTATATCTAATATCAATGTTTGCTGTTGGAAATCCCAGTTTAAATCCAACATGCCTATCTTCATATACGGGGCCTTCCAATGTCCAGTTTCTTCCGAGTAACTTATTTGCTTCTTCAATTCTTCCATTTTGTATAGACCTTCTTATAAATGTTGAACTAATACGTGTTTCTGAAGTTTTTATATCGTTTATTATTTCCACTATAAAATCTTTCTTATGTCTTTCTGCGAGAAGGAAATTTATATCTCCTTTTTTACCTTTACCAAATGTAAAATCTTCTCCGCATACTATACATTTCATTCCATTATTTAAAAGAAAATCCAGGTATTCTCCATGAGTAATGTTGATGACATCTGGAAGTTCAAATACTTCTGTTTCAAAACCCATAGATTGCAAAATTTCTTCTCTTTTATATGATGGGTAAATTAATCCAACAAAATCATTGGAAAAATGATGTAAAGCCGGATATTTCATTATATATGCTTTGGGTTTTAATTGATGTTTTTCCGCATAATCCAGAGTTTTTTTTAAAATTACCTGATGACCTTTATGTACGCCGTCGAAAGTACCAATTGTTACCGCATAATTCATAGTTCCACCTCATATTGATAATTTAACATCTTTAATCAAAGAAAATTTGAGCAAGTTTATAATATTCAAAAGGGACAAGTTTTTTGGTTGCTACACCATATTCCAATGGGATGGAGATAATTTCATTTCCCTTTAATGCAACCATTCTTCCAAAATCTCTTTTTTTGACTAAATTCATAGCTTCTACGCCATATCTTGTTCCAAGTATTCTGTCAAATGCAGTTGGGGTTCCGCCTCTTAATAGATGACCGAGAACTACAGAACGTGTTTCATAACCTGTTTTTTGTTCTATTATTTCTGCAAGATAATGAGCTACACCACCCAATCTAATATGTCCAAAGGCATCTATTGTTGATTTATCTGCAACCACTTCTTCTAATTCTGTTGGTTTAAATCCTTCTGCTACAGCTATTATCATATATCTATTTTTTTTCATTCTTCTATTGACATATGTTACAATTTCATTTATAGTCATTGGAAATTCTGGAATCAAAATTAAATGAGCTCCTGCCGCAAGTCCAGCTTCAATGGTTATCCAGCCAGCTTCTCTTCCCATAAGTTCAACAATCATTACACGTTGATGTGATTTCGCAGTAGAATGCAATCTATCAATGGCATCTGCGCCAACGTTTACAGCGGTATGAAAACCAAAAGTATAATCTGTATTTGAAACATCATTATCTATAGTTTTAGGAACACCAACTACAGGATATCCTAAACTTGAAAGTTTAGCAGCAACTGATAAGGTATCATCACCGCCAATGGCTATTAAAGCGTCAAACCCAAGTTCTTTAAAATTTTTTTCTAAAAGCATTCTATCTTCTTCTCTTTTAAATGGGTTTACTCTTGCAGTTCCGAGAATAGTTCCGCCTAAAATATGAATACCTTCTACATCTTCATTATCAAGTTTCATAACATCTTTTGATAACATACCTTTCCATCCGTTTAAAACTCCATAAATTTCATAACCTTCGCCTGAAGATCTAACAATACCTCTAATAACAGCATTTAAACCGGGACAATCTCCACCACCAGTTAAAATTCCTATTCGCATAATTCTCCCTCCCTGAAATATTAAAATGAAAGAAAATATTTATAATTCATATTTAATATTCAAATCGTCTTAACAGTATTATATCATATGCAGGAGATATTGTATAGTTAGAATGGCTAATTATAATTAATAAAATTTATTTTTGATATTATTGTAATTTTATTAAAATTATAGTATAATATGTATGAATAAGTTAAAGGAGGAATACTATGAATGTAAAAGTAATTAATTCTATTCTCGATGCTTTCTCAAAAACATTTAAGATGGCAACAAATGATATGGATATTGCTATCCAGAAACCTGTTGTTGATAAAGGAGAGGGAAGATCCTATGAAGTTGTTGTTACCATAGGTTTTATAGGGGATTTACACGGGAATATTCATATAGGTCTTTCTGAAGAATCAGCAAGAGCGGTTGTTTCTAAGATGATGATGGGAATGCCTGTTGAAAAACTTGATGAAATGAGTTTAAGTGCTTTAGGAGAACTTGGAAATATGATATCCGGAGCGATAGCAGTGAATCTTGAACAGCTTGGTTATAAGATAAATATTACTCCTCCTTCGATTATGCATGGAAATAACATTATCTTTATTAAAGATGGTGTTTCTTTGAGATTCCCGTTAACAATAGAAGGAAAGTATTCTGAAGAGTTTTTTGTAGTATTAAAAAGCGCGATATGAGAAGGCGAGATAAATTTGGAGTAGATATTAAAATATTTGCGCAACTTAATCTGGTATATTTTTTTGCTTTAACTGTATTGGCAAATATATTTGTTGGCTACATAATAGGATATATATTATCTTCCATAACACATGCAGAGGTGTGGAAGATAATCTTTTTGTTTTTAGGTATTATTTCTGGTTTATATCAAGGGATAATGGAATTAATGAAGGAGGCAGAAAAACAGGATAATGAATTTAAACAACAAAGAAATAGACAAACAACTACTGGAAAAAATGAAGGAAATAGCGATTAAAATAGGAATCCTTTCTCTGGGAGAAGTCGTAATTTTGTTTGTTTTTTTTGGTTTGAAATCATTATGGATTTTTTGGGGGAGCTTTGGAGCCGTAATTGGAATTTTAATGATAGTTGAAGATATTAAAAAAATAGTAACCAACGGCAAACAGAAATTTCCAAAAGGGTATATTATACGATATATTTTTTTTGGTATAATATTACTTGTTGGAGCACTTTTTTCTGAGGTAGGATTGTTTTTAACATTTTTAGGATTATTAAATATGAAAATAGCTGCACTACTTTCACCAAAATAACGGGGAGGAATATATTATGTCTGAAAGTCAGAAAAAAACACTTCTTGTTTTATTCCTGATCTATTTAGGATTAGGGCTTGTAAATTTCATCTTTTTTCCTTCAGCTAATTTGGAAGGTGTAGGATTAAGATGGACTTATACGTTTGGAGATACACCCTCTTTTTGGAATACTATTAATCCAATGACATTAATTATGTCCGGACTTATTATTTTATTATTGATAGTTTTTGCTGCGGGTGTAAAATTTGAATTAATTCCAAACAAGAAACAATCGATAGTGGAGGCTTTGCTGGAATACTTTTGGGAATTAGTGGAAGACGCTGTTCCAAATCAAAGATATAGAAAAGCAATATTTGCTATTTCAACAACACTATTTTTATTTATTCTTGTTGCTAATTTACTTTCAGGTTTTCCGGGTATAAATGTAGCTCCTACGGAAGAAGGTATAAAATTTGGAATTTTGACAGACACATGGTATACTCCAACATCAGATTTAAATACAAATGGAACATTTGCTGTAATGGTTTTGGTAATAAGTCATATCTTTGCAATTAAAGCTAAAGGTATTGGTAGCTGGATAAAGATGTTTTTTGAACCAACACCTTTGTTATTTCCTTTGAATCTTATTGGAGAAATAGCAAAACCAGTTTCGCATTCATTAAGGTTGTTTGGTAATATATTTGGTGGAGGTATTCTTGTATTAATCATCAGTTATATGATTAAATATTTTGTATTACCTGTATTTTTATGGGGATTTTTTGGAATATTTGTTGGATTTATACAGGCTTTTGTGTTTTCGTTGCTTGCAATAGCATATATGGGATCATTGCTTGAAGAATAATTTTTGTATCAACAATAAATCTTTTTAAGGAGGTAGATTTAAATGGCTGTTGAACAGGTAGCACAGGAAATTGTAAAATCAGGAAGTGAAGCTGCATTAGGTACAGGTTTATACTACATGGGTAAATTTATTGGTGCAGGTTTAGCTATGGGTATTGGTGCTGTAGGTCCAGGTGTTGGAGAAGGTAATGTTGGTGCTCATGCTATGGATGCTATGGCAAGACAACCTGAAATGGCTGGTACATTAACAACAAGAATGTTGCTTGCTATGGCTGTTACAGAATCAACAGGTTTATATTCATTGGTTATCGCATTATTGATGTTAATCGTTTTACCATAATATATATTCGGGGTAGTAATCCCCATAAAAGGGGGTGCAAGTAAATGTTAGATATAAATTTTACGTCATTGGTTAATTTAGCAGGATTTTTTGTTTTATTATATTTTCTCTGGGTATCATTATACAAACCATTTTTTGATATTGCAGAGAAAAGAAGGCAAATAGTTGAAAGTGAGTTAAATCAATCTGAAAAACTCAGAAAAGAAGCTGAAGAGAAATTAGCTCAGGCAAATAAAGAGCTTGAAGAGATAAGAGCAAAGAAAGAAGATATTATAAAAGATGCAGAAAATCTTGCAAAAGATATAATTGCCAAAGCTAAAGAAGATGCAATGAATGAGAAAAGCAGAATAATTTCTGCAGCAGAAAAAGAAGCAGCTGAAATTAAAGAAGAAGCATATAAAGATATACAAAATAAAGTTGTTTCATTATCAATTGCAATTGCATCAATGATTTTAAAGAAAAATATCGATGAAAAAGTGAACGAAGAAATAATTAAAAGAGCATTTGAAGCTTTGGATAAGGGTGAAAAGTTATGAAAGCTTCAATTTCAGTTGCAACAAGATATGTAGATGCTTTTTTTGAATATTTATCAAAAAATAATAAATTGGATAAGTTAGAAGAATATGTTAATGCTATAAAGAAAATAGTTGAAAAAATTGAAAATGATCATATGTTTGCTGATATGATAGGTAATCCTTTGCTTCCAAAGGATTATATTGCTATGGAGATAGCAAAAACGGCAGAGATAGATGATGTTGATTTTAATAAGTTTATTAGAGCTATTGTTTATAAGAAGAGGCAATTAATGTTGCCAATGATTTTTACTTTATTAGAACAAAAAAACAATGAACTAAAAAAAGTAGTAAAGGTAAAGGTTATAACACCTTATGCCTTAAATAAAGAAAATATAGAAGAATTAAGAGGATTAATACATAAAAAAACCGGTAGAACAGCAGAGTTAGATTCTGAAATAGACGAATCATTAATAGGTGGTATGCAATTACAACTTGAAGACAAAGTATTTGACTATTCAGTAAAAGGAATACTGGAAAAAATCGGACGCGAGTACGCTTCCAAGCGGGGGTGATTTGTTTTGAGAATAAATCCTGATGAACTTGAAAAGGTAATTGAGGAACGTATTAAATCATATGAATCAGGTGAAATAAAAGAAGTTGGATGGATTATCCAGGTTGGTGACGGTATTGCCAGAGCATATGGGTTAAGAGATGCAATGGCAAGTGAGCTTGTGGAAATCCATACAGATGAAGGTGAAGTAATAGATGGTATAGCCTTAAACCTTGAAGAAGATAATGTTGGTATTATTATACTTGGTGATTATAAGGTTATTAAGGAAGGAAACAAAGTTGTTAGAACAGGAAGAATTGCAGAAGTTCCTGTTGGAGAAGAATTATTAGGAAGAGTTGTTAATCCTTTGGGACAGCCTTTAGATGGAAAAGGTCCAATTAATGCTAAAAATACAAGACCAATAGAATTTAAAGCTCCAGGTGTTGTATTAAGAAAGCCTGTTGATACACCATTACAGACAGGTTTAAAAGCTATTGATACAATGATTCCTATTGGAAGAGGTCAAAGGGAATTAATTATTGGAGATAGACAAACAGGTAAAACAGCAATAGCTATAGATACAATCATTAACCAAAAAGGTAAAGGCGTTCACTGTATTTATGTTGCAGTAGGTCAGAAATCATCATCTGTTGCAAGAACAGTTGCAAAACTTGAGCAACATGGTGCAATGGAATATACAACAGTTGTTGTAGCAAGTGCAAGTGATCCAGCATCATTATTGTATCTTGCTCCATATGCAGGTTGTGCAATGGGCGAATATTTCATGTTTAATGGAAAAGATGCACTTGTTGTATATGATGACCTTTCAAAACACGCAGCAGCTTATAGGGAACTTTCATTGCTCTTGAGAAGACCACCAGGACGTGAAGCATATCCAGGTGATGTATTTTACTTGCATTCCAGATTATTGGAAAGGGCAGCAAGATTAAATGAAAAATATGGCGGAGGTTCATTAACCGCATTACCTATAATCGAAACACAGGCAAATGATGTTTCTGCATATATTCCTACAAATGTTATTTCTATTACAGATGGACAGATTTATCTTGAACCATCATTGTTCTATGCAGGACAAAGACCAGCTGTTAATGTTGGTTTATCAGTTTCAAGGGTTGGTGGTGCTGCACAGATTAAAGCTATGAAACAGGTTGCTGGTAGTTTGAGGCTTGATCTTGCACAGTACCGTGAACTTGAAGCATTTGCGCAATTTGCAACAGAACTTGATGAATCAACAAGGAAACAGTTAATCAGAGGTGAAAAGCTTTCTGAACTATTAAAACAGGGGCAATATATGCCTATGGATGTTGAAGATCAGATTGCAGTCGTATTTGCTGGTGTAAATGGATATCTTGATGATATACCAACATCAAGCATATCAAAATTTGAAAAAGAATTCTTACAATTCTTAAAATCAAATAGACCTTCTATTTTAGAAGCAATAAAAACTAAAAAGAAAATTGATGATGAACTTGAAAAAGACTTAAGAAAAGCTATTGAAGACTTTAAACAGGGTTTTCAGGCTTAAGGCGGTGAAAGGCCATGAGTCGTGGAAAACTTAGAATATTAAAACAAAGGCGTGCTTCAACGCAGTCAACTATGAAAATTACAAAAGCAATGGAAATGGTTGCTGCGGCAAAAGCCAACAAGATTGTAAAAGATATTCAGGCATTAAAAGATTATGCATATTATGCAGAAAAGGTAATAAAAAAATTATCTCCTGTTGAAGATAGTATATATACATCAAAAAAGCCTGGCACTTTAATAGTAACAGTTACACCAGATATGGGGTTGTGCGGAGCATTCCCGATGGAATTAGCGAAAGAAGCTATGAACTTAGCAAATAAAACAGAAGATTTTGTTGGTTTTGTAAATATTGGAACAAAAGGTGAAATAGAACTTAAAAAAACAGGCAAATTAATATTATCCAGAACCAAACTATACGATGTTCCTACGCAGGAAAATGCAGAATATGTTCTTGATGATATAATTGATATTATTGAAGAAAAAGGTATAGGAAAGGTTAAAGTAGTATATGGTGCATTTAAAAATGCCCTTGTCCAAAAACCTGAAATAGTTGATTTGCTTCCTGTATCTTTTGAAGGCAAAAATGAATCAAGATATGAATATGAACCAGATTCAAAAGAACTATTTGAAGAAGCTGCATATTTATATCTTTTATCAAAAATGTATATGATTTTGTATGAAACAAAGATTAGTGAATTATATGCAAGGAAAAATGCAATGCATAATGCTACAGATAATGCAAAGAACTTAATCGAAAAGCTCACATTAGCTTATAATAAAGCAAGACAGGCTTCAATTACACAGGAATTAATCGAAATAGTAAACGGAGCACAGGCATTGCAAGAAGAATAATAAGAATTTTTGGGGGTGTAATAAGTGGAAAAAAATATAGGAAAAGTAGTTAGTATCATAGGCCCCGTTGTGGATGTTAAATTTGATACAGGTAAACTTCCAGAAGTTTATAATGCACTTGAAGTTATAAATCCATATACTAATCATAAACTTGTTTTAGAGGTTGAACAATTAATTGGTGATAATACAGTTAGATGTGTTGCACTTGATTCTACAGACGGTTTAAAAAGAGGGCTTGAAGTTGTAGATACAGGAGAACCTATTAAGGTACCTGTAGGTGATGCTACACTTGGTAGAATGTTCAATCTTCTTGGTGATCCAATTGATGAAAGAGGCGATGTTAATGCAAAAGAATATTGGCCAATTCATAGGGAACCACCAACATTAAAAGAACAATCAACAGAAATTGAAATACTTGAAACAGGTATTAAGGTTATTGACCTTCTTGCACCATTCCCAAAAGGTGGTAAGATAGGTTTCTTCGGTGGTGCAGGTGTTGGTAAAACAGTTCTTGTTATGGAACTTATAAGAAATATCGCTATTGAACATAAAGGTCTTTCACTTTTTGCTGGTGTTGGAGAAAGAACCAGGGAAGGTAATGACTTATGGCTTGAAATGCAAGAATCAGGAGTTTTACCAAATACAGCTCTTGTATTCGGTCAGATGAACGAACCACCAGGAGCAAGGTTTAGAATAGCTTTAACAGCATTGACAATGGCTGAATACTTTAGAGATGTTCAGAAAAAAGATGTATTATTATTTATAGATAATATCTTCAGATTTGTTCAGGCTGGTTCGGAGGTTTCTGCTCTTTTAGGACGTATGCCATCAGCTGTTGGTTATCAACCAACACTTGCAACTGACGTTGGTCAGTTACAGGAAAGAATTACATCTACAAAAGATGGTTCTATTACATCTGTTCAGGCTGTTTATGTTCCTGCAGATGATATTACAGACCCTGCTCCAGCAACAACATTTACACATCTTGAAGCAACAATTGTTTTATCAAGGCAAATTGCAGAATTAGGTTTATATCCTGCAGTTGATCCACTTGATTCAACATCAAAGGTTCTTGATCCGGCAGTTCTTGGTGATGAACATTATAGTGTTGCTCGTGGTGTTCAACAGGTATTGCAGAGATATAAAGATTTACAGGATATTATTGCTATTCTTGGTATTGAAGAATTATCAGAAGAAGATAAACTTACAGTTCAAAGAGCAAGAAAAATACAGAGATTCTTAACTCAACCATTTTTTGTTGCAGAAAAGTTCTCTGGAATTGAAGGTCAATATGTAAAAGTTGAAGACACAGTAAAAGGATTTAAAGAAATTTTAGAAGGAAAATACGACCATATTCCTGAACAGGCATTCTATATGGTTGGTACAATAGAACAGGCATTGGAAAAGGCAAAGAATATGGGAATAAAAGTTTAAGGAGGGGGTAAAATGTTTGATTTAAAAATAGTAACCCCCAAAGGAGTAAAAACAACAATTGAAGCAGAATATGCCGAATTTACAACAATAGAAGGTGGCATGGGTGTTTTAACAAATAGATTGCCCATTGTTGCCAAATTAAAAGTAGCTCCTTTAAAGGTAAGACACAAAGATGGAAAAGAAGAAGTATTTGCTGTTCATGGCGGAATTCTTGAAATGGACGGTAAAGAGATGATAGTTCTTACCACAGCAGCCGAAAGGCCTGATGAAATAGATGTAGAGACTGCAATGAAAGCAATTGAAGCTGCAAAAGAAAAATTAAATCATGCAGAAAGTTCTGTTGAAAAAGCAAAAGTCCAGGCAGAAATTGAGAAGAACATGGTAAGAATATCAATTGCGAAAAAATAATAATAAAAGCGCGGATTAATCCGCGCTTTTATTTATTATAACCCAAAACGTTTATATATGGCGTCAATATTTCTAAGATAATAGTCAGGAGTAAATAATTTATCAAACTCTTCCTTTGAAAATAAGGAACGTATTTTTTCGTCATTCCATAATATTTCTTTAAAATCATTTCTGTTATCCCATGCTTCAAGAGCATATTTTTGAACGAATTTATAACCTTCTTCACGGCTTAACCCTTTATCAATCAAAGCTAATAACACTCTTTGCGAATAAACAAGATTATATGATCTTTGAAAGGTTTCCTTTATTCTATCCTCGTAAACAATTAAGTTTTCCATTAAATATTGTGTTTTTTTCACCATATAATATGCAATTAATGTTGCATCAGGAAGAAATACTCTTTCCACAGATGAATGAGAAATATCCCTTTCATGCCATAGTGCAATGTTTTCGTATCCTCCAACAGTATAACTTCTGAGCATTCTTGCCATACCGGTCAGTCTTTCACAGAGTATAGGATTCTTTTTGTGCGGCATTGCTGATGAACCTCTTTGTCCTTTTTTGAAAGGTTCCTGAGCTTCAAGTACTTCAGTTTTTTGTAAATGCCTTATCTCTATTGCAATTCTTTCAATTCCGGCACCAATTAAAGCAAGTGTTGAAAGAAATTCAGCATGTCTATCTCTTGGAACAACCTGTGTAGCAACAGTTTCTGGCTTTAATCCTAATTTATTAAGAGCAATTTCTTCAATTTCCGGATCAATATTTGCGTAATTTCCCACTGCACCACTTAATTTTCCAAATGAAATATTATCTATAGAATTTTTTAAACGATCAATATTTCTATTTAATTCAGCAAGATAGGAAAGCATCTTTAAACCAAAAGAAGTTGGTTCTGCATGAACACCATGAGACCTTCCTACAGTGTAAAGATATTTATATTTAACAGCATTATCTTTTAAAATATCAGCTAATGTATACATTTCTTTTAAAATTATTTCTCCAGCTCTTTTTAATCCCAAAGACCAGGCTGTATCTACTATGTCTGAAGAGGTTAATCCTTTATGAAAGAATCTTGCTTCATCACCCATTTCATCTGTTATAGATTTAATAAAGGCAATGACATCATGATCTACTACACTTTCAATTTCAAGAATTTTTTCGACATCAATAACAGCTTTTTTTCTAATTTTTTCAGCAGTACCTTTTGGTGCAATATTTTTTTCCTCAAAAGCTTCAATAACTGCTAATTCGATTTCCAGCCATCTTTTGTATTTTTCTTCTTCTGACCATAATTCCTTTAAGGGGGATAGGGAATACCTTTCAATCATTTTCTAACCTCCATATTTTAAAAAGATATTGTCATTTTTTAATTCTTCAAGATAACAGATATTCATATGGCCGGGCATTATTATAGTGGTATCTTTTTTTGATTTTATAAATTCTTTAAATATGGAAATGGATCTTTTCATCATTTTCTCATCGCCATATGGAAGGTCAGTTCTGCCAATTGAATCACTAAACATAAAATCTCCGGTAAATATAAAATTACCAAAGTCATAAATCATTGAACCAGGAGTATGTCCCGGAAAATATTTTGCAAGAAATTTTAAATTGCCAATTTTATAATAACCTTCATAAAGTGTTTCAACATTAATGTTTAATTTAAAATCAACACCAAACATATAACTTAGATTTTTAGAACTATCGTTTAAGTAACTTATTTCTTTATGTGGAACCAAAATTTTAAATCCTTTATCTTTTAGTATTTCCAGACCAGCAATATGGTCATAATGGCCATGAGTTATCAGAATATATTTTTCTGGATAATTTTCAGGATTAAAAAATTGAAATATTATATCATTTCCTTTTCCTGGATCAATTATAATCAATGTATTATCATCGTCAATAACATAAGTGTTTACGCCAAAAGGAGGAAGAATAAATAAAAATACTTTTGTATTCCCTTTTTCGTAAAAAGGTATTAAATCCATTTTACACCAACCCTCAATTTAAAATTAATTTAGGTGATAATATTTTTTATTGTTTAGAAGATTTCATCTTTCTTAACAGGCTCTTTTTTAATTCTTTCATTTCTTTCATTTTTTTCTGTGCATCTTTAAATAAATTATCAATATTCTGATTTTTGTATTCAATTAAACCGTAGCTTATTGAAATTTTGTATTTGGCATCAGTAGTAATATTAAATTTCTTTATGGCATCAACAAATCTTTTTAAAACCCGTTGAGAAATTTCCAGATTAACAAATCTTAAAACTACTACAAATTCAGAGTCTGTAAATCTGAAAACAAAATCTCTATCTCTAAATGTTTGTTTCATGATATCCACAAGATTTAAAATCATATCATTAGCTTCTTCTATTCCTAATGAATCTTTTACAAGGTAATAATTGTCGACTTCAAGATAAATAACACAGAAACTTTCCTGATTTTTAATTATTTTAGTAATTATATTCATTGCACCTTTTTTATTAAATAGCTTTGTTAAAGTATCTTTTAAAGCCATATCGTATAGTAAGTTTTTTTCTTTTTCCATTGATTCAAGTTTTCTTTTAAGATTTGAAAATTCCCTTTCTTCTTCACTTAATTTCTGCGCCAATGTTTTTGTTATATGCGAATAATATTTTATAAGAGTATCTATTTCTCTAACACCGGTATGATCATCGATTTTACCAATATTGCCATCCTCAATATTTTTTATTAAATTTGTAATAGGTTTTTCTACGCGTAAAGCATTTCTGTAACTAAATATCAGAACAATAATAGCAACAGAAAAGGTTATTATAATAAATAAAATTTCTACGATATTTTTTAAAGAAATTATTTCAGAAAAATCCATTACAACTTTTGTTAAAACAACAAAATTAAACTTTCTATTATTTATAGTTGGTGGAGACCATTTGAAGTAGATATAAGCTTTTTTCCAGTTTGATAATTCTCTTATAGTGTAATCATTAACTTTTCCAGTATTAACAGGAGAATTTTCAAAAATATTTTTCTCTTCTTTGCTTAATAAAGGAAACTTGCTTGAGAAAGGTGTATAGTTTATATTATAAGTATATATGTTTTGTATAAAATTAAAGTTCAAAACAGAAATTGTTTTAAAGAATATAGGGACAGAATTTTCATTTAACAATATTCCCAGCTCGAAAATATTTCCGTTATCTAAAGTCTTATAAGCATACATTCTTGGAAAGTTTGTTTTTACTTCAAAAGAAAGCATACTAATATATGGATCTGTTTTACTTAGCTTTTTTTGAATAAACTTCCAGTATGAAGGAATTCTTTTTGCCAAATTTAATCCAAGATCAGGTTCATAATCAGTCTCGATTATTTCTCCATTTTTATTGATAATATAATAGTTTATGTCCTTTACAAAAGGATTGTTTTTGAATTTGTTAAATTTATATTCCTGAAAAAAGTTTTTAAAATTTTCAGGATTATTTATAAATACGTCTAAAACTTCTTTTAGTATAACTTCTGTCATTTCTTCGGCTTTTAAACTATAAACATCTAGCAACGGGATTTGAGAGTTATAAAAAGAAGTGATTGAATTTAATGTTTTGGTTACTGTTGAAGTATATAATTTTTTAAAGATAATATTCATTGAAAATAGCAATAAGATTACTACAACAAGAACAATAGATATAATAATAAACAGATTTTGTTTAAATAAAATATCCCGAATACTTTTATTATTTACCCCATGAATTTTTCCCCCTACCAGAAATAATTTTTTATATACATATTATACCTTTTTTTCTATAAAAAATCAAAAGAAAATATATTTCTTCTTATTAAATTTATTACTTATCTGAAATCCTAATTTGACTTAATTTTAACAGTATTAAAGTATTTTGCAAGTATAATATAATCAGTATATATAAATCAAAATAAGAAAAAGGAGTGTTGAAAATGCAGAAAGAAGTATTATCTACAGACAAAAACGTAAAAAGATATCTTGTAAAATTTGACAAAAGCGATATTACAAAAGCAGAAGACCAGATTGTTAGAGAATTAAACCAGAGATATACATTTCATGGTTTCAGAAAAGGTAAAGTGCCTAAGAAAGTTATGAAAATCAAATTTGGTGAAGATTTTGTTGAAATGGTTAGAGAAATATTATTAGATCAGGTTGAAGAAGAATTTAGAGATGATAAGATTTTATTTGGTCCATATATTGAATCATTTGCTCTTGATAATGATTTTGCAGAAGTTGAAGTATTAGTTCACGAGCATCCTGAAATTACATCAATGAAATTTGAGGAAATGAAAGTAGAGGTCCCAACAGAAAAAGAAGTTGTAGAAAAATTTGTAGAAGAAAGAATAAAGGATTTATTAGAAGAAAATCCTATTCTTGAAGAAAAAGAAGAGCCAGCAGAGATCAATGATCTTGTAAAAGTAAAATATACAGTAGTTACAGAAGACGGAAAAGAATTATATAAAGATAAAGAAAGCGAATATGTATTATACGAAGAAGATAAAAGACCTATGGTTCAGGATCTTGTTGGAAAGAAAAAGGGAGATTACGTTGAAATAAACAGAGAATTTGAAGACAAAAAATACGTGTATAAAATCAATGTTGAAGGAGTTTATAAAAGAATAGTACCTGAATTAACAGATGAAATAGCAAAAACATTAGACAGCGAAGTAAATTCAGTTCTTGAATTAAAAGAAAAGCTCTCAAAAGAAGGAGCAGAATCATTTAAAGTATGGAAGGAAGATTATGTAAGAAATTACATATTAGCAGAATTACACAAGTATGTTGATATAGATGTATCAGAGGAAACAATAGAAGATTTTGTTGAAAAAACTCTTGAAAGAGTTAAAAATAGCGGAAAATACGATGAAGAAGTGGAAAAATACGGTGGAGAAGAAAAATATCTTGATGAATTAAAAGAACAGGCTATAAGATCAATTAAGGAAATGACAGTAATTAACAAAATTTCAGAAGATAATAATTTAAAGGTTGAAGAAAAAGAATTAAGCGAAGCTATACATTCATTTGCTCATATGTGGAGAATTCCTCATGACAAGGCAAGAGAAATTGTTTATTCAAATGCAGAAATTTTAGGAAATCTTATGTGGGATATCTTAAGCAAAAAGGTTGCAGATTTCTTAAAGGAAAAAGTAGAAATAGTTGAAGTTGAAAACTTCGAAGAAAAGCAAAAAGAAAAAGAAGAAAATACAGAAGAAAATTAATTTTATAATTGTATAATTAAATAAAACAGGGGAGAAATCCCCTGTTTTAATTACATGGTATTAATTTAAGGGAGTGATAGAATGGATATATTGAAAAATATTTCCGAAGAATTAAAAATAAAGGATTGGCAGGTAAAAAATACGGTAAATCTTTTAAATGATGGAAACACAATACCGTTTATAAGTCGTTATAGAAAAGAAGCAACAGGAAATTTAAATGAAGGAATCATAAGAAAAATTTCTGAATTATTCCAATACTATACAGATCTTGAAAAAAGAAAAGAAAGTGTTTTAAAATCAATAGAAGAGCAGGGAAAATTAACAGAAGAATTAAAAAATAAAATATTACAGGCTAAAAAACTCAGTGAAGTAGAAGATCTATATTTGCCATATAAAAAGAGAAAGAAAACAAAGGCTGATATTGCAATAGAAAATGGTTTAGAACCATTTGCAAAGAAATTACTTTCCGAGGAAATTGAAAATATTGAGCAGGAAGCTCAAAAATACATAAATGATAAAGTAAAAAGCGTTGAAGAAGTTTTTGAAGGAGTAAAATATATTATAGGTCAATATTTTGCTCATAATGAAAAAATAAGAAAAATTTTAAGAGATGACTTATTAAAATATGGAAGAATTGAATCAAATAAAAAGAAAAAGTTCATAGAAGAAAAGACAAAATACGATATGTATCATGAATTTTCTCAAGAAATAAGAAAAATACCAAATTATAGGGTTTTATCTATAAATCGTGGGGAAAAAGAAGGTGTTTTAAGCGTAAAACTCTCATTGGAAGAAAAATATATAGAAAAACTCTACAAATTCTATCTTACAAAATACGAGGAAAACAATAAAATAATAAAAGAAGGACTTGACTATGGTTTTAAAAATATGCTCTTTCCGTCTATTTCAAATGAAGTAAGAAATTTACTTACACAAAGAGCTGAAGAATCTTCAATAGAATTGTTTTCCAAGAATTTAAAGGAACTATTATTAACCCCACCGTTGAAAAACAAAAGAGTTCTTGCTATAGACCCTGGATATAGAACAGGATGTAAAGTAGTAGCTCTTGATGAATCTGGCAAATTTCTGGAAAATGCAACAATATATCCCGTTCCGCCGCAAAATGAATTTGAAAAATCAGAAAAGATAGTATTGGATTTTATAAAAAAATATAATCTAAACCTTATAGTAATTGGAAACGGAACAGCCTCAAGAGAAACACAGAGTTTTATAGTAGATGTTGTAAAAAAACATAATCTTGGTCTTAAATATATATTTGCAGATGAATCCGGAGCTTCTGTATATTCAGCATCAAAATTAGCAGCTAAGGAATTTCCAGATTTAGATGTCACAGTTAGGGGAGCCATAAGTATAGGAAGACGTATTCAGGATCCTCTTGCAGAATTTGTAAAAATAGATCCAAAATCATTGGGCGTAGGTCAATATCAGCACGATATGAATCAAAAGTTGCTAAAAGAAAAGTTAGAAAATACAGTGGAACATGTTGTGAATCTTGTTGGGGTAAATTTAAATACAGCTTCAGCAGCATTATTACAATATATTTCAGGTATTACACCAAAACTTGCGGAAAATATTGTAAAATACAGGGAAGAAAATGGATTTTTCAAAGAAAGAAAGGAATTATTAAAAGTAAAAGGATTTGGTCCTAAAGCTTTTGAACAGGCAGCAGGGTTTTTAAGAATTTTTGATGGGAATAATCCGCTTGAAGTTACAGGTATTCATCCTGAAAGTTATGAAAAAACAATACAATTATTAGAATATTTAGGTTTTAAACCAGAAGATATATTAAATTCAGAAAAATTAGAAACATTAAGAGAAAAGTTAAAAAAATATTATGGTGAAAATGAATTAAAAAAATTAGCCGAACAACTTGAAATAGGAGAATATACGCTCAAAGACATAATAACAGAATTACAAAAACCAGGCAGGGATTTAAGAGATGAATTACCTCAACCATTATTGTATGAAGACGTTTTAACCTTTGATGATTTAAAGGTTGGAATGATTTTACAGGGAAGAGTTACAAATATAACAGATTTTGGAGCATTTGTAGATTTGGGAATAAAAGAAAATGGTTTAATACACAAATCAAATATGTCTGAAAAATACATAAAACATCCTTCAGAAGTTGTGAGCATAAACCAAATAGTAAATGTAGAAATACTTGATATGGATAAAGAATTAAAAAGAATAAATTTAAAATTACGTGGCTAAAATAATAAAATAAGGCTCGAATTTTTCGAGCCTTATATATTTATTCCGAAATTATAATGTTTTTTAATATCTTCTAAAATCTCCCAGGTGCAGGATAATCCCTTTTTAAATCGTACAAGGTCACCTTTTTCAATTAAATACTCGCCGTTTTCAGTATATACTTTTACCTTACCTTCGAGGATATAGCAAACTTCAGAATCATCATAATACCAATCAAATTTTGAAGCTTCCTTTGTCCAAATTGGCCATTTTTCTACATCCAGTTTTTTTAATAAGTCTTCATCAGGATTTTTAATTATTTTTACTTCCATTTCATTATCCATCATTTTCACCACCGGATCCTTTAATTTTTTTTCAAGATTAACCATTGTTTCACCAAGTAGTTGAAAATATTCTTCTATGGATTCTTTGTCAAAATTTTTGACAAGAAAATCCTCCAGATCATCAAATGATGCATCTGGATTCTCTTCAAAAAAAGTATCAACCATTGAAATAATTTTTTCCAATCTTTCCATCGAATAACCTCACTTATTAAATCTGCATTCTCATAATTTCTTTGTAAGCCTGAACTATCTTGTTAGTAACTTCGGTTGTGAGTTTTAAAGATAAAGAAGCCTTTTCGGCAGAAATAATAACATTGTGAATGTTATCAATCTTACCAGCTGCATAATCAGCACTCATTTGTTGAGCCACCTTTTGCGTTTTGTTAACATCTTCAATAGCGTTTTTAAGGATATCTGCAAAATTGAGATTTCCCTGTTTTGTTTGATCCTTTTTTTGCGTCCGTGCTATATTATTAATTCCATTTATTCCTGAAATACCTGGTACCTTTTCAATCATTTATTGCACCTCCTAACTATGCTCCACGACCAATAGATAATGCAGAATTAAACATTGATTTTGCCGAATTCACCACAGCCACATTTGCTTCATAAGCTCTCTGTGCTGTAATTAAATCGACCATTTCACGTAAAACATTAACATTTGGATACTTTACATATCCGTTTTCGTCAGCGTCAGGATGTCCGGGATCGTAAACAAGTCTAAAAGGGCTTTTATCCTCAGCCAATTTCCCGACTTTTACGCCAGATAATTGCTCATCCTTTGTTGCTTTTTCTTTATTTAAAACCTCTTTAAAGGTTACAATCTTTCTTCGATATGGTCCACCATTTTCTGTTCTTGTGGTGTTGGCATTAGCAAGATTATTTGATATAACTTCTGATCTAAATCTTTCTGCAGTCATCCCGCTTGCTGCAATATCCATTATTTTAAATGCGTTTATATTCATTATCTAATGCCTCCTATAACTGTCTTGTAATCATTAAATCTATAATTTATTAACCTTGTTAAAGCGTTGTATTGTAAAGTATTTTCCATCATTTTTACCATTTCAACGTCAATATCAACATTGTTTCCATCTTCTCTATTGCTTCTTGATTTGTCCTCGATTATATTATAACTCACTTCATTTAAATCTGGAATATTTTTTAAGTGTTTTTGATTTGTAGTTTTAAGTTTTATTTCATTACTATCTCCAAGAGCTTTTCTTAACTCTTCTTCAAAGGAGACGTCTTTTCTTTTATAACCGGGTGTGTTATAATTAGCTATATTATGAGAATAAACTCTCTGCCTAACAGAAACTGCATCGAGAGATTTTGGTATAATATTTAATGCAAGGTCTTTTACAAACATTTTAATCGCCTCCTGAATTATAATTCTATATATACATAAAAAATCCCTAAGGAGAGAAAAATATGAAAAAAATTTTTCTTATAGGTTATTACGGTCATGGGAATCTTGGAGATGAAATGTTATTTGAATCAACATTATATCTTCTTCAAGAATCAGGTTTTATAGGAGAAATATATGTTATTTCTGATAAACCGTTAGAAAAAGAAAATTTTAAAATTACAAATGTGGAAAAGTTTGATATTCCAGGTATAATAAAAACAATAAATCAAAGTAATTTAATTATATTTGGAGGAGGGAATCTTCTTCAAACAGAGACTTCTCTTAGAAGTTTCTGGTATTATGAATTTATAATAAACATAGCAAAACATTATAAAAAAAATATAGTATTTTTTTCACAGGGATTTGGTCATTTTAAACACAAATCAGCATTAAGAAGATTACCTAAAATTCTAAAATATAAAAATCTCTATGGTATTTTAAGAGATAAAACCAGTTATAGATATGCAAAAAGATATTCTAGAAACTTTGCATATGGTGTGGATATAGGTGTTTTGAAGTATAAAAATACAATCTTTAAGCGTGATCCGCAAAAAGGTCATGTTTCTATAGTAATAAAAAACAAAAGAAACTGGTCTAAAATAGTGAAAATACTAAAAGATTTAAAAGTTGAAAGACTTACCCCTATAGTATTTAATAAATCTCAGGATTCCATACATGCATATGAGTTTTTTGAACAATTTGAAAAAGAAATAAATATGAATTTTCCAATAACAGATGAAAGTAAAATAATAGATGAAATGTTAAAATCCGAATTTGTAATTTCTGATAGATTACATGGTGGGATATTATCATTATATCTGGGAACTCCCGTGATTTTATATAAAAACAAGAAAAATTTCAGGGTATTTAAATCTATAGACTATAAATATAATCTCTTCTTTTCAAATGAGGAAGATATATTATATCCTATAGCAATGCTAAATGATTTTGATTTTGAGATTTTCCAAAGTAAATTTTTATTAATGCTAAACGCATCTCATCACGAACATCTGGATTTAATTAAAACCTTCTTATAATATTAAGAGTTTTATTTTCCGTATCCAATACCAGTATTATATTATCTGTTGGGACCTCTATATCTATAAGATAATCTCCAATCTTTAGTTTTTCATACACCTTGAGGTTTTTATCAATTACAAAAAATTCTCCTGTAATATGAGAAATAGCAAATAAAAAGTCATTTGATTTATTATAAGCAAAATCTACAATAGGAATATCCTTTAGGATATGTCTAATCTTTTTATCTTTAAAAGAATAAAAATACAATCCGCCGTAATGGGAATTACCTACAATCATATCATTGAAAATTCCTATATTCGTAAGATTTTTTCCAAATTGTGCGATCTTTTTTTGATAATTATCAGAAAATTCAAAAATTCCACCTTCAAAATATTCACCTAAATAATAATAATCATTGTATTTTACAATATCAATAGGGAACAAAATACGTTTTAAGTTTATTATAAAATCTTCTTTTGAAAGATCGAAAAGCAATTTATAAGTTTTTAAAATGTCATCCTTTTCGTTTTCATACATAGGAACCATAATGTCATCATCTATAATTGAAATAAAAGGAGCACGTACAGGGAATTTATAAAAATTATCGATTTTAAGCTTTTGCTTGTCTATTATATATAAACCATAAGGATTAATTGTAGTAATATAAAATTTATCATTTGAATATTTCATATTAATAGGTCTCGCGTAAAGCTTTAATTTCCTGCTCAAACTTCCCCATTTATTAATAACCTTTATTGAAGGGTCGCCGTTGTCTATAACATATAGATAATTATTAATATAATATCCCGCCATTGGAATTGAAAGTATTCCGTTGTCCACATACAATACAGTGTCACCATTTACATAATCTACTACTTTAGCTGTTCCACTATAATTACAAATTGTAGCATAATTCCCATAAATGTCTATATGAAAGGTTCTTTCGCCAACGGGGATCTTATCAACAACCTGAAATGTATCAGGCGAACCAAATATGTTTATACTTGCCAATAAAATTACTATAAAAATATATAAATATCTTTTCATCTTCAACCTCCTGGATAATAACATTCATCTTATAATTATACATCAAAATTTTATATTTACCAACCAAATAATATTTTATAGTTTTTTTAACTCTTAATTTTTATGTTATTTAAAATTAATCACAATATATGTATAATATAAATATATATGACAGAAAAAATCATATTTAAAACAGGAGGTATTAAATATGGAATTAGAATTAAAACATATGGGTGGAATGCAATTTGTAGCTAAGACACCTTCTGGACACGATGTAATAATAGATGCCTCGCCTGAAGTTGGAGGAGCAAATACAGGGCCAAGAGCTCTTGAATTATTCTTAGCAGGAATTGGTGGATGTACAGGAATAGATGTAGCATTGATTTTAAAGAAAATGAAAGTAAATTATAAAGATTTAAGAGTAAAATTAGAAACAGAAAGAAAAGAAGATCATCCAAAAGCATTTACAAAAATAAATATCAAATATTATTTTAAAGGAAAAGATCTTCCAATGGAAAAATTAGAAAGAGCAGTAAAATTATCTCAGGAAAAATATTGCTCTGCTTCTGCAACTGTAAAAGGTGTGGCAGAAGTTACATATGAGATAATTGTTGAGGAGGAATAATATGGCAGATAAAAAAATTCAATTTAATTTACTAAATCAGGATGATTTAAAAAATATCAAACACATAATAATGGTAATGAGTGGTAAAGGTGGAGTTGGAAAATCTACAATAGCTGTAAATTTAGCTGTAGCCCTTTCTCTCGAAGGAAGAAAGGTTGGATTAATGGATATTGACATGCATGGTCCAAACGTAATGAGAATGCTTGGTGGAACAGAAAAAGATCATCCATACCAGGTTGGAGAAAAGATTTTACCGCCAGAAGTAAATGGAATAAAAGTTATATCAGTTTCTCAATTTGTACCGGAATCAGGAAAACCAATAGTATGGAGAGGTCCGATAAAAACAGGAACTATAAAACAATTCTTTAACGATATTGAATGGGAAGACTTAGATTATCTCGTTATTGATGCACCTCCCGGAACAGGTGATGAACCATTAACAGTAATGCAGATGTTAAAAAGATTTGATGGTGCAATTATAGTAACAACACCTTCTGAAGTATCAAAAGATGATGTTGAAAGAGCAATTAATTTCTTTACAGTAATGAACAAAAAAGTATTGGGACTTGTTGAAAATATGGCATACTTTGAATGTCCAAATTGCCATACAAAGCACTACATATTTGGTAAAAACGGTGCAAAAAGTCTGGCAGAAAAATATAATCTTCCAATTTTAGCAGAAATACCAATTAGTGAAGAAATAAGAACAAATATGGATAACGGAAAGCCTGCAGCATACTTTGGAAAACCAGAACATGTAGCTCCATATGTTCAATTAGCTAAAAAGGTAATTGCTGAAGTGGAAAAGGATGAAGAAAAATGAGCAAGTTAAAAACTATGTCCATGGAATGGACTGGTGAAGAATTCATATTAATAGATCAAAGATATTTACCATTAGAAGAAAAATATGTAACCTGTAAAACATATGAAGAAGTTGCAAAATCAATTAAAGATATGGTTGTTAGAGGTGCTCCTGCAATAGGAGCCTCTGCAGCCTTTGGATATGTTCTTGGCGTAAAAGAATTTATAGGTAAGCCAGAATTTGAAGAAAAAATGAAAGAGGTTAAAAAAACACTTGCCAACACACGACCTACAGCGGTAAACCTTTTCTGGGCTCTTGAAAGAATGGAAAAAAGACTAAATGAAATAAAAAATGAAGAAAATATTGTTGAATTAATTGAAAAAGAAGCTCTTGATATTGCATTTGAAGATATAGAAGCCAATAAAACAATGGGGAGATTTGGTGGCGAGTTATTAAATGATGGAGATACCGTTTTAACCCATTGTAATACAGGCTCCCTTGCTACAGTAGATTATGGAACGGCACTTGGAGTAATCAGAGGCGCAAGGGATATGGGAAAAGATATAAAGGTATATGCTGATGAAACAAGACCATATCTACAGGGTGCAAGACTTACAGTATGGGAGTTATATAAAGACGGATTTGATGTAACATTAATTTCCGATAATATGGCCGGTTGGGTAATGAAACAGGGAAAAATAAATGCTGTAATTGTTGGTGCAGATAGAATTGCTGCAAATGGAGATACTGCAAACAAAATAGGAACATATTCAGTTGCAGTGCTTGCAAAAGAGCATGGAATCCCATTTTATGTGGCAGCACCATTATCTACAATAGACCTTGATACACCAACAGGAAATGAAATTCCAATTGAAGAAAGATCACACGATGAAGTTAGGTATTGTCATAAATCAAAAATGGTTCCTGAAGAAATAAAAGTTTATAATCCTGCTTTTGATGTTACACCAAACGAATTAATTACAGCGATTATTACAGAAAAAGGCGTTGTAAGACCACCATATAATGAAAATTTGAAAAAACTCTTTGAAAAATAAAACAATTTATGATATAATATTGCGTTGTATCGGGGGCGAAACGGTTTCGACGGGGGTAGAGTAAGTCGGAAAGCGAGCCGTGGAAGACTGTAACCACGTAAAACAATCGGTCAAAAAGAGAATTGCCGAAGAAAATTACGCATTAGCTGCTTAATATAATATAACGCAGCCGTCCTTCTAACCGTTGGGGCCGAGCGGTTAGCAAGGGCGTCATAAAATTGGCCCTTACCTGAAATCCATTCTCCCGGGATTTCGGGGACAATTCAGGGAGATAGTCTGGCGTTAGCCTGCCTGTGGGCGAACGCCAGGCGAAAGCAAAACACAGGCTGCGCTCGGAGACGTCCGGCTTACTCTACTTTCGGACGCGGGTTCGACTCCCGCCGCCTCCACCAAAATCAAATAAAAAAATCGTGCGGAAAACCGCACGATTTTTTTATTTGAATAAATTAATATCTGATTCATATTGGAATTTATCTATTTTATTTGTAGAAAAAAATGCCTGAAATTTTTGTGTACTTTTGTTTTCTTCAGAAATAGAAAAACCAACAAAACAATTAAAAGTTTCAAATTTATTTTCAAATGATATTCCAATATTTAAAAATAAATCTTCAACGAGTTTGACAGAATATACAGAATATGAATATAATAAATCAAAATGACTTATTTTTAATCCTCCGTATAATGAATAAAAATCTTCTTTTCTTCCAATTATAATAGAAAACATATTCATAATATTATCGTTCTCCACAAAATCTTCATAACCAATTGCAATATTAAGCGGAATATTAAAAAGAGTATATTTGCTACCATATAAAAAATAAGTTATTTGATAAGTATCGCTATCATTATTAGAAAGAATTATTCCGCCTTCTATTTTTTTATCAAATTCATAATAAAGTTTTATAATCGCTGATTGAGTTGATAATCCATATGCCAAACGAAAAGAAGATTCTTCAATAAATGGCTCGTGAAAATCTATAAATATTCCAAATGAAATAATATAAAACAATTTTATTATAATTACAAATAAGATAATTCTTTTCATTGGATCACACTCGCTTTAATATTATGTATAAAGCACCTATAAATTAATTAAAAAACCAGTTCTAACTTTGAAAGAATTTTCCATCCATTTAACTCCTGTTAAAATCTCAACATTGTTTTCATTATTTATAAAGAGTTTTTTATTAAAATGAATAAAAATCATAGGATGTAAATCAAAAAGCGGTATATCTTCTTCATAAAAAAAAGGTTTTGAAAATTCTACAGTAATATAATTTTCATAATTAAGTTTAAAGGAAAAAGTACCATAACCTGTATAAATAGGTTCATATTCTTTCATTATTTCTAAAGTATTATAATTAACATCATAAATTTTTCTTATTTCCAGTCCAAGAGAAAAAATAGTATTTTCAAGCT
Source organism: Marinitoga piezophila KA3 (assembly GCF_000255135.1). Classification (NCBI taxonomy): domain Bacteria; kingdom Thermotogati; phylum Thermotogota; class Thermotogae; order Petrotogales; family Petrotogaceae; genus Marinitoga; species Marinitoga piezophila. The sequence goes on from NC_016751.1 coordinate 1,678,661, forward strand.
CTGTTCCAATATTAATATTTATATATTTTGAATTATGGCGATGAAAAAAAGTATATGCATTATAACTCATTAAACTTACAATAAAATTACCAAAATCAGCAGAAAAATCAAAATAACCTCCCAGTGTTATTAAAAGGTCAATAGGTAACTCAAATATATTTTGAAAGTCTTTTTTTATATAGATGCCATTTTCATTTGGAAGATTAAAATCTTCAATTGAAAATCCAAATCGAAAATAATAATCATCATTGCTTTCCCAGGAAAATTTATCCAGGAGAATAAATACATATGTATTTTTTTTATATGAAGAAACTCTAAAAGGAGATGGAACTTTAGAAAAAAAAGCCACAATGTTGATAGATATTAAAATCATAAAAATGATAATAAACTTTTTTTTCATTTTATTCTCCCCTTCCTGAAGAATATTTAATTTTAGAATTTTTATAAAAAATATTCGTCGAATAAACTTCAAGTAAATTATAGCATAACATATTATATAAAAAGATTTATATACAAACAAAATAAGCCGAAAGCCTCATTTTGTTTTGATATGGTATAATTGAAGCGGAGGTGGAACGATGAGAACATTTTGTACGTCAGGACCAGTTGATAAGAAAACATGTTATTATGTTGAAAGACCGGATATAATGGCAGAAGCGCTTGATCATATAGAAAACTGGAGATATTTTACAGTATCTGCACCAAGACAGAGTGGAAAAACCACATTGTTGATGGATATTGTAGAAAAAGTAAAAGAGAAATATTTGCCAATATTTATATCATTTGAAAGTTTTGGAAGAATAAAAACAGAAGAGATGTTTATAAAAAACTTCAATAAAAAGGTTAAGAATTTTTTTAAGTTTAATATGGATATAGATTTTGAACCAAAAAAAATATCAGCTATAAGTGAATTAGATGAGTATATAATGGACATAAATAAAAAGTTTGGAAAAGATGTAATTTTAATGATAGATGAATTTGAAAGGTTAAACGAAACATTAATGAATGAATTTCTACACGTAATAAGAGAAATATATCATTCAAGACATGGATATAAACTCAGAAGTGTAATATTAATCAGTGTAAGTTATTTAAGCGGAGTATTGGAAGACAATGCAAGTCCATTTAACATAGCAGAACATATGGAAGTACCATACTTTACAAAAGAACAGGTATATGATTTATTAAGCCAACATGAAAAAGAAACAGGGCAAATATTCGATGAAAAAGTAAAAGAATTAATATGGCATAACGCAGCAGGGCAACCTGGACTAACCAATGGTCTTGCATATGATTTAGTTACTAAAAAAGCTCCTGGTGAAAAGATTATAACAGTGGAGCATTTTGAAAAGACACTTGAAGATTATATGTATGTCTATATTGATAAAAATATAGCCAATATATTGCATAAAGCAGAAAAAGAAAAGGAATTAATAATGAAAATACTATTTGAGCCTGGAAAAGTAAAATTTTCAATATACGATAAAAGAATAAATTTTCTATATCAACACGGAGTAATAGATAATTGTGGAGGTAAATGCTGTGTAAGAGTACCATTATACTACAAAGCGTTATATACAAGATTTATGCCGGAAATAAACGGAGAAAAAAACTATATGGCAACAATAAATGATACAATAAAGCCATACATAAAAAAAGACGGAAGTCTTGATTTAAATAAATTACTCGAAAGATATACAGAATATATCAAATTAAGAGGAGCGATAATGTTTAAAGGAAGGAATTATTATGAAGGAGTATATCAATATAACTTAGACCAATTCTTAAGCTTATATGTAGAAGCAGCAGAAGGAAAGGTATATCCAGAAACACAGGTAGGAGGAGGAAGGATAGATTTATTAATAAATCTAAATAATAGAGAATATCTAATAGAAATAAAAGCAAATCTAACAGGAAATGAATATGAAAAATCGAAAAAGCAATTAGTGGAATATTTAAAAAGAAGTGGCTTAAAAGAAGGCTGGCTTGTGATATATTCAGAAGCAATAGAAGATTTCAAACATGAAATAGAAGAAATAGATGGAGTAAAAATCAATGTGTGGTTTATAAAAACGAACTTTGAAAGTCCATCGAAAGTGAATTAAGATAATTCAATAAAAATAATCCTTCCAGAATTTCTGGAAGGGTTATTTTAAAAACCTCTCAATAATCTCATCAATCAAAGCTCTTTCATCATCTTCAAAAGAGTAATAACCAAGAGCAACACGCTTATAGCCTAAACCATATTTAAGAGCAAAATCACGAACCTTACCTTTTGGATAAGGAGTAATGGGCCATTTAATATCGTATCGAACACAATTTCTTAAAAACATATCAAAAACTTTCATTTCCTCATCACTGAGCTTAAAATAATTAAAAACAAATTCCTTAAAGTTCTTTGGTTTCTTAAAAAGCTCAGTGATGAGTTTTTTTCTTGCTAAATAAAATGGTGAAATATTATATTCCGAATCTTCAACATCTTCAGAATTCAATAATCTTCTTTCAACTTTCTTCAAATTAAAATCACTCATCATAACATTAAAAAAATACATCTTCTCATAATTAGCAGAAAAGAATTTAATGATTTTATCTTTATTACCTTCAAAAATCAATTTCAAAATATGACTCTTTGTAAAAAATGGTTTTTCTATTAATGCTGTATATGTTGAGAAGAATAATAGGGGGATTTTTGTTTCTTTTTTGTTTTTTAATTTTTCTATAGAATGATTAAACAATTTTTTTTGATGTAATTTATACAATTCATTTTTTATAGCATAAGGTTTTCTGGAAGTATAATTTACTTTTCTTGAATTTATGATTTTTAGTAAGCTTTTTGAATTTATAATTCCTTTTTTTATTTTTAAATCAGCATATTTTAAAATATATTTTTTTAATTCGTCGGTTATATTATAAGTTGATGCAGTAAAGTCATGGATAAAATGAAAAAATTTCTTTTTTATTTTAACCTTATTGTTCTTATTTAATTTAATAACGATATTTGACATATCAAATATCGTTATATCGTTATTAAGATATTTTGCCTCAAAAATCGTATCAAACCAGTTATATATTTTAGATAAATCCTCAAAATAATAACCAATATAATACTCTAATAAATCAGCAGCAATCAAAGCTTTCTTTTTATCTACTTTTCTTATCCACCATGCAGCACCATTTAAACCATTACACATCATTGTAGGATGAGGAAAATCTTTTGCAAGATTATATCCTTCTATAAATAATTCATATGCTTTATAGTATTCTTCCCTTTTGATAAAAATTCTTGCATTAGAATATAAAAAAACTGCTTTATCTAAATCATTTTCAACATAGTTTTCTGAATAGACTTTAAAATTATCAATTATATTATAGGTTTTATTAAGCAAATTTAATCCAGGGAGTATTAAACATCTTGCATATACCGGTATATTACTTAGACGTTTTTTTAAAATTGCAAATTCCCTTTTTGCAATTTTATATTTTCCTGTTTTATAGTATAAGGAAATAAGTTCAAATCTTGCTAATTCTTTTAATATTGTTGTTGTTGTTGTTGTTGTTGTTGTTGTTGCAATAACTTTATTCGCATAAAATATTGCGGATTTCAAATCTTTTTTCCATTTTGATTTTAACAATAAAAAATAATATTGTACAGAAACATCTGATATGTTTAAACTCAAAAAATTAATTAGAGGATGGGAATAATAACCAAAATTTATAATATCAATTATCGATTTTAGAGAAATTTCTTTTTTCATTAAAAACACCTCAAATAATTTGTAACTCTTTTTTTACATCTATTTTTGTTATTTAATTCATAATAATTCTCAAAAAAAATAAATGTATTAGATTCTTATAATCGCTATAAAATTATTTTTTAGATTGTTACAATAAAATAACGAAAATGGATTAATAATAAAATTAACAAATGCAAATCCTAAAACATTGATAAAAAGAGGATTTTTATTTTAGAAAAAACACTTGAAAACCATGTTAGAATTGGTAAAATATTAGTGTCTTGAAAAATAAAACACATAAAAGGGGGGAAGGATTTAAAAAATGAAAAAAATAATAACCTTATTTGTTATTTTACTACTAATGTCAGCAAACATTGTTTTTGCTGGAGATAATGATGATGAATATAAAACAGATTCAATCAATCCTCAAATCCAAATTGAATTTTCTGAATAATAAATAATCTATTTCTATTTTTCTCTTTTTATATCTACGTAGATATTATATCAAAAATTTAGTGAAAAAGATTATCTGAAGGAAGCAATAACTTTGGAAATAGGAGTGTGAGTTATGAAACTAAAAACAAAAAATAATATATTATTTGTATTAGAAATATTATTGAGAGTAGGATATGGAATAGCAATTCCCTTATTACTAAAGTGGATAATAGATATGTCAATAAAAAGTCCTGAAAAGGCATTGTACGGAGCGTATATTTATTCAGCAATGGTGCTTATTGAGTTGATGTTATTGTTATATTTTGGAGTGAAGAATAGGCATATATGGCCACATTTTTATACTGAGAAAATAAAAAGTTTAATATTAAAGGGATTATATGATAAAAACAAAAAACATGAAAATGGAAAATTAATAAATATAATATTTGATGATTCATATAATGTAGTTGAACCAACACAGATATTCTTTGCAATGCTATATGCAAGATTAATAAAAACATTTATAGCTTTTGGAATAATCTGGTATATAGCCGGATTAAAATATTTTTTAATATCATTGATATATTTAGCAGTATTGGGAATAAATTCATATATTATTCATAAAATAAAGTATGACGAAATAAATAATGCATATAAAAATCTTATGGATCATTATCTGGATTTTATTTCTGGAAATAAGGTTATATACCAATATAATATATTTGATAGCTTCTATAAGTTAAAGGAAAAACATGAAATTAAGAATATAAAAGAGCAAATGAAATATTATATAAAATATGTTTTTGGAAATCTTTTAAATTCAATATCAACAGTAATATATAATGTAATGATGGTATATTTATTGGTAAATGATATAAAAACTGGAATTTTAACTCTTGGAACATATTTTATGATTTTCCAGTTTAAAGAAGATATAACAGATCCACCAGAAGTATTATATTTCTTATTAAACGAATTTAAAAAGATAAAAGTAAGTAGAGAAAAAGTTAAAGAAATAGAGGAAATTTCTACAGAAAATACTTATGAAATAATAGGAAATGATTATATAGAAAAACCTGAAATTGCAGTTGAAAAATTAAAATTTGGATATAATGGGAAGAATAAAATATTTGAAAATTTAAATTTTAAATTTTCAGGGCCAGGATTATATTTAATAAGAGGAAAAAGTGGAATAGAAAAAAGTACATTGATAAAAATTCTATTAAAATTTTTTGAGCCAGAATACGGAAATATATTAATAAATGGGAAAAATATAAAAGAGGTTAGTCCGGAATATCTGAAAAGAAATATAAAGGTTTTGATGCAGGATAGTTATCATATTAGAGGAACAATAAAAGAAAATATAGATTTTGGAAGAAATCATGAAGAAGAGAAAATAAAAGAAACAATGCGAAAAACGGGCTTAGAAGATTTAGATGTAAATTATACAATAGATTTTAACGGAGAAAATATTTCAGGAGGACAATTAAAACGTGTATTAATTGGGCGAACTATAATAGACGATTCTCAAATAGTAATTTTTGATGAACCATTTGTAAATATAGACAATAAAAATAAAGAATTAATAATTGAGATATTGGAAAAAATAAAAGAGAAGAAAATGTGTATAGTAATAACTCATGATCATATCCTTGATACTAAAGCTGACAAAATATTGGAGTTAGGGTGAGAAGTATGTGGAAAATTATAAAAAATGTTGGATATAAAAATCTGTTTCTCTTTTTTATTTCAGTAATATTTGGAGTATCAAGTATGATTTTTCAGGTAAAGGTTCCAATGCAAATAAAAGAAATACTGGATGGAGTAATTCAAAATAAAAATTTTGAATTAAATTTGATAATTATGCTATTTTTATATTATATATTATCAGAACTATCGGAATCAATTTCAAAGGTTTTATCTGTATATTCTCAACTTTTATCTGAAAAGGAATTAAGAAAAAGAATACTGAAAAATATTATAGAAAATAAGAGAGAAGATATATCTAAAAATGGAATAGGATATATACAGGCAATAATATTTACTGATATAGAAACATTTTTATCAATAATGAATCCAAGAATTGTTTTAAGTGTTTTGTCTATAATATATATAATATTATCAAGTTATATAATGTTCCAGATAAATAAGGTTTACACAGTAATTTTAATAGCCTATATAATAGTAGTATTTATGTATTTCAGAAAAGCCTGGGAAATAAATTCAAAAGGTTTTGAAAAATTAAGAAATGAAGAAAGGGAAATAAAAGCATATACAGAAAATTTATTGAAAGCCAGGGTTGATCTATATTTGTTTAATAAGATAAAACATTTTTTTGATGTTAAATTGAATAATAGGTTTGGAAGCTATACTCAAAAAGCAAAAAAAGCATATTCAATTAATCATAAATATATAAATATGTTTCCTGAATTTATTAGAAATACAGCATTCGTATTGATTTTAATAATATCAATTAATCAATTAATAAAGAGAGAAATAACCTTTGGAACCTTTCAGATGATAATGAGTTATTCAGGAACAATATTGATAATTGCATCGCAATTATCATTAATAACAGGTGAAATTTCAAAAGCATTGTCAACCAAAAAGATTTTACAGGAATATATAAGCATTCCAACTAAAAATGAAATAGAAAAAGTTACAGATATTTCACAAAAAAATGAAATAGAAAAGTTTAATGAAAGTATAAAATCATTGGAAATTGATAAAGCTGGTTATGGATATGAGGATAAAAAAATAATAGAAGGTTTAACGTTTAAAGCAAAATCAAATGAAGTGATTATATTAAAAGGAAAAAGCGGTAGTGGAAAAACTACATTTTTTGAGGTATTAGTGGGGAATCTTCCGTTGTTAGATGGTAAAATAAGAATTAATGGCAAAGAATTAAAAGAAAGTATATTAAACAAAACTGCATATATGAATCAAAATGATTATATATTTAAAGAAAGTATATATGAAAATATATCTCTTGGAAGAGATATAGATAAAAAAGAAGTGGAAAGGATTTTACAAATTTTAGATTTAAAAGATTTTGATTTAGATTATGAATTAGAAGAAAATGGGAAAAATATATCCGGGGGGCAAAAATCAAGAATATTACTTGCCAGAACATTAATATCTAAAGAAAAAGAAGTAATATTGCTTGATGAACCTTTAACCGGAGTTGATAAAAAAACAAAACAAAAAATATTGGATAGATTAAACGAGTTTTTTAAAAACAAAATAGCTATAATTTCTACACATGATGATGACATAACTAAATTGGGAAAGATTATTGATATTGAAAAATATTTAGCAGTAAATAGCAATGAAAAATGATATCAAATTTGATAAAATAAATCCCCGTGTAATTACACGGGGATTTATTTATGTTATGTGAATTATCCTTTTACTGAACCCTGAGTTAATCCACCTACAAGATATTTTTGCATGGAAAGGAATAGAATAACCATTGGAACTGCACCTAATAATGCTGCTGCTGTAAATAGACCCCATTCAGTTTCAAATGGACCTGATGAGAATGTTTGTAATCCGACAGCATATGTGAAGTTCTGTTCACTTGCAAGAACTATTCTTGCCATAACAAATTCATTGAATGTTCCCATAAATGATAATATAGTTACAACTGCTAAAATTGGTGATGCAAGAGGCAATACAATTAACCAGAAAGTCTGGAATCTTGTAGCGCCATCAATCATGGCAGATTCTTCAAGAGAATCTGGAATAGTATCGTAATACCCTTTTATAAGCCACATATTAAATGCAACACCACCAAGATAAACAAATATCAACCCTGATAACGTATCGAGACCTATAAATCCAAAATAATCACCCATGAATTTAAGGATTCCATATAATGCAACCATATACATAATTGCAGGGAACATTTGAATAAGCATTAAATATAATAACCCTTCTTTTCTTCCTTTAAATCTCATTCTACTAAATGGATAAGCTGCAACAGCTGTCATTAAAACTGTTAGTATTGCAGTAATTCCAGCCACGATTATAGAGTTCATGAGCCATCTTAAGAAAGGCTTTCTTTGCTTTGGATTCCATTTGTCAAGTAGATTATATATATTTCCATCTATTTTTCTTAAATCTGATTTTAAAGCCTTATATTTTACAGAATCAGAAAGGTCTGATACAATTCTTGAGGATCTTGAGAGATCAGCCTTTGCAGGACCGTATTTTGAGTTGTATATAGATGAAATTTGCATAATAGGCAAAATATCTGCTGTATATCCACCATAATTTAATTTTAAGTAATCATCAGAATTGTTTTTCAACTCTGCTAATTGTGATTCAAATTCTTCTATTATTTTATTAAATGAAACAAGACTTTTCTGGAATTTTTCATTGGCTTCTTCAATATTTTCTTTTAATGTGAAGATGTTTATATCCTTCTTATCTGGCTTGTAGTATTTAAATATTTTAGAATTTAATAACGTTGAAATAAATTGTGCTTCTTCATAATTATTAACATCAGCGTTTATAAATTCCTTTACCATTAATAATTCGCCATAATTCTTTAATTTATCAAATTTATCAAATTCAGTTTTAAGAGAATTGTATAAAGTGTTATATTCATTATTGTATTTTTCTAATTCAGTTTTTATCCTTGAATACTCGCTATCCAATGTTTCAGCTTCTTTTATATTCGTTGCTAAGGTTAAAACAAGATTTTCAAAGGTTTTTATTGTTGGATTAATAGCTTCAATTACACCTGTAATTGTTTTATATGCGGGATTTAAAAATTCCACATCTTTATTTGAATAAATTTTTACTGCATTATCATTTATCCATATGAAAGAACTGGCAAATGATTCAATGTAGGTTTTGTATTCTTTAAAATCATCGAATAATACAAAATTTTCATTTATTGTAGTAAATGCATTTGAAAGATATTTTGCATTATCCATTAATTTTTGCATTTCCAATGTATAAATCTTTTTTTCCTTTAAATTGTACTTTTTAAATATATCAACTGCCGAGGAAAGTTTTTCGCCATATGGAGCGTAGATTTCCAATAATGCATTTAAGTCACCATTTAATTTTAATATTTCTTTATTCTTTTCGCTAATTTTTGAAGATAATTCATTTGATTTTTTCTGTAAAGAACTAATTTTACTTTCATAATCTTTTAGTTTTGAAAGCTCATTACCGTATTTTTCATTTTCAAGAGTTGCAAAGTAATCATCAACTTGTTCAGCTGTTTTAGTAATATCCTTCCAATTTGCATATAGTGATTTTATAATCGCTGGTAATTTTTGTAATTCTGAATTATCAGGTTGTAACTTTTTCCATTTTTTATATACTCTTATGTTCCAGAGCGTATAGCCTGGTTTTAAGCCATATATTGTATCAAAAGTTTTAGATATATATGTTTTATTTTCTGGAGTTATAGAGATTTGGTTTAATATGGTTCTTGCTTCATCTCTAAGCTTCAAATATTCATTGATTTTAGTTTTTAAAGAGGATATATTTTCATTTATTTCTGATAAATCCATTCCCCTAACTAATTCTTTTTCAATTTCGGAAAGATTTTTTACTTCATTATTTCTTGCAGTATTAATGTCATTTAATATTTCATTTGAGTATTTTGAGTTAATATTAGTAAGGATATTTTCAAATCTTAAATTTATATCTTCGAAATATTGTTTTGTTTCTGATATATATGTTTCAAAATCAGAGATTTGTGTATTTAACTTTTCTCTGGCTTCATCAAATGAAAGAGAAGAATTTTCACCGATAAAATGTGCAGTACTGTTCATATCTTTTATTAATTCCGGAACAGTAGCTTTTGGGAACAATAAATCTCTATAATAATTAAATGTAATTCTTGATGAAAATAATTTTGGAGAAAATGCTGCATTATCTCGTCTTACAGATGTTGTAACAACCCAAACTAAAGGGAAAAGCACAATTATAGTGATTATAATAAGAAATATATGTCTTAATATATAATTTTTCTTCTGTATCATAGCCATTATCTGCTCACCTCTTCAAATGCACCGGATAATTTAAAGTTGAAATAACTAATACCGGATACTATAGCAAAGATTAATATTGAAATAGCACTTGCAAAACCAAAATCCTGACCTCGAGAACCTTCAAAAGCCAATTTATATGTATATGAGATGAGTATATCTGTTGAACCTGCAGGTGTTGTTGCTCCTGGCATTGCAGGGCCACCACCTGTTAACAAATATATATTAACAAAATTATTGAAATTAAATGCAAAACTGCTTACAAGTAAAGGTGTAAGGGAAACCATTAATAATGGTAAAGTAATCTTTTTAAATTGTGTCCAACGTGTTGCTCCGTCAATAGAAGCTGCTTCATAAAGTTCATCTGGAATACTCTGTAAAGCACCTAAGGTTATTGTCATCATATATGGAAATCCAAGCCATGTATTTACAATCAACACAGCTACCTTTGCCCAAAATGGGTCATTTAACCATTTTATAGGTTCCAGTCCCAACGTTGTAATAACAAATCTGTTTAATATACCATATGTTTCATTGAAAAAGCCGTTTCTCCATATTAATACAGAAATAAATGCCGGAACTGCCCAGGGTATTATTAAAAGAGTTCTATATAATATTCTACCTTTCATATTTTTATCATTAAGCATTAAAGCCAGAATCATACCTATAATAAAACTAAACAACACGCTTAAAGCTGCATAAGTAAATGTCCAACCAAAGATTTTAAGAAATGGACCGGAAATCTTTGGGTCATCTTTTATACGCTTGAATTGATATGCTCCCACAAAATGCGAATAACCTATAAGTCTTTCTAATTTTCCGTTCTCATTATAATCCCAGAAAGCACCATCTTTTTCTACTAATTCCCTATTGGTTCTGGTATTAAATATAATAGTTTTGTATGTTTTTTTATTATTTTTGTATATAGGTTTGACTCTTAATTCATATATTCTATACGATTCATTAAATTTCTTATATATGTATCTCGAAGACAGTCTGTAACTTTTTCCTTCTGGTGTTTTTAATTCAAGAGCTCCTATATACTTTTGCCTGAGAACAGAATTATAAAACGCGGCATTTTTGAAAGTTTCTCTGTCTATAGGTGAATAAAAATATACATATTTCTTTCCAGAATCCGTTTCAAATCCTATAATTTCTTCGGCCTTTTTTTCTAAAGGCAATTCTTTGAAGGTTTCGTCTATAGCGATTCTTGTGAATGCTGTATAAATTTCGCCATTAATATTTGCTTTTAATTTATCCTTAGAAATTTCATATAATTCTGAAACTGCTAATTTGGTATTTCCCTTTGCATCTGTTTTTATTTCAGAAGGTTTTTGTGCTAAAAGTAATTTATCATCGTTATATAAAAGTATTAAAAAATCTTCTGTTGGTTTAAAATCTTTCATAACAACAAATACTTTAAAATTAAAATTTTCACCATTTTGTGGTTCATATAAATAATTTGGATCTTCCAATAAAATTTGAATAGCCTGATCTCTTGTAAATAAATGTCCTGTTCCATAATTGGTAAAAGCAGTTTTTACTGTGTAATAAATAGGGTATACTGTTAAAATAAATAGGAAAAACATTGCAGGTAAGGTATAACGATATGGGTATCCTTTTTTTGAAAATATTGCAATATTTGCGAGTATAGTAAATGCTGCAATAACAACTGCCAGACCGTAATTTCCCAATCCAGATAAAATAAATATAGTCCAGATTAATCCGGCATTTAGAAGTGCGATAAATGAGTACAACAATGCCTTGCCGATGAATTTCATGGTGTCCCTCCCTTAAAATAAGTAAATTTTTTATATATTTCCTTTTAAACGTTGATACTTAATAATTATAACATAAAAATAGCTATTTTACCATACTTTTTACAAAGAAATATGTTATAATATAGAAAAAATTAAGTGTGGTGATATTATGGAATATATGGTGTTATGTTCAATAGGTTTGGAAAAAATTCTCTCAAATGAATTGAAAAAAATGGGATATAAATTAAAAAATGCAAATAATGGAATTGTTGAATTTTATGGTAAAGAATATGATTATTATAAATTAAATATTTTATTGCGTACTGCAGAAAGAGTTATGATTAAAATAGGAGAATTTTATGCAGAAACGTTTGACGAATTATTTGATGGAATTTTGGATATTGATTTAAAACAGTATTTACCAAAAAATGGAAAAATAATTATTGACAAGGTAAGAAGCTCAAAATCAAAGTTATATAATAAATCAACAATTCAATCAATTGTAAAAAAATCAATAATTGAAAATTTAAAAAAAGGATATAAAATAAACACGTATAATGAAGAAAAAGGCGTATATAAAATAAGGGTATATATAAAAAACAATAAAGTAACCTTGGCGCTCGATACTTCAGGAGATGGCTTGCACAAAAGGGGATATAGAAAATATGTGAGCGAAGCGCCATTGAGAGAAACAATTGCAGCGGCGATGATATTAAAAAGTGGATGGAAAAGAAGATATCCTTTAATAGATCCATTTTGTGGTTCCGGAACAATTCCTATTGAAGGTGTATTGTATGGTTTAAATATTCCGCCGGGAATTTATAGAGATTTTTCATTTAATGACTGGTATAATTTTAATTCAAATCTTTTTGATGGAATGAAAAAAGAGTTATTAAAAGAAATTGATTATAATAAAGAGTTAAAAATATATGGTTATGACAAAGCATATAAAATGATAGAAATTGCCAGAAAAAATGCTGGAAATTTTGATATAAATAAATATATAACCTTTGTAAAAGCAAATATGGAAAGTATAAATCTTGATTATAAAGAAGGACATATAATTACAAATCCGCCGTATGGCGATAGATTAAAGGATAAAGATCATGCAGAAAAAATCTATGAACAGATGAGATATTTAAAAAGAAAATATCCTGATTTTAAATATACTATCATTACTTCACATGAAGAATTTGAAGATTTTTTTGGAAGTAAAGCAAAGAATAAAAAGAAAATAATAAATGGAAATCACGAGGCGTATATATATTATTTTGAAGGGGTATAAAAATGAGAAGAGAGTACTCAGTAAGAGAGCTATTTGATAGAATGAGTTTAATATTTTTATTTTTGATAATGCTTCTTTTACTGCCACCGAATATATACATGAATATAAGAAAAGAAACATGTTATAAGGAAAAAATTTACGATAAAATATCAAATTTCTTTTTTACAGAAATTACAAGAGAAATAAATAATCAATTATTAACCGAAAAGGCTGAAAAGGTCTCAATAGTAGAAAATAATATTGAAAATGCATTAAAAGATGTGGGATCTTTAGGTGGATATTCGGTAATTAAAGATAAGGAACTGCTTACGTTTTATAAAGTTAATGATAGTTACTATGTAAAAAGAGTTTTTCTTCCAAATATAATAAAAAATGTGGCAAGGAAATTAGAGTTTGAAGAGAATTTTATGGTTGTAGATTATAATAAAAAAATAATTTATTCTAACATAGAAAAAAACGTAAATTTAAAAGATAAAAATCTTAATTTAAAAGGTTTGGTAAAAATAGGTGATGCATTTTATTATTCGAGATTTAATAATGATACATTTACATATTATCCGTTTTATTTATTAATAGATATTAATGTGCATATATGGGATTATATTATAAAAACTTCTATACAATGGATTGCTATATTACTTATTATATTTATAATTGTTTTTTATATAGAAAAATCACATTATGAAAAAATTAGAAGGAATATAGAAGAATTTTCTGAAAAATCAAAGATTATAGGAGAAAAATTAATTCATGGTGAAGATACAAAATTTGAAGTGCCTAAGACAAATATAAAAGAAATAGATGATATAGGGAAAACATTATTTATGATGTTTTTGCAAAATATAGAATATATGAAAAAAAATAAGAAGCTTATTCAGGAAATTTTAAAACTCCTTGGAAATATTTCGGAATTTAGAGATGAAATAACAGGAAACCACATAATACGAGTAGGAAAAGTTTCAAGAATAATTGCAGAAGAGGTATTTGAAGATAAAAAAAAGGTAGAAATGATTTATTATGCTGCACAATTACATGATATTGGAAAAATAGGTATTCCTGATTCAATTTTGCAAAAACCCGGAAAATTAGATGATGACGAATTTGAAATAATGAAAAAGCATACAACAATAGGATATGAAATATTAAAAAAGGTTGATGATGAATTATTTGAAATGGCAAGTAAAATAGCTTTATATCATCATGAAAAATACGATGGGAGTGGGTATCCAGAAGGATTAAAGGGAGAAGAAATACCTATAGAAGGAAGAATAGTAGCGGTTTGTGATGTGTTTGATGCTTTGTTATCAGAAAGACCGTATAAAAAAGCTTTTGAATTTGAAGAAGGTGTAAAAATAATTATGAGCGGTGAAGGAAAACATTTTGATCCGAAAATAGTTGAGATTTTTGTGAATAACATAGATAAAATTAGAAACCTGTATAAAAACATGGGGGAAAAAGAATGAAAAAAATTCTTGGAATAGCTCTGATTTTAGTATTAATAGGGGTATATATATTATATCCAAGAAAAAATATAAATATTGTAACTCAAATGTCTGAAGAAGAAATAATAGGATTAGAAAAAATATTAAAACATTATGAGATGTTTCATTTTATTAAATTTAATATAATAAGAGTTCCTTTTTCCGGCCATTTTTCAAGAATTCAGGAAATGATAAAACAAAATATTAATATTGATATTGCACGTGTTGATATAAAAATGCCGGAGTGGTTTAAAAAATATGTAAAATCAGAACCTGTATTGCAGGCAGTGGACACGCTTGTAATGATTTATGATGCGAATGATAAAATAAAACCGCCAGAAACTATTAATGATTTTTTTGATTTTATTGAAAATAATACTGTAGATATTAATGGAAAGACAATTAAGGATAAAGGTTTTGATAAAGATAAAATTATGCAATATGCAGTTTATATTCCATATGTTTCTGGGTGGTGGATGAGTGTTTTATATGGAAGTAATGATAGGAATTTTTTGACGGAAAATGCCGATAAGGAAAATTTTATTTCTATATCAAGAAGAATAAAATATTATTACAAAAATGGTTTAATTCCGAGAGTGTGTTCGGATTTTTATGAAGAAATGATGAGAATGTTTATTTCTGGTGATGTAAAAATAATATTTAATGGTCCATGGAGTTTTTCAACTTTAAGAGAAAAAGGTAAAGATTTTAAAGTTTATTATACACCTCGTGGATTTTCTGGAAGATTTTCACCTATGGGTGGGCAGCAATGGGTATTATTGAAAGATAATAAATATACCGAGAAAGCATTTGAGTATTTGGGTTCTAATTATGTTGCAGAAAAGTTTTATGAATATAACAGTACACTGATGCCAAATAAAGGGTTAATAGAAAGATTGGAGAAAAGTGGAAATATTGTAGCCTCACAATTAAAAGATGCAGTTAAAATAGATAAAAACACAGATTATATATTATATGAATTTTTTTCCAATGAATTTGTGGAATATTTAAACGATAAAATAAGTGAGGAAAAATTATTTGAAAGCTGGCTTAATAAAATAAAATATAAAAAATAAGGGGTTTTAAAACCCCTTATTTTAATTTAATTTTTATTTTGTTCTAAATAACCTATCTCCAGCGTCCCCGAGTCCAGGGATAATATATGCGTGATCATTTAATTTTTCATCCATTGCAGCAGTAAAAATCTTAACATCTGGATGTTCCTCTTCTACATTTTTAACTCCTTCTGGAGCGGCTAACAATGACATAACAATAATATTTTTAACTCCAAATTCTTTAACTTTTTTAATGGCATATTTAATTGAGAATCCTGTTGCAAGCATTGGATCAACTATGAAAACATAGTGATTTTCTGTAAATGGTGGAAATTTTAAATAATATTCTACAGGTTTTAAGGTTTCAGGATCTCTATAGATTCCAAGAAAACCTATACTGGCATTTGGTACAAGGCTTAAAATACCATCCATCATACCAAGACCTGCTCTTAATATTGGAACTATGGTGATTTTTTTATCTTCAACCATTTGACCTGTTGTTGTTTGAATAGGTGTGTCTACATCTACATCTATTGTTGGCAGATTTCTTGTTGCTTCGTAAGTTAATAATAGAGTTATTTCATTTAATAATTCTCTAAATTCTTTTGGACCGGTGTTTTTGTTTCTCATAATTGTAAGTTTGTGTTTGATTAAAGGGTGGTTTACCACAGTAAGGTTTTTAAAATCCATAACTTTAACCTCCTATATTTAAATTCTTTAACATTATATCATAAAATATACTTGGAAGTGTGAAAAAATTTTGATAAAATATAAAAAGATGATGTCAAATTAGAAGGAGGAAAAAAATGAAAATATTTAGCCTGATGAAATATGAACTCATAAAAATTTTTCGAAATAAAGGATTTATTATATCAATAATTCTAATTCCGTTTTTGTTAGCATATCTTGGTTCTAATTTGTTTCCAGAAAATATGCTGGCAGATTATAAAATTGCTGTTTATAATGAGGATAATTCATTTTTGGGTAAATTTGGATTTATGTTTTTAAGTCAATTTTTTAAATGGAAAGATGCTGTACAGCTTTCCTCTAAAACAGAGATGACAGAAGCCATTAAAGAAAATAAATTTGATTCAATTCTAATTATTCCAAAAGGATTTATGAATGATTTAAAGAATTACAAAAAAACACAATTAATAATTGTTCCCAACCCGAACGATTTAAATAGCAGTGTTGCTATTTATACCGTGGTAAAAGCATTATTTAATGAATTGGCAGGAATTCCTGAAATTTCAGTTGGTTCAACAACGCAATTTGTTTTAAAAGGAGGTATTTCAGTAGATAAGGATAGAGTACCTCCGGAAATTACCATAAAGATCCCCGATATAAAAGATGGATCTTTAAAAAATGTTAAAGGTGCATCATTGGATTTTCAGGATATGCTAGCTCCATCATCAATACTCGTATTAATATTGATATTTTCAATGGGAGGAATTGGTATATCTGTTTCACAAACAAGAGAAAATGGATTACTTGATATATATAGAGCAAATGGGCTTAAAATCTGGGAATTTTCAGTATATAAGTTATTGACATATGTATTTCTTGGGTTAATTTCAAGTTTTATAACCTGGTATGTTTTTGAACATTATGGAACAAATTTTGCTGGGAGTGAAATTAATTTAGTAATTTTAATAACATTAAATGTAATAATGTTTGCTACTTTTGGGCTGTTAATAGCATCTATTGCCAAAACTACAAGAACAACAACATTTATGCTCGCTATATTTATTGGAGTTATGATTTTATTTGGCGATGTATTAATCTCCATTCCTAAGGAATCTGTATGGTATAAATGGTCATATGCATTACCTATAAAATATTCCATAGATTCTTTAAGAAAAGTAGCTTTATTAAATTATAATCTTTCTATGATTCAAAAAGATATATTCATTATGGTTGGATTTACAATTATAGCCTTTTTTATAAGTTATTTATCTCTATCACATGTTGAAAGAAGATGATTAAAATTATAATAAAATAGCAATGCCAAAGGCATTGCTATTTTATTTATTTTATAATATTTAATTCTTTACCGATTTTTTCAAATTTTTCAACAGCGAAATCAAGATCTTCTTTTGTATGTGCTGCACTAATCATAACCCTGATTCTTGCTAATCCTTTTGGTACTGTAGGATATCCAATTGATTGAGCGAAAATGCCCTCTTCAAAGAGTTTTAAACTAAACTCTTTTGCAACCTTTGCATCATATAACATTACAGGTGTAATAGGTGTTTCGCTATGCCATGTGTCAAACCCAAGTGCATTTAATTTTTCTTTGAAGTATTTTGCATTATCCCATAATCTTTCTACAACTTCTCCGCTTTCAACAAGTATTCTTACAGCTTCAAGAGCAGCGCCTGCTTCTGCTGGGGATAATGAACTACTAAATAAGAAAGGTCTTGCTTTTTGTTTTAAATAGTCTATTAATTCCTTTTTACCAGCTACAAAGCCTCCAACAACACCAAATGCTTTAGAAAGAGTACCAACCTCTATATGAACTCTTCCGTGTAGGTGGAAATGGTCTACAATTCCTCTTCCACTTTCACCAAGAACTCCTTCTCCGTGTGCATCATCAACCATAACAATAGCATCATACTTTTCAGCAACTTCAACAATTTCTGGTAATGGAGCTAAATCGCCATCCATACTGAAAACACCATCTGTGATAATTAAGAGTCTTCTTGCTCCAGCTTCTTTAGCTTCTTTTAATTTTTCTTCAAGATCCTTAACGTCTTTATGTTTCCATACGTATTTTTTTGCTTTTGATAATCTTACACCGTCTATAATACTTGCATGGTTTAATTCATCTGATAATATTGCATCATCTTTAGTTGTAATTGCAGGAATAACTGCCTGGTTAGCATTAAATCCTGATTGAACAACTAAAGTTGCTTCAGTTTTTTTAAATGCAGCAAGTTCTTTCTCAAGTTGTGTATGTATATCCATTGTACCTGCAATACTTCTTACAGCACCAGGACCTACTCCATATTTTTCTATTGCTTCTATAGCAGCTTTTTTCATTCTTTCATTATTCGCGAAACCAAGATAATTATTTGAACAAAGATTTAAAACTTTTTTTCCATCAACTTCAAACCATGCACCCTGAGCGCTTTCAAGTGTTCTAATAGTTACAAATAATCCATTTTCCTTTAATTCATTCATTTCAGCTACAAGTTGTTCATAGAAATTCATTTTCTCTCCCCCTTATTCAGAGATTTTAAGGATTATTTTACCACTTTTTTTAGAATTCATAATTTCAAAACCTTTTTCAAATTCTTCCATTGGTAATACATGTGTAATAACCTTTGAAAGATCGAGTTTTTTTGTTCTTAGCCATTCTGATGCTATTTGCCATGTTTCGAACATTTTTCTTCCTGTAATACAATGTATATTTATACCTTTAAATACGGCAGTATTCATTTCAAATGGAACAGGATTAGTTGGAAAAACGCCAAGTATAACAGCATCTCCGCCATTAGTTAAAGCATTTATTCCTTGATTTAAAGCATTAGGATTACCTGACATTTCAAGTAAAACATCTGCGCCATCATCATTTGTTAATTTCATAACTTCTTCTACAAGATTTTCTTCAAGAGGGTTTATAATATAATCTGCTCCCATTTCTTTAGCCATATTCATTCTATATTCTGAAGGTTCACTTACTATTATTGTAGCAGCACCAGATACCTTTGCAACCTGAACAGCCATAACTCCAATTGGACCTGCACCTGTAATTAAAACGGTTTTTCCTCTTAAATCAACTGCAGTAGCTGTATGTATAGCGTTTCCAAGGGGTTCCATAACAGAAGCAAACTCTCTTGGTATAGATGGATCAAGTTTCCATAACACAATTTCAGGTACTACAACATACTCTGCAAAAACACCGTCTCTATCCACACCTAATATCTGCATATTTTTACATATGTGCATTTTACCAGTTTTACATTGTTTACAAACGCCACATGGAATATGTGTTTCTGCAGCAACAATATCTCCCGGTTTTAATCCTTTTACCATAGGACCAACTTCAACAACTTCACCAACAAATTCATGACCATCAATTTGTGGAGTTTTAATTCTTTGCTGTGACCATTCATCCCATTTCCAGATATGTAAATCAGTTCCGCATATGGAAGCATTTAAAACTTTAACCTTTACATCATTTGGCTCTTTAATTTCAGGAATTTCAACTTCTTCAAGCGAAAATCCTTTTCCAGGTTCTTTTTTGACAATAGCCTTCATTGTTCCCAACAGAGTTCACCATCCTTTTTAGTTTTCGTACTTTAAGTTTATCGCAAAAATGAAAAAAATTTCAATGTCATTTTTTTCAGGTTACGTGCAATTAGATGTTTTAAAAAACAATGAAGGTTAAATATGTGTGATTTACTTAGGATTATAATAATACAATTCTTCATCTTCAGTAATTAGCTCGCTGGATAGTAATTTTTGTATTTTATCCTGAGAAATATATGTTAAAACAAATTCTTTGGGTAATCCTTTTATTTTTTGACTTCTATTATGTAATTTTTTTAAATTTAATAATAATATTTCTTCTTCTGGTTTTTTCATAAAAGAAGCTATTTCCATAAAGATTATTTTTAAATTAAAAAAGAATTGTTCCATGTAATTTGGATCCTTTAAAAGGTCTCTAAATAAAGAATAAGAATCTTTTTTAAAACGAGTTTTTCCAACTTTATAATAATCAATAATATTTAATCCAAAAATTAATGAATCAAGACCAAAATAATCATCTTCGCAAAATACCTGCCCCATCTTTTCATCATTTCCATATTTTAATACAGAAATTACAACGCCGCTTTGTATATATGCAATTTCCTGAACTTCTTTTGAAAGGTTTGTAATTAAAGAAACTTCCATGATTATTCACCTTCATTCTTTTTATTAAATAAGTTAAGATACATTTCATAATTTTCTATTCTAATTAACATTTCTCCCCAGGAAGGAATCCCCCAGAAACGCAATATTTCAAGGTATTCTTCTAAAATTTCCTGTATTCTTTCTCTATCTTTACAAAAAATGGTAGATAGATATAAAAAATATTTTACAAGCGCTCTGTCTTCTATTTCTATTGATTTCTCAAAAGCATATATTAAGTCCTCACACAATACATTATTGCTTAAATTCTTTCTTATATAATTTGTTGTATATACTATTATTCCGGGAAGGTCTAAATTATCTTTATCAAATAAAGCCTTAAAACTTTCAGCTGCAACATCAGGATCATCCGGCAATTCAGTTTCAAATATTTCACCGGCATTTAAGATTTGATCTAATTCTGATAATAATGCGTCTGTTTCATCTAAAATTAAATCATCCAATACATCGCGTTTATTAAGGGCGCGAGCTTTCATTTTTAAAAGTTCTGAAATATCAGGAATAACTCCAAAAACACTTTTATAAAATAAATTTATGTAAAGATTTGAAATATGCTCAAAAAATTTTTCGAATTCTTTTTCATCAATTAATTTTATAAGCGTTTCCTTGCTTATTTTTAAAACTTCAACCCGAGTATTTGCTATATAACTTTCAAGCAAAGGTTTTCCAGTAATAAAACTCATTGTACCTATAAAATCACCTGGCTGTAATTCGTTGTTTTTTAAAGAAGTCATAACCTTTCCGGAGATAATATAATAACAAAAATTATACGTTTCATTTTCTTTTAAAATTACTTCGCCAGGATTAAAAAAGTCTTTCATAAAATCACCTTCTAATTTTAAAATATAAATCAGGAAACTCTGTATCCATGAATAATATATCAGTTGAATCTTTGTCTATTTGTGTTTGGTTAGGAATATTTTCATATTCGAAAATATGAGGATTACTATCTTTGTTTAATAATTTGTTTGATTTATAATAGTAATCTGGAAATAGGAATTCATAATTTTGAATATTTTTTATATATCCTGATTTACTATATCTCAACTCTGAAATATTAAATTTTGTAGATAAAAACGTTGTTAATGAATCATTCTGTTTATTGCTTAATTCTAAATAATAATATGGGACATGTGCAAATGAATTATATGAATAATAATTTCCTAAAATCTTTCTGGCGGCTGGTATTGCGTGTGTTGTTGATAATAAGAATTTTCCATCAACTCTTGTGGATATAGTTATCTTTCCGTCAAATCCAGAAAACCAAACAGAGTTATCAGCCGTTCCTGTTTTTCCATAAAAATCTCTTTTAGACGCAAATAAATTTCTGGCAGTTCCTTCTTCAACAACCTCTTTTAATAGTTTATTCATTGTATTATAAGAAGTATTAGAAATGGTTTTAATCTTTCTTTCAATTTTAGGTTGTCTTTTATAAATAACATTTCCGTTTTTATCCATAATTTCATCGATTATATAAATTTTAGGTATTAATCCAAAATTAGGGAATATTGTAAAAGCGCGAGCTATATTGTAGGTATTACTTTCAATAGTTCCAAGAGAAATAGTAATATCATCAGGATAATATGCGTCCATACCAATTTCATTTTTAAGAAAGTTTTCAACGATTTTTATTGATTCGGTTGGACTATTTCCAAGCTTTAGAAATAATTGTATTGAAGGTATATTAATAGAATGAATCAAAGCTTCTTTGAGAGATACACTGCCTCTAAATGTCTTTTCAAAATTTTTAGGAGCCCAATTTCCAATTTTTAAAGGTTCATCTATTAATTGAGTTTCCGGAGAAAAACCTTTTTCTATTGCCAGTAAATAATAAAAAGGTTTTATATTAGAACCGATTTGACGTTTTGATTTAAAAACATCATATTGGCTGCCAAAAAAAGAAATTATTTCTCCGGTTTTGTTATTTAATAAAATAGCATTTTTTGAAGCATCCCAGGTATCTTTTACTGTTTCAAATAAATCTCTATTAATAGTAGATTTAATAATATACCCACCATTTTTAATACCCAATCTATCGGCTTCTTCCTTTATTGCAAGAACAAGTTGTAAGTTATTATCATCAAAATCAGGTTTTTTAAAGGTCATTTCATTTAACAATTGAGTATAATTTTTATATTCTTCTTTTGATAAAAAATTATTTGTGAATAGTGAGTCAAGTATAATAAGCCCCTGTTTTTTTGCTTTTAATGGGTGTTTATAAGGATTATAGTATTCTGGTGCATTTAATATTCCAACGAGTACAGAAATTTCAGCCATATTTAAGTCTTTTAGTTCTTTATTATAGTATCTTTTGGCTGCAGCGCCAAATCCATTTATATCATTACCAAGATAAGCAGTATTTATATAAGCTTCAAGTATATCATTTTTTGTGTAATTTCTCTCAACCCAGAAAGAGATGAATATTTCTATAATTTTCCTGGTAATAACTTTTTTTCTTGTTAGATAAATATTCTTAACAATTTGTTGGGTTAAGGTACTTCCGCCATATGAAGTTCCGTGCAAAATATTTGTTATAATAGCTCTTGTAAACCCTTTTAAATTAAACCCCGGATGTCCATAAAAATCCCTATCTTCTGACCATAATAATATAAAAGTTAAATCTACGGGAATATCTTTAAACTCAATATACTTAAACTTAGGTGGAAATATTTCATTTCCGTCAGAAAAGAGATATGTATTATAATTATTGTTTATAGAAAAAATAGAACGTGATTTATATATAGAATAAGAGTATCCAAGTAGTATAATACTGATAAGTAATGAGACAATAACACCAGAAAAAAAATATTTCAAAGCATATTCCTCCATATTTAAAGACTTTTTAATAAAAGTAGTATATAATAAAAACGCTATTAATATTATATCATATTGGGAGTGGGAACTTGAAATATCTTTTGAGATTTAAGAAATCCGGGAAATCTGCTTATATTTCGCATAATGATACACTGGAAGAAATAGAACGTATCTTTAGACGTGCTAAAATAAAAATGGAATTTACAAAAGGTTTTCATTCAAAACCAAAAATGAGTATAGCCCAGGCTATTCCTCTGGGATATATAAATAGAAGCTTATATGTAACCCTTAATACAATAGAAGAATATGATTTTTCCAGATTAAATGATTTTATGTCAGAAGGATTTAGATTATTAGATTATAAAAAGGTGGAGGATAACTTTAAAATAAAAATAAAATATTACAGTTTCAGGGTTTATCTTTCCAGAAATTTGTTCGATAAATTTATTGAAGAATATAACAAAATGAAAGAGCGATTTATTGATTTTGAATATTATATAAACAAAAAAGGGATTTATGTGTTAAAATATAAACAGGAGTACAATAAAGTATATAATATATGGAAAACTTTTTCCGATACAAAAGAAGACTTTTTGTTTTATCCCATAGTATATGATGCGATTTGGGGGGAGAAAATTGAGTAAAAAAATCCTTATAGTAGATGATTCTGATGTGTTGAGAAAAATATTAAATTTTAATTTTAAAAAAGAAGGTTTTGAAGTTCACGAAGCAAGGGATGGTGAAGAAGGACTTCAAAAAATAAAAGAATTAAAACCTGATGCAGTATGTTTGGACATTATGATGCCCAAAATGGATGGTTTTACTGTTTTAAAAAAATTAAAAGAAGAAAATATATCCCTTCCAATACTTGTTCTTACAGCAAAAGGTGGGGAAGAAGATGAGGAATTAGCTCTTTCATTAGGAGCTTTTAAAGTTGCAACAAAACCATTTAGCCCTAAAAATATAGTGGATATAATAAAACAGGCGGTGGGGGGAAATGGATAAAAGTACCCAGTATGGACTTGAAATATATAACAAATTAAACGAAAAGCTGGCATATTATAAAAAAGAAGATCAACCCAAAGATTTAGAAGAAATAAAAAAACGTATAGAAGTTTTGATAGATGTGCTTTTTGAAGAAGGGGAAAGTTATAGAACGCAATTAGAGGAATTTTCGCTTCAACTTGAAGCACAGGTTGAAGAGTTATCCAAACTATATGAAGAATTAACCGCTGTTCTTGATATAGGTAAAATTTTAAATGAAACATTAGATCCACATGGTTCGATGGAAAGTATAATAAAAAGAATTAAAGATATAATAAGCTATAATGATATTATTGTGGGAGAATTTTCCGATTTTCCTCCACGAAAAGATTTTAGTATACTGCATGCTGATTTTACCATATTGGATTTTGAAAAAACAGTTCAAATAATAGATTACTTAAATGCCGAAGGTAAAATAAAACCTATAATTCTTGAAAAACATCCAATAACTCATGAAGAAGTACCTATAAT
The DNA here is from genome assembly GCF_000255135.1 of Marinitoga piezophila KA3. Classification (NCBI taxonomy): domain Bacteria; kingdom Thermotogati; phylum Thermotogota; class Thermotogae; order Petrotogales; family Petrotogaceae; genus Marinitoga; species Marinitoga piezophila. Next base: position 1,703,668 of record NC_016751.1, read on the forward strand.
GTTTATACCAATAGAATCCAGAATGAAAGTATGGGGATTCTTCCTTTTTTATGGTTCAAGTAAAGGATTATTTACAGCAGGTAATAGAAAAATAATGGAATCTGTTGCGGAACAAATAGCTTTTAGTTATGATACTTTAGATTTCTTAAACAAAAAAATTGAACAGGAAAAATTAGAAGAACAGTTGAGAATAGCTTCGGAGATTCAGCAATCATTACTTCCAAAAACTTTACCGGAATTTGAAAATGTGGATATTCATGCATTTTATAGACCAGCATATGATATAGGTGGAGATTATTATGATGTTGTAAAAATGGATGATGACAAGGCATTTTTAGTTCTTGCAGATGTTTCAGGTAAAAGCGTACCTGCAGCATTGATTATGACATCATTTAGATCTATTTTAAGGCACGAACTGGAGTCTAATAACGATCTAACAACTATAGTATATAAATTAAACAATTACATTTCAAAAGAAATTCCGCAGGATAGGTTTGTTACTGCAATATTCATTATTCTTGATTACAAAGAAAAGAAACTGGAAATGATAAATTGTGGGCATAATCCGACATTGATAATAAAAGACGGAGAATTACTTAGTTTTGAAGCTGAATATATGCCTGTTGGAATTATGGATGGTTTTTTCTTTGAAAGTCAAACATTAGAATATGAGAATGAAATTAATATAGCTATTTACACAGATGGTATAACTGAAGCAAGAAATATGGAAAAAGAAGAATTTGAATTAGAGAGACTCACGGAATTATTTGTTAAGTCGAGAGAATTAAGTTCTAAAGAAACGCTGGAACGAATTATAAAGAAACTCGATGAATTTGTTGGCGGGGCGCCACAACACGATGATACTACAATAATGATAGTTAAATCAAAAGTATAAGGAGGTTTTATTATGTCAGGTCACAACAAGTGGGCAAATATAAAGCATAGAAAAGCAGCTCAGGATGCAAAAAGGTCAAAGATCTTTACAAAATTAATCAGAGAATTAACAGTTGCTGCTAAAGAAGGTGGAGATGATCCAGAAGCAAATCCAAGATTGAGAACAGCTATTGAAAAAGCAAAAGATGCAAATATGCCAAAAGATAAGATTGAAGCTGCAATTAAAAAAGGTGCTGGAGGAACAGATGCAGATTCTTATGTAGAAATAATGTATGAAGGTTATGGTCCTGCAGGTGTAGCAATAATAATGAGAGCATTAACAGATAACAAAAACAGAACTGCTCAAGAAGTAAGACATATTCTTTCAAAAAATGGAGGAAGTCTTGCTGAAAGTGGAGCTGTTGCATGGAATTTTGAAAGAAAAGCTATGATTACAGTTCCAAAAGAAGAAGTAGCAGATCTTGACGAATTTATGATGGAAGCTTTAGATGCGGGAGCAGAAGATGTTATAGAAGACGAAACAATACAGGTAATAGCTGCACCAGAAGATATGGTTCAGGTAAGAGATACATTAAAAGATAAAGGCTTTACAGTGAAAGCATCATTAACATATATTCCTAAAAATACAGTAAAGATAGCAGGTAGCGATGCTGAAAAAATGTTAAAGTTAATAGATGCTCTTGAAGATAGCGATGATATTCAAGAAGTATTTGCAAATTTTGAAATTGATGATGAAGAAATGGAAAGATTAGCACAAAAAATGTAATTTCAATAATTCAGGGGCATCTATGCCCCTTTATTTTTAATAAAAATAAAATGAGGAGTCAAAATGAAAAGAATATCTGTTATAATAATAATGATAACATTAGGAATAATTACATTTTCAAAGAACATACAATTTACATATAAAAATAATGGTGATTTGAGAACAACATTTGACTTTACATTTGAAGCAACAGACTTATATGTTGCCGGGTTAAGTTTTTATATAGATTTAAAGGCTGAAAATTTTGAAAATAATATTGAAGTTTCTGAATTAAACAAAGTTTTAAAATATCTTGATTTCTCACAACCCGGTTTTAGTATAAAGTATAAATATAAAAATCCAAATTTTGATGATTATAATTATTTTAAATGGGTAAATGAATCGTTTATAATAACTTTCGAAAATGCGTTTTATAAATATCCAGTGGCATATGTAGTTTCAAATGGAATGTTGGGATTAAATTTGTATAATGGAAAAAACAACTTTTATTACTGGATAAATTCATCGAATTTTTCTGAATTAGCAATTGGATATTATTATAATGGATCTGAACTTAAAGTGGGTTTTTTTTCAAATTCAATTAATAAAAAATATAATTATGGAATTTTTTTAGTAGTTGGAAATACATGGATGATAGGTTTTTCAAAAGAAGAGATAGATGTAGAAATCATAAATAAAAATATAAATTTAAAATATACATTTTTGTCCAAAAATGAAAATAATATATACAGTGAATTTTTTAATATAAATTCTGGAAAATTTGAAATAAATATTCCAATAATAAAAGATAGAATATATTTTACAATACTGCCTAAAAAGGTTTATGGAATTACTTTTAATTTAGAAATGTAGGAGGAATAAGTATGAACGAAAAAAGCCTTTACACATCACCATATGATGACAACGAATATAAATGGCTATTGGACAACATAGCGAAACATTTTGAACTTGATTTAAGGGGTTATAAACAGCATAGGGTTAGAAGAAGAATAGACATGATTATGAGGAAATATTCTTATAAAGATTATAAAACATATTTCAATGACTTAAAAAAAGATCCTAAGAAATGGGATGAATTTCTTGATAAACTCACAATAAACGTTACAGAATTTTTCAGAAATCCAGAAAAATGGGAATATTTAAAGAAAAATGTTTTACCGCGTTTAATGAAAGAAAGTGGATCAAAAACCAAATTATGGAGTGCAGGTTGTTCAACAGGTGAAGAGCCGTACACATTATCCATAATACTTGAAGAATTAAAAGCGCCAAAAACCATAAAAGTTATGGCTACAGATCTTGATAAATTTGTTATTGCAAAAGCTAAAAGAGGAGTTTATTCTTCAAGATCGCTCGTGAATATTTCAGAAGATCTAAAGAATAAATACTTTAAAAAGGTTGGGCCTGATTCATATGAAGTATCTCCAATAATAAAATCAAGAGTTGTATTTAAACAACATAATTTATTAATGGATCCATTTGAAAAAAATCTTGATCTTATTGTATGTAGGAATGTTGTAATATATTTTGATATGGAAGCTAAAAATGGATTATATAAAAATTTTGCAGCTTCATTAAGAAAAGGTGGAGTGTTATTCGTTGGTTCAACAGAAAGAATTTTTAATTATAGAAGTCTTGGCCTCGAAGTAATTGAACCGTTCTTCTATCAAAAAGTGAGTGATTAAACTTGGACTGGTTAATACCTATAATCTTGTTTTTAGATCAAATTACAAAAGTACTTGCCAGAGAATATCTTATTGGAAAAAACATAGAGATAATAGGAGATTATATAACATTAACATATGTAACAAATACAGGAATGGCGTTTGGAATGTTAAAAGGCCATTCCTTTTATCTTGGATTAGTTTCAACGATAATTGTGACAATTATATATATTTATAGAAAAATTTATATGAATAATAACAAGTCGTTATTATTTGACATAGCCACGGTTTTTATTATAGGGGGAGCTATGGGAAACCTTTATGATAGAATAAGATTTGAATATGTTGTTGATATGTTTAGTGTAAAATACTTTTCAGTTTTTAATGTTGCTGACTCATTTGTTACAATTGGAGGTATTTTACTGGCAATATATTTTATAAAAAAGGAGAGAAATTATACGTGGAAGAAAACTTCCTGGTAACTAATAGAGAAGATGGGTGGAGACTTGATAAATTTGTAGTGGAAAAGGTTCCTGATTGGATATCAAGAACATATGTTCAAAAAGCTATTAAACAGGGGCAAATAATAGTAAATGGAGAACTGAAAAAACCATCATATAAAGTAAAAAATGGTGAAGTGGTTTCAATAGAAGTTCCAGATAAACCACCAACAATAGAGGTGTTACCTGAAAACATACCTTTAAATATTATATATGAAGACAAAGATATTATAGTAATAAATAAACCACCTTCAATGATAGTTCATCCAGTTGCAAATAAGGTTAGTGGAACACTTGTAAATGCTATACTTTATCATTGCAAAGATTTACAGGGAATAGGCGGAGAAATTAGACCGGGTATAGTTCATAGACTGGACAAAGATACCTCAGGTGCAATTGTAGTTGCTAAAAATGATAGAGCACATCAATCGCTAAGTGCTCAGTTTAAGGATAGAAAAACTAAAAAAACATATATAGCTTTGGTAAAAGGTATTTTAAAGAAAAAGCAGGGTGAAATAAATCAACCACTTGCGAGACATCCTCAAATAAGAATAAAAATGGCGGTTGTGCCGGGAGGAAAAGAATCAATTACGGTATATAAAATAATAAAAGAATTTGGAGATAAAGCGTCGCTTGCATGGATACACCTTAAAACAGGAAGGACGCATCAAATAAGAGTACATTTTAAATATATTGGGCATCCATTGTTTGGTGACGAAGTATATGGTAAAGCATATGAAGATTATAAATATGGAATAAAAAGACAGATGCTTCATGCATTAAAATTAGGTCTTTTTCATCCGAGAACCGGTGAATGGATGGAATTTGTGGCACCATTACCAGAAGATTTTAAAAAAGCTATTGTCAATATAGAAAAATTATAACAGAAAATTAACATACTCTTGTTATATATTAAAAGATATTGTCGTAAAATAAAGCGCGAGGTGTTATTTTATGTTAAATGATAAATTACATGACCAAAAATTAATATATGATCTTGATAAAATAGAAGAAAAAGAAGAATATACATTTGAAATAACATGGGAAAAATTAGATACACCAGAAGGTGTAGTGGATATAGTAAAACCTATAAAAATACAATTTGATATAACAAAAACATCTCAGGGATATATATTAAAAGGTAATCTAAAAACAACTGTAAAACTTGTCTGTTCAAGATGCTTAAAAGAATATGAGCAGGATATAAATGGTGAGATAGAAGCATATTATATAGACGATAGGCTTCAGGATATATTCACCAAAAATGAAAAATTGGAAACACTGGATAACATAATATTCTATTCTGATATGAAGGTTGATATAACCGATAGGATAATAGAAGCAATAATGATGGAAATTCCAGAAAAACCATTGTGTAAAGAAGATTGTAAAGGATTATGTCCAATATGCGGGATAGATTTAAACGAAAATCCAGATCATAAACATGAAGAGCAGTATATAGATCCAAGAATGGCTAAATTGCTTGATATATTTGGCGACGAAGAATAATAAAAATAAATAAATTTTAGGAGGGATTATAAATGGCTGTACCTAAGCAAAAAACATCAAGAGCAAGAACACACAGAAGAAGAGCAGCAAATTTATACAAAGCAGTAAAGGTTAATGTAGTAAAATGTCCAAACTGTGGCGAACCAAAACTCCCCCACAGAGTATGTTTAAACTGCGGATACTATAACGGAAAACAGATCTTAGAAATAGGAGAATAATAATGCCTGAAAAAGCCAGAATCGGCTTGGATTTATTTGGTGGAGATAACGCGCCCAACGCTACACTTGAGGGCGCGATTTTTGCATTAAAAAATAACTTTGTCGATTCTGTATACTTAATTGGGGGAGATCAAAGTTTAAAAGAAAAAATACCAGAAGAATTACATAAAAAATTTATATTTATAAAAGCAGAAAACACAGTTACCAATAATACCAAACCAACAGATGTATTAAAACTAAAAACAAGTTCTATTTATATAGGTAATGAAATGATGAAAAATGGTGAAATAGATGCATTTGTTAGTGCTGGAAGTACAGGCGCTTTATTGGCAGCGGGAACATTTGTTTGTGGTAGAATTAAGGGAATTGATAGACCAGCATTGGTAATACCATTACCTGGGAAAAAAGGAAAGGTAAGAGTTCTTGTTGATGGCGGAGCAAATGCAGAATTAAAACCAAAACATTTTGTTTCGTTGGCAAAAGAAGGAATTGCCTTTGCAAAGTTTCTGGGAATAGAAAATCCAAAAGTAAAAATATTAAATATAGGAACCGAAGAGGAAAAAGGAACAAAATTGGTTAAAGAAGTTTCAGAAATATTTAAAGAAGATTCAAAAATAGTATATGATGGATTTGTTGAAGGAAGAGACATTTTTGAAGAAAATGTAGATGTAATAGTTACAGATGGTTTTACAGGAAATACAGTTTTAAAAACAGTAGAAGGAACAGCATATTATATTCTTTCTGAATTAAAGGAAAAAATATCAAAAGGTGGATTTTTTGCAAAAATAGGTGCGTTATTAATGAAAAATGCATTAAAAGGCTTAAAATCCAGTCTTGACTATAGACAATACGGAGGAACCTTCTTCTTAGGGATTAACGGAATACTTGTAAAGGCACATGGTTCTTCTGATTCTGAGGCCATTGCAAATGCACTAAAAGTAGCTCAAAAAGCAGTGGAAGAAGATATAGTGTCAAAGATAAAGGAATTGTTATAGGAGGAATTAAAAATGTGTGGAATTGTGGGACTTGTAGGGAAAAAAGAAGCAAAAGTAAAGGATATAATAAATGGATTACAAAAATTAGAATATAGAGGATATGATTCTGCAGGAATAGCATTTTCAAATAATGGGAAGGTAGAGCTTGTTAAAAAAACAGGGAAAATAGAAAATCTAAGAAAAGAATTAAACTCTCAATTAGAAAAAGAAATAAATATAGGTATCGCACATACAAGGTGGGCTACGCATGGAGGAGTAACAGATGAAAATGCACATCCACATACAGATTGTACAGGAAAAATTTCATTGGTTCATAATGGAATAATAGAAAACTTTCAGGAATTAAGGGAAGAATTAAAAGAAAAAGGACATAAATTTAAATCAGAAACAGATACAGAAGTAATAGCGCATTTAGTCGAAGAATATTATGAGGGAGATTTATTTGAAGCGGTATTAAAAGCAATAAAAAGATTAGATGGGGCATATGCCATAGGAGTAATACATGCTGAAGAAAAGAAAATAGTATCAGTTAGAAAAGGAAGTCCGTTAGTAGTTGCACATAATGAAAATTATTCATTATTGGCATCAGACGTGACACCAATATTAAAATATACAAAAGACGTATATTTTATGAATGACAATGAAATGGCGGTATTAGAACCAGGAAAGATAGAATTTTATAACGTAAATGGTGAAAAAATAGAAAAGGAACCTGTACACATAGATTGGGATGAAGCAGCAGCAGAAAAAGGCGGATACGAACACTTTATGTTAAAAGAAATATTTGAACAACCAGAAGCATTAAAATCGGCAATAGCTGGAAGGATAAAAAATGGGAAACCAATAATATCAGAAATAAAAGAATTAGAAGAATTCATAAAAAAAGATTTAAAAAAGATATTCATAGTAGCCTGTGGGACAAGTTATCATGCAGGATTAGCATTTAAATACTTCATGAACAGATATTCAAAAATAGACGTGGATATAGAAGTAGCCTCAGAATTCAGGTACATGAATCCACATGTAAATGAAAATACATTAGTAATAGCAATATCCCAATCAGGAGAAACAATAGATACACTAGAAGGGATAAGAATAGCAAAAGAAAAAGGAAGTAAAGTAGTAACAATAAGCAATGTATTTGGATCAACAATACCAAGGGAATCACATGGTGCAATATACATGAATACTGGACCAGAAATAGGAGTAGCAGCAACAAAGACATATACAGCACAAATAGCAATATTATATGCATTGGGTGCAAAAATAATAGAAATAACAGAAGGATTAACAGAAGAAATAGAAAAAATATTATCAGATATAGAAAAAATGCCAGAAATATATGAAGAAGTATTAAAAAATGCAGAAAAAGTAAAAGAACTATCAAGAGAATATGTAAATTATCAGCACATGATGTATATAGGAAGAGGATTTGGATATCCAACAGCATTAGAAGGAGCGTTAAAACTCAAAGAAATCAGTTATATACATGCAGCGGGATATCAGGCAGGAGAATTAAAACATGGACCAATAGCATTATTAGATGAACAATTTCCAGTATTTGCAATAATACCCAAAGACTCATTATATGAAAAAATGAAATCAAACTTAATGGAATCAAGAGCAAGAAACGCAAATATAATAGCAATAACAACAGAAGGAAACGACGAAATAAAAGAACTTACAAATGAATATCTATTTGTACCAGAAGCAGAAGAAGCGTTATATCCATTAGTAATAGCGCCGATTATACAGTTATTCTCATATTATGTAGCAGTATTAAGGAAGTTAGATCCTGATAAACCAAGAAACCTTGCCAAAAGTGTTACAGTAGAGTAATGGAGGTGAAAATTAGTGAAGATAAAATCAGAAGAGGAAATTTTTGAATTGGCAAAAAAAATATATAAAGTAATTGATGAAAAAGACGGAATAAATATAAAAGTATTGGATATGAAAAACAGCCCTCTTCTTGTTGATTACTTTATAATTGCAACAGGAAATTCAGAAACACATTTAAATGCAATAAAAGAAGCTGTTGTTGAAGAGTTTAAGAAAAATGATCATCAATTATTATATTACGATAGAGATAGAATAACAGATTGGATTATAGTTGATGGCGGTAGCATAGTTGTTCATTTATTTAGTGAAAAAGCAAGAGAATTTTATGATTTAGAAGGATTATGGGTGGAATCAGAAAGAATTAAAATAGATTAACCTCGCACGCCGGGTATATGGTTTCCCCGGTGCCCTTAAAAGGGTCGGAAGCCAGAAAAACGGCGGAGGTAAAAACCAAAATGGAGGTGTTTTTAAATGGCAGTTATTAGCATGAAACAGTTATTAGAAGCAGGTGTTCACTTCGGTCACAGAACAAGAAGATGGAATCCTAAAATGAAACCTTATATTTTCACAGAAAGAAAAGGCATTTACATCATTGACTTACAAAAATCATTAAAGGCTGTAGAAGAAGCTTACGAATTTGTAAGAGATCAAGCAGCAGAAGGTAAGGTTATTATGTTCGTTGGTACAAAGAAACAGGCACAGCAAATTATTGCTGAAGAAGCAAAAAGAGCAGGAGCATACTACGTAAATAACAGATGGTTAGGGGGGTTATTAACAAACTTCCCAACAATCAAAAAGAGAATTAAAAAATTAGAAGAATTAGATGAATTTGTAAATTCAGAAGAATTTGAAAAATTACCTAAAAAAGAACAGAGTAAAATCAAGAAAACATACGAAAAACTTGACAAAAACCTTGGTGGTTTAAGAGGAATGAAAAGAATTCCTGACTTATTATTCTTAATCGATCCAAGAAAGGAACAAATTGCAGTTGCTGAAGCAAATATGTTAGGTATTCCTATCATTGCTTTAGTTGATACAAACTGTGATCCTGATCCAATAGATATAGTAATTCCAGGAAACGATGATGCAATTAGAGCAATAAAATTAATTTCTTCAAAAATTGCAGATGCATACATCGAAGGAAGAGAAGGAAGAATGGGAGAAGAAGCTGCAGCAGAAGCAGCAGAAGAAGAAGTTGTAGATGCAGTAGAAGAAGTAACAAAAGCTAAAGTAGAAGCAGAAGAAAAATACGGAGATGTTGTTGAAGAAGAAGAGTAATAATAACAATTAACATAAATCCCGAGAATATTTTATTCTCGGGATTTTTTATATTATATACATAAACTGAATATTCATGATATAATATTAGTTGATTAAATGAAAAATAAATGAGTTAATAATAAAATAAAGAGGTGAAAAATGGCCAAAATTATTTTAATTACAGGCGGAGCTCGTAGTGGAAAAAGTACATTTGCGCAGGAAATAATAAGCAAAAAATATAAAAATATCTTATATATAGCCACTGCAATACCTTTTGATGCAGGAATGAAAGATAGAATAAAAAAACATCAGGAAATGAGGTCAAAAACATGGAAAACAATAGAACAATACAAAAACTTTGAAAATATTGAGAGAAAACCAGAATTCTTAAATGCAAATGGGATTATTTTTGAATGCATTACTCTAATGATAACCAATATTTTAATGGATGAAAAGATAGATTTTGAAAACATTGACTATAAAAAGCTTGAAAATATAGAAGAAAAGATTATAAAAGAAGTTGAGGTTATATTGGATTTAGTGAGAAAATATAATAAATATATAGTAATAGTAACAAATGAAGTGGGAATGGGTATAGTCCCGGCATATATGTCTGGAAATATTTTCAGAGATATTGCAGGAAGAGTGAATCAATATATAGCCAAAAGAGCAGATGAAGTATATATCACTATTTCAGGTATACCACTTAAATTAAAATAGGGGTGTAAAAATGAAAGATATTATGAAAGGGATAATTCTTATAATAACCTTTTTTACAAGAATACCAATAAAATATGAATTTGAATTTTCTGAAAAGTACTTTAAAAAGGGAATAATATTTTTTCCAATTATAGGATTATTTATAGGAGAACTTATGTTTTTAATATTGAAATTATCCAATTATATTGATAGAAATATAGTGATATTTTTTACATGGATTTTTTATATATGGATTACAGGTGGAATACATCTTGATGGTGTTGCAGATAGTTTTGATGGGTTGTTTAGCAATAGAAAAAAAGAAAGAATTCTTGAAATTATGAAAGACAGTAGAATAGGAACATTTGGAGTGATTGGGCTATTAATTGTTTTGGGATTTGAAATCCTTATGAGTTATTATTCAACATATTCTGTAATTATAATGCCTATGGTTAGTAGAAGTGTGCTTATATTTATATCCTCAATAACAATATATGCAGGTAAAAAGGATGGATTAGGAAATATTTTTATAGACAATTGTAATTTAAAAAAATCCATAATTTCATTTTTAATGGTAATTTTAGTAGCTGTTTTCTTAAACATAAAATTAATTTTTGCCGTTATAGGAACATACATATTTTCGTTTGTGATTTTAAAGTATATTGAAAAAAGAATAAACGGAATAACAGGAGATATAGCCGGGTTAATTATAGAATCATCTCAAGGAATATATTTATTTTTATCATATATAATTTTATTAGGAGTAAATTAATGAAATTATTATTGCTAAGACATCCAGAAACAGTAGCAAATATAAAAGGTATATTTAATGGTTGGAAAGATTATCCATTAACTGAAAAAGGGAAATTACAGATGAAAAATATAGTAAAAGAATTGGAAAAAATACCTGTTGATAGGGTATTTACCAGCCCATTGCCAAGAGCATATAATCTTGCAAAAATAATTGCTGAACAGAAGAAAATTAAAGTGAGAGTATATGAAGAATTAAAAGAAATTAATTTTGGAAAGTTTGAAGGAAAAACCTTCCAGGAAATAGAAAAAGAATTTCCTGATGAATGTAAACAATGGTTGGATAATTATAAGACCTTTAAATTTCCTGAAGGTGAGAGTTTTGAAGATTTTAATGAAAGAATTTCTTATTTCCTGAAAAGCATCGAAAAAGGTGCAAATAAGACATATCTAATAGTTACTCATCTTGGTGTAATTAGAGTAATATTAACAAAAATATATAATTGGGATATTGATAAAATGTGGGAGATACAATGTGAAAATGGAAAATATATAGAGGTGAATATAAAATGAAAATAAAAAAATTTAGAGATTTAACTATTATTGATATGGAAAATAAAAAACTTGTAATAGCCTGCGATTCTTCAGGGGCAGTAGGTGATAAAGAATTTGATATAGTAAAAACAGAACCTGAAATAGTTGGATATTATGCTACTCATGTTGCAATGGCTGAAATTATTTCTTATGGTGCTAAACCAATAGTTGTAGTTAATACTCTTTCTGTTGAAATGAATAATACAGGAAAAAAGATTATAAATGGAATAAAAAAATTATTAAAGGAAATAAATATTGAAGAAAATATTATAACAGGCAGTACCGAAGAAAATTTTCCTACCGTTCAAACCGGAATAGGTGTGACAATTATAGGAATTACCAATAAAGGTATAGAATTTGTATCAAATAAAAATGATTATTGTGTTGCAATTGGAATTCCGCGTGTTGGAGAAGAAGTGCTAAAAAGTAGGGATATTGTGACAATCAAAGATATATTAAAAATAAGAAATCTGGAATTTGTGCATGAGATGATACCAGTTGGTTCAAAAGGAATAACTCATGAAATAAAGGAAATTGAAAAATCAGGGAAATACAAATTTGTTTTTAATAAAAACATAAAAATAGATTTATCAAAAAGCGCAGGACCTTCGACATGTGTGCTGGTTACATTAAAAAAAGAAAATATTCCAGAATTAAAAAAAGCTATAAGTCTTCCAGTTGTTGAAATAGGAAAGTTAGTGTAAATAATTCCACATAAAAACCGGTTGTGATAAAACCGGTTTTTATGTATTATGACAGAATAAAAAGAAATAAAATAATTTTATTCCAATAAATGACAGAATATCAGAAAAAGTTTTTAAAAATATTTTTTATATATTATAGTAATTGTGGAGGTGATAAAATGAAGCCTAAGTGGTTATTGATTATAATATTTTTATTATCACTTATCGTATTTGGAGGAAGCAGTGGATTTTATTTGGGAATGTCGTATATTCCTGTATCAGAAATAAAAAGTCCTGATAATTCAATTGATTTACATGATGGAGTATTATATCCTTTGTATGGTTTTAGGATGAATGTAGATAAATTTTATTTTGGTATTGAAGGAACTATGAATATGGAAAATAATACCAATAGTCTTCAAATATCTTATGAAGGAGGAAAAGTTGGATATATTTTTAATATATTTAACAAAATAGGAGTGGATCTTGGGATATTAGGAGGACATTACACTCAAAGTTTTCTAAAAGTAGTTGATGGTGGGAAGACATTAGAAGATTTTAAAAATAATACTGCTATTCATTATATAAAGCTTTCGAAAGATTATTATATATTATCTCCATCAATGGGAATGCATATTTATTTTACAAAACATTTTGGATTATTTTTAAAGGGAGCATATAATTTTGGATATTCTCAATCTGGATGGTATTTTGAAGATGATCCTTCATTGTATATAGTAAGAGATAGCAGTGAAACGAATAACTTTTTAAAATGGTATGATATTTCTGTCTTTCTTGAAATTGGTTCCTTATATTAAGGAGGGAACAAAATGAATATCAGAGAATATTGGTTTTTATTTCCGATAACAGCATTAATATTAATGATTTTCTCTTTTAATCTGGAAAATTATAATGTGAGTTCTCAGGTAATACAACCGAATAAATCAATTGAAATTAATGGAATAGATATTATAAAGATTAATTATCCAGCGGTTAGGATAAAATTTGATCCCGAAAGTAATAAAATATATTTTTCAGATAAAATAATACTTGTGAAAAAAGAAAATATGGTTGAAGTAAGAAGTAGTAACCCGTCATTATTTGGAAGTCAGAACATTATTGAAATTGTTATCGGGACTAAAAAAAGATATAAAAATGTAATTATAGATACAGCTTCAGCAGAGATATATGGAAAGTTAAATACAGAATTTTTTGATATTGATTCTATGAACATCAAATTTCGAGATTTTGAAATTAATAACAATACAGAATTTAAAGTGGATGGAACAAGCGTTTCTATAATCAACAGTTATATTAAAACCAAAAAGATATATATGGATACAACATCTTTAAAATTTTTAAATACTCTAATAACAGCTGATTTAATAGATCTTGATGGAACAACTATTAGTGTTGAAGGGGAAATAAATGTACATGAATTATATATAGATGGAACAAGTGTTAAACTTAACTTTAAATGTAAAAATTTAAAAAATATAAAAATTTCATCAACAACACTTAGTGGTGAAATATATTATCTTGATATGTGGGATGGAATTCGTAGATTAGAAAGTAATGAAATTTCAAATAATTTAATTATATATGTAAAAAAAGAAAATCCCGGAATAATTGATTTCAAGGGAAAAATAAAAAAATATTAAAGAGGTGAATTCTATGAAAAAAAATATAATAATTTTAATGATGATTCTTTCTACCAGTATAATTTTCGCATTTAATTTTGGTTGGGGAGGTTCCCAGATACAGTTTATTCCAGAAAGCTCGTTGCAACAATTAATACCTTTAAATGATTTAAAAATTAATGGAGGAATGGTATTATATGGTGGCAGTGGTGCAGGAAGAATTGCAAATGGAATTTATATTGGAGGCCAGGGTGAATCTGGTAGTTTAAGAACAGGCGAATATGAAATTAGTATAAATCAGGGTTTCTTTATGTTCGGAACACATTTAAATCCATTTAAAATATTATCTTTTGAAGTTGGTCTGGGATTTGGTGGAAGCGAAATAGCAATAAAAAAATTTGTTGATGGAGATGCAAATACTATAGATGATTTCGTAAATTCACCTCAAAAAGTGCCTTATATAGTATCTTTAAATACAGATATGTTTGCATTAAATACACAGGCTAAAATATATTTAAATCTTGCTGAATTTTTTAGTATAATAGTACATGGTAATTTTATATATGGCTTTTCATCAGATGGCTGGAAAATAGAAAATACATATAATTTAAAAGATACATTACCAACTAATTATTATTATTACACAATAGGTGCAGGTGTAATGTGGGGATTTTAAAAGGGGATGGATAAGTGAAAAATAAAAATATTTATATATTTTTAATTATATATCTGATAAATATTATTACCTTTTCAACTCCAATTGAAAAAGAGTTTGAAAAAATAGAAAATAATCTTAAAAGTAATCCTTTTAAAAAAGAATACATAAAGGATCTGGAAGATTTTTACATAAAGAATTTTAATGATTTAAATATATCACTAATAGATAAATTGCTTGAGTTAAACAGTGAAATAATAGATACCTGTTCATATGCTATTTTAAAAGAAATCAGGGGAAGCTTATTGGTAAAAAAAGCAAAATATGAATGGTTCTTACCTTTAAAATATTATTATATATATACCGGGATGCTTGAAATGAAACATGTAATAGAAGAGGATTTTGATAATTTAACATATAGATATATTCGTGCAAAAACAGCATATGATATATCCGAATATAATTTTGCACATGAAATTTCATTAAAAGATTTTGAATACATATATTTAAGAGTTCAGGAAAAGAAAGAATTTTTAAAAAGGTATGACTTTGGAGAAGTACTATATAAATTGGGAATATTATATAAAAAAGTTTCTCCTATAAAATCTCAAAAATATTTTAACGAATTAAAAGAGTATAAAAATTCTATATATTATAAAAGGGTGTATGATGAAAAATAGACGATTATTAAAGGTTTTGTTGATAACACAATTAATAGCCTTATCAATTACATATTTTATATATCTTTATACGCCATATTTTAATATACAAATTAGTCTGATTATTACGGAATTATTTGTTACAACTATAGGTGTAATATACTATATCTCAACAGAAATGTTGTTTCATACAGTAAAAATAGAAATAAAATTTTTAAGACGTATAATAAAAATTCTTATTTTTGTATTTAGCTTTTTTTCAGGGGTATTTATTGCTGAAGACCTCATTTCAAGATTGCTATCATATACTTTTTTTTCTACGGAGAAGTATGTTCTTTTAATATATAGCATAATTGTATTGATATTAACTTTACTTTTGATAATAATATATTATAAGCTTAAAAATAAGATAGAGGAAAATGAAAAGTTAAAACAGGAAAAGTTAAAAGCTGAATTAAAAGCATTGCGTTCAAAGCTAAATCCGCATTTTTTATTTAACACGTTAAATACCATAATTGATCTTGCGTACACATCACCAGAAAAGGTTGAACAGGTGGTGATAAACCTTTCAGATATATATAGAAAGGTATTATATTCATCAGATAAGGATTTTTGTACAGTAGAGGAAGAAATATCTTTGATAAAAGAATATCTTGAAATTGAAAAAATTAGATTTGGAAGTCGATTAAAATGTAATTTTGAAATTTCAAAAGAAACATTAAAATTAAAAATTCCTCCATTTATTCTGGAACCTTTTGTTGAAAACGCGGTTATTCATGGAATATCTCCAAAAAAAGAAGGAGGAATCATAACAATAAAAACATACTTAGAAAAAAATACGCTTTTTCTTGAAATTTGGGATAATGGTTCAGGAACACATAAAAATATTCAGTATGGTTTTGGAATAAACAGCGTAATAGAGCGATTAAATCTTATATATAAAAATAATGCTGAAGTAAAAATATTAAAAAATAAACCTTCTGGCGTAAAAGTGATTATTTTAATAAAAAATATAAAGGGGAATGAACAATGATAAAATGTGTTATAATTGAAGATGAAATTCATGCTTCAAATAGGCTTGAAAAGATGTTGGGAAATTTTGAAGATATACAGATATGCGGTAAAGCATTTGATGGAGATGAAGGCGTTGAACTTATCGAAAAAGAAAGACCAGAACTTGTATTTTTAGATATAAATCTTCCTGGAAAAAATGGATTTGAAGTTTTAAAATCCATTTCCTATGAACCATTTGTGATATTTATAACGGCATATCAGGAATATGCTATAAAAGCATTTGAAGAAAATGCTATAGATTATTTATTAAAACCATTTGATTTAAAAAGATTAAAAAGCTCAATTGAAAGAATATATGAACGAAAACCAAGAATTAAAAAAGAAAAAATTGTTGAAATCGATGAATTCATAAATAAAAAAGCGAACTACCAGAAGATTTTTACAGTAAAAGATAATGATGAAATACTGGTAATACCGGAAAAGGATATAGTATATTTTAAAGCGGAAGAAAAATACGTCTTTTTATGCACCAAAAATAAGGAATATTATTACAACAGAACATTAAAGCAACTAGAAAGTGAAATAGATCCAGAAGTATTTATAAGAATACATAAAAGCTATATAGTTTCAATAAATTATATAAAAAAATTCAAACGATTATTTATAAGAGAATATATCGTTGAATTAAATGATTTAAAAAACACAGAGTTAAAGATAGGAAGAAGCTATTTGCATGAATTAAAAGAAAAATTTGGATTTTAATAAATTCTGGGGGTGTAATTAGTGATAAGAGCAAAAAACTTAGTAAAAAAATTTGGAGATTTTACAGCAGTTGATAATGTAAGTCTTAATATTAAACCAGGAGAAATTTATGGATTTCTTGGACCAAATGGAGCAGGAAAAACAACAACTATAAGAATGCTAACAGGTACTTTAAGACCTACAAGTGGTGAAGTTGAAATATTGAACATGAACATGAAAGAAAAAGAAATTGAAATAAAAGCAAATATAGGAGTAGTTCCAGATGAACCAAGAATGTACGAAAATCTTAGAGGAACAGAATTTATAGAATTCATAATGAATATATATGAAGTGGATAAAACAGAAGCAAAAAAAAGATTTGACGAAATATGTGAAATATTTGAAATAAATTATCTCGATTCATTTATAGGAGATTATTCACATGGTATGAAACAAAAATTAATGGTGGCTTCTGTATTAATGAGAAAACCGAAAGTAATATTCCTTGATGAGCCTACAGTTGGACTTGACGCAAAATCGGCAAAACTTTTAAAAATGTTAATAGAAAAGTATGCTAAAGAAGGTGCAACCATATTTATGACAACACATATTTTAGAAATAGCAGAGAAAATGTGTGATAGAATAGGGATTATCTCAAAAGGAAAACTTATAGCCGAGGGTACATTGGAAGAATTAAAGCATTTATCTGAAACAGACGAAAAACAATCACTTGAGGATTTATTCCTTGAATTAACTGGTGCTGGAGAATTGGATGACATAATAAAAGAGCTATAATGGGGTGAAAAAATGAAAAGCAAAATATGGTTAATATTAAAATATTCATATCAAAATAAAGTAAGACCCAGAAAAAATAAAAAAGGTATTATTAAAAGAAGAGGTCCATGGGGTGCATTGTTTGCATATTTATTCCCAATGGTTATATTTGGGGGAACTTTAGCACCTATAGTTTATTTCATGTTTAAAAATCTAAATGTACCATTATCGCAATTTGGTATGAATACTCCATGGAATTTGCTTGATATAATTTTTGGAATGTGGTTTCTTACAATGGGATTTATGTTTTTCTTAAACTATTCTCCGGCGATAGTTGCGAATTTATTTGAAAGTGAAATTACACAGTTGCTCCTTGTAATGCCGGTAAAACGATTTGAAATATATACAGCAAGTGCGATAGATAGCCTTATAATGGCTGGAATACCTTTGGGAATGATGATACCAGTATTTGTTGTATATGCTATGCTCATGAAAACAAATATAATTTTAACGATATTAGCTGGATTAGGTTATATTTTATTTCTTATGTTATTATCGAATTTTGGCGGAGTAATTCTTTCAAGATTCTTAACAAAAACTTCTGCAAAACGCTGGACAATGATAATGTATTTTGTAAGTATATTTTTATATGTTGGCGGGACTAATCTATTACCTTCACTTGTTGCTGATAATAGCCTTGAAGAACTTGTAGCTGCGTTTAATAAAACTATAGGGCTCATATTAAATGATTTCTGGCCACATACATGGGTTTTAAAGGCTATGAATGGGAGCATTACCTTTTTAGCAATTTTATATGTAGTTATATCTATTCTTGGTTATTTTATATATGGAATATCTAATACAATGGAGTTTAATACATCTTCAGGAAAAAAGGAAAAGCATTCTCAAAAAGAAATATCTATAAAACATTCAAAATTCCCGATGTTTAAAAAAGATTTCAAGTTGTTATTTAGAGATTCACAAACATTCTTTTTAATTTTATATCCAATATTTTTGCCAATAATATTTATTTTTACATCTGAATCACTTGAAATGATAGGAACAATGTATGTTTTATTATCCTCTATGTATGCTGCTATGATTGCATTATATTCGGTAACCTATGAAGGAAAAATTTGGCCAATTCCAAAATTGTATCCATTAAAACCATGGGAACTTATATTTTCTAAGGTTTTGATACCAGTATTTATATTTACATTGGAATATGTAATATTAGTGATAGCTATAATTTTAATGAAAAAATCATCATCTATTATATTTTATAGTATAATTCCAATATTTCTTATTATATTATATTCAGCTATTTTGGGAGTAAGTATGTATTTAAAAAATCCAAAAAGAGACTTATCGCAAAAAAATGTTCTCAATGGTAAAGAAGTGTTTATTCTTGAAGGAATTAGTTTAAGTTTTACTTTAGGTATTTTTGTTCTTGGAAATCTTTATATTGCATCATTAAAAAACCCTTCAATGAAAGATAAATTTATAGACTGGCTTTTTGATTCGCCATTTTTATATCATTTTATAGGCGCCGGGATACCAATATTTCTACTCTGCCTTACAATATATCTAATTGTAAAGGAAACAAAGAAAATTCACAAGTTACTTATTTCATGGGAATAAAAAAATTTGAGAAGTTAAAAATAACCCTTCCAGAAATTCTGGAAGGGTTATTTTAAAAACCTCTCAATAATATCATCAAGTAAAACTCTTTCATCATCTTCAAAAGAGTAATAACCAAGAGCAACACGCTTATAGCCTAAACCATATTTAAGAGCAAAATCACGAACCTTTCCTTTTGGATAAGGAGTAATGGGCCATTTAATATCGTATCGAACGCAATTTCTTAAAAACACATCAAATATTCTCATTTCCTCATCACTGAGCTTAAAATAATTAAAAACAAATTCCTTAAAGTTCTTTGTTTTCTTAAAAAGCTCAGTGATGAGTTTTTTTCTTGCTAAATAAAATGGTGAAATATTATATTCCGCATCTTCAACATCTTCAGAATTCAATAATCTTCTTTCAACTTTCTTCAAATTAAAATCACTCATCATAACATTAAAAAAATACATCTTCTCATAATTAGCAGAAAAGAATTTAATGATTTTATCTTTATTACCTTCAAAAATCAATTTCAAAATATGACTCTTTGTAAAAAATGGTTTTTCTATTAATGCTGTATATGCTGAGAAGAATAATATTGGGATTTTATGATTTTTAATTTTTTCTATGATGGAAAGGTTATCTCTGAAATTATGAGAGATAATTTTTTTAAAACTTCTATTTCTGAAAAAGCTTTTATTATTATAAACCTCTTCAAAATCAGATTTAATCTCAAAAGATACATTATTCTTATAATTCATAACAACGGATGAAATATCAAATAAATTTAAAGACTTATTTATTTTATATACCTCAAAAATCGTATCAAACCAGTTATAGGTATAATTTAAATCATCGAAATAATAGCCAATATAATATTCAAGTAAATTTGCAGGAATTAAAGCCTTCTTTTTATCTTCATTTCTCATCCACCATGCAGCACCATTTAAACCATTACACATCATAGTTGGATGTGGAAAGTCTTCTGCAAGAAAATAACCTTCTATGAATAATTCATATGCTTTATTATATTCTTCATTTTTAATATGTTCTCTTGCATGAGAATATTTTAAAATAGCCTTATCTACATTATTTTTTTCATAATTATCAGAATATATTTTAAAATCATTAGTTATATTATATGATTTATTAAATAGATTCAATCCTGGTAATATTAAACATCTTGCATAAGCTGGAAGGTTTTCAAAATTGTTTCTTAATATAATAACTTCTTTTTTCGCTAAATCAGATTTTCCTATTTTATAGTACAAAGAAATGAGTTCAAATCTTGCTAATTCTTTTAATATTGTTGTTGTTGTTGTTGTTGAAATAGTTTTATTTGCATAAAATATAGCAGAATCAAAATCTCTTTTCCATTTTGATTTTAATAACAGAAAATAAAATTTTAAAGAAATATCTTTTGTATTCTCAAATAAAAAATTGATTACGGGATAAGAAAAATATCCAAAACTAATAATATCAATAATATTCTTCGTAGAAGAGTTCATATCAATCACCCTTTTTAAATTAACTATTTTGTTACATACAAAATAAAAATCTAAGGAACTTAAGCTTAATTAGAATATAAAAAATCTCAGATGAAAATGTGAAATATCTAAAAAAACGTAAATAAGCCCTGCATAAAAACTTTACGGTTAAATTACGAAGATTAAGAAAAAGAAAATTAATAAAAATACAACAAAAATGAAATTTTGAAACACTGATAAAAAGCGGATTTTTATTTTGAAAAAGACACTTGAAAACCATGTTAGAAATGGTAAAATTTAAAGCAGGAGGTGGGATAGTGAAAAAGATAATTATTTTAATATTAATAGGAATAATCATGTTTTCATCAATAGTATTAGCAGGAGATAACGATAAAAAATATAAAACAGATTCATACAATCCTCAAATCCAAATTGAATTTTCTGAGTAATCAACTAAAATCTATTTTCTATTTTATATCTACGTAGATATTATATCAAAAAATATACAATACCAAAATAGGAGAAAGGAGGTGTGATAAAATGAAATGGATTGAGAGAAATGATGAATATTCAGAAGAATTCTGGTGTCCATGCAAAGGACCTGTGTGTTTTTTAGATTGTTGGATATTATGTACTTGTAATGGACCAGGAGGATGTTATGAAGCCTGTACAATAGTTCAATAAGAATTTTTGGAGGTGGAATTTATGAAATGGATTGAAAAAGACAATGAATTTGAACTTGATTTTAAATTTTCTTGTAATATTTTACCAATCGTTTGTCCATGCTATGGGGAAAGTTGCTTGTTTAAGTGTCATTGTCAGGGAGATCATTCATGTCATGAGCAACATTTTTAATTTAAGCAATAATTAAGGTAGAAAGGGGATTGATAATGTATTGGATTGAAAATGATGAAAATAATAACTTATTAAATAGTTTTTGGTGTCCTTGTAGAGGAGAAATATGTTTGTTTAAAAGTTGCACCTGTTATGGCGGGGCGTGTAAATATCATTGCGAATGGAAACATGTATGCTATTCTCAATTAACTCCTTAAAATGTAGAAAGGGGAATAAATATGAAATGGATCGAAAAAAATTATAATGATTATTTTATGTGTGGAGGATGTAAAATTTTAAAATTTATTTGTTTGTGTTTCGGTATTCAATGTTTAATTGCATGTAATTGCGATGGAAATGGAATATGTAATGAGAAAGGGTGAGAAATATGAAACCTTCAAAATATAATTTTATATTTGAATATGAAAAAAATATTCTTATATATAATGCTTTGAGCGGAGGTTTTGCAATAATTGAACCAGAAGTTAAGAAAGCATTATCTTCAGAAAAAGATTTAGAAGAATTTATAAACAAAGAAAAAAATAAAAAAATCTATAAAGAATTAAAAAAAGGGAAATTTATTGTTGATTTTGATGAATTAAAATATATAAATTTTATATATAACTCATTAAAATTTGAAAAAAAAGGATTAGGGTTAACCATTGCCCCAACAATGAATTGTAATTTTGCATGTGAATATTGTTACGAACTAAGAAAAAAAGTATTTATGGATAAAGAAGTAAAAAACTCAATTGTGGATTTTGTAAAACAAAATATAAATGAAATAAATTATTTATCAGTGTCATGGTATGGCGGAGAACCTTTACTAGATTTAAAAACTATAAAAGAACTGTCAAAAGAATTTATAAAATTGTGTCAAAGTAATAATATAAAATACACCGCATCAATAGTAACAAACGGATATTTATTAAATTCAAAAGTAGCAAAAGAATTGAAAAATTTAGAAATAAAAACTGTTCAAATAACAATAGATGGTCCAAAAAAAATTCATGATAAAAGAAGACCTTTAATAAATGGAAAAGGAAGCTTTGAAACTATAATAAATAATATAAAAGGAGCAAAGGAATATTTTGAACATATAAGTATAAGGATTAACATAGATAAAACAAACGAAGGTAAAATAATTGAATTGTTAAAATATTTAAAAAATGAAGGATTAACAGAAGAAAATTGTAGCCCATATCTTGCATTTGTAGATGTATCGACAGAAGTATGTAGAGATATAGAAATAAATTGTATTGATATAAAAAATCGTTCAGAATATATGATAGAAAGAGTAAAAGAGGCGTATGAAGAAGGTATAAATATTATAAAATATCCAACTCCTATGTATTCGCAATGCGGTGCAGTAAAACCAAATAGTTTTGTAATAGATCCAGAAGGATATATGTATAAATGCTGGCATGAAGTGGGAATAAAAGCATTAGCGATAGGGAATATAAAAGGAAATGAAAAGAATAAAAATTTTGATAGATATTTAAAATGGAATACATTTAATCCTTTAAATTACAAAGAATGTAAAAATTGTAAGTTTTTACCATTATGTATGGGGGGCTGTCCGGATAAAACATTATTTAAGTATAATGGAATACAAGAAGAAGGATGTACAATGTATAAATATAATCTCGAAGAAATGTTAAAAATGCATCTGAAAGCAAAATTGAAAAAAGGCTTTTTACCAATACCAGTAAAATAAGGAGGGGATTTTTATGTCATGGATAGAGGAACCAAAAAAACCAGAAGAAAAAATTTGCTGGTTCAAATGGTTAGACGATTTTTTTGATTGGTTTAAACATACTTTTCATATTTTTGAATGTAATTGTGAAGGCGAAGGAGTTTGTCTTGAAGTAAGGGAGTGAAATAATGAAGTGGATTGAGAGAAATGATGAATTCTCAGAAGAAATATGGTGTCCTTGTAAAGGACCTCATTGTTTAATACATTGGTGTGAACTATGTATAATTTTATGTGATTGTAAAGGTGAAAACTTTTGTAAAAAAAATTTTAATTAATCCGGTGAAACCATGAAAACAATAAAAAAATTCCTGTATTTTCTGGTAAGAGATGTATTAATATGGAAAAGCTACAAAACACAGGCAGTATTGGGGATACTGAGTGGATTCCTGGGATTATTGCAATTTGGATTCATGGGAAGGTTTATAGCCCAGGGGAATTACTTTCCAATGATAGAGCAGTATGGAGGAAACATACTAGCATATTTCATATCAGGAAGCGTATTCATGAGTTACACTACTCTCTCCTTAACAACATTCAAAAGTGTAATAAGACAGGAGCAGGTAATGGGAACAATAGAATACCTGCTCCTGTCGGAAACACCATTATGGGAAGTATTTATATACACAATCTTCTCAAGATTGGTATTTACAATAATAAACACAGGAATAGTATTTATATTCTTAATATACACATTTGATGTAGAAATAAAAATGAATATAATAGCATCAATAATATTATTGATAATAACAATGATAAGTTTAAGTGGAATAGGGTTATTAAGTGCAGGGTTCATAATGCTAACCAAAAAAGGAGACCCGGTAAGTTGGGTATATTCATTCTTAACAGGAATGTTTTCAGGGATATACTATCCGGTGGAAATATTGCCAAAATGGATAAGGGGAGTATCGTATATACTACCAACAACATATGCAATGGATGGATTGAGAAAAACATTAATAAAAGGATACAGTCTATACGAAATAAAAGAGGATATAATAATCCTGATAATAATGACAGCAATAATATTACCAATAGGGATATACTGGTTCAGAGAATCATTTAACAAAGCCAGGAAATATGGCACAATATCGCAGTATTAGGAAGTGAAACAATGGAAAAAATAATAGAAATCAAAAACCTGACAAAAATATACAAAAATGGAATAAAAGCACTGGAAAATATAAATCTAACAATAAACCGAGGAGAAAAAATAACAATATTTGGACCAAATGGAGCAGGAAAAACAACATTAATAAAAACAATAGGAATGTTCATAATACCGGATAAAGGAAAAATAACAATAAAAGGATATAACATAAAAAAAGAATCAAAAAAAATAAAAAAATTAATATCAATAGCGACATCAAATGAAAGGTCATTCTATTACAGATTAAGCTTAGAAGAAAATCTAAACTTCTTTGGAATGTTAAACAACCTAACAGGAAAAGAATTAAAAAAGAAAGTGGAAAAAGGATTAAAAGAAATGGGGCTATACGAAACCAGGAAAATAAAGTATATGGAAGCATCAACGGGGATGAAAAGGAGATTAAATCTAGCAAGGGCATTAATAAAAGAAGCGGAAATATATTTACTTGATGAACCGACAAATGGAGTGGATATAGAAACGAAAATAAAGATATATGAAATAATGGAAGAATTAAGTCAAAAAGGAAAAACAATAATCTTAGCCAGCCATGATGTAAGTGAAATAGAAAAAACAGACAGGATAGTGGTATTAAAAAAAGGGAAAATAACAGCAGATAAAAAAACAGGAGAAATCCTGGAAAAAACAACGAGAAAAAATGAAGAAAAATTGCTGGAATTAATCAAATGAGGCGAAAGCCTCATTTTGCTTTGATATGGTATAATTGAAGAGTAGAATGTGTGGTTTATAAAAACGAACTTTGAAAGTCCGTCGAAATTGAATTAAAATAACCCTTCCAGATTTCTGGAAAGGTTATTTTAAAAACCTCTTAATGAGTTTATCAAAGAAATGGCTCTGTTTTTATAAAATTAAATTCTAAATATCTCCATTAATTCTTCATCGAGTGTAGCGTTTATAATATCGTTTTTTATGAGGATATCGTAGAAATTATATACTTTTTCTTCCAATTCTTTGCCAGAAACATATTTAAAGGTTACCCTTTCAAGGAATTTTTCTACATTCTTTATAGGTGCTCTCATCATGTCAAATGAAAGTTTTGCAGCTTCTTTTCTATTTTCATTTACCCAGTTTATAGCAGCTTCCAATTCTTCCAATAATACCTTTGTAATTTCAGGATAGTTTCTAACTAAATCGCCTTTTAAAACCATTCCAGCATTTGGTAACAAACCAAAACCATCATTAATTTCATTCCAGATCTTTCCGTAATCAAGTTCAGAATATTCTATATTACTTTCTTCGAGTGCCTGCATAACAAAACCTGCTTCTGGTTCTCTTAATAATACGGTATCAACTTTCCCTGAAAGGAAATCCATCATAATCTCCTTTGGTCTTCCAAAAGGATTACCGTATGAAAAGTTGAAATCTTCTATATTTAAACCTTTTGCCTGAATTAAGTATTTTGTTATTTTTGCTGGTGGTGCATCTTCAAAAAGAGGTAGATGTATGGTTTTGCCCTTTAAATCTTCAAGGCTTTTAGCCTTATAACCGCGAGTTATAATAGAAAAATTATCCCATACAAATACAACAGGCATTTTTACATCAACGTCTCTTAATTTTGCTGCAGTAATTAAAGCAGAAAAACTAATATCAGCTTTGCCATTTACAATCCAGCCAAGATGTTTTTCCGTTTCTTCCCAGATTTTTAACTCTTTAATGTTTACAACCTTTTTTAATCGTTTTGACTGTAATAATCTCATTATTATCGGATATCCCACAGGTGTTGCAGATTGAATAGTTACTGTTGGTTTTCCATTATCTTCAACATTTTCTTCTTCATCTTCAATTCTTCGTTTGAAATAAACCTTTACTTCATATGGATTTACCTGTTCTATTTCCGCATCAAAACCCATTCCATCAAGCATGTTAATTAATGGCGTTGGAACAAAGGTTTGAACAAGAACAAATCCTTCTCCTGGATTTAACGAATAAGCTTTCTTGATAATTATATCAAATGGATCCTGCTGCATCATTCTAACGTCAAGAACCTCATAATCTTCAATATTTGTGCTTTCTTTTGAAGGATTATATACAGAAACTCTAACTTTAAATGTATTGTATTTTTTTATGTTATATAGGTATTCCATATCTTCGATTATTTTTATAACGGGTTCTAAATCAATATTACCTTCAAAAACAACGGATTCACCGGATTTTAAGTCTTTTAATTGCTCAATTACAACACCAAGATTTTCAATATTACTTTCAGGTATTTTTATAATTTCTTCCGGTTCTTTCCAGGTAATTTCAGAGCTATTAAACTCTTCTTCTGATTCCCTAATACATTCAGGAAAAAGCTTGTATAATTCTTTTTCAAGACCTAATTCCTTATTTACAGTATGTAATATTTCACACAATGAAACGCCTGTCATTTTAGCAGCATTTTTAAATGTTGCAAATTTTGCAACAGTATTCCACATTACAGGATTTTGCATGGTTTTGAATTTTGGCGAAATTTTTACAAGTATTTCTTTTAATTGTGGATATTTTTCTATTGTTTCTTTTACGTTTGAATTTCCTGTAATTGGTTCAGGCTTTTCATATAATATAGCTCCAGTAGGACAGATTTCCATAGCTTTCCTGGATTTGATTAACTCTTCATCATTTTCAGGTTGTTTAAAAACAACAGCCTTTCCATCTTCGATTCTGAAATTTTCAGGTGCTGTTCTAACACAGGCCTTACATGCAATGCATTTTTCTTTTATTACCTTATATTTTTCCATAAAGATCACCTCTTATATATTTTTAAATTAATTCCGATAATTTTTATCTAATTATATTATATACCATTTGTATATATATTTGTGTGAAGAAATACTCAGGGAATTGAAATTTATGTTAAGAATTTATTTCTAAAAGTCGAACAACAAAACTGGAATAATATTTTCATTCTTTATTTAAAAATTAACATAACTTTAATTAATTAGGGTGAGAAATATGATAAAATATTTCGGAACGGGTCTAAGGTCTTAAAGCCAGAATGGTACCTTAGCCCACTATTATTATTCCAAGAGGAGGTGACTTTATGTACGCTATTATTGAAGTTGGCGGAAAACAGTACAAGGTAGAAGAAGGAATGGAACTTTACACAGAAAAGCTCGTTGGATACGAACCAGGAGCAGAAGTTGTTCTTGACAAAGTTTTATTTGTAAAGGGAGACTCAGCAAAGATAGGAAAACCTTATGTAGAAAACGCAAAGGTTGTTGCTGAGGTTGTAAAACATGGAAAAGACAAAAAAGTATTAGTTGTAAAGTTCCAGGGTAGAAAAAACTACAGAAGAAAGAAAGGACATCGCCAACACTACACAGCTTTAAAAATTAAAAAGATTGAAGCTTAATACCAAAAATGATTAAAGTAAGTTTTAATCTAAAAAAAAGGGAAATTGAAATCAAAGGACATGCAAACTTTGATGAATATGGAAAAGATATTGTATGTAGTGCTGTAAGCGTATTAACGCAATTTATTGCAGAGATAGTGAAAAGTGAAAAAGTCGGTAAATACATAAAGAAAGACGGATATTTAAAAATCAATTGGTCAAAAGATGAGATGATAGATAAACTCGCTAATTATCTTTATTATGCACTGATTAGCATTGAAGAAAGTTATCCTGATAACTTGAAAGTGGAGGTGAATAGTAAATGAGAATAGATCTTCAACTCTTTTCTTCAAAGAAGAGTGGAGGTACTGCAAAAAATGGAAGAGACAGTAAACCAAAGTACCTCGGAGTTAAAAAAAGTGATGGACAGAAAGTAATTCCAGGAAACATCATTGTAAGACAAAGAGGAACACATTTCCATCCTGGAAATAACGTGGGAATGGGAAAAGATTATACAATTTTTGCTAAAATAGAAGGTTATGTAAAGTTTGAAATGAAGAATAACAGAAAATACATCAGCGTTTATCCAGAAAAGTAAGCTGGTGAGAGAATGAGCCGTGTAAAAATGTTATCCACGGCAGGGATATTGGGAGCGTTATCTGTATTGTTGATGTTTATAGAAATTCCTATATTCCCTTTTGCAAGTTTTTTGAAATATGATCCAAGTGCTCTTTTGATAATTGCATCATTATTGCTTTTTGATTGGAGAACAGCTGTATTCTCATTATTAACCAAAGATATAGTGTTTTATTTTGTGAAGTCCGGAGATATTATAGGAGTTTCGATGGATTTTGTAGCTATTTTAACCTTTATTTCGGTTTTAGCCTTTTTAAAATTAAATATGAACAAATATATTAAATATATAATTAGTTCTATAATGGTTGGAATAGCGATGGTTTTAATGAATATGGTAATAATCCCAATCTATTTTAAGATGTCTTTTAGTGATGCAGCAAAGTATTTTGGATTAAGTACCTGGACATTGATAATTACAATAATCGCTTTTAATATGATAAAGTTTATTGCCAATGGCATTTTAGGAGACTTGTTATATAATAGAATAAAAAATTTCTTTTCCTAAGAAAGGAGGACAGTAAAATGGCTTCAATTATGACTCAAAAGAGTTATTTGGCTAAAAATGAAGAAGTTGAAAGAAAATGGTATGTTGTAGATGCAGAAGGTAAATCTTTAGGTAGATTAGCTGCACAGATTGCTAGAATTTTACAGGGAAAACACAAACCTACATATACACCTCATGTTGATACAGGTGATTATGTAATTGTTATAAATGCTGAAAAGGTGGTTTTAACAGGTAAAAAATTAACACAGAAAAAATACTACAGACATTCTGGATATCCAGGAGGATTAAAAGAACAAACAGCAAAAGAAATTCTTGAAAAATACCCTGAAAGATTAATCGAAAAAGCAGTTAAGGGTATGCTTCCAAAAACAAAATTAGGAAGACATATGTACAAAAAGTTAAAGGTTTATGCTGGTTCTAATCACCCTCATGAAGCACAAAAACCAGAAAAGTTGGAATTATAAGGAGGGATTAATAAATGGCTGAATTTATAGATTATTACGGAACAGGTAGAAGAAAGGCTTCAGTTGCAAGAGTTCACTTAAGACCTGGTGAAGGAAAAATAAGAGTAAACAAAAAAGAATACGCAAACTTAACAGAATACTTTAACAATAATCCTGTATGGTCAAAACACGCACTTGAACCATTAACAGTAACAGAAAATGAAGGTAAATTCGATATTGTTATTACAGTTAATGGTGGCGGAATGAATGGACAGGCTGGTGCTATAAGATTGGGTATTGCAAGAGCATTACTTCAATTTGATGAAAATTTAAGACCAGTTTTAAGAAAACACGGATTATTAACAAGAGACCCAAGAGAAGTAGAAAGAAAGAAATACGGTCTCAAGAAAGCAAGAAGAGCACCACAATTCTCAAAGAGATGATTTTGTTCGCTGCTTGAGAAGAATTTTGTATTTAATAAGGGAACGGTTTTTACCGTTCCCATACTTTTGATTATCTGGAGATGGTATTTTGATACCAAGAGAAGTTATTGATGAAATAAATTCAAGATTGGATATAAAGGATATAGTTGGAAGTTATCTTTCCTTAAAAAAGACTGGAAAGAATTATACTGCTTTATGTCCATTCCACCCTGAAGATACTCCATCCTTTTTTGTTTTTCCAGCTACAAATACCTTTCATTGCTTTGGTTGCGGAGCGCATGGAGATCCCATAACATTTATTCAAAAATATGAACATCTTACCTTTATAGAGGCTGTAAAAAAGGCAGCTGTTATGGCAGGTATAGATGTATCTAAATATTTGAAAAAAAGAGAATTGCCTCTTGAATTGCAAATTTTCGAAGATTATCATAAAAGATATCATGAAATCCTGTTAAACCTTCCAGATAACCATGTAGCCTGGAAATATTTAAATAAAAGAGGAATAAATAGAGATAATGCTATAAAGTTTGAACTTGGTTTTTCAAATGGCAGTATTAAATCTTTGATATTAGATAAAATGGATATTTCAAGAGATATAGGAGCATCTCTTGGAATTATCAGAAAAGACGGTAGCGAAGTTTTTTCAAATAGAATAATAATTCCTATAAAAGATGATTACGGTCGCATTGTAGCCTTTGCAGGAAGAAGTATAAACAATGAAAAACCAAAATATTTAAACAGTCCTGAAAATAAGTATTTTCAAAAATCTAATTTGTTGTTTTTATTTGATAAATCCAAAAATATAATAAAAAGAGAAAAATATTCTATTCTTGTTGAAGGATATTTTGATGCAATTCAAATGCATATAAATGGATTTGAGAATACCGTTGCTGTTTTAGGTTCATCTTTTACTCAATTGCATGCAAGAAAATTAATAAAATATACAGATAAAATAATTACCATGTTTGATATGGACGAAGCAGGGAGAAACGCGACATTACGTTCATTGGATTATCTCATATCCTATGGATTTCAGGTTGCTATTGCGCAATATACTGAAAAAGATCCTGATGAATTAATTCAAAAACATGGTGAAAATGGAATTTTAAATACATTGGAACAGTCGAAAAAATTTTATGATTTCATACCTGAATATTTTAAGGATAAATACAACCTTGAAGATGAATTTGGTGTGGAACAATATCTTGAAAAAATGGCAGAATGGTATATAAAATTTCAACGATCAAAACATGTTGCAGTAACAGATGCGTTTATAAAAAGAATAGCTATAATACTTTTGAAACCTGAAAATACAATAAAAAAAGCAATAGAAAATATCTTAAAATATAAAAAGTTCAATAAAAAGGTTATTCCATATATATCTGTTGAAGCTGAAGAAAAAAGCGAAAAAAATTATAATGAACTTGATAAACAGTTAATATGGTTATGGATAAAACATAAAAAATATAGAGATATGTTATTAACGCATTTGAAAGCAGAAGATTTTGAAGGGCTTGGAAAGGAATTTTTTTCTTTTGCCAAAAACGGAGAAGATCTTTCTTATATACTTGAAAATGGAAGTGAAGAGTTAATAGATTTAATCAAAATTTCATGGAATTTTGATTATGATATAGAACCAGATAAAGTTTTTTCAAGTCTAATAGAGACAGTGGAGAGGTTGCGTAAAGAGCGAGAGGTTAAAGCGCTAAGACAAAAACTAAAGAATACCACAGATGACAGAGAAAAAAAAGAAATAATGAAAAGAATCTTTGATTTACTCGCTACGCTCAAAAAGCGAGGAGGTGGTTTTTAGTGGCAGATAAGGATTTGATGAAGACCATTGAGGAAATAGGAAATCTGGAGATTGGCGAAGTTAGCGAAGGGCAGGAATATGTAAAAGCCCGAAAGAGAAAATCCTCAGACAAAAAGCCAAAAACCTTTGAAAAAATGGTAAAGGATCTTGTTAAAAAAGCTAAGAAGAACAATATGGTATTAACGTATGAGGATATTGATAAATCACTTCCTGCTGAACTGGATACAGAATTAATAGAAAAGATATATGAAGCACTTGAAAATGAAGGAATAATGATAGATGATGGTACCCAGCTTGATGATGAAAGTTTAAATGAAATAGAAGAAGTAATGGCAGCTGAAGGAGCTGCTGCAATTGATTTAATGGATTATTTAGGGGATGGAGAAACTCAGATTTTTGACAATATGTCATTAAAAGATCCTATAAAGGTTTATCTAAAAGAAATAGGGAAGATTAAGTTGTTAACACCTCAAAGGGAAAAACGATTGGCAAAAAAAGCTCAAGAAGGTAATAAAAAAGCAAGAGATGAATTGATAAAAGCTAATTTAAGGCTTGTTATATCTATTGCAAAAAAATATATAGGAAGAGGATTATCCTTTCTGGATTTGATTCAGGAAGGAAATATAGGATTAATAAAAGCGGTAAATAAGTTTGATTATAAGAAGGGATTTAAATTCAGTACATATGCAACATGGTGGATTAGACAGGCTATAACAAGAGCTATTGCTGATCAGGCAAGAACTATAAGAATCCCAGTGCATATGGTTGAAACAATAAACAAATTCAATAAAATTATCAGAGAATATTTGCAGGAACATGGTGAATATCCTTCACCAGAAAAACTTGCAGAATTAACAGGAAAACCAGTTGAAAAGGTAAATGAAATCCTTTTAACAGCAAGGGAAACAATATCTGCTGACTCACCGCTTGGAGCATCAGATGAAGATGATTCAACAATAGGTGATTTTATAGCAGATGATACATTGGATAAACCAGCAGAAGTTGCTATGAAAATGTTATTGAGAGAAGAACTTGAAAAAATTCTTGATACATTGCAGCCAAGAGAGGCAATGGTATTGAAAATGAGATATGGCCTTCTTGATGGTAAGGTAAAGACTCTTGAAGAGGTTGGACAGTATTTTAATGTAACAAGAGAAAGAATAAGACAGATTGAAGTTAAGGCATTGAGAAAGTTAAGACATCCAAGCAGAAGCGCTCAATTAAAAGAATTAAGTTCTATGCTTGGAAAAGAGTTATAATGGAGGATTCATATGGACGAAAAAGTGTTTAATATAAAACGTGAATATTCTATACCAGAATTCTTCAAAGAAGAGTTAGATAGTGAACAGCTTGATGCCGTTATAAACTCCACAGGAAGATCATTAATAATTGCAGGCCCGGGTTCAGGAAAGACCCGGGTCATTACATATAAAATCGCATATTTGCTTTCTCAAGGCATAAAACCGGAAAATATTTTATTGGTTACTTTTACAAGAGCTGCTGCTCGTGAAATGGTAGAAAGGGTAAGAAATGTAACCAATGTAGATACATCTTCACTAACTGCAGGTACCTTTCACCATGTGTGTAATATGATTTTAAGGAGATATGCAAAGGTTATTGGATATGAAAATAACTTTACTATTCTCGATTCAGAAGATGCGAAGGATTTAATGAGAATAGCAAAAAATGAATATAAGGAAACATTAACAAAGGAAGAAGCCAAACAAATTCCAGGTGAAGGGGTTATTTTAAAGATTATAGGATATGCCGCAAATACGTTAAAATCCATTCGTGAAGCAATATTGGATATGGCTGCATATTTAATTGATTATCAAGAGGATATAGAAAGAATATATATGAATTATCTTGAAATGAAGAAAAAAATAAATGCAATGGATTATGATGATATGCTAATAAATACATTGCATCTTTTAGAAACAAATGAGGATATAAGAAATTATATAGCTTCAAAATATCAATGGGTATTGGTAGATGAATTTCAGGATACCAGTCTTGTTCAATTGAGAATAGTTGAATTTTTATCCAGTGTGCATAAAAATCTTATAGTTGTTGGTGATGATTCGCAAAGTATATATTCATTTAGGGGTTCAAGATTTGAAAATGTTGAAGAGTTTCAGTCACATGAAGATGTAAAATTATTTAAAATTCAAACAAATTATAGAAGTGTTCCTGAAATAGTTGAATTAGAAAATTATCTTATTCCAACACACTCTATTCCAAAAAAATTAAAACCATATAGAAGTTCCTATCATATGAAACCAGTAATAGTGAAAACATATGATGAATTAGAACAGGCAGATTTTATAGTGCAACTTATAGAAAATAAATTTGATGAAGGTGTTTCTCCAGAAGAAATAGCTATATTATACCGTTCCCATAGTTTATCAATGGTACTACAACAAAAATTGGACGTAAAAAAGATTTCATATAAATTATTATCTGGTAAGAGATTTATAGAAACAAGACATATAAAAGATATAATGGCTTTTTTAAAGATATTAGCAAATCCATATGATAATATTTCATGGACACGTGTATTAAAGCTGTTTCCAGGTATAGGTCAAAAAACACTTACAAAAATCGTTAACGAATTTTATGCAAACCTTATGGAATATCCAACACCATATGGAGCATTTGAACAGATTAAATTTAGAAAGTATCCAAAAGCCAAAGAAATAATATTATATTTGTTTGAAAATAGCGATGAAAATCCACAGGATTTAATAGACTATATATATAATGAGTTTTATAGGGAATATCTGGAATTAAATTTTAAAGATGCATATTCAAGAAAACAGGATATAGAAAGATTAGGGGAAATTGCTTCAAGATATAAGTCAGTAGAATCCTTTCTTGAAGAATTGGCATTAAGTGAAAATATAGAAATACAAAGTGCCGAGAAAGATAGAAAAAATGAAAGAATTACATTAACTACAGTTCATGGTGCAAAGGGATTGGAATGGAAGGTTGTAATAATAATTTCTGTAAACCCTGGAGATTTCCCAAACGGAATGGCATTAAAAGAAAAAAAGATAGATGAAGAGGAAAGATTGTTTTATGTTGCTGTAACTCGAGCAAAAGATGAGTTGTATATAGTAAAACAGCTTACTGGAACGACAAAGCCGTATTACGGCAATTCATTTTACATGAGGCAGAAATTACCAGATTTTACAGATAAAATTCCAAAAGAACTTGTGGAACACTGGAAAATTGGATATTCAGATTAAATAAAATGCGAGAGAAAGAAATCTCTCGCATTTTATTTATTATTATACAGATAATTTTCCTGTTGCCACGAGGAATATAACAACTATAGAAATAACCCACATTACTCCATATGTAAGTTTTTGCCCACCTGTTAAACCTTCGCCTCTTTCCTTTTTGGCTATAGGATATGCAAATATACCAAATGAATAAATTACCAATGCAGTTATTATATATATCCATCCAACTGCATAAATTACCCATGCTGTATAAATTACAGCAACCCACGCAAAGAATTTATACAATCCGCTATTTTCTTCTTTTGCTACTTTAACTCCAAATACAGCGGAGAAGAAATATGGTAATAATATTGTTGTTGTAGCAATATAGAATATAGTATTATAAACATTTTGTAAAGTATCTGATAATAAAGATAATAAGAAAATCTGAGTGATGATATTTGTAATTGTCAATGAAAATACAGGTGTGGCATTTTCATTTTGCTGAGCAAATTTTTTAGGGAATACATTATCTTTAACTGCGGCAATATACGGTATCTCTGCAGTAAGTAATAACCAGCTTAGTAAAGCACCAAAAACAGAGAATAAAAATCCAAAGTCGAGAATATATTGTCCAGGTTTACCCATAACTTTACTTAAAACAGTACCAAGAGGTGAAGTTGAATTAACCAATTCGCCCGGTGGTACAACACCCATTGTAAAAACAGAAACTGAAATATAAACAATAAGTGTAATAATAAAGCCAATTATAGTAGCTTTTCCGACGTCTTTTTGTGATTTCGCCTTATTTGAAAGAACAACTGCGCCTTCTATACCAATAAATGCCCATAACATAGTTCCAAAACTATCATTTACCTGCTTGAAAATAGATGCTGTTTCTCCAGTTGCAGCAATTTTGGTTGAAAAGAATATATCTTTTACGAGATCAGGATTAAACGCAAAAATTGAAACTATAGCAACAAGAAATAGAGGAATTAATTTTAAAACAGTTAAAATAGCATTTGTGGTACCAGCTGTTCTAATTCCGCTAACAATTAAAAAGTGATAAACCCATAGAATAATACTTGAAAAAACAAGTGCGATAATTTTATTTTGTTCTAAAATTGGGAAATATCCACTTAGAATTTTCATTATTACAGCAAAGAAAGCAATATTCCCGAGCAACGCACTCCACCAATATCCCCACGCAGAATTAAACCCTATAAATTCTCCAAATTGTTCTCTGGCATAAGAGTAAATACCACCTTCTAATTCGGGACGTTTATAGGATAAAAACTGAAATACCATTGCCAGAGAAAAAACACCGAATCCTGTAATTAGCCAACCAATTAAAATTGCTCCAGGGTTTGCAACGCTACCAAGATCAGCTGGTGAGTTGAAAATCCCGGCGCCAATCATTGAACCAATAACCAGCATGGTAAGTGCAAATAACCCTAAAACTTTGTTGTTGCTCATACTTCACCTCCAATATTTATAGGATAAATTAATCCCCCCTATTCATAGGCATTGACATACATCGTGGTCCTCCACGACCTCTTGATAATTCACTTGAAGGTATTTCAATAACGCTAATGCCATTATCTCTTAAAAGAGTGTTTGTAACATAATTTCTATCATATGCGATAACAACACCAGGTTTTACGGCTAAAACATTTGAACCGTCATTCCATTGCTCTCTTTTTGCTGCAATTTCATCTTCTCCACCACATTTTAATATTTTTACCTGACCATTTTCAAGGTATTTTTGTAATATTTCTTCAAGTGATTTGTTCTCTTCAATAACTTCAAGATCACCGTCTTTTCCTTTTTTAATTACATATACCAATAAACTGGATTCTAATTGCGAATGAGCGAGGAATTTATCTGTATCAACCATTGTAAATATAGTATCAAGATGCATGTATGCTCTTTTCTTTGGGATATTAATAGCAAGAATAGTTTCAAATGATTCATCTGTTTCAAAGAATAGTTTCTTGGCAAGGATTTCTACAGCTTCGGGATCTGTTCTTTGTGAAATACCTATAGCAAGAACTTTTTCGGTAAGAACCAATACATCTCCGCCTTCAATAGCAAAAGGCAATGTCATATCGTAGTAAATAGGAGTATTTTTGAAGTCGTTATTATATTTTACAACATATTTCATAAATAATGATTCTCTTCTTCTTGCTTTTGTTCTCATCCTGTTTATAACAATACCTTTACCAACAAAAGCAACAGGATCTCTCTGGAAATAAAGGTTTGGTAATGGCAATAAATAAAACTGTTTGTTAAGCCTTACCTTTGTTGAAAAATTCTCTTTCTTTAATTTAAATTCATTAATTCTAACTCCACCAACAATTTTATTTATCATTTCCTTTGTTTCAAAGCTTAAAAGATATTCTTCAAGAGCTTCCTTTATATATTCATTTTTAACCTCGCTTAATTCAAGATATTCTTTTACAAATTGCTCTTTTATAGAATCTTCGCTTAAAGATGTAGCCAATAAATCAGTTACATATTCTACATGAACACCATTTGTTCTTAATACATCAGCGAAATAATCGTGTTCCTGCTGAGCTTTCTTTAAAAATGGAATATCTTCAAATAATAATTCTTCAAGTAAATCAGGTTCCATATTTTCAAGTTCTAAACCTGGTCTGTGTAATAACACACGCCTCAATCTTTTAACTTCTGAATATACATTTATTCCCATGATCATACCTCCCGTAGATATTTTATTATCCAGTAATATTATACATTTTTAAAGTATTTTTTAAAAATTCCAATTTTAGCCAAATTTTATTGCTAAGAAAAATTTTTCATGGTTATTATAAAATTTTATCAGTATGCAGGAGTATGCGTGAGTATGCGTAAGTATGCGTGAGTATGCTCCTTTTTAACGTGAAAAAAATTTCACATATTATTATTTACATTCTCTTCTAATATGTGTTATTTAATGTATTTAAAATTTGCTATAATATAATAGAAAAAATATAATTATGGAGGTGTAAAATGGGTAAAAAAATTCTTATTGTAATAATTGCTTTATTAAATGTAATGATTTTTTCGACAAACATTTATAATTTCGAATATTCTTTAAAAAACAATTCAAGAGTTGCAGAAACAAAATATTTTAAATTTATATTTGAGAAAAATTTATCTTATATCTTTCCTGTATTAAATAAAGTAGCTGACAAATTATATGAAAATTATGAAGATTTTTATGAAACGTCACCAGGAAGTATAACAGTATTTGTATATGATGATGTAGACTTTGTAAATTCATTTGCTATTCCGCATTTGAATATTATAAGATTATATGTAAATCAACCAGATTCTTCAATAGGGTTAACTGAAAATGTACGTACATGGCTGCCGTTTGTTTTTTCTCATGAGCTTAATCACGTTTTTTATGGCAATATGAGGAATAAATATATAGACTGGATTCCATATGATTTTATCAAAAAAGGATTATTATCAATGAATTGGCAACCAAGTTATTTGCATGAAGGACTTTCAATATATATGGAAAGCAAATATTTTAAGGGAAGATTTGAGGATAGTATATTTAATATGTATTTAATGGCAGAAATTATTTCAAATAAATATCCAGAATATTATCTTGGTTCTGGTTCAATGACAGATAAATGGTCACCAGCAGGATTTAATTATATGTATGGTGCAATATTTACAAAAGAGATTTCTGAAAAATATGGAGAAGAAACATTAAAAAAAATCATACAGGATATGAATTCAAAATTGTTTTTTAACACGATAAAATATTCTTTTGAAAAGGTCACAGGAGAAAAATGGAAAGACTTTTTATTATATATAAAGGTGAAATATAAAAATCTTTATTTAGGTAGATCTGAAAAAGGATATAAAGATAATTATAAACCTTTAAATAATGCATTTCATTATACCGGAAATCTTAATACAGATGGAGAAAAGCTGTATTATTATGGAGAATTTGAAAATAAAATTAAAGGGGTATATAAAGGTGACGAATATGTAGGCAATTATAGAAAATTTAGCATATCAAAAGATGGAAAGCTATTATACCTTTCAAGTATTACTAATAATAATGAAAATAGAAATATTCTTTATTTAAAATGTGATTGTCCGTTATCTGATAAAATAATTGCAAACAGAGTTAGATCCTTTAATTTTATTGATAATAATAGAGTGGTATATACAACAATAAAAAATGGTTTTACTACTACATATATAATGGATTTAAGAACAGGAAATAAAGAAAAAATAATATCAGAAGGATATTATGTAATAAATAATTTTACATCTAATGGTAAAGAAGTATATTTTTCAGCTAACTTTGACAATACCACTGATATATATAAATATGAAATAGAAACAGGAAATTTATTGAGATTAACAAGAAACCAATATACTGAGAGAGATTTATTTCTGTATAACGATTACTTATATTTCTCAGCGGATTATGAGGATAATATATACAACATATATAGGTATAATATAAAAAATAAAAAATTGGAAAAAATAACAAATCACATATACGGAACATTTAATCCTGTAATCATAAAAGAAAAATTATATTTCATTTTTTACGATGAAAATGGGTATCATATTTCAACATTAAATCTAGATAATTTATCAAAAAAATTAATTGAGACTGTTGAATTTAATGAATATATAGCTGTTTCACCTTTAATTTATCATATGAAACCTGACAAATATAGTAAATATGAGGAAAAAACAAAATATAATTATATAATACCATTAGTTTATAATAATAAAATAGGTGTGGGATATATATCTTTAAGCGAAGGTTTGAATTACGGTTTTGGTGCAGGTGTGTTAACGGATATCAATAATACTTCAATGATTGTTGGAGGATATTTGAATTTATATACTAATAATTTTATTTTATCTACAATAGGAAATGAAGGAATATATACGGACATTTCAATATCCAAAGATTTTCAATTTTATTTAAAATCAAAATATTATCTGACAATTTCAAATAATCTTCAGTTGCATAATATATCCCCTGTATCAAATACCTTTAGTATAAATATAACAAATAATCCGTATTATATAAACAGCATTCAGTTATATAATTATAATGTATCAATGAACATTAATAATGCATATACATCAATAAATATTTCAAAGCCATTCTATGTATTTTCATTTGTTACAACACCATATGGATATTACGATACATCTGGAAATCTTGTTTTAGGAACATCTTTTTCAAAAAAAATATGGAATCCTGATATTTCAATATTTGATGGAAAATTTAGATTTGATAATTTATATTTAACAGGTAATATATCCTATAATATTCCTTTTCACAAAACAACATGTGGAATATCTCTGATATTTAATTTTACAGAATTTTACTGGGCAAATGTTCCAATTCCAATAAAAATAATTGATTTTTCAAATTAATAGATATAAGTATTAATTAGCTATAATCCCCCGAT
This sequence comes from Marinitoga piezophila KA3, assembly GCF_000255135.1. NCBI lineage: Bacteria > Thermotogati > Thermotogota > Thermotogae > Petrotogales > Petrotogaceae > Marinitoga > Marinitoga piezophila. The sequence continues at coordinate 1,744,229 of NC_016751.1, forward strand.
ATTGGGGGATTATTTTTATTTTAAAAATTATGAAAATGATTTCTTGGAAAGATTACGGATAATTAACGAGAGTTATGGTTGATTATTGTTAGTAGGTTATTTTTTTTATAACATAATGTTACTTGTAATATTTCGAAAATAAATATATAATATGATTAAAGATATTGAAATTAAGTTAATAATTTTTTGAAGAAAACTTGAAAAAGTTTTAAATATATTATGTATGTCTATTCTTGTAAAAGGAGGGGAATTATGATAACGTTTTCTTATGATTACGCAAAACCCAAAACGCTAGATGAAGCCCTTGAATTATTGCAAAAAGACGGGGCTTATCCTATGTTAGGAGGAACTGATTTAATTGTAAAAATGAGAGCGAATCGAATTAAACCAACAGTTGTAGTAGATTTAAAAGGAATTGATGAATTATTTAAAGTAGATTTTTCCAAAGAAAATGGATTAACCTTTGGTGCTGGAATAAAACTCAATGTATTGGTTGAAGAATTTGATTTTGTAAAAGAATATTATCCAACATTGTATCAGGGGGCAAGAGTAGTTGGAGGGTATCAAACCAGAAACAGAGGAACTGTTGCTGGTAATATTTGTAATGCTTCACCTGCTTCAGATACAGCTCCAGCATTATTAACATATGATGCGGAATTAAATCTTGTAAGCAAGGAAGGCGAAAGAACAGTAAAATTAACAGAATTCTTTGTAGGACCAGGAAAAACTGTATTGAAAAAAGGAGAGATTGTAAAATCAATCCATTTGCCTTTTGAAGGTGAAAGTATAGGAAGATATTACAAGATTTCAAGAATTAAAGCAGTTGACCTTTCAACAATTGGAATGGCATTAACTGTAATTGATCCAGAAGGAAAGAGAGATATAAGAGTTGCATTAGCTTCTGTTGCTCCAACACCAGTTAGAATTTTTGAAGCAGAAGAATTTATAAAGGGTAAAGAATTAACAAAGGAAAATGTTGAGGAGTTTGCAAGAATAATACATGATAGTGTTTCTCCAATAACAGATGCAAGGGGAACAGCTGAATATAGAAAAAGAATGGCTAAAATATTACCTATAAAATTGCTAAGAGAATTAAATTTGTTGAAGGAGGGGATATAATATGAAAATTACATTTACAGTAAATAATGAAAATGTAGAAGTTGATGTAAAGCCAAATGAAACCCTCCTTGATGTATTAAGAGAAAAATTATACCTTACAGGTGCTAAGGAAGGTTGTGGAAATGGCGAATGTGGTGCCTGTACAGTTATATATAATGGAAGACCTGTAAATTCATGTCTTGTTTTAGCACCAGAAGCAGAAGGCGCAGTAATTGAAACAGTAGAAGGCTTAACAAAGGATAATAAATTACATCCTATTCAGGAAGCATTTATTGAAGCTAATGCTTTCCAATGTGGATATTGTACACCAGGATTTATTATGTCTACAAAAGCAATGTTAGAAAAAGTTCCAAATCCAACAAAAGAAGTTATTGTTGAAAGATTGGCAGGTAATTTATGTAGATGTACCGGTTATACAGTAATTATTGATGCTGTGAAATTAGCTGCCCAGAAAATGGGAGGTGCAAAATAATGAAATACGAATATCAACCACCTATTAAATTTGAACATGTAGGAAAACCTATGAATCGTGTAGATGGTTTTGAGAAGGTTACTGGAAACGCTAAATATGTAACAGACATGTTTTTCCCAAATATGTTATATGGTGCAGTAAAAAGAAGTCCAATACCTCATGGAATTATAAAAAAGATAGATACCTCTAAAGCTGAAGCTTTGCAGGGTGTAAGAGCAATAGTTACAGGGAAAGATGTTCCATATAGACAGGGAATTTATCTTGTTGATAGACCTGTAATTACTCCTGATAGAGTTAGATATGTTGGAGAACCAGTGGCAGCTGTAGCAGCAGACTCATTGGAAATTGCAAGAAGAGCTGTTGAATTAATAGAAGTTGAATATGAAGAATTACCTGTAGTTCAGGATCCAAGAGAATCCTTAAAAGGTGAAGTATTAATACATCCTGATCTTGCAAATTATGATAGATTACCTATATATAATATAGAACCTGAAAGAAATGTATTTCATCACCATAAAACAAGAAAAGGTGATGTAGAAAAAGGTTTTAAAGAAGCAGATGTTATAGTTGAAGGTGACTATTACTTACCTCAAATGTATCATGCTCCACTTGAACCACATGCAGCAATAGCTTTCTGGGATTATAACGAAAAGCTTACTGTATGGTCAAGTGCACAATCTCCATTTACATTAAGAAATTTAATAGCTCATGCATTTAAGATCCCAAGACATAAGGTTAGAGTTATAGCTCCTTATGTTGGTGGAGGATTTGGTGGTAAAGCTGGTATAAATATGGAGGGTATAGTAATTGCATTAGCTGAAAAAGTAAAAGGAAGACATATAAAGCTTGTTTATACAAGAGAAGAAGATGTCGCAACAGTTGTTAGACAGGCAATGTATGCTCATATAAAAACAGGTGTTGAAAATGATGGAACAATTGTGGCAATGGAAGCTGAATTAATATTCGATGGAGGAGCATATGCAGAATATGGAACAAATGTTGTAAGAGCTGCTGGATATACACTTCCAGGTCCATATTATGTTCCAAACCTTAAAACAGATTCCTTTGGTGTTTATACAAATCACTTTATTGGTGGTGCATTTAGGGGATTTGGACATGGAGAATTGCATTGGGCAACAGAAAGAAATCTCGATGAAGTTGCACAAAAATTAGGTATAGATCCACTTGAATTAAGATTGAAAAATGTATTAAAGCCAGGATTAACAAATTCAATGGGTCAAACTATACATCATGATACTGGTGATGTAGAAGCATGTTTGAAAAAAGCAGCAGAATTAATAGAATACGATAAAAAACCTGAACAACCTGCAGATCCAAAGAAAAAGAGAGGTAAAGGTATAGCAGGTCTTGTAAAGGCTCCAGCTATGCCGACAAATGCAGCATCAGCCGTTGTAATTAAATTTCATGAAGATGCAACAGTAACATTGCAGGCAAGTATTCAGGAAATTGGTCAGGGATTCAATACAGCAGTTACGCAAATGGCTGCAGATGCATTACATATTTCACCGGATAAAATACACTTTGTAATGCCTGTTGATACTGATGTAAATCCATATGAATGGCAGACAGTTGCAAGTAGGGCATTATGGACTGTAGGTAATGCATTATACAGAGCTGCGGAAGATGCATTAAATCAAATCAAAAATATAGCTTCACAGGTATTGGGCGTTGCACCTCATAATTTAGAAGTAGAAGATGATAGAGTATATGTAAAATATAGACCGGAAAAATATTTATTGTTAAAAGATGTTGTAATGGGATACACCTACCCAGATGGGCATGCCATTGGTGGCCCGGTAATTGGAAGAGGTAGTTTTGTTCCTGAAATGCTTACAAATCTTGATCTTGAAACAGGTCAGGGTAATGCAGCAGCTGAATGGACATTTGGAGCTCAGGCTGCAGAGGTTGAAATTGATACAGAAACAGGTGAAATAAAAGTATTGAGTATGGTTGGGGTGTTTGATGCAGGTACTATTATAAATCCAATTACAGCAGGTGGTCAGGTAGTTGGTGGAATGATTCAGGGTATGGGACCAGCATTATTTGAAGGGGTTAAATATAACGATAAAGGTTATCCATTAACTGTATCGTTTACTGATTATAAGATTCCAACAATAGCCGACATACCAGATGAAATAAAATATGACTTTGTTGAAACCTTTGAAGAATCTTCACCATTTGGTGCTAAAGGTGTAGGAGAACATCCAATGATTTCAATACCACCAGCAATAGCAGCAGCTATTTATGATGCACTTGGAGTAAATATAAATGAATTGCCATTATCACCGGATAAAATATTAAAAGCACTTGATGAAAAGAATAGTTAAAATTTAGATATTGTCTATCCAAATCTTTTTTAGGAGGGGAGAAGCATGGGCGAAAGCGAATATTTGAACATTACGCCTCAAGAAGACAGAAGCGCGAACATGAGTACTGGGGGATTGATTTTGCTTGGATTACAACACACATTTACCATGTTTGGCGCAACAGTATTGGTGCCTTATTTAACGGGTATTCCAGTTAATGTAGCTCTTTTGACAGCTGGGTTAGGAACATTGTTATTCCACTGGATTACCAAATGGAAAGTTCCAGTATTTTTAGGATCAAGTTTTGCTTATATTGCACCAGTAGTAGCAGTAACAACTTATTACATGCAACAGGGAGGACTTGAATACAAGAGTATACAGGATGCAGTTCAAGCGGGGGTAGATCTGAGACCTTATCTGGCATATGCCACAGGTGGTATTGTTCTTGCAGGACTTGTTAAATTTGTATTTGGTTTATTAATAAAATGGATAGGTATTAGAAGATTTGAAAAATTATTCCCACCTGTAATTTCCGGTACAATGATTATTCTTATTGGTTTAATTTTGAGTCCAGTAGCAGTTAATATGGCAAGCGGTAATTGGACAATAGCATTAATCTCATTATTTACTGCAATATTTGTAAGATTATATATGAGAGGATTTAATAGACTTGTTCCAGTTATCTGGGGTATTATAGTAGGTTATGTTGTAGCATTGATTACAGGTAATGTTAACTTTGCAGAATTATCAACAGCAAGCTGGATTGGTATGCCAGAAATGTATTTACCTAAATTCTCATGGTATGCAGCAGCAGCAATTGTACCAGTAGCTATAGCCCCATCAGTAGAACACTTTGGTGATGTATTTGCTATATCAGCAGTTGTTGGTAAAAAGTTCTATGAAGATCCAGGAATGCATAGAACATTAATGGGTGATGGGCTTGCAACATCATTAGGTGGTTTGCTTGGAGGTCCAGCAAATACAACATATAGTGAAAACACAGGTGTTCTTGCATTTACAAAGGCATTTAATCCATGGATAATGAGAATAGCAGCATTTTTTGCAATTTTAATGTCATTAGTACCAAAAGTTGGAGCACTTGTTAGATCAATACCTGTTCCAGTTATGGGCGGAATTGAAATCTTATTATTCGGTATGATTGCAAGTATAGGTGCAAAAACATTAATTAACAATCAGGTTAAAGTAGAAGGTAAAAACCTTGTTATTATGTCATTAATGCTTGTTACAGGTCTTGGTGGAGCAGTATTCCAGGCTGGTAACTTTGCATTACAGGGATTGGGTTTAGCAGCTATAGTTGGTATTTTAGCTAATGCAATATTATCATTAACAGGAGCATCAGATGACTGATATTATTGTTTCAAAAAATGTTTTTGAAAAACATGTAAATGAAGAAGCAAAAATCTTTTTCAAAACAAAACATACAGTATATTATAAATTTAACGATTCGGATATATTGACTCTGACAACTCATTCGAACCGGGTAGGGGCATTGGGGCTAACAGCCCCCTCCCGATTCCTTAAATTCAAAAAAGTATATGTAAACAAAAATAAGGTTTTAGTATTTGATAACGTTTTCTTTTTAAGCAAGTTTAAATTGTATGATCCAACAATAACAAACTTTAGAAAAAACGTAAATATAGATGAAGCTATTAATTATATAAAACAAAATGTTGATAACAGAATATCTTTGAAAATAATAAAAGGTTTATTTGATAAAAAATATGAATCATTAATAGGATTTGGTCCAGGATTAACTCCACTTGGTGATGATATATTATCAGGAGTTCTTTTAATGGAGCATTATTTTAAAAAAGATTTAGTGGATAAAGATCACATTATTTTTATTTCAAGAAAAAAAACAAATGATATTTCTTATTTTCAAATGAAATATGCTGCCGAAGGATTAGCACCATTGCCAGTTAAAGAATATTTAAGTAGCGGTAATAAGGATGATTTATTAAAAATGGGAGCTACATCTGGAAGTGGATGGTTATTGGGGATTACCTATTACTTTGAGTTTGGAGGGATAGCGGATGGTCTATACAATGATAAAACCGAATTCGTATTATGATTCCGTAACCCTTATGTTGATAACCGAAGATATAAAAAAAATGGAAGGTATTGAAGAAGCTTTGGTTGGCATGGGGACGGACACAAATAAGGAATTTTTAAAAGAATTGGATATGATGTCAGAAGAAGTTGAAAATTCTACACCAAATGATCTTTTGATTGTTGTAAAAGGCGAAAATATAGACATGGAAGAAATAGAAAAAACTGTTGAAGAGTTACTAAAAACAGAAACAGAAGAAGATGAAGGGGAAAAATTCTATCCTTCAATGGATTCTGCACTTAACAAAGTAAAAGACGCAAATATGGTATTAATCTCTATTGCAGGTGAATATGCAGGTCTTGAAACTAAAAAGGCTCTTGACAGAGGACTTAATGTAATGTTATTTAGTGATAATGTTTCACTGGAAGATGAAATAAAATTAAAAAAATATGCGCTTAAAAAAGGATTACTTGTTATGGGACCAGATTGTGGAACAGCTATAATCAATGGAGTACCTATGGCATTTTCAAATGTAGTCAACAGGGGGAAGATTGGTATTGTTGCCGCATCCGGAACTGGCGCTCAAGAAGTATCCTCTATCATCTCAAATCTTGGATGCGGCATTTCCCAGCTCATTGGAACTGGCGGAAGAGATGTAAAGAAAGATGTTGGAGGATTAATGTTCCTTGAAGGAATTAAGAGATTAATTGAAGATGATGAAACAGAGATAATAGTACTTGTTTCAAAACCACCATATCCAGAAGTAGTAGAAAAAGCTGTTGAATTATTGAAAAAGACAAATAAAAAACATGTCGTTCATTTTGTAAACGGAAAAGTGGAAGATGACACAATTACAGTTGGACATACTCTGGAAGATGCTGCTATAAAGGCTGCATTGTTGTGTAAAGGCGAAGAAATAAAGAAAGATATTTATACGTATTTTGATTTCCTTGAAGCATTTGATTTTGAAACAAAGGTAAAAGAAGAAGCAGAAAAAATAAAAGAAGGAAAATATATAAGAGGACTATATTCTGGTGGAACATTGGCTGATGAAGCAATGGTATTGCTTGCAAAAGAGATAGGTCCAATATATTCCCCAGCACCATTAGATCCAGAATATAAGCTTGAGAATATAAATGAAAGTAAGGAAAATACAGTAGTGGATATGGGTGAAGACGAGTTTACAGTTGGAAGACCACATCCTATGATTGACTTTACAATGAGAAAGTCCAGACTTGTAAAAGAATATCTCGATAAAGATACGGCAATAATACTGGTTGACGTAGTGTTAGGCTGGGGTTCACATATGGATCCTGCTGGTGAAATTGCAGAAGCAGTAAAGAACGCCAGGGAAGTTTCTGATAAGTATAGATGTGTAATAGCAAATATTTGTGGAACATATGAGGATCCACAAAAATATAATGAACAAAAGAAAAAACTCGAAGATGCTGGTGTTATTGTCTTCCCAAGTAATGCCAGTGCAGTAAAATTCGCAGTTAGCGTTTGGAAGGAGTTGGGAAGATGAGTTTATTTAAAGAAGAATTAAAAATCATAAATATCGGATTGAAATCATTCTATGAAGATTTAAAAAAACAGGGAGCACATGTTGTGCATGTTGATTGGAAACCACCACTTGGCGGTTCAAAGGCTGTAAAAATATTAAATGACTTTTCAAATGTTAAGGTAGATGTTGAAGCAGCAAATGCAAAAGCAGTAGAAAGAATTATGAATTCACAGCCAACCCTTGTTGGAATGGCATTGGCAAAAGATGTAGTTCCAGGAATGAAAGAAAATATGATTTTACATGCAGGTCCTCCAATTACGTGGGATAGAATGTGTGGTCCATTAAAAGGCGCAATAATTGGTGGGCTTATCTATGAAGGAAAAGCAAAAAATGAAAAAGAGGCTATTGAGTTAATAGAATCAGGAGAAATTCAATTTGATCCATGGCATCATCATGATGGTGTAGGCCCTATGGCTGGTGTTGCAACACCTTCCATGCCTGTGTTTATAGTTGAAAACAAGACATATGGTATAAAAGCATATTGTACAATGAATGAAGGTTTAGGAAAGGTTTTAAGATATGGAGCAAATGGACCTGATGTAATTGATAGACTTAAATGGATGGAATCAGTGTTATATCCAGTTTTAAAAGAAGCTATTGAAATAAAAGGCGAAATTAATTTAAAGAATCTTATTGCTCAGGCAGTTCAAATGGGCGATGAATGTCATAATAGAAATAAAGCAGCAACATCTTTGTTTATCAGGGAAATTGCACCTGCAATACTTGATACATCGTTCTCTGATAAAGAAAAGAAAGAAGTAATTGAATTTATTAATTCAAATGATCATTTCTTCCTTAATTTATCAATGCCAGCAGCAAAATCAGCAACATTAGCAGCAGAAGGTATTGAAGGAAGTACAATAGTTACAGTAATGGCAAGAAATGGAACTGATTTTGGTATTAGAGTAGCTGGGTTACCAGGAGAATGGTTTGTTGGTCCAGCACAGGAAGTAGAAGGATTATACTTCCCGGGATTTACAAAGGAAGATGCAAATCCTGATATTGGAGATAGTACTATTACAGAAACAGGCGGATTTGGTGGATTTGCAATGGCTGGTGCTCCGGCTATAGTTAAATTTGTTGGAGGTAGTGTTCAGGAAGCAATTGAAACAACACAGAAGATGTATGAAATTACAGATGCAGAAAATAACACATATAAAATACCATTCTTGAATTTTAGAGGAACGCCAACAGGATTAAATGTTAAAAAAGTTGTTGAAAAGGGTATATTACCAAGAATTAATACAGGTATAGCCCATAAAGAACCAGGTATAGGGCAGGTTGGAGCAGGTTTAACCTATCCACCTATGAATATATTTATAGATGCATTGGAAGCATTTGTAAAAAAATACTCAGATTGAGGGGGGATTATTGTGGCAGGTATTAAAGTGTATGATTTAACTCAGAAGATTGGTATTACAACACCACCATGGCCAGGTTATGAGCCAATGAAATTGTGGTATTTCAAGAGAATGATGCTTCAGAAGGTTAACGGACAGATAGTTCAAACAAGTATGCATAATGGTACACATCTTGATGGTCAAAGACATTTTATGACTGGCGGAAGAGATATAGCTTCATTGCCACTTGATGGTTATTTGTTCGGTGAAGGGGTTATTTTAGATATTTCTAAAGAAGTTGGAGATTTTGATATTTATACACCAGAAACATTATTAAAGGTTGCAAAAGAAAATAATCTCGAGATTAAAAAGGGCGATATTATAATTATTAACACTGGTTATCACAAATATGCATGGGATCAACCAGAAGCAAATGAAAATAAATATTATTACTTCCACCCAGGACCAGATCAAAGATTTGCTGATTGGTTAAAAGAAATGGAAATTAAATGGGTTGGTGTTGATTGTGGTTCTGCAGATCACCCAATGAATACAATATTAAGAGAATACAGACCTGAATTTGCTAAAATGGCAGACGAACACTTTAGAAAAAAATACGGAAAACCATTAGATGAATACTTTACAGATGAAACGTATCAATTAATGCATATTGATTTATTCCCACACTTGATTTTACACGCTGAAAATCTTGGTGGAGAAATTGATAAAGTATTAAATAGAAGAATGTACATAGGTATATTCCCATGGAAACTTGTTGATGGTGAATCAAGTATAGCTCGTGTAGCTGCATTTGAAATTGAAGGATAATTGAAACGATAAAATTGATTAATAATAACAGAAAACGATAAAAGATAAAAATGGAGGGGAAAGATTATGTGGAAAGAAATACCGGAAAAAGTATCACAGGAAAAAATTACATTTGATGTTAGAGAAATAGAACCAATGTTAGCAGGACCGTCATTGAAATTAGAACCATATGAACCAGAAATGGCAAAATTAAAAGATGGAAATTATTTATATATCAGACCATTGAAAAAAGAAGAAGTACCTCAATTATTACCATTTATAAAGAAATTATTAGATGTAGATCATGACTTTTATGATATTGTTGGTGTAAGAGTATATGGCGAATTATTAGGATGGTATAGAGATAGATTAAAGGATCCATATTTCATGATTGGTACAATTAATGGGAAATTAGCAGGTTTTGCAAATGCAAGAGTTATGAATAATGGAATTCATATTAGTTTACACTCAATGGCATATGTAAGAGGATTAAAAGTAGGAGCTATTATGTATTATGCAAAAGCTAAATATGCATTTGAAAAACTGGGAGCAAAAGAATGGTGGTCAACATTTGAAAGTTATAATGGTTGGAAGAGATGGGGTTTAGGTATGGCACAACCATCATATCCATGGCCAGATGTACAGCATGAATTAGGTGGAGCAAAAGTATATTACATTACAAGAGAATATTGGGATTTATCAGTAAAACAATATTTACTCGATTATATAAAGACAGATCTTGTACCTGCAACACCAGAAGTTGCAGAAGCAAACAAAGAATTAATAATCCCCGAAAGTCCTCTCGTTTAAATAGGGCTGGCAGGCCGAAAAGGCCTGCTCTTTTTTTAAAAAAGATAATATAAATAAAAAATAAATAAAAAAAGGAGCTTCCTTATGGAAAGCTCCTTTTTGATTGCTAATTAATTAAAGTATTCTCTTACAGCAAAAGATGCTGCAATAGCACCATCAGCTGCTGCTGTGATAATCTGTCTTAATTCCTTTTGAATAACATCTCCTGCAGCAAATACACCTTTCACATTTGTTTCTCTGTGTTCATCTACAGGGATATATCCATAATCATCAAGTTCTATTTTTCCTTTAAATAATTCTGTTACAGGAGTAAGTCCTACAAAAACGAATACTCCGTCTACATCGAAGTTTGTAATTTCACCAGTTTCTCTGTTTTCAAGTACAAGCTGAGTTACTTTCTTATCACCTTTGATTTCCTTTACTACAGAATTCCAGATGAATTTAATATTTTCTGTATTAAATGCTTTGTCCTGATATCTTTTATCAGCTCTTAACTTATCTCTTCTATGAATAATATAAACTTCTTTTGCTATTTTTGAAAGATAAAGAGCTTCTTCAACAGCTGTATTGCCACCGCCAATAACAGCAACTTTCTGGTTTTTGAAGAAATGTCCATCGCAGGTAGCACAGTATGAAACACCTCTACCAGCAAATTCCATTTCACCAGGAACACCTAATTTTCTTGGTGTTGCACCTGTTGCGATAACAACTGTTTTTGCTTTTACAATACTTCCATTATCAAGTGATATTATCTTTTCATCTTTACTGAAATCAACATTAATAACTTCACCATCGTAAAATTCTACGCCAAATTCTCTTGCGTGTTCTCCAAGTTTTGTTGCTAATTCTTCTCCTGTAATAGATTTAAATCCAGGATAGTTTTCAACATATTCTGTTAAGTTAATCTGACCGCCTTCTAAATCTTTTTCTATAATTAATGGCTGGATTCCGCCCTGAACAGCATAAATCCCTGCTGCAACACCTGCTGGACCACCGCCAATAATTACCATATCATAATATTCTTTTAAATCATGTTTTTTTGATGATCCAAGATCAAAGAACATGGCTTATCCCTCCACAGCTTTTAATACTTCTTCAACGAAGTTTGGTTCAGGATATGCACCAATAAATTCACCTTTAACTACCCATTCACCATTTTCAAATGCTTCAATAACTGTGTGTGGTACAGAACTTACATTGTGTTTCATTGAAATTTCGTAAAATTCGTTAGCTTCTACCATTTCACCGTTTATATTTTCATTAATCATTGCAGCCATCTGTGCTGATAAAACAGCTCTTGGACAGTATGGACATGTTGGAGTTACAAATACTCTTAATCTTATTTTTTTGTTTATACCCTTTAATTTTTCAATTGTGTCTTCTGAGAAATCTACTTCTTCGCCATTTTTGGACATGAGAATTAAATCCTGTAATAATGTGCTGAATTCATGTCCTGAAGGAATTCCGTAAAATCTTACACCTAAATCTGAACCATTTGATGCAAGAATAACTGTTGCTGGAGCTAATGTTTTATCAATTTCATATTCTTCTGCAAGTGGAGAGTCAATATTTTCAACTTCTAAATCAACATTATCTACACCTTCTGATAATTCTGTGTATAATTGTTTTGTTACTTCACAGTATTCGCAATCATCTTTTTCGAATAAAATTATTTTTACTCTACCTTTCATTTCCCCTAATAAATCCTTTACCTGTTCTAATGTTTTGTCATCTAATAATCTTTCCATTTTACTACACCTCCGAAGTTTTATATATTTTCTTTTGCTTTATTAATAAAGTTTTTTAAAACTATTATCTGTTCTTCCATTTCAGAAATAAATCTTTTCATTCTTTCTTTTCCTTTTTCTGTCACCTTATAAATTTTTCTTGGTGGACTTGATGTTGTATCCCAATCAAACTCTATTTCGCCACGTTTTTCAAGATCTGAAAGAGCCCTGTATACTCTTCCTTTTTGCCCAATTCCTTCTGGAATTGTTATACCCATTTCGCATAGCCTATTGGATAGTTCATAGCCATAACTGGGCTTTTCGGCTATTAATATCAATAATAAATCGCATATTAACTTTCCGCTCTTTTGAAATATTTTACACTTATTTGCCGAATTCATTTATTACCCTCCAAATAGTACTAAAAAAGTCAATTTTTCCATCCATGATTATATTATATACATTATGTATATATTTGTCAAGTAAAAAATATAAAGGTTCTATTGTTATTTTTTTAAAATTTGAAGTCAAAAAATTAAAGCACCCATGAAAAGGTGCTTTAATCAGAAAATTTATTATATATATTATTGATTTCATCTGAGTATTGTTTAAATATCTCAAGGATTTTTGGATTAAAATCTTTTGGCGAAGTTCTATTATCACCCTCAATGATTATTTTCATCACTTTTTCGTGTGGAATAGCCGGTTTATATGGACGTTTAGAACGTAAAGCATCGTATACATCTACAATAGATACAATCTGAGCTTCAATAGGTATTTCATCGCCTTTTAAATTATATGGATATCCTCCACCATTATATTTTTCATGGTGATATAATGCAATTTTTAATGCAGTTTCAAAGTATGGGTCATCACCCAATAACCGTTCTGCATAAATGGTATGTTTTTTCATAATTTCATATTCTTCATCTGTTAATTTACCGGGTTTATTTAAAATTTCAAGTGGAATAAAGATTTTTCCAATATCATGTAATGTCGAAAATTCCTTTATTTCAATTATTTTGTCTTCTGGAAGATTTAATTTTTGAGCTATAAAATACGAAAGCTCTCCAACTCTATATATATGTTGTCCTGTAATATCATCATGTGCTTCTGCAATTAAAGCGAGTTTATTGGCAAAATTAAGATAGGCACTTTTAACTCTATCTATGGTATATTTTGAATTAATTACAGTTTTAGCAATATTCATTAAAGCCTGTATAATTGTTTTATCGTATTCAGTAAATGATTTAGGATTACTGGCGTCTATATCCAGTGCAAGATTAAGTATTTTTCCTTTTTCTAATTCTGAGGTTATAATCATTATTTCCTTTATATTTTTTACAGCATTTATAAATTTATTAAATGTTTTTTCATCCATTCCTTTTTTGTCAATTTTAATTAATTCATCTGATTTAAATATTTTTATTTCATCATTTGTTTGAACCATCCAATCTTTTTTAAGATTAAGTTGTTTTAATTTTTCTATATCATGACCTATTGCTGCAATGAAATTCCATTTATCATTTTCAGCAAGTGAAATACTTCCGTAATCACATGCATCAACAAGTTCATTGGCAAATTTTAAAAGATTTGTATAATAATTTTCAATATCCTGTGTTTCAAAATTGGAAATCAGTTCAATCATCTTAAATAATTTTTTGTTTGTGGAATCAAGTATTTTATTTTTTTTCTCAAGTTCAAGTTTTTGCTCTACTTTATCTGTAACATCTATATATAAAACAAGAATTTTATCTTCACCATTTTGTTGCCTTATAGGTGTTTTGAAAACTCTGAAATAACGTATTTTTCCGTCTTTTTTCATTTTAACTTCTAAAACAGTTTTTTCAATATGATTTAATATAATCTGTATATCTTTTATAACAGCATTTTCTTTGGTTTTTTCATCAATAGTATTGCCGATAATATCGTTTAAATTTTTTCCAATAATTTCATCTTTTTCCATATTAAAAAATTCAGCAAAAGCTTTATTAGAAAAAATAATAGTTTGATCTACAGTTTTTATATAAATAGGATTTGGTGAAAGATTAACAATTTTTTCAATTAAATCTGTAGAATTTTTTAATTCTGAAAGTGTTTTTTCGAGATCATTTAAAGCATCTGTTAATTCTGAATTTTTTTTCTGTAATTTTCTTTTAAGTTGATTGGAATTTATATATAGCACAATAATTATAAAAATAAGTATAGTTTCTAAAATAGCAATTGCAGGAACAAGCCAGTCAGGTATTTTTTCAAGAGTTTTTGTATTAAAATATTTATCAAAAATACTATAATAGTATGAATCGGGATCTGATTTTAATTTTTTTAATAATTGATCAAACCTCTGAAAAAATTCATCCAGACTTTTATCTTTTTTATACATCATATAAATACTTATAGGCGTAAAAATAATGGAAGTTTTTTTAATGTTATGCTTGTTCTCAAGATATAAACCAAGAAATTTTGGCATTACACCAGCATCTATTTCATGTTTTTCGAGGGCATCAAGTATTTCCATATAATCATTCATTTCAACAAAATCTACTTTTATATTAAAAGATTTAAGAATTTCTTTTATGCCTCCAGGTCCATCGTAAAATATATCTGTTTTCATTACGCCAATTTTTTTATTTTTTAAATCAACTATATTATCGACATTTTCTTTTCCTGAAACATATATTACTCCCCAGTCGAAAAATAAAGCTTCGCTGTTAAAATTAAAGAATTTTTTTCTTTCAGGGGTTATTGCCAGGTCAGCAACAATATCAATTTCATTATTTTTAAGTTTTTCAATAAGGTTTGCCTGTGTATCAAAAACAAATTTATAGTCAACATTTAAATCTTCAAACATATTCCGTGCTAATTCAACAAAAAAGCCTCTTTTTTCATCAAATACAATAGGTATATCTTTGTATATACCTATTTTAAGTGTTTTTGAAAAAGAAAGGGATATAGAAACGATTATAAGTACAAAAATCAAGAGCCTTTTCATATTTTCGCCCCGCTATAATATAATTTTATTTTTTCCGCTGTTCTTAGCTTCATAAGCTTTTTTGTCTGCTATTTTTATTAAATTTGAGATATCAGTTTCATATGTATCTTCAATACCAACGCTGAAACTTAAACCAGTTTCAATTAATTTTCTTTTTATTCTTTCCAGAATCTTTTTAGCCTGTTTTTTATTTAAATTTTCAAAAATTATTACAAATTCATCTCCACCATATCTATAAACTTTGTCAATATCTCTAACGGAGCTTTTTAAGGTAAATGCAAACTCTTTTAATTTTTCATCTCCAATTACATGGCCGTATGTATCATTTATTTTCTTAAAATCATCAAGGTCAATAAAAGCCAGAGAAATAGGAATATTAGAAATATTATAGAATTTAATATCTTTATTTAACTTTGAAGAATTATATAAAGATGTCAGGTAATCTGTTTCACTTAATTTTTTAATATATTTAAATTGTTTACTGTGTATCAATATTATAGAAACTATTTTTGAAAGAACAGATAGTATTTTCATATCTTCTTCAGTAGGTCTTAAACCATTTTTAGGCTGGTCGCATGAGATATATCCAATGATTTCATTTTCTTTATCTCTTATTGTTATAAGCAATAAATCATTTGGATGCCATTGGTTTTTCTTTTGTGTATATGTATTTAAAGTTATATTTGATTCAAACTGAAAATAATAATTCTGTTCGTCAAAATCCCCTTTTTCTGCAGGGATAAAATATACTTCTCCATATCTATATTCATTAGCAAAAAGTTTTAAAATATCTGAAGCCTTAACTTTTGTTTCCTTTAATTTATTGAATTCAATTTCTGATAATCCAGCATATGTAATTCTATTAATCTTATCGTTTTCATAGTCTATTTCTGAGATTAAGACATATTTATATCCAAACTGTTTATTTAAAATGTTGGCAACATCTTTTGAAATCTTTTCTTTTGAAACATTCATAGAATATGAATATAAAATGTTTGAAAATTGAAGCATTATATCATTGAAACGTTTAAGCCTTTCATTTTTGATTTTTTCTTCTTCTCTTTCAGTTAGATGTTTCATTATAAAATAATATAAAATAATAAAAATCAAATTTTGAAAGATAAAATAAATTTTTAAGACATGGTTCTGGCATAAAAGGTAGAAATACATACTTGGCAACAAAGTTAAGAAAAATACATATTCTGTAAGCAGCATATTGAAATCAAAACGATCTAAATCTGTATGTAATGTGTTAATTAGCTTTGAAAAGGTTACAAACAAAAATAGTTTTAAATAAATATTGTCAGTAATTAAATCGGCAAGTACATATCCTCCATAATTCATGAAAAAATAGCCCAGAAATTTACTAACTCTTTTATTTAATCCAAGTCTTTCAAGCCTGAATAAAGTGGTTATTGCAGCAACTAAAATATATTGCCTTCCATAAAGAGAAGCAACTAAAAATCCTGTCATATTTGTAACAAGTCTAATATTGTTTTTCCATTTTACATCAATATTATCGGATATAAATGTAATCAACAATACAGCCAATAATTTTTTTATTTCAAATGAAAAATTAATAGGAAAAAAATAGATTAATACAATTGAAAAGAACAAAGAAATGAAATTCTGTTTATTGAAAAACTTTCCGTTAAATAAGAAATTTTCCATAAAATCACCCCTAAAAATTTTCATCTAAAACTTCATCTATTTCATCAAAACCATATAATCTTGCTCTGATCTTTAGATCTTCTATATCCATTAATTTAATAACATAATTAGCTAACATAAATTCAAATGGTAGCCATATTACATGTCCTGTAAGAGCGTGAATATGTTTTGCGCCTTTCTTAAATTCTTTCCATAAAATCTTTCTGCTTCTTACAGAAAGTGTTTTATCAAATATTGCCTCAATAAAAGTAACCTTTTTTGGATTAATTAAATGAGCATAAGAAAGAGGATCTATTCTAAATAATGGATGTATTTTTTTGCTATTTAATATTTCTTCAAGTTTCATATTTTTTACTATCTGGAATTGATCCTCGTATATGTTATAAATCTTTTCTATATTATGCATATCAAAATCTGTTTTAAAACCTTTATCTATCATTCTTCGAACAAATTTTGTTGCAGGAGAATTATATAAAATTTCCGGTAAGTATCCTCCTGTTGTCATTAACAATAATTTATCTAATTGTGGGTTTAAAGCTTCTACAATAGTTCCTATCATTCCTCCTAAACAATATCCAATCAGGATATTGTGTTTTTTCCACAATTTTTTTTGTTTTAAAAAATCAATTGTACTTAATGTATCAACAACCCCATGTTCCCAAAATCTATACATTACACTTATTTCAGGCCAGAGATAATTTCTTCCACTAACAGATTTTTCATCAACACGGGTATAATTACCGGGTAAGATTAAAATAGAGGTATTTATTCCAACAGATGCAAGACGTTTTGCAAGCCATATCATATACTTTACATTTGCACTACCAAGACCGTGTAAAATTAATGCAGAAGCAAGAGTTTCTTCTTTGGGTTCAAAATTATATAATTCTACAGTTTCAGTACCTCTGGCAGGATTCCTGTATAATGTTTTAAATCGAATATAATTACATCTATAATGTTTTCCTTTAAAAATATATCCAGAAATATAATCAAAATCTTTCTTTTCATATGTAAAATCAACCTTCATTTTTAATCAAACCCCTCATGAATTTTATTGTTTCATTTAGAATTTTAATTGTTTGTATATCATTATTTTCAAATTCAAATCCATGATCACCATATTTGTGGACAAAAAACTTAACCTTTACACCTTTTTCTTTTAATTTTTTATACAATTTTACAGAAGACGAAAAAGGAACAACTTTATCTTCTTTTCCGTGAACCAATAATACAGGATTCATATTTTCATTTATCCAGAATATAGGAGAATAATATAAATATTTTCCTGTTTTTTCTTTTACCGGTAATCCTTTTAAAGTTGCAGTAACTGCAACCTTTGCAAAAACCGATTTTACATTTTTATCAAAAAGATCCATTAAATCGGACGGTGCATAGTATGCAATCACGCCTTTAATACCAGAAATTTTATCTTTCTTTTTTAAAAATGTGTTATAAGAATAGTATAATAACGAAAGATGGCCTCCGGCGGATAGTCCCATTAAAATAATATTATTTTTATCAAAATACAGTTTTTGGGCGTTTTTTTTGATAAAATTTAAAGCGTCTGTATAATCTGATAATATTTCATCCATTGTATGTGAAATTCCAAATCTATAGTCAATAGATACTACAGCAAAACCTTTTGAAGCAATAAATTTACACCATGAAACATTATTGGGTTGATTTCTGAACCCGGAAACCCATCCACCACCATGCGCAAAAAATATAACAGGTAATTTTTCCTTATTGTGATTTTTGGGATAATAAATATCCATCTTTAATTGTAATTTTCCTTCAGTTTTATATGTATATGTATAAGGACCTCTAAAATCATAAGCGTCAATGGGCAATTTTTTTCTTAGAAGGTTTATAATATATAATGATGCCCATAAAAAGAATGTAAATACAATTACAATTCCACCCCAGGTTAACGTTCCAATAATTACAAAAAAAGCCAGAATTTTTTTTAAAATATTTTTATTTATAGTACCACCTCGCAACCTCTTTATAATATTATACACCAAATTTTAAAAAAGGAGAAATATTAAATGGGTTTTGGAGAAATAAAGCATATTATAGAAGAAAAAGACTACAAAGAACATAGCGATAGAATTAGAAAAGACGTATTGAAAATGAGAAAATATCTATTGTCTCCAAGAACATTAAATCAGAGAAAATTAATATCTCTATTTAGATTTTTAAGTAAAAATGCAGAAAGAAAAATACTGACAAAACACATTAATGATTTGCAATTTTTATTAATTCATATTGTAGAAAAACCAAAAGAAAATAGATTTAACGATTTGAAAAAATATTATGGATTAAAAGATGAAGATATAGAAATGATAAAATTTATAATGTTTCCCGATAAATTTCCTCCAGGTGGTTATGAAGAAAAATTGAAAAAATATGGTATAGAATTATACACACCAAAAGTTATTTTTAAAAAACTTCCATTTAAGGATTATATAGATCTTTACGCGTTAATGACTTATATTCCTCTTGACGAAAAAAATATTTTTATTCAGAATTTGTTAGATGAAATATTAAAATTAAATCCACTTGAAGATAAAAATGCAACCTTAAAAAGATTTTTGGAAATTTATAAAAGTCTTAGTGATTTTGAACAACATTTACTTAATCTACAGTTAAGGAGTTTTTCATATTATCATTATAGACTATTCAATGTTTCGGGAATAAAAGGGATGGTTATTGATGGAAGCAATGTTGTAAGATATGAAAATAAAAATTCCTTACAGTTTTTGCTGGGAATAATAGAAAATCTGTATACAGAAAAATATGTATTTTATCCTGTTCATATTGTTTTTGATAAAAATATCGAATACATTTTAGAAGAAGAAGAAAGGAAAATATTAAAAAATTTTCTGTTGAAAAAAAGAGTATATTTACATTCTCCGGCAGATGAAAAAATAATAGAAATAGCAAAAAAATATGGATATTTTGTATTATCAAATGATAAATTTAAAGAATATGATTTTGATAAAGAAAAGATATTGGAAATCAAAAGGTTTATATAAATATAATAAATATAGAATACCAAAGAAAGGGGCATTACTATGAAAAAAGTACAGGAAAGATTTTTGGAATATGTAAAATTTTATACCACGTCTGATGAAAATTCTGAAACATGTCCTTCAACACCAGAACAGCTTGTTTTTGCAAATTATTTAAAAAAAGAATTAGAAGAAATAGGGTTGAGTGAAGTTGAAGTAGATGAAAATGGATATGTATATGCAACTTTACCGGCAAATTCAGAAGAAGATATTCCTGTAATAGGTTTTATTGCTCATATGGATACAGCACCTGCATTAACAGGCAAAGGTGTAAAACCGAAGATTATAAAATATGAGGGCGGAGATATTGTATTAAATGAAGAAAAGAATATTGTATTAAGTCCTGAGGAATTTCCAAAATTAAATAATTATATTGGACAGGAAATAATAGTTACAGATGGAAATACATTGTTGGGTGCAGACGACAAAGCCGGTATTGCTGAAATTATCACAGCTATGGAATACTTAATTCAGCATCCAGAAATAAAACATGGAAAGATAAGAATAGGATTTACTCCTGATGAAGAAATAGGTAGAGGAGCCGATAGATTTAATGTGGAAAAATTTGGCGCAAAATTTGCATATACAATAGATGGGGGAGAAATTGGAGAGCTTGAAGCAGAAAATTTTAATGCTGCCACAGCACATTTTAAAATAAATGGAAAAAGTATACATCCAGGAACAGCTAAAAATAAAATGATAAATGCAGCTGAAATAGCAGCAGAATTAATAATGATGTTTCCTCAGGCACAAACTCCACAGAATACAGAAAAATACGAAGGATTTTTTCATGTAGTAGGCATTAAAGGTGATTGTGATTCAGCAGAAGTTGTAATGATAGTTAGAGATCATGATAAAAAATTATTTGAAAATAAAAAATGGTTATGTGAAAAAAATGCGGAGCTTTTAAACAAAAAGTATGGTGGAAATACAGTTGAATTAAACCTAAAAGATTCTTATTACAACATGAAAGAAATAATAGATAAAAATCCAGAAATAATTGAAATAGCTAAAAAAGCCATGGAAAATGTAGGTGTAACACCAATTATAAAAGCTATAAGAGGCGGAACAGATGGTGCAAGACTATCTTATATGGGATTGCCATGTCCAAATATCTTTACAGGTGGTCACAATTTCCATGGCAGATACGAATACATTCCAATTCCTTCAATGGAAAAGGCTGTGGAAGTTATTATAGAAATTTCTAAATTGGTTGCAAGAAACTAAAAGATAAAATCTTCCTGTTAAATCTAATCAGTTAGGATTAGCAGTAAAGTAATCCAAAATCCTGTGCTTTTTAAACTTTAAGTTGTTAATCTTATAAAAAATGATGGTTGAATTAATTAACATAAAGGGTTATAATTAAATTTGAAAATATTTACAAGGAGGATTTGAAATGGATTTGTCTAATTTTGTCGCATTCTTTGCAAACAGTGGTTTTGCCTATTTTACCTGGCAGCATCTATTGATGATTGCTATTGGATCCGTGTTAATTTACATTGCTATTGTTAAACATGCCGAACCGTTATTATTAATACCTATTGGATTTGGAATTATTCTTGCGAATATTCCACCGGAAGTTACCGGTATTTTAAATCCACCTATGGATGGCCAGGTTGGAGGATTATTATGGTATATACAAAGGGGAATGTTTTTAGGAATATATCCACCATTGATATTTTTAGGAATAGGTGCATTAACAGATTTCTCATACCTTATTGCAGATCCGAGATTAATCTTTTTAGGTGCTGCAGCTCAGGTTGGAATATTTGGAACATTTATAGTTGCAAATATGATGGGATTCGATATTCATAGCGCTGCATCTATAGCTATAATTGGTGGTGCAGATGGACCTACTTCAATCTATCTTGCTTCAAGATTTTCACCTGATTTATTGGCAATAATCGCAATTGCTGCATATTCGTATATAGCTTTAATACCGATATTGCAGCCACCTGTCTCGAAATTATTGACAACCAAAGAAGAAAGATTAATAAGAATGAAAAAAATGAGACATGTTACACAAAAAGAAAAGATTATATTCCCAATTGCTACAACAATAGTTGTTGCGTTACTTGTACCTAAGGCTATATCACTTGTGGGAATGTTAATGCTTGGTAATTTGTTAAAAGAATCTGGAGTTACAAAAAGGCTTGCTGAAGCTGCTTCAAGATATATACTTGATTCAGTTACCATATTATTAATGCTTTCTGTTGGAAGTACAGCAAGGGCAGATGTATTTTTAAAGCCAACAAGTTTAAAAATATTCTTACTTGGTGCTGTTGCATTTATTATTGCAATGATGTCAGGGATATTCTTTGCAAAACTCATGAATTTATTTACAAAAGATAAAATAAATCCTTTAATAGGTGCTGCTGGAGTTTCAGCTGTTCCTGATTCAGCAAGGGTTGCACAAACTGTTGCTCAGTCAGAAGATCCAGGAAACTTTATTCTTATGCATGCAATGGGTCCAAATGTTGCAGGTGTAATTGGTTCAGCTGTAGCAGCAGGTGTATTTTTATCAATACTCTAATCCTTTTATAAAGAGGTGAAAATCCTAAATGGCAAAAAAAAGCTATGAGATTACCATTAACTATTCTTACTGTAAAAACTGTGGTATATGTTATCATGTTTGTCCAACAAAAGCCCTTGGCTCAGCAGAAATGGGAAAACCTATAATAGTTGATGAAAGCAAATGTATAGGTTGTTTAATGTGTGAAAGATTATGTCCTGATATTGCTATTGATATATCAGAGAAAAAGGTGGTTGAGGCCAATGGGTAAAATAGTATTCATGCAGGGAAATGAAGCATGTGCATTAGCAGCAGTAAAAGCAGGTTGTAGATTTTTTGCAGGATATCCTATTACACCTTCTTCAGAAGTAGCAGAGGTTATGGCAAGAGAATTACCAAAAGTTGGAGGAAAATTCATACAAATGGAAGATGAAATTGCCAGTGCTGCAGCCATTATTGGTGCATCATTAGCAGGCGTAAAGTCAATGACAGCTACAAGTGGTCCAGGCTTTAGTTTAATGCAGGAAGCTCTTGGATACGCAACGATGACTGAAACGCCATGTGTAATAGTGGATGTTATGAGGGGAGGACCAAGTACAGGTTTGCCAACAAAGCCATCACAGGGAGATATAATGCAGATAAGATGGGGAAGGCATGGCGATCAGCAGATAATAGCTCTTTATCCTTCAACAGTAGAAGAGGTTTATAAATATACAATTACGGCATTTAATTATGCTGAAAAATATAGAACACCAGTTGTGCTTGTAATGGATGAAACATTAGGACATATGAGAGAGAGTTTTTACTTAAGTGATGAATACGAAAATCCTGAAATAGTGGCAAGAATGAGTGAAGAAGAAATAGAAGAAGAAGATTTATTCCATCCTTTTGGATTCCAGGAAGAAAATTATCCTGTAAATCCTTTAATAGAAATGGGAAAGGCAAGATTTCATGTTTCAGGTTTAGTTCATGATGAAACAGGATTCCCGGTGGGGTCTTCTTCAGTAGCAGATAAAGTAATTAAACATCTTGATTCCAAAATCAGATTATATACAGAAGAAATTGCTATTTATGATGAATATATGACAGAAGACGCTGAAATTATAGTTGTAGCTTATGGTTCAGTTGCTAGAAGTGCAATGAAGGCTGTAAAAATGGCACGTGAAGATAGAATACCTGTAGGGTTATTTAAACCCATTACAATCTGGCCATTCTCAGTATCAAAAATGAAAAATCTTTTGAAGAAATCACAGGCTATAATTGTGGCTGAAATGAATTTAGGGCAACTTGCACTTGAAATATCAAGGGTAAATAAATTTGGAAAACATATAGCACTTGTAAATAGAGTAGATGGTGATTTAATTTCACCAAAAGAAATATTGGATTCAATAACACAGGTATGGAGACATATAATAGAATTTTAATAAATCCCCCTTTTCAAAAGGGGGATTTGTTTTTTGGTATATGTATATTAACAATTAAAAATTGTATTTGAAAAAAAAGAAATTTTATGGTAAAATAAAATGTGATAATGATAATAAAGGGGGCTGAGCTATTCATGGAAGTTTTAAAAGTTGGTCATAATTCATCTCCAAACAAAGTTGCTGGAGCTATCGCAGGAGTTCTCAGCAAAACAGACGAAGTTGAAATTCAGGCTATAGGAGCGGGGGCTGTTAATCAGGCAGTAAAAGCTATTGCTATTGCCAGAAGATTCGTTGAAACAAGAGGAAAAAAGATTTTTGTAGTACCAGGATTTGTTGAAGTTACTGTTGGTGACGAAAAGAGAACAGGTATAAAATTCAGAGTTTTTGCAGAAATAACAGAAGAAGAAACAGACGAAGCTACAGAAGAATAATACGAGGAGAATTGTAAGTGATAGATGATAAAATCATCAATGAAATAGTGACCGCGTGTATAAATGACGCGCGGCTTTTTTCTATAGTTGAAGAAATTTCTAAATTAAATATAAATGAAAGATTAAAAATACGAAGAAAGGCTTCCATGGTATTGAAAAAAGAAAAAACTGTTGATAAGGAAGCTCTAACCTTTTATTTTGTAATTACAGAAAATGGTGTAGCAGAGGAAATATTGAGGAGGATAAATAATGAACGAAAAGAAAATGCCTAAATATGTTGGAGGTCAGGCAGTTATTGAAGGCGTAATGATGAAGGGAATACATACTGTAGTTGCTGTAAAAAGGCCAGATGGAAAGGTTCAGATAAAAAAATTAAATGAATTTTCTTTCGGTTTTCTTGAAAAGATACCCTTTATACGGGGTTTTTTTGTATTATTAAAAGCGATGATAATAGGAATGGGAGCTTTAACTTATTCGGCTAATGTATCAGATGAAGAGGAAATAACAAAAAAAGATATGATTATATCAATATTATTAGCTATACTTTTTTCTGTTGGGGGATTTGGATTGGCACCGATGTATTTGACAAAATTATTCAATATAAACAATGAATTCTGGTTTTCATTTGCTGAAGGTGTAATAAGGGCAATATTTGTTATACTTTATATATGGGTAATTTCATTATTTAAGGATGTTAAAAGAGTTTTTGAATATCATGGTGCAGAACATAAAGCAGTTTATACTTACGAAAACAAAGAACAATTAATTGTTGAGAACGCAAAAAAATATACAACATTACATCCCAGATGTGGAACGAGTTTTCTTATAATAACTGTTTTTGCCTCGATAATAGTTTTTTCCATTACAGGAGCTATGGGTTATACAACATTGTTAGAAAAAACAATAACAAGAATAGTTTTATTGCCGTTGGTAGCTGGAGTTGCATATGAATTTCAAAGATTTACAGCAAAAATAATAGATACATCTCTTGGTAAGATTTTAGCTTCTCCAGGATTAATGCTTCAAAAAATAACCACATCAGAACCTGATGAAGAACAATTAAAGGTAGCATTAATATCCCTTGAATATGCTTTAAAGGAAGACTTTGATGGAGAAGAAGTTGTTGAAATTTAAATAAAATATCAATTGACATTTAACATAACTTATAATATAATATAAATACCCTGACTCAGATAATGGCATAGACCTTATCTTGGTCAGAGGAATATATAAACGGAGGGAAAGAAGATGTCAAGAGGATTAGATCCAGAAGTAAAAAAGAACGTTATTGAAGAATTCAAAATTAACGACAAAGACACAGGTTCAGTAGAAGTTCAGGTTGCTTTATTAACAGCAAGAATCAGACACTTAACAGAACACTTAAAAACACATCCAAAGGATTTCCACTCAAGAAGAGGTCTTATGAAAATGGTTGGTAAAAGAAGAAAAATGTTAAAATACCTCAAGAAAGAAAGACCAGAAGTTTATAAAGAATTAATTTCAAAATTAGGAATCAGAGGATAATATCAAACTCCCGCTCAATAGCGGGAGTTTTTTAAATGATATTCCATAAATTTTCAGCAACATCTTTTGCTTCGCTATAAATTTTTTCAACTTCAAAATTTACTTTCCTATTTTCCATTAAAAATTCACCGTCAATAATTGTATCAACAACATCGAGATTATCCCAGATACCAAAAAACACATGCCCAAAAATGTTATTTTCATTTAAAGGTGTAAATGGTGCATATTCAAAAGAAATCATATCGGCTTTGTATCCTTTTTCTATTCTACCAACCTTTATATTCAATATTTTTCCAAACAGGTTATATACATTATCAATATTATTCTTTAAATCATCAAAATTGAAGAATGTTGGATCTTCATATCTATATTTCTGGGTGAAATAAAGGTTTAAATATTCTCTTGTTATATTAAATCCTAAGCCGTCATTGCCTATTATTGTTTTTATATTTTTATCTTTGAGTAATTTATAATTTGGCATTCCTATGGCATTATTCATATTTGAAGTAGGATTAAGTGCAACATATACATTGTAATTTGAAATTATATCAGCTTCATTTTCATCAATATGGACACAATGGGATAATATGGAATTATCAGTTAACAAATTGAATTCTTCTAATCTTTCAACAACACGTTTTCCATATTTTTTTATTGAATCTTCCTCATCCTCTAAACTTTCAGCTACATGAATGTGTATGGGAGCACCATTTAAATTTTCTGATACCTTTTTTAATGTTTCGTTGGATAAAGAGAGTGAAGCGTGTAAACCAAACATTCCGGCAAATTTTTCAGAATTATTCTTTAAAAATTCTGTATTTTCTTCAATACATTCGTCAATATTAAATCTATCACTGGTTTCAAAACAAAAAACACCTCTTACACCAATTTTTTCTGTAACGCTTTCCTTTAATTTGTTCAATGTTCCTTTTATTGCTTGCCCGCTTGCATGATGGTCTATAATTCCTGTAATTCCATTTTTTATAAATTCTATACCGCTCACAAGACCACTATAATATGTAGTTTCAAGATCAATTTTTGAATCCATTCGCCACCATAACTGTTTTAAGATATCAGAAAAACTTTTTGGATTAAATTCAACAGCCATTCCCCTTGCAAAAGTGGAATAAATATGTGTATGTCCGTTGACAAATCCTGGCATAACGAGTTTTCCTTTAAAATCAATAATTTCTTCATTTCCTTTTTTTTTGAAATTATCCATTGAACCTGTTTCAATTATTTCTTTATCAAATCTAATATATTGATTTTCTCTATATGTTTCATAATCAAAGATATTACAATTAACAATAACCTTTACCATCTTATCTCTTCCCTTCTCAGGAATCTTCCCTTTTTCCTTGAACCGATAAATTTTCCATTGTTAATTATTATTTTACCATTTGATATTGTTGTTATAACTTTGCCTTTAACAGGGAGACCTTTATAAACTGTGTAATCTGCTGCAGAATGATGTTTTTCTATTATCCAGTCAACTTCTGGATCGAAGATTACAATATCTGCATCAGCGCCCGGTAAAAGGTTACCTTTACGTGGATATAATCCATAATACTTAGCAACATTAGAGGTGAATTTATCAATAACTTTTTCTCCAAAAAGTGTAAACATTAATGAGAATGAAAATTCCACTCCACCTATTCCCATAGGCATAATATTTGTATATCGTTTATTTTTATCCTTTGAATTAAATGGGCAATGATCCGTTCCTATTGTTTGCAAATAATCAAAATTTTCGACGAGCAAATCCTTTTCCTTTTCGCTTCTCAAAGGTGGTGTCATTGAGAATAAATATCCGTGTTTTTTTCCATATAAACTGTCATCAAAATAAAAATAATGCGGACAGCTTTCAAGAACCATATTTTTTCCTATGATATCAGAAAATTTTTTCTTTAAGACATCAAGGGAATATCCACTTGATAAATGGACTATATACAGTTGTCCTTCATAATATTCTGCCATTTCAGCTAATTTTACAACTTCTGTAGTTTCAGAAAGAGTAGATCTAACGCTGGAATGTTCCTTCATTTTTATTTTTTCCTTCTTTTCTATTAGCTCATCATTTTCAGCATGCACTGTAACGACAATTCCTTCTTCAGAAGATAATGAAAGCAATTCTGATATATATTTATCCTTTGTCATTCGCTGTCCATACGTGGTAAATAATTTAATACTTGCTACGCCTAATTCTTTACATTTTTTGATTAATTTATGAGGTTCTACAGTTGGATTTGCTATAGTGGCATGAAATGCAAAGTCAGTATGACTTTTTTGGGCTAATTTCATACGAGTTTCAAAAGCTTTTTCCAGTTCTTCCATTGTAGTTATTGGATCGAGAAAATCGATATATGAAGTAATTCCACCATATGCTGCAGAGATTGAGCCTGTTTTAAAATCATCGACAGATGTATATTTTCCAACGGTTAGTTCAAAATGAACATGTGGATCTATAAAACCGGGAAGTATAAACTTCCCGGAAGCATTGATTTCTTTCTTTGATTCTAAATATGATGTAGTAATATCACATATCTTTCCATTTTTAACATAAAGGTTTCCTTCTATAAATTCATTATTTATATATATTTCGCCATTTAATATCCCAAGATCAAACATGGCAATCACATCCCGATTATTATCTTCCACCCATTAATAATGTCATTACAGCCTTTGCTGTATGCAATCTGTTTTCTGCTTCATCAAATATTATTGAATGTGGTCCGTCAATAACAGAATCTACAACTTCTTTTCCTCTATCTGCGGGTAACGCGTGCATATAAACTGAATCCGGTCTTGTTAATTTCATCTTTTCTTCATCACAAATCCAATCTTTATGTTTTGCGGTTTCAGCCTTAATTTCTTCTGGATCATCTGACACAAAGAATCCTCCCCAGTTCTTTGGTATAACAACATGTGCATCAACAAATGCATCTTCCATTTTATGTGAAATATTCAATTTTCCACCATATTTTTCTGCATTTTCCTGAGCCTGTTTTACAATATCAGGCATTAAATCGAATTTTTCTGGATAAGCAAGAGTTACGTCCATACCCAATCTGGTGAACAGTAATATTTGTGATTGAGGAACTGATAAAGGTTTTAAATGACTTTCAGCATATGCCCAGCTTATACCAACCTTTAAGCCTCTTAAATTCTTTCCAAATCTTTCCTGCATTGTCATTACATCGGCCAATACCTGGAACGGATGATAAACATCATCCTGTAAATTCATAACAGGTACCTGTGAAACAGAAGCCATTCCTCTTAAATATTTATTTCCTTTTCCGAATTCACATGCTCTAACAGCAATTCCGTGTCCCATTCTTGCTAAAACTCTTGCAGTATCTTCAGGTGTTTCTCCATGAGATAATTGCATTGTACTTGGGTTTAAGAAATTAGCATGACCTCCTAATTGTGCAATACCAGCTTCCATAGAGTTTCTTGTTCTTGTAGATTGGTCAAAGAATATTAAGAATAAAGTTTTATATAATAAATATGGTGTTGGTATGTTGGATGCCATTTTGATTTTTAAATCCCTTGCAAGATCTAACATCATTTCTATTTCTTCATTTGTAAAATCCTGTGTTGTAATGAAATGTCTACTTTTTTCTGTCTTAAAAAATGCTGACATAAATATCTCCCCCTTAGTTTTAATTTTTTAATTTGAAAACGTTCTCTTTTTTACTGAAAAAAATTTACTTTTTAAGTTTCTCTACCAATGTTTTTGGGAAATTAGCGTAAAATGCTGCAGCTTTAACAAGATGTTCAATCTTTACCTTTTCGTTTGGAGCATGAGCATATTTTTCATCGCCAGGTCCAAATCCAACTGTAGGTATTCCATAAACACCAGCTGTTGCAATTCCATTAGTACTAAATGTCCATTTATCAATAAATGGTTCATCATTAAATGTTTTTTCAAACGTTTCTTTTGCAGCTTGAACTACAGTAGAATCCTCTTCAACAACCCATGTTGGGAAATATTTTTCAACTGGATATTCTACTCCTGTATAAGCAGGTTTTGAATAGGTTAATTCTACAATTTCAGCATCTATACCAGTCTTTTTAAATATTTCCCTTATCTCTTCAAATGCGCTTTCCTTTGTTTCTCCAGCCGTTAATCTTCTATCAATGTGAATAACACATTCATCAGGTACAGCGTTATGTGAAGGTGATTTAAAGAATATTTGAGAAACAACTATTGTGCCTTTACCTAAAAACGGATCATAATGCAAGTTTTCATTTAATTTTTCTATTTCATTTATAATCTTTGCCATTTTATATATAGCATTATCGCCTCTTTCTGGAGCGCTTGCATGTGCTGAAAGCCCCACTGTTTTTACTCTAAATTCTATTCTTCCTCTATGGCCTCTATAGACATTTAAACTTGTAGGTTCTGTAATAACTACAAAATCAGGTTTTAACTTGTCTTCTTCTACAATATATCTCCAACATAATCCGTCACAGTCTTCTTCCATAACTGTACCAGTTACATATACTGTAAAATCATCAAGTAAATTTAAATCCTTAAGTATTTTCATACCATATACCATAGAACACATACCGGCTTTTTGATCAGAAGCACCACGACCATAAACCCATTCTTCATCCCAATCACCACTAAATGGATCCTTATCCCACAAATCAGGATTTCCTACTTCAACTGTATCAATGTGTGCGTCCATAGCTATAACAGTTTTTCCACTGCCAATCCTTCCGAGAATATTTCCCAGACCATCGATTTTTACTTCGTCAAATCCAACCTTTTCCATCTCTTCTTTAATTACCTGAATTACTTCTTTTTCATCACCAGAATAACTTCTTGCTTTTATGAGTTTGCTCATAAATTTAACTATGTCTTCTCGGTATTTTTCTGCCAATTCTAAAGTTGTCAATCCTATCCCTCCCATATGAAAATTCTTTATATAACATTATATAACTTTAATATTAAAATTTAAAATCCATAAAAACTAAATTAACATTACTTTAGCAATTGGAATTTTTAAATATTTTTAATTATCTCAATTATTCAAAGATTTTTGAGGGAGTATAATTTATAATTGTAATTATGATATAATTAATCTACTATTAGTTATAATCAATAGAAAGGAGATGAATATGGAGAATTTAGCTGTTGCTGTTCAACCAACAATAGGATATTTTGGTGCCTTTTTAGGTGGGATAATCTCATTTTTTAGTCCCTGTATATTGCCGTTAGTTCCATTATTTTTTGGAATTCTAATGCCAGATTTGAAGGATTTTAAACTTACCTTGAAACGTGGATTAGCTTTTTTTCTTGGTTTATCGATATTCTTCTCGATGCTGGGTGTTTTAGCAGGAAGTTTGGGAACTTTTATCTCAAAATATCAAGACGTCTTTAATCTGGTTGCAGGAATATTTATTATAATAATGGGTATTTATTATCTCCTTGATAAAGAGATCTTCAAAGGATTTAAGCTGGATTTATCAAAATATAAGGGAACAACTTTTTTAGGTGCTTTTATAATGGGAATTTTAATTTCATTTATATGGATTCCATGTTCAGGACCTGTTCTCGCAGCAGTATTGACCTTTGCATCTACAACAACAAACATATTTAAAGGTGGATTTATGCTTTTCTTATATTCATTGGGGATTTCTATTCCATTTTTATTTTTCAGCGGTGTAGTAAGTAAATTATTATCCAGAATTACATTTGGGACACCAAAATGGCAAAAGATTTTAAAGGTTTCAGGGAGTTTATTATTGGTTTTAATGGGGATTCTGGTAATACTTGGAAAGTTCAATAATTTACAGGGAGTGTGAGGATAATGAAAAAAATAAGTCTTTTTATTTTATTAATAATATCAGGTGTAATTATGTATGGTTCAATCCTTCCAGATAAATTTATTGTTCATGATTTTAATGTGGCATTGAAAATTGGTGAAATAACAGGGAAAAAGGTTATAATTATGTTTTCTTCAGGAAGTTGTTATTATTGTAATAAGTTTAAAAAAGAAACTTTATATGATGAAGAGGTACAAAAGTGGTTAAGAACTGAATATATCTTTGCAGAGATATATGCTGATAAGAAAAAGATTGCCAATTATAAAGGGAAAACATTAAATTACAGGGATTTATTTGGAGCGTTTGGAGTAAGAGGGACACCAACATTTTTCTTCTTTGATAGCAAAGGAGAAGCAAAGGCTCAATTGCCAGGATATGTAGATCCTACAACTTTTATTTCTATCTTAAAATACTTTAAATACTCTTCAAATCACAATATAGATTATAGTACATTTGTAAAAAAGAATATAAAGGTTTCAATAGAAAAAAGAGTTTTGAACTTAACAGATGAAGAGATAAAATATTTGCTTGAAAATGATCCAAATACAGTGGAATACCAAAAAGATGATTCTTTAGATGATTTTGTAAATGTTATTGTTAAAGAAAAATCAAAGGAAATAGAAAGTAAATTTTATGTAGTAATTTATAGTAAGTAGAATCAAAACGCTTCAGCAATAGCTAATATGCTGGAGCGTTTTATATTATAAATATGATATAATTTTGATATGGAGGTGGAAGTGATGAAAAAATTACCGGTAGGAATATCAGATTATAAGGAGTTAATAGAAGAAAATTATATATATGTAGATAAAACAAAGTATCTATATGATTTAATAAATAGTGGAAAGTTTTATTTTATGTCAAGACCTCGAAGATTCGGAAAGAGTTTAACTATATCGGCATTCTATTATTTATTTAAAGGGGAAAGAGAATTATTTAAAGATACATATATATACGACAAATTGGAGTTTAAAGAATATCCAATAATAAGATTAAATCTATTAAAAGCAAAATCAGAAAGTATAGAGAAACTTAAAGAAAGCCTCACAAAAATGATAGTTCAGGAAGGAAAAAGAAATGGAGTAAAGATAGAAGAAACAGATTATAGTTTCGCATTTGATGAATTAATAATGAAGCTATCAGAAAAAGGAAAGGTAGTAATACTGGTAGACGAATATGAAAAACCAATATTGGATAATATAACAAACAAAAAAATGGCAGAAAAATGCAGAGAAGTATTAAGAAATTTCTATTTAAATATAAAAGCAAATGACGAGCATATAAAATTTGTATTCATAACCGGAATAACAAAATTCACAAAAACAGGAGTATTCTCAGCATTAAATAATTTAAGCGATATATCTTTAAACAGGAAATATGCACAGATGTTTGGATATACGCAGGAAGAATTGGAATATTATTTCAAAGATTACATAAAAGAATTATCAGAAGAAATGGGAATAACAGAAAAAGAATTGCTTGAAGAAATGAAGAGATATTATAATGGATTTTCATTTGACGGAGAACATACAGTATATAATCCATATTCAATATTGAGATTTTTTTCAGAAAAAAAATTCCAAAACTTCTGGTTTGAAAGTGGCTCACCGAGTTTTTTGTATGAGTATATAAAAGGAAAAAAGATAGAATATGAGGATTTAGTAAAAATACCTGTAAGTGCAGAAGATTTCTCAACAAGGGAAATAGAAGATGCAAAAGCAAATATCTTTTTTACGCAGGCAGGGTATTTAACCTTTAAAGGAATAAAAAAATATGGATTAAAGAAAAAATATATACTGGACTATCCAAATTTTGAAGTGAAAGAAAGTCTTCTTAAAATACTTGAAGAGATAAATAAAGATAATAAAAAAGCAAATGAGTGAAAACTTGAAAATTCCTGAAAAAATTCGAAGTGGAGCCGGACAAAATCACACGGATGTGATTTTGAGTGAAGACGAACATGGATGTGAGTCTGCAACGGCCGGCGGGAACAAGAATTTTTGAGGATTAGAATTTTCTACCTGTTTGAACGAATTTGCTTTTTTATTATCTGAAATGTATTGATATTTACAATAATAGCCTCAGCAGGAATAGATGTAAAAGCAGAAGAATTGACAAACTTAGGAAGAAGTGATTTAGTAATAGATTTTGACGACAGGATATATTTATTTGAAATAAAACTGGATCAAAGTAGCGACGAAGCATTAAAACAAATAAAAGAAATGAAATACTATGAAAAATACAGCGGAAAAGAAATATATCTCATAGGAATAAATATAAATTCAGAAAAAAGGAATATTGAGGAATATATAATAGAGAAGTTGTAAATTAAAAAAGGTGATAAGGTGAGAAATATATATAAAATAATAGATAAATTAAATGAAAAGATATTAGAAGCTAATGATTTTGAATATAGAACGGGAAAAGACTTTTATGAAAATAATTTAGTAGAAGAGTTTTCTGTTTTTAAAAGCAATAATAAAACAAATTTTACCGCCATTATCAATGATGGCGGAAAATTTTTTAGACCTATAATTAGTATTGATGAGGAAACAGAAGAAATATATTTTTCCTGTTCATGCAATTATGGAAAAAGCACATCATGTATGCATCTTGTATCATTAAGCTTAAAAGTAATAGATTATTTAAATAATGAAAGTAAAACACAGAGTAATATTCATGTGGAAAGCGATATTGCGGAATTTCTTGGAATTTATGATTATGGAGAAACCTATTATCTTGTATATCCTGATGAACAATATACAAAAATAAAATTAGCAGAAAAAATTGACGGTAAAATAAAATTGAGAAAAGATATTGAAACATATAATGATATATTGAAATTTCTAAAAACAGCTGTACCGGAAGATGAATATGAGATAAAAAAACTAATAGTGCCTGTGAAAATAGATAATTACTATGGAAAACACGATTATGAATTAAGATTAATGAGTTTTAGAGAATTAAAAAAAATAAAAAGCAGTAAAATACTTCTTCCAAATAAAAAAGAATTAAAATGGGGAGAAGATATAAAAATAAAGATAATTTTAGAAGGTGATTTAGAAAGTAAAAAAGGTAAAATGAAATTATTTCCCATACCAGAGAAGGAAAGGATTGTGAAAACATATAGCGATATGGCATATTTTAATAAACAAAGTATATCAATAATTGATATAAAGACTCAGTTAAATATCCCCTTTTATTTAAAGGATATAGAAAGTGAATTTTCATTTGAAAATAAAAGTGATCTTGAAAATTATATAAAAGATGTTCTTTTACCTTATGAAAGATTTGGATTTGAAATAGATATAGACGAGAGATTTGGGATAAAAAAAGAGATATTTATTCCAAAATTAAATTTATATATTAATTTTCTTCAAGATAGATTTACATTTAGAGGAAGGTTTTTGTATGGAAAGGAAATCAATTTTTATGATGAATACAAATATAGAAATTATGATTTAGAAAGAAAGTTATTAAAAAATCTTGAAGAGGTTAATGTTTTTCTCGATGAAAAAGGGCAATATTCAATGGAGATAAATGATTTCTTTGAATTCCTTGAAAATGGCATGAAAAAGCTGGATAAAAATATTATTATAAAAATGAACAGGAATATTAAGTTCCATGAAGTTGAAAATATAAAAATGCAGTTAAATATGAAAAATAGCTGGTTTGATGTGGAAGGTAGTCTTGAATTAAAAGGAAATAAACGTATAGATATAAGTTATTTGAGAAACAGAAAGAATAACTTTATAGTCCTTAAAGATGAAACCTTTATTAAAATTCCAGAATATATACTGGAAAAGCTTGAAGATTTAAAGGTAAAAAAGGAAAAAATTACAGTTGAAAGTTATAACATATATTCATTATTAAATTCTGAAAATATAGAAATAGATACTCTCGATGAAAAAACAAAGAAATATATAGAAAAAGTAAAGAGTTTTGAAAAAATAAAAGAGTATGAAATTCCTGAATTGAAAATTCCCATGAGAAAATATCAAATTGAAGGTTATAGATTTTTAAGATATCTTCAAGAATATAATTTCAATGGTATTCTTGCTGACGATATGGGGCTTGGTAAAACGCTTCAAACTATAGCTTTAATTCTATCATTAAAAAGAAAAGACAGAAAATTCCTTATAATTGCTCCGCGTTCAGTTATATACAATTGGGCAAATGAAATAGATAAATTTACATCGAATATAAAATATTACATTTATCATAATTCTCAAAAGGATATACCTGAGGATACAGATGTAATTATAACCACTTATAATACATTGAGAAATTCCATAGAAGAATTAAAGAAAACAAAATATTTTTATATTATCCTTGATGAAGCACAATTTATCAAAAATGACGAAACTAAATTATATAAGGCAATAAGAAAACTCAAATCAAATCATAAACTCGCACTTACAGGAACGCCGCTTGAAAATTCATTGACGGATTTATATAACATATTTGAGTTTTTAATGCCGGGATTTTTTGGAAATAAAAAGGATTTTTTGAGAAAATACAACTATGCAAATAAAGAAAGTATTGAAAGATTAAAAAAGAAAATCCATCCATTTATTCTAAGAAGAACAAAAGAAAATGTACTCAAAGAATTACCGCCAAAAACAGAAGAGTATATTTTCAATGAAATGACACAACATCAAAAAAAGATTTATCATCAAATAGCAGAAGAATACAGGCAAAAAATTGCAATGTCACAGGGGACCATAAACTTTAGCGTCCTTGAAGGACTTCTAAGACTAAGACAAATTGTAAATCATCCTAAATTGCTTGGTGTAAATATAGAATCCTCAAAATTTAATATGTTTAAAAATTTTATAAAAGAAGTATTGGAAGAAAATCATAAAATAGTGATATTTTCACAATTTGTGAAAATGATTGAAATAATGGAAGAATGGCTGGAAAAGGAAAAAATTCAGTATCTTAAAATAATTGGAAAAACCAAAAAACGTGTGGAAATAGTGGAAGAATTTAATAATACAAATAATATAAAAATACTTCTTGTAAGTCTAAAAGCCGGTGGAACAGGATTAAATATTACCGGTGCAGATTATGTTATTCATTACGATCCGTGGTGGAATCCGGCGGTTGAAAACCAGGCCACCGATAGAGTCTATAGAATTGGTCAGAATAAACCTGTATTTGTATACAAGTTTATAACAAGAGAATCAATAGAAGAAAAAATAATGAAATTAAAGGAAGCAAAGGAAGATTTATACAATCTTGCAATATCCACAGAAAAAGGTGTTCTAAAGAATTTGAGTCGGGAAGATATTTATCAGTTATTCGAATAATTTATCAAACATAAAAGGGTAACCACCGGATGATGTTTCAAAGGAGTAATAACTTCTTAATCATTAGGTAATTGACAGAAGGTTGATTATCTGTTATAATAAACTCCGGAAAGTTGAGATGCCGACGTAGCTCAACTGGCAGAGCGGCTGACTTGTAATCAGCAGGTTGGGGGTTCGAGTCCCTTCGTCGGCTCCAAATTTTTTTTCTTTTTTTTATCGGTGGTGAGGTGCCCGAGCGGCCAAAGGGGGCGGACTGTAAATCCGCTGGCGGATTGCCTTCGAAGGTTCGAATCCTTCCCTCACCACCATTTTATCAATTATAATGGCATGTGAGGTGAAATAAAATGGCAGCTAAAAGTCCTGTTTTAACTGTATCATTAAAATGTACAGAATGTAATAGAAGAAATTACTACAAAACAAGAAAAAGAACATTTAAAAAGAAATTGGAATTCAGAAAATACTGTCCACACTGTAACAAGCACACATTACATGTTGAATCAAAGATATAAACTAAAAGAAATTTCGAAGAAAATTAACCCCCTTAACAGGGGGTCATGATTAAATTCTGGGGGTGTTTTGATGTCAAAGTTCTGGATATTCCTTAGCTCAGTATGGCAGGAAGCAAAAAAAGTAAAATGGCCAAATAAAAAAGAAGCATTAACATCAACATTAATAGTTGTTGCGATATTGATATTTGTATCAGTTTATTTGTTCTTAATTGATTATGGGTTCTTAAACTTATTTACTAAATTCATATATCCCTTAATTGGTATAAAGACAGGAATGGGAACCGGATCAACTCAATGATAAAAAAGCAGGTGGATAATAATGCGTAAAAAATGGTATATTTTGCAAACTTTTTCAGGAATGGAGAATAAAGTAAAAGAATTAATTGAAGAAAAAGCCAGATTGTTTGAAAAGGAGAAGTTCTTTGGTAAAATTCTTATTCCTGAAGAAAGTGAAATAGACTTAACAAATAAAAAAGTTGATAGAATTGTTGTTGAAAAAGATGCGATAATTCATGTAAAAAATGGCGATAATGTCAAAAAAGGTGATATTATTGCTGAAGAGCCGGAAGTAATAGTAAAAAGATCAGGAGTTATTTCTGAAATAAAAAATTTTAGAAGAATAATTATTGAAACAAAAGATAGAAAGTATTTAAAAGATTATACAATACCAGAAAGTGCAAAAATAATGGGAGGATTAAAAATTAATACTCCTGTAGAGATAGGAATGCCTCTTGCAGCAGAGGGAGGATATGAATCAGCTTTTGATGGTACTGTTGTAGCTGTTGAAAAATTAAAAAGAATAGTTGTAAGTACTGATGATCATGGTGAAGATTTATACTATATATATAAAGATAATTTTGATTCAGCTGCTTTTAGAAAAGGGACATATGTAGAAAAAGGTCAAATGTTATCAAATAAAAAAGAATTTAAAGCAAAATCTTCTGGTAAGGTTGAAATTAGAGATTTTGGATCATGGAAACAGATAATTATATTAAAAACAAGAATATCCAGGTTATTTCCGGGTTATATGTTTATTGAAATGATTTTAAACAAAGAAACACAGGAAATGGTAAAAAATATTCCATATGTAATAAACTTTATAAATATAGGCGGAACGCCTGTGCAATTGAAAAATAAAGAAGTAAAAGCTTTATTAAGATTAACAGGTGAAGAATCATATGAAGTAAAAGAAAGTAAAATAAGAGTTGATTATGAAGTTGGAGAACATGTAAGAATAATAAATGGTCCATTTGAATTCTTTACAGGTAAAATTACAGAAATTGATTTACATAAACAAACTGTTAAAGTAACAATTAATATGTTTGGTAGAGAAACAGATGTAGAATTAGGTTTAACTGAAATAGAAAAAATTAGCTAATAAGTGGGAGGGTTATCCCGCTAATACCACGAAGGAGGGAACATTATGGCAAAAAAAGTTGCAAGGGTAGTTAAATTGCAATTACCTGCAGGTAAAGCCACACCTGCGCCACCAGTTGGTCCTGCATTAGGTCAGCATGGTGTAAACTTGATGGAATTCTGTAAAAAATTCAACGCAGCAACAGCTGATAAAGCTGGAATGATTATTCCTGTTGAAATTACAGTATTTGAAGACAGATCATTTACATTTACATTGAAAACCCCCCCAGCTTCCTTCTTGATCTTACAGGCAGCTGGACTTAAAAAAGGTGCAAACAACCCAGGAAGAGAAATTGTTGGAAAGATCACAACAACACAGGTAAAAGAAATCGCAGAAATCAAGATGCCCGACTTAAACGCAAGAACAATTGAAGCTGCAATGGAAATAATAAAAGGTACAGCAAGAAACATGGGCATCGAAGTAGTAGAAGGTTAAGGGGGTGTATGTGAATGTCAAGACATGGTAAAAGATACTTAGAAGCAAGAAAATTAATTGATAGAGAAAAATTCTATTCACTTGATGAAGCATTAGAATTATTACCAAAAATTGCAACTGCAAAATTCGATGAAAGTGTTGAATTACATATAATTCTTGGAATTGATCCAAGAAAAAGTGATCAGCAGGTAAGAGGTAACATCTCATTACCACATGGAACAGGTAAAAATGTAAGAGTTCTTGTTTTCGCTAAAGGTGAAAAAGTTAAGGAAGCATTAGATGCTGGTGCTGATTATGCAGGATCAGACGAATTAATTCAGAAAATCAACGAAGGTTGGACAGACTTTGATGTTGCAATTGCAACACCTGATATGATGAGAGAAATTGGAAGATTAGGTAAAGTATTAGGTCCAAGAGGATTAATGCCATCACCAAAAGGTGGAACAGTAACAAATGATGTTGCTGATGCAGTAAAAGAATTTAAAGCTGGTAAAATTGAAGTTAGAAACGATAAAACAGGTAACTTACATGTTGCTGTAGGTAAAAAATCATTTGAACCAGCAAAATTAAAAGAAAATATCGTTGAAGCATTACAACAAATAGAAAAAATGAGACCATCAGCAGCTAAAGGTAAATTTATCAGAAAAGTTTCTTTAGCACCTACAATGGGTCCTGGAATGAAAATAAACGTTTCAGAGTTTTTAACTGAAAAGTAATAATTATTGGTTATAATACCTCAGGAAATAAATAGTACTGAAGACAGCAGGTAATATTATAATGTGGTGAAAACC
Source organism: Marinitoga piezophila KA3 (assembly GCF_000255135.1). Taxonomy (NCBI): domain Bacteria; kingdom Thermotogati; phylum Thermotogota; class Thermotogae; order Petrotogales; family Petrotogaceae; genus Marinitoga; species Marinitoga piezophila. The sequence goes on from NC_016751.1 coordinate 1,784,393, forward strand.
CGCCTGCCGAGGTACGCTGAAGATAAAACAATAAATGTTTTAGTCCTTCTGCGGTCCTCGTCAGGACCGCAGATTTTTTTTGGAGGAGGTGCGATTCGGTGTTAACAAGAGCTCAAAAAGCAGAAATGCTCAAAGAATTAGAAAGTGCATTTAAAGATTCTTCAATAGTTGTTTTCGTAGATTTTAAAGGTATGTCTGTTGCTGAATCAAATGATTTCAGAACAGATTTGTTCAAAAAATTCGAAGACAAGGTTGTATTCAGGGTTTATAGAAATGCATTGATAAAAACAGCTATTAAAAATGCAGGTTTAAACCTTGAAGACTATGAAGAATTCTTAAATGGTAACACAGCTTTACTTTACACAAAGGAAGCTGATCCAATTGAAACATTAAAAGTATTGGTAGAATTCAAGAAAAAATTAAAGAAGGATACACCAGCTATTAAAGCAGGTATTCTTGAAGGAAAACTCTTCACACCAGAAGAAGCAGAAGAATTGGCAAAACTTCCATCAAAGGAACAGTTGCTTGCTATGCTTGTTGGTGGCTTAAATGCTCCTATTTCAGGTTTGGTTGGTGCATTAAGCGGTATCTTGAGAAAGTTCGTATATGCTTTAAACGCTATTAAAGAAGAAAAAGAAAAACAATAATTTAAATATTTTCAGGAGGTGTTTTGGAATGACAAGAGAAGAATTAATTCAAGCAATTAAAGAAATGACAGTAGCAGAATTAGCAGAATTAGTAAAGGCATTAGAAGATGAATTTGGAGTATCAGCAGCAGCACCAGTTGCAGTTGCAGCAGCACCAGTAGCAGGTGGAGCAGCTCCAGCAGCAGAAGAAAAAGATTCATTTGATGTTGTATTAAAGAGCTTCGGTGCAAAGAAAATAAACGTAATTAAAGTAGTTAGAGAAATTACAGGATTAGGTCTTAAAGAAGCAAAAGACTTAGTAGAAAAAGCAGGAACACCAGACGCAGTAGTTAAAGAAGGAGCTTCAAAAGACGAAGCAGAAGAATTAAAGAAAAAATTAGAAGAAGCTGGCGCAGAAGTAGAATTGAAGTAATTTCTTAAAGAAAAATAAACTTTTATATGATATAATTGTTCCGCATCAGACTAACGTCTGATGCGGTATTGTTTTGCTAATAAAATTTCAGGAAGACGAGGTGATTCTTTGTGAACACCCGGGTGTTAAAAGTGGGTAAAAGAGAAAGGCATTTTTTTGGTAAGGTAAAGGAAGATTTAAACCTTTATCATGATTTGTTGGAGATTCAGCTTAACTCCTATGAATGGTTTATTAAACATGGAGTTAAAGAGGTGCTTGATAAATATGCACCAATTACCGTTGAATTAAAAGGGAAGAGAAAAGCAAAAATCTCGCTTGAATTTACAGATGTATGGATTGAAGATCCGCTTTTTGAGGAAATGGAATGTAAGGAAAAAGGACTTTCTTACGTAGTTCCTCTAAAAGCAAAAATAAGAATAACAGATCACAGTACTGGGGAAATCATTGAACCCAGTGATTCGTTATTTTTTGGGAATATTCCAAAGATTACAGATAGAAGCACCTTTATTATCAATGGTGCGGAGAGGGTAGTAGTTAACCAGCTTGTTAGATCGCCTGGTGTATACTTTGTTAGTGAAGAACAAAAAAGCGTGAAACAAACAAGACCACATTTTGTAGCTCATTTCCTTCCTGTAAAAGGGGCATGGCTTGAAATAATATACAATCCAAATCCAGGTAAAGATTTCTTACAAATTAGAATCGATAGAAAAAGAAAATTCAATTACTTCCTATTCTTAAGGGCTTTGGGTTACGACTCAGATTTAGCTTTGTTAGATCTCTATCCAGAAACAATTAGTTTAAATTATGATCTAACAGAATATATTGAAAGAGGCGTAACAATCCTTTCAGACATAAAAGTTCCAGAAGGCTCAGAATTATACAAAGAAACAAAAACATTTAGAGGAGTAAAATTAACAGAAAAAATAGTTGAAATGCTCTTAGATTTAAATGTAACAGAAATAAAAGTTGCACATATTGTAGCGCAAAATACACTTGAAATGTTTAAAAAATCATATGAATCAGATGGAAATTTATTAACTCCTGAAGAAGCTTATAAAGAATTATTCAAAAAACTCAGACCTGGTGAAATTCCAAGAGTTAATATAGCTACAGATTACATAAATAATCTCTACTTTAATCCTAATACATTCGATTTCTCATTAATTGGTAGAAAGAAAATCGTCAACAGAATGGGCGATGTATACAGGAAATATTTAATAGAAGTAGAGGGAAAAGATATAGATAAAAGTGAAGATGTAGAATATCCTCATAAAGATGAAAAAACATTAACAAAACTCGACTTAATTCTTGCATCAAGACATTTACTTGAAATGAAAAATAACCCGGAACTCCTTGATACAAGAGATCATCTTGGTAATAAACGTGTAAGATCAGTTGGGGAATTAATGCAAATTGAATTTGAAAGATCATTCTCAAAAATGCTTCCTGTGTTGAATGAAAAATTAAGTATAGTTCAAAATATACAAAAATTAAATCCAAATACTCTCGTTAATTCAAGAGCTATTATGACAACAATAAATCAATTCTTTGCAACAAGTCAGTTATCGCAGTTTATGGACCAGGTAAATCCCCTTTCTGAATTAACACATAAAAGAAGATTATCAGCAATAGGTCCGGGCGGTTTAAAGAGAGAACATGCAAAGTTTGAAGTTAGGGACGTTCACCATTCACATTATGGAAGAATGTGTCCTATTGAAACACCAGAAGGTGCCAATATCGGTTTAATTACTTCATTGGCAATTCTTTCAAGGGTTGATGAATTTGGATTCCTTGAAACACCATATTATAAAGTAAAAGATGGTAAGGTTTTATATGATAAAGGAGTATATTGGTTAACTGCAGATCAGGAAGAAGAAAAAATAATTGCTCCTGCATCTGTTGAAATAGATGAAAATGGAATGATTAAAGCTGAATATGTTGAAATTAGGCATGCCGGTAAAGTTACATATGTTCATAGAGAAGATGTAGAATTTATAGCAGTAACTCCAAAACAGATTGTATCTGTTTCAACATCATTAATACCATTCCTTGAACACGATGATGCTAACCGTGCGTTGATGGGTTCAAACATGCAGAGACAGGCAGTACCTTTAATGATTACAGAAGCACCATTTGTTGGGACAGGTGTTGAATGGTTAGCAGCAAGGGATTCAGGTTATGTAATTAAGGCAAAACATAGAGGAAAGGTTTCATACGTAGATGCTAAAACAATAATAATAAATAGAATAGATGAAGAAGGAAATGAAATATTAGATAAAAATGGAAATCCAGTTCAGGACAAATATACATTATGGAAATTCATAAGATCAAACCAGGATACAACAGTAAATCAAAGACCAATTGTTGAAATGGGTGAAGTTGTAGAAAAAGGAGATCCAATTGCAGATGGTCCTGCAATAGATATGGGAGAATTAGCACTTGGTAAAAATGTTCTTGTAGCATTTATGCCATGGGAAGGATACAACTTCGAAGATGCTATCCTTGTTAATGAAGAACTACTTGAAAGGGATACATTTACATCATTACATATAGAAGTATATGAAACAAAAGCAATGGATACACAACTTGGTCCAGAAGAAATTACAGCAGATATTCCTAACGTAAAGAAAGAGTCATTAAGAAACCTCGATGAAAACGGTATTGTAAGAGTTGGTGCATATGTAACTTCAGGTGATATACTTGTTGGTAAAGTTACACCAAGAGGAGAATCAGAAACATCACCAGAAGAAAAACTCATAAGATCCGTTTTTGGAGATAGAGGTAAGGATGTAAAAGATACATCATTAACAGTACCTCATGGAATTGAAGGTAGAGTTATTGATGTTAAAGTATATACAAGAAAAGATATTCCAGATTTAGAAACAGGTGTAAATCAATACGTAAAAGTTTATATAGCTTCAAAGAAAACATTAAATGTTGGAGATAAATTGGCAGGGCGTCACGGTAATAAGGGTGTTGTTTCAAACATCTTGAGAAAAGAAGATATGCCATTCCTGCCAAATGGAAAGCCAATTGAAATGATCCTTAGTCCTTTAGGGGTTCCATCACGTATGAACCTTGGGCAGGTTTTAGAAATGCACCTTGGTTGGTTAGCAAAATTAACAGGAAGACATTTTGCAACACCAATATTTGATGGTGCAAAAGAATATGAAATAATGGAAGAATTATATAAAGCAAGAAAAAACAACAGAATGGACGAATTAGATGCAGTTCGTAAAGAATATGGTCTTGATCTTGGTGACGATCCAAAAACAGAAAGTGGAAAGATCGTATTAAGAGATGGAAGAACAGGAGAACCATTTGATTATCCTATTGCAATAGGATATATGTACATGTTAAGACTTGTGCATATTGCGAAAGATAAAATGCACGCACGTTCTACAGGTCCATATTCATTAATTCACCAGCAACCACTTGGAGGTAAAGCTCACTTTGGTGGTCAGAGATTTGGTGAAATGGAAGTTTGGGCTTTGGAAGCATATGGTGCAGCACATACATTAACAGAAATGCTTACATACAAATCAGATGATATTAAAGGAAGAAATGAAGTATATAAAGCAATCTTAAATGGTAAGAATTTACCTGATCCTGGAATTCCAGAAAGTTTCAAAGTTCTTGTAAAGGAATTACAGGGATTAATGCTCGATGTTCGTTTGTATGATGAGGACGGTAACGAATTAGATGTTGACAAATTATAAAATCCCCTCAAGGAGGGTAAAGCATGGGTAAAATGACTTCTTCTTTCAAAAGGAAAATCGCAAAAATAAAGGTAGGTATAGCTTCACCAGAAAGAATTAGAGAATGGTCATTTGGTGAAGTAAAAAAACCAGAAACTATTAATCACAGAACATTTAAACCAGAAAGAGATGGACTTTTCTGTGAAAAAATATTTGGTCCTGTAAAGGATTACGAATGTAACTGTGGAAGATATAAAGGTAAAAAGTATGAAGGTACAGTATGTGAAAAGTGTGGAGTTAGAGTAGAGTCAAAAGAAGCCAGAAGAAGAAAAATGGGGCATATTGAATTAGCTGCCCCTGTAGTACATATCTGGTTCTTAAAATCATCTCCATCTATTTTATCAATATTATTAAATATACCTGTAAAAGAATTGGAAAACATAATCTACTACGGATCAAAAAGGGTAGTAGAAAAAATATGGCTTATTACAGATCCAAAAGACACAGATATGTTCGATTATGGAGATCTTCTCCATAATACAGAGTATGAAATATTTAAAGAAAAAATGGATTTTGATGTTGAACAGGCAGTAAAAGTATTACATGTAAAAGAAAAACCTGTTGCTAAAAGATCCGGGGTAGTAAGCATTGAAACAGAACTTACACAGACAAAACATGAAATCACATGGGTTAAAATAAAAGATGAAAACGGTGTAGAAGAAAAATGGCCAATCTTTGAAGGTGCAACATTATACGTAGAAGATGGTGAAGAAGTAGAAGAAGGAACACAACTTGCAGATACATTCTTATATGAAGAAGAAATATTAACAGCAAGCGAATATTTAATATTTGAACAATTCTATCCATCAGCAATAGAAATAGAAAGAGATATAGAAAGAGATACACCTATACTTGTAATTACAGAAATTGATCCTGAAATTCAGGAAGAAATTGGAAAAGGTATAGGTAGCACATTATTACAGGAAGAATATGAAGCATATAAAGAGTTATATCATGACAGAATAACAGCTGATTATGGTGGAGAAGCAATAAAGAAGCTTCTTAGAAGTTTAGATTTACATGAATTAAAGATTCAGCTTGAATCAGAGTTATCAAAATTAGACAAGAAAAGCGCAAAAGCTTTAAAATTATTAAAAAGATTAAAGGTTGTAAAAGACTTCTTAAAATCAGGTAATAAACCTGAATGGATGATTATAGAAGCATTGCCAGTAGTTCCGCCAGATATCAGACCATTAATTCAAATAGATGGTGGAAGATTTGCAGCTACAGACTTAAACGACTTATACAGAAGAGTTATCAATAGAAATAACAGATTACAAAAATTATTTGAAATAGAAGCACCAGAAATAATTGTTAGAAATGAAAAGAGAATTCTCCAGCAGGCAGTAGATTCATTAATCTACAATGGCCGTGTTGGAAAAGCTATGACAGATAGAAGTGGAAGGCCTTTAAGATCATTGACAGATTTAATTAAAGGTAAAAAAGGAAGATTCAGAAGAAATCTTCTTGGAAAACGTGTGGATTACTCAGGAAGGGCTGTTATTGTTGTTGGTCCTGAATTAAAAATCCATGAATGTGGTCTTCCAAAGAAAATGGCAATGGAATTATTCAAGCCGTTTGTTCTCAATAAATTACTTAAAGATTCAAATGCATCAAGTAAAAACGCAAGAAAATTAAAGAAAACAATTATTGAAAAGGAAATGCCAGAAGCATGGGAAATGCTTGAAGAAGTAATAAAAGGTCATCCTGTATTATTAAACAGGGCACCTACATTGCATAGAATTTCAATTCAGGCATTTATCCCAAGATTAATTGAAGGTAATTCAATACAGTTACATCCATTGGTATGTCCTCCATTTAACGCAGACTTTGACGGAGACCAGATGGCTGTACACGTACCGCTTTCAAATATAGCTCAAGCTGAAGCTAAATTCTTGATGTTATCAAGATACAATATCATATCACCTGCAAATGGAAAACCAATATCCATGCCAGGTAAAGATATGATAGCTGGTGCATATTACCTTACAACAGTTGATCCAAAATACTTTGAATCAAGAAAATTACCTTCAAATATAAAAGACTTTGAAAATAAAGACACAATAAAATATTTATTTAATGATGAATTACACGCATTATACGTTCATGAATATGAAAAGGTAATAAAAAATGAAATAGTTGTTGAAGATAATGAATTGAGATGGGAAAAACCAACACTCATACTCCATGAACCAATTGGATTGTATCTTGACGGAAAATTAATCAAGACAACAGTTGGAAGATTGATCTTCAAGGAAATATTGCCAGAACCAATTGGAAGATTTAATCCAGATTTCAACAAAATATACAAGAAAAAAGAAATCAAAAATCTTATATTCGATACATTTAAATACCATGGAATTGACAGAACAGCAGACTTGCTTGATGATATTAAATTCTTAGGATTCCACTATGCAACATTATCAGGATTAACAATATCTGTAAGGGATATAGTAGAACCAAAAGAAAGAATAGAAATTATCAAAAAGTCAGAACAAATAGTTATGGAAATTGAAAAGTATTATGAAGAAGGTTACCTTACAGATGATCAAAGATATAAAGAAGTAGTTAAAGTCTGGGAAAAGACAATAGCGGACGTTACAGAAGTAACAAGTAAAGAATTTAGAAAATATCCATTTAATCCTGTATGGATGATGGTTGACTCCGGTGCAAGGGGTAACATTGACCAGTTAAAACAGCTTGCAGGTATGAGGGGTCTTATGGCTGATCCATCAGGTAAAGTTATTGAGTTACCTATTAAATCAAACTTTAGAAATGGTCTTTCTGAACTTGAATTCTTTATTTCAACACACGGAGCTAGAAAAGGTTCTGCAGATACAGCATTAAGAACATCTACAGCAGGTTACCTTACAAGAAGACTTGTAGACGTTGCACAATCAATTACAGTAACAGAACCAGATTGTGGAACATCAAAGGGTATAGAAGCAAGAGAATTAATAGCAGACGGATTGAGAATAGAAAAACTTGCAGATTATCTCTTTGGTAGAGTACTTGCATCAGATGTTGTAGACCCTGTAACAGATGAAATAATTGTAAATCCAACAACAGGAAAGAAATATGTAAAAGATGTAATGTTAGATGAAGAAGATGCAGAATTCCTTGCAAATTACAGATCAACAATTCCTGTTTATGAAGTACATGAAAAATTAAGCGTAGATAAAATCAATCTTTACTTATACAATATTCTCAATAGTGATGTCCTTGTTGATGGAGAATTATTATATGCAAAAGGAACAGTAATAGACAATGATATAATAGTTTCATTAAAACAGCATAATATAAAAGAAGTTGATGTAAAAGAATATAAAGTAGTTAATTTCGTTCATGTAGGTGATGCAATTAAAGTTGAAGATGAAAACGGAAAGATTATCACACTTGCAAATTATCAGGAAAAAATTGATGCTGATACAGCAAGAAAATTAGAAAGATATAATATAGAAACAATAGAGGTAAGACCTTCAATCTATGTAAGATCAATCTTAACCTGTGAGGCAGAACATGGTGTTTGTGCTAAATGTTATGGTATGGATCTTTCAAACCACAAAATAGTAAATATAGGTGAATCTGTAGGTATCATAGCAGCACAGTCTATAGGTGAACCTGGAACACAGCTTACAATGAGAACATTCCATACAGGGGGTATTGCTACAGCAGGTGATATTACTCAGGGTCTTCCAAGAGCAGAAGAATTATTTGAAGCAAGAAAGAACTTAAAAGGTCCTGAAGCAGAATTCTCAACAGTAAAAGGTATAGTAAGAAAAGTGAACAGAGATGAAAAAGGAAGACTTGTAATTATTGTTGAAGATCTAAAAGGAGAACTATATACATATATAGCAGATCCTAAGGTTAAACCAACAGTAAATGAAGGTGACAAGGTTGAACCTGGCTACAGATTAACTTCAGGTAATATAAAACCAAGAAGATTACTTGAAGAGCTTGGTGCGGAAGTAACCTTTGATTACCTATTAAAAGAAATTAAAAAGATATATGCTGAACAGGGTGTTGAAATTCACGATAAACACTTTGAAATAATAATCAAACAAATGTTCAACAAAGTTGAAATAACATATGCTGGAGATACAGACTTTATGCCAAAAGACCTTGTAAACCTCAAAACAGTTGAAAAGGTAAACAAACAAATCTATGAAGCAAATAAAAAGGTTGAAGAAAACAGAGAAATGGCAATAGGTAAAAAATTAGCAGAAAAAATCATTGTAAAAGTTGATGAAGAGAATGAAACAATAGGAGAAATAGGAGATACAGTAACAGAAGAATTATTAAATAGAATAATTGCAGCTGGAATAAAAGAAATTGAAGTATTCAAATCAGAACCTCAATTACTCGAAAATGAAGATGAAGAAATTAGGCTTGTTGGAGAAAAAGAAACATTATTAATTGCGCCAAAAGAACCAGCAAGATACGAAAGAAAACTTTTAAGAATAACAAAATCATCTCTTGAAAGAGAAGGTTGGTTAGGTGCAGCATCATTCCAGCAAACAGTTCAGGTATTAACAGAAGCAGCATTAGAAGGAAGAGAAGACTACTTATTGGGATTAAAAGAAAATGTTATAGTTGGACAGCCAATTCCAGCTGGAACAGGATTAAAAGCATTCTTAGAATCAGAAATCTCAATATTCGAATTACCAACATATCCAACAGAAGATACAAAAACAGATGAAAGCGAAAGCGCAGCATCATAATAGATAATAAAAAAGGCTCGGATTTTTCCGAGCCTTTTTTGTAATTAATACATAATTTCTTCCCATTCATCTAACCAATTTTCAAGATTCTTGTTCAATTCTTCTGAATCTATTGTTAAAACCTTTTCAGGAACAAGAGCATACTTAAATGCTTCAGGAAGTTTTACGTTAGTTACCGGGAACATCCATTGATTTAAAGGCACTTCTTTTTGAAAATCATCAAACAATAAGAATTCAATAAATCTTTTTGCAAGCTCAGGATTCTTTGTTCCTTTTACAATACCAGCGCCTTCTATTTGAATATAAGCTCCCTCTTGAGGAATAAAAGCTTTATACTTGGTGCTCTTATAATAATAATATGAATAAGCGCCATCTGTAGCATAACTTACCATCATAGGCGCTTCACCAGCTTCAAATTTTGCAAAGGCTTCTCCCCAACCTGGTGTAACTGTTAATATTGCTGGTTTTAACCTTTTCCAGAAATCTTTCCATTGATCTTTATATACTGCTATTGTCCATAACAAAAATGCCTGACCTGTACTGGAAGTTCGTGGATCCTGAATAATCAATTTCTTTTTTAACTTTGTTAAATCTTCAAAACTTTTAGGAACGGATTTTAATTTTTCTGGATCATAAACAATAGCAATTGCACCATAATCATATGGAATTAAATGATAACTTTTATCATAGATTAAGTCATCTTTTATCTTTGAAATATTTAAAGGTTTATATGGAATTACCAGATCTTCATTAATGGCCAACACAGAAAGCGACTGATCAAGACCAATAACTACATCAGCCTTTGGATTTTTCTTTTCAAGTTTAAGTCGTGAAAGCAAAGTTCCCCCGTCTCCAAGAACAACAACATTTACATCTACGTTATACATATTTTCAAATTTCTGAATAACCCCTTTCTTAATCCAGTCCAAACTGTCATAAACATAAACAGTTAGAGTTTTTGCAAATAGCAAAGAAGATAATAATAAAACACTTAAAAAAACAATACCCTTTTTCATGCACTCACCTCCAAATAATAAATTATAATTTTTAAAAGAAAAAACGCCTTCCGGCATGGAAGGCGTGATTGAATTATCCTTTTTACCGCACTCCCTACGCCGGTATTACCCGGATCAGGTGCTGGGGTCTAAGGCTTCCACCTTAATCTCAGCTGCGGTATCAGCAGCTCCCCCGGCGGGTTACTGTATTAACTTACAATTTTATTATACTCATCAATTACTAAAAAACTGTATAAATTAATAATTTTTAGAAACATAAAGGTTAATTTTTCTTGAAATATTTGACTGTCCAGTCAGTCATTTTTTTATTAGATAAAATATTGAATAACTCTGTTTTTAAGGTAATAGTAAATTGACCGTTCAGTTTTATGACTTTTTATGTCATAATTGAAACAAAATGAAAAAAGTATTATAATAATATTGACCGAACAGTCAGTCATGTATGAGGTGGTAATATGAATAATGACCGTAAAGAAAATTATAAAGAAGCTAAAAGAAAAAGCATAGCAGAAAAAGCACTTAATTTAATAATAAAAAAGGGATTGTCCAGTTTTACCATGGATGAAGTAGCAAAAGAGGCTGGAGTATCAAAAGGAACATTATATCTATATTTTGATAGCAAAGATTCATTAATAATAACGGCATTTTCCATACTTGTTGAAAGGTTAAAAAAATCACTTGAAATTATGATTCCTGAAAATACTTCAAAAGAAGAAAAAGCACGTGCAGTAATAAAATTATATGTGAAAGTATTAAAAGAATTTCCATCAGATGATTTATTAAGATTATTTGAGATATTAATTAATTCTATACATAATAAAAATAGAGCTAAAGAATTAACCAATTTATTTCATGAATATTATTCTCAACTATTTGAAATGTGGGAAGAATTTGTGCCGTCAAAAACCGCTGCAGTTGTTTTACAGGCTATGTTTGATGGTATAAGTATATATAAATCTGTTGGAGTTGAGTTTAAAGAAGGGGAATTATGTGAAGCTTTTGAATATATAATAGGAAAAATAATTTCATAAAGGAGGGATTTTATGAAAATCCTTGATAATATGAAAAACATGATGATGAAACAGGCTTCAAAATTGGTAACAAATGTTGTTAGAAACTCAGAGGTTGAAGATCTTGCAAAATTATTGAGAACACTGGAAAAATTTGCAAAAGAACCAACAAAAAGCGGTTTAAGGAAACTTGCCGAAGGCGCTGAAAGAAAAGATCCAATGCTTGTAAAATGGTCAGAGTTATTCAAAAAAGCCAGTCCAAAAGTTGTAGAAAAGATAATAAACAATCTTATTATCAATGAATTTGCAGTTGGTGAAAAGGTAAGGCAGGAAAAAATGCATGAATATGAAGTTGTTCTTCCAAAACTTGCTGTTATAAGTCCAACATATGCATGTAATTTAAGATGTGTGGGATGTTATGCAGGACTTTATGGTCATAAATATCAACTTTCAAAGGAAGAAATATTTAGCGTAATAAGACAATTTAATGATCTTGGAATATACTTCTTCATAATCACCGGCGGTGAACCATTTATTTATCCTTACTTATTCGATGTTCTTGAAGAATTTAATGACTCATATTTCATGATTTATACAAACGGTACATTAATAGATGAAGAAAAAGCAAAAAGACTTGCAGAACTTGGAAATGCAACATTATCCGTATCTGTTGAAGGCTTTGAAGAAATGACAGATTGGAGAAGAGGAAAAGGTGTATTCAAAAAAGTATTAAATGCATGGGAATTATTAACCAAACATGGAGTAATATATGGAGCTTCAATTACTGCAACAAGAAAGAATCATGACCTAATAACAAGCGATGAATTCTGGAACTTCTTAAAAGAGCACAATGTTGCATATGCATGGATATTCCAGTTTATGCCTGTTGGAATGGATCCAACAATGGATCTTGTTCCTACACCAGAACAGAGATATGAAAGATTCCTTATAACAGAAGAAAAGAGACTTAATGGAGACTTTGCATTTGTTGCAGACTTCTGGAATCACGGATTCTTAACTCATGGTTGTTTAGCAGCTGGTTCAAAATATTTGCATATTAATGCAAAAGGTTATGTAGAACCATGTGTATTCCAGCAATTTGCAGTAGATAGCATTAGAGAAAAGAGCATTATAGAAATATTAAAATCACCATTCTTTGAAGCATATAAGAGAACAATACCATATTCAAACAATCTCTTTAGACCATGTCCAATTATAGACAATCCACGAGTATTAAGATCAATGGTAAAGAAATTCAATGCAATTCCACAGCATTCAGGAAGCGAAAAAGTCATAACAGAATTGGCACCAGAACTTGATAAACTTGCAGAAGGCTGGAAAGAATATGCGGATAAGTTATGGTATGAAAAGGGATATGCAGAAAAATATCCAGCAAAAAGAGGTATATATAATTATGAAACACGTATGAGAAGATATGCAGATAACGAAGAAAAACTTGCTCTTGATAAAAAAGCATAATAAATAAAAAACAGCTGAGGTATTTAAACCTCAGCTGTTATTTTTTGTGGAAATCTCAATTCAATAGTTGTACCTTTTCCAACTTCAGATTCAACATGAATCCTTCCCATTAATTTTTCGATTAAACGTTTTACAATTGCCAGACCTAAACCACTACCTGGCTTATTTTTAGCCAATCTAACAAATGGTTTAAATATATCATTAAGTTTGTCTTCTGGAATTCCAGGACCTGTATCTTTTACCATAATAACAAACTCTTTTGTTTTATTATCAAATGAAATATGAACATTTACATATCCCTCGTCAGTATATTTTATAGCATTTCCAACGATATTTACAAGTATTTGCTTCATCTTTAATGGATCGGTTTCTATCATCTCAGGGATATTATTTTCAAATTTAATATTTAATTCCACTTCTGGTGAAAGTTGTGGCTCAACAATAGATATTGACTCATAAACAAGAAATTTCAAATGAACCTCAGTAAAGTTCATTTCTTCTTCTCTATTTAATTTATTAAAGGTTGATAAATCAGAAATAAGGGAGTTCATATGTTTTGAGCTGAGATAAATACGTTTTACAAGATCGAAAATTTCTTCTGTTGTTAAATTATCCTTTCCCCTTAAAATACTTTCAGAATACCCTAAAATAGCAGTTAAAGGTGTTCTAACCTCATGTGTAATAAAACTTAAATATACACTGTTCATTTCATTTGCTTTCTTTTCCTCATCACGAAGAGATTTTAAAGTTAAAAACGTTGAGGCAAAACTTCCAAATATTTTTAAAGATTTTTTAGCAGTTTCACTGAACTTTTTAAGTCTGAAATTATCAACATATATATGCCCTTTAATTTCATCTCCAACCTTTAAAGGATAAGCAAGGGTAATCATATTTTCATGTTTTTCATGTAACTGTTTTACATTTTCATGGAAAATCCTCGATGGATTCTTAAATTCTTTAAAAGCATCAATTTCTATAATATCCTGAACATCTATATATTTGTAAATATATGAATCCTCAAGAGGAACTATAAGTTTTTCAACAATGTCATCATCATAATTATAGCCAACTACAGCCTTATATAATGTATTGTCTATAAGCCAGATTGTACCAGCTTCTGCTTCAGGAATACTTTTAATAGCAACAGACAATAATTTTTTCATAAATTCCTTTTCATTTTCTTCACCGGTTAATTGTGAAGAAAGTTCTGCCATTAATTCAAAATTTGATAAAATATCGTTTTCGCAGTCCATGTTAGGTGCCCCCCTGTATAAAAACTCACACATTTTAAAATTATAACATATCTTTTTTCATAATCAAAATGTTAATGAAAAAATTTTCAATGTATTTTTAAAATCATCTATAATTCTTGCTGTTAATCCCCATATAATTTTGTTTTCGTAAAGATAAAAAAGTGTTTTATAATATCCCTTTCTCCAATTATAATTCTTGCCATTTGGAATTAAATGATAAGGATAATCTTCTGGTGGTTCCATTTTTATATTTACCTTATACTTCAATGGTTCATTATTTAAGAAAAATTTTAAAGGAACAAAAAAGTACTCTTTCACTTCTTCATTAGGTCGAATATCAGAAATATCAAAATCTTTAATTTCTATAAGAAATGGATATATAACAAAATTAAAAGGTGTTGTGAAATAATCAAGTTGAGAGATTAATCGTACTTTTTCTTTTTTAATCCCCAATTCTTCATTTAATTCTCTTAAAGCAGCATCATATATTTCTTCACCTTTTTCAACAGCGCCTCCTGGCAAACTTACCTCGCGAGGTTGAGGTAAATGATCTGCACGAATTTCAAAAACAATATTTACCTCATTATCTATTTCCACAAGAGGTATTGTTACAGCAAATCGTTTAAATTCAGAAATCAAATCTGGTTTATAATCTTTATAAATATTTTTGATCTTTTCTATATTCATAATGTAAAGAATAGTCCTTTCTTTTTTGTTGTATATTCTAAATTAAAAGGAATTATAAATGTTTCATATGTTTCAAATTCCACAAAAATTCCAGGTCCTTTAATAGTTTCACCATTATCTTTTTCAAATATAGTAAAATATTGCGTTTTAAATTCTTTTGGTGAATTAGCAATTACAAATGGACAATTCTTCAAAGCATTTTTACCTTTTTCAACATGAATTTCCCTTGGCCTTCCCCAATCATATAATCTATATGTAAGATTTGAAGTTTGTTGAATTTCAAGCAATTTTGAATCTGGACCAAGTGTATGAACAACTCCTGCTGGAATAAATAATAAATCATTTTTATTAAGTATAGTTGGTTTAAAAACTTCATCCCAATTTTCAGATTCAATAGCTTTTTTATTTTTCTCAACATCATTAGAAATAAAAATTTCATTCTTTTCATTTAAAAAATACCATGCTTCAGTCTTTCCCCATGGTTCATTTTCAGCGTTTCTTGCAATATCATCATCTGGATGAACCTGAATTGAAAGCCATTGAGTGGTTGATATTAACTTTAACAATAACGGAATACGAGGTAATTCCATTCCAAAAATATCTTTTATATATTCAGAAGGCTTTC